>JBBFLI020000024.1:0-61774 GCA_037481615.2 Desulfobacterales bacterium
GCGGGGGGGCTTCCGGTGCTGAAATGAATCCCCGGGAAACGATCCTCGAGGTGAGCGCCCTGCGAAAGGTCTTCCGCGGCCGCACCGCGGTGGACGGGGTCTCCTTTCGCGTCGCGGCGGGGGAGTGCTTCGGTTTGCTCGGGCCGAACGGGGCGGGCAAGACGACGACGATCCGCATGCTCTACGGCTTCTCCCCGCCGACCGCCGGCACGGTCCGCCTCTTCGGGATGGACCTGGCGCGCGACTGGCGGCGCATCCGCGCGCGGATCGGGGTCTGCCAGCAGGAAAACACCCTCGACCCGGATCTCTCCGTGGAGGAGAATCTCCTCGTCTTTGCGGGCTATTTCGCGATCGGCCGCCGCGAGGCGCGCGCCCGCGCGGCCGAGCTGCTCGAGTTCTTCGCCCTCGCCTCGCGCGCCCGGGCGCGGGTGATGGACCTCTCGGGGGGCATGATCCGGCGTCTCCTGCTCGCGCGCGCGCTCGTCAACCGGCCGGATCTTTTGATCCTCGACGAGCCGACCACGGGGCTCGACCCCCAGTCGCGGCACCAGGTCTGGGACCGCATCGAGAAGCTCAAGGCCAGCGGCCTCTCCGCCATCCTCACCACCCACTACATGGAGGAGGCGGCCCGCCTGTGCGACCGCCTGGTGATCATCGACCACGGGAAAATCCTCGTCGAGGGGCGGCCGGCGGAGCTCATCCTCCGGCACGTCGGCCGCCAGGTGGTCGAAATCGGCGGGCCGGACGGCGCCCTGCGGGAGTACCTCAAGGAGCAGGGGCTGCCGCACGACGATTTGGGCGAGCGGATCCTGCTCTACACCGCGGGCGACGACGGGCGGGTCGCGGCCGTGCGCGAGAAGTTCTGCCTGCGGCGCTGCACGTTCCGTGATGCGACCCTCGAGGACGTTTTCCTGCGTTTGACGGGGCGCGAGCTTCGGGAATAGGGGGAGGAGAAAGCCCGTGATCCGGTGGGATGCCCTGTCCTGGCGCTTCATCCGCGTGTGGCGGAGAAATTTCGTCACCTTCCGGCGGATCTGGAAGGTGAATTTCCTCACGCCCCTCTTCGAGCCCGTGCTCTTCATCGCCGCCTTCGGCCTGGGCTTCGCCGGCCTGCTGGGCGAGGTCCGCTACGGGGGCGAGGCCTTTTCCTACCCCGCCTTTCTCGCCCCGGCGCTGATCGCCGCCGCGGTCATGAACAACGCCTTCTTCGAGACGACCTACGCCTCCTTCGTGCGCATGTACTACCAGAAGACCTTCGACGCCATGCTCGCCACCCCCCTATCGCTCGAGGAGATCATGGTCGCCGAGATCGTCTGGAGCGCCTCCAAGGCCGCGGCGGCGGCCGCGATCATGCTGGGTGTTCTCTCGCTCTTCGGCCTGATGGCCGGCCCGCAGGCGCTTTTCGTCATCCCGCTCGCCTTCCTGGGGGGGATCGCCTTCGGCGCGGTCGGGCTGTTCTTCACGGGGATCATCCCCACGATCGAGATGTTCAACCTGCCGATCTTTCTCTTCGTCACCCCCATGTTCCTCTTCAGCGGGACCTTCTTTCCCGTCTCCAACCTGCCGCTGTGGGCGAAGCCGCTTGCGCTCTCCTTCCCCCTCTACCACCTGGTCGAGCTCTGCCGGCTCGTCTGCCTCGGCCGCTCGGAGACGGTCCCGCTGCTCAGCCTGGGCTATCTCGCCGTTTTCGCCGCGCTCTTCACGATGCTCGCGCTGCTCTTCATGCGCCGCCGGCTCATCCGTTGAGCGGCGGAAGGAAAACGTTGACAAACCGGCCTCGAGCGCCGATGATCCGGGGCGTCTGAATTCGATTCCCCTCCGCCCGCATCTCCGACCATGAACACCACCGCCCGCTGCCGGAAAGGGAGCTTTCTCGTTTCGATCCTCCGCTGGTTCGACGCCGAGGCGGGATCCGGGTTGCCCGGCCCGGAGCAGCCCGACCGCGTGGAGTGGCTGCGGATTCTGCCCTTCGTCATCCTCCACGGGATGTGCCTGGCCGTCCTCTGGACGGGCTGGAGCCCGGTGGCGGTCGCCGTGGCGGCGGGCCTTTATTTCGTGCGCATGTTCGCCATCACGGGCTTCTACCACCGCTATTTTTCCCACCGCGCCTTCCGCGCGGGTCGCGTGGCGCAGTTTTTCTTCGCCGTACTCGGCAACTCGGCCGTGCAGCGGGGACCCCTCTGGTGGGCCTCGCACCACCGCCACCACCACCGCTTCGCCGACACCGACGAGGACCCCCACTCGCCCGTCCGCCGCGGCTTCTGGTGGAGCCACATCGGCTGGCTGACGAGCGCGCGGCACTTTCCGACCCGCTGGCCCTACGTCAAGGACTGGGTGGGCTTCCCCGAGCTGCGTTTCCTCAACCGCTTCGACACCCTCGTCCCCTTCCTGCTCGCCTGCGGGCTCTACGGGCTGGGCGCCGTTCTCGCGCGCACCGCCCCCGGGCTGGGGACCGACGGCCCGCAGATGCTCGTCTGGGGCTTTTTCATCTCGACGACCGTTCTCTTCCACGCCACGGTGACGATCAACTCGCTCGACCACATGTTCGGCAGCCGCCGCTACCCCACGCCGGATGCGAGCCGCAACAACGCGCTCCTCGCCCTGGTCACGCTCGGCGAGGGCTGGCACAACAACCACCACCACTACGCCGTCTCCGCCCGGCAGGGCTTCTTCTGGTGGGAGCTCGACATCACCTACCTGCTCCTCAAGCTGCTTTCCCTGCTCGGGGTCGTGCGTGACCTCCGGCCGGTCCCGGAGGACGTGCGCCGGCCTTCCCCGGGCCCGACCTGAAAAGGACCGCCCATGCGCATCGCCGTCGTCGGCAGCGGGATCTCGGGCCTGCTCAGCGCCTATCTCCTCCACCCGGGGCACGAGGTCACGGTCTTCGAGGCCGAGGAGCGGACCGGGGGCCACACCTGCACCGTGGACGTCGCGGCGGGCGGCCGCTCTTTCGCCGTGGACACGGGCTTCATCGTCTTCAACGAGAGGACCTACCCCCATTTCGTGCGCCTGCTGAAAACGCTCGGGGTCGAGGCGCGGCCCTCGACGATGAGCTTCAGCGTGAAATGCCCGGCGACCGGGGTCGAATTCCGGCCGAGCACCCTGAACACCTATTTCGCCCAGCGAAGAAACCTTCTGCGCCCCGCCTTCTACCGCATGCTCCTCGAGATCCGGCGCCTGCGGGGCGACCTCAAGGCGCTCGCCGCTCACGGCGACCCCTCGCTCACCCTGGGCGAATACCTCGACCGGCGGGGCTATTCCGCCTTCTTCCGGCGCCATTTCATCGAGCCCATGGGGGCGGCCATCTGGTCGAGCCCCCCCGGCGCGTTGCGGCGCTTCCCGGCGGCCTTCTTTGCGCGCTTCTTCGTCAACCACGGGTTCCTCGAACTCGCGCAGCCGCGCTGGCTGACCGTCGCCGGGGGCTCGCGGAACTACCTGGGACCGCTCACCCGGCCGTTTCGCGACCGCATCCGCACCGGCTGCGCCGTCCAGGCCGTGCGGCGGACCGATGGGGGGATCCGGCTGCGGGCCGGGGGGGAGGAGCTCGACTTCGAGGCGATCGTGCTCGCCGTGCACAGCGACCAGGCGCTCTCGCTCCTCTGCGACCCCTCGGAGGCCGAGCGGGCGATCCTGGGGGCGATCCCCTACCGCGAAAACGGGATCGCGCTCCACACCGACACCGCGATCCTGCCGCGGCGCCGCCGCGCCTGGGCGGCCTGGAACTACCTCGTCCCCGGCGACGAGGAGGCCGGAGTGTCCGTGACCTACGACATGAACATCCTCCAGGGCCTCGAGGCCCCGGTCGAGTTCCTGGTCTCGCTCAACCTCGAGGGCCGTCTCGACCCGCGGCGGGTCCTCCACCGCGCGCGCTTCGCCCACCCCGTCTACACCGCCGCCGGGCTGGCCGCCCGCGGCCGGCTCGAGGAGATCCAGGGCGTGCGGCGCACCTACTTTGCGGGCGCCTGGTGCGGCTACGGGTTCCACGAGGACGGCGTGAACAGCGCGCTCTCCGTCTGCCGCCGCTTCGGAAGGGAGCTTGCGTGAGAAGCTGCCTCTACGAGGGGACGGTCCGCCACCGCCGCTTCCGGCCGGTCGAAAACGCCTTCCGCTACCGGCTGATCCTGCCCTACCTCGATCTCGCCGAGCTCGATCGCGTCTTCGCCCTCCACCCCCTCTGGAGCCACCGCGGGCCGGCACCCGCCTGGTTCCGCCGCCGGGACCACTTCGGCGACCCGCGCCTTCCCCTCGACGAGGCGGTGCGGCGGAGGGTCGCGGAGGAGACCGGCCGCCGGCCCGCGGGCCCGGTCTGCCTGCTTTGCCACCCGCGCTATTTCGGCTACGTCTTCAACCCGGCGAGCTTTTACTACTGCTGGGACGAGGCGGGCGAGGATCTCGAGGCGATCGTCGTCGAGATCCACAACACCCCCTGGGGCGAGGTGCACACCTACGTCCTCGACCGCGCCGCAAACCTCCACCCCAGCCCCGGATGGCGGCGGCACCGGCTGGCGAAGGCCTTCCACGTCTCGCCCTTCATCGACATGGATATCCGCTACGACTGGCGCTTCCGGGTGCCGGGCGAGAGGCTCGGCGTGCACATGATCCTCGAGGAGCAAGGGAAGCCCCTCTTCGATGCGACGCTTGCGCTCGAGCGCCGTCCGATCGACCGCGAAGCCCTCGGCCGGGTTCTGCGGCGCTACCCGCTGCTCACGGCCAAGGTGATCGCCCTCATCTACTTCCAGGCCCTGCGCCTGGTTCTCAAGGGGGCGCCTTTTTTCCCGCACCCGCGCAAGCGCGGAAGACGCGACCCCGGGAGGAGACGATGAAGGACCGGATCGTTCCGCCGGAATTCCCGCCGCCCGGCGCGATCCCCGAGCGCCCCTGGGACCGCTGGGCGCGCGGCCGCGTGCTTGCGCTTCTCGGCCGCCTCGAGCGCGGCCGGCTCGTGCTCGAGGAGGGGGGAACGACGCACGCCTTCGGCGAAAGAAGCGCCGCCTTCCCCCTCGAGGCACGCCTCTTCGTCCACCACCCCCGCTTCTACGGGGACTGCCTCTTCGGGGGGACGATCGGGGCGGGGGAGTCCTACATGGCGGGGTGCTGGTCGGCGGAGGATCCCGCCGCCGTGGTGCGCGTCCTCGTCCTCAACCCCGAGGTCTTCGGCGGGCTGGACTCGGGCCCGGCGCGGCTTTTCGCCCCGGCGCTCAAGATCGCGCACTGGCTCAACCGCAACACGCGGCGCGGCAGCCGCCGCAACATCGTCGCCCACTACGACCTCGGAAACGAGTTCTACGCCCTCTTTCTCGACGAGACCCTCACCTACTCCTGCGGGATCTTCGAAAACCCCGAGTCGACGCTGCGCGAGGCCTCGATCGCCAAATACGAGCGGATCTGCCGCAAGCTGCGCCTTTCGCCCGCGGACCGCGTCCTCGAGATCGGCAGCGGCTGGGGCGGCTTTGCGATCCATGCCGCCTCGCGCTTCGGCTGCCGGGTGACGACGACTACGATCTCCGACCGCCAGTTCGAGCTGGCCCGAAGAAGAATCCGCGAGGCGGGCCTCGAGGGGCGGATCGAGTTGCTGAAGCGCGACTACCGCGACCTCACCGGCCGCTTCGACAAGCTCGTCTCGATCGAGATGATCGAGGCCGTGGGCCACGACTTTCTCGAGACCTTCTTCCGCGTCGCCGCCGAGCGGCTCGAGCCGGACGGGATGATGCTGCTCCAGGCGATCACCATCCGCGACCAGGTCTTCGAGCGCCACAAGAGAAGCGTCGATTTCATCAAGCGCTACATCTTCCCCGGCTCCTGCATCCCCTCGATCGCGGCCATGGCCGCGGCCGTGGCCCGGGCGACCGACCTGAAGATCGTGCACCTCGAGGACCTCACCCCGCACTATGTGCGCACGCTGCGCGCCTGGCGCGAAAACCTGCTCGCGCACCGCGCGCAGGTGCGGGCCCTCGGATTCCCGGAGAGCTTCCTGCGGATGTGGGAGTTCTACCTCGCCTACTGCGAGGGGGGCTTCGCCGAGCGCTACCTCGGCGACGTCCAGATGCTTCTCGCCAAGCCGGGAAACCGTGCGGCGCCCCTCCTGCCGCGGCTCGACTGAGGGCGGCCGGGGCCGTTCAGCCGTCTTCGCGGCGCCGCAGCCGGTAGTGCGAGACGATCCACTCGCGCCCCCCGGCGTACCCCCAGAGCTCGGCGCAGGCGAGAAAGAAGATGCGCCAGCGCTGGAGCCTGCGCCGCGCCTCCCCTTCGTCCGCCCCCGCGGAAAGCACCGCGAGGGCTTCCCGGCGCCTTGCGTCCAGGCGGGCGAGCCAGGCCGCGGCCGTCCGGGCGTAGTGACGGCCGTTCAGACGGTCGTGGCGCTCGAGGACCAAGTCTTCCTGGCAGTAGAGCAGAAGGTCGTCCGCGGGCATGATGCCGCCGGTGAAGAAGTGGCGGCCCAGCCAGTTCCCGGCGCCCTCGGTCTCGAAGCGGTAGGCGAGGCGGCGGTGGGAGAAGACGTGCAGGAAGAGCCTGCCCCCGGGCCTGAGCCAGGAGCGGATGCGCCCGAGCAGCAGCGGCCAGTTGGCGAGGTGCTCGAACATCTCGATCGAAACCACGCGGTCGAAGGAGTTCCGCGGGGCGAAATCGTTCACGTCGGCGGTCGCGACCTCGAGGTTGCCGAGGCCCCGGGCGCGCGCCTCCCCCTCGATGAAGCGGCGCTGGGGGGCGGAGTGGGAGACGGCGAGGATCGCGCTTCGCGGGAAGCGCTCCGCCGCCCAGAGGGCGAAGGAACCCCAGCCGCAGCCGAGCTCGAGCACCCGCTGGCCGTCCTCGAGGAGCGCGCGCCCGGCGACGAGCTCGAGCATCGCCTCCTCGGCCGCATCGAGGTCGGCGACCTTCGGGGGCCAGTAGCAGGCGCTGTATTTCATGCGCCTTCCCAGCACGAGCCGGAAGAACTCCGGCGGCACCTCGTAGTGCTGGCGGTTCGCCGCGTCCGGCTCCGGGGCGATCGGGGAGGCGCGCATCCACGCAAGAAAGCGCATCTTCGCCTCGAGCGCCTCCTCCGGGTCGGCGCGCCTTTCGGCGGCGAGGCGCCGGCGGTCGAGGAAGCGGATCCCCAGGCGGATCAGGGCGTCGGGGAGCAGGCCGCGTTCGGCCGCGTCAATCAGAAGACTCATCGTGCTTCGGCTCCCGCGGGGGAAGGGGGATGAAGGCCGAGGTTCGCCGCTGGTAGTCGCGGTAGGCGGGCCGGCGCTCGAGGATCGAGCGTTCGGTGAGCGGGATCCCGGTCATCTTCAGCAGGACGAGCGTCACGAGAATCGGGCTGAAGATCGTGTAGCCCCCGCCCGGGACGGCCAGGGCGATCCCGTAGAAGCCCCACCACACGAGGCATTCGCCGAAATAGTTGGGGTGCCGCGAGAAGCGCCACAGGCCGCGGTCCATCACCCGGCCGCGGTTTTGCGGGTCGGCCTTGAAACGCGCGAGCTGCCGGTCGGCGATCGTCTCGAAGAGGATGCCGAAGAGGGCGAGGGAACCCCCGGCCGCATCCCAGCCGGTCGGCCGCGCCGGCCCCGGCGCCGTCTGGGGGGCGAGCAGGACGAGCGCGATCGCCCAGAGGAAGGCGGCCTGCAGCCAGAAGACCTTGAAGAGGCTCACCCAGGCGAACCGCCGTCCGCTCGCGCGGCGCCAGGCGGCGTAGCGGGGGTCTTCGGGCCGCCCCCGGTTGCGGGCCGTGAGGTAGAGGGAGAGCCGCAGGCCCCAGAGGGTGGCGAGGGCCGCCACGGCAAGCCGCCTGCCCTCCCAGCCCTCCCCGGCGAGCCCCCCGATCCAGGAGACGATCACGAACCCCAAGCCCCAGAGGCTGTCGACCCCGGTCACGTTCCGCCGGACGAGGCTTGCGACCCACCCGGCGGTCATGAGGAGGAACACGGCAAGCGCCGTGGCGAGCAGAAGGTCCGCGGGGATCGGCATCGTTCATTGTCCTTTCGCGGGGGGAAGCCAAACCCCCGGCCGGAGCGGGTCTTCCACCGTCTCGCCCCGGGCGCGGCGCGCGATCGCCTCGCGGATGCGCGCGTGCCGGCCGGCGTCGATCGGGAAACGCACGGCGATCGCCAGCGCCGCGAGGTTGCAGAGCGAGGGCACGAGCGCGTAGAGCACCCGCAGGGCGAGGATCGCCGACTCGGGCTGGGGGGCGTTCGGGACATAGCCCGCGCGGCCGAGCAGAAAGAGCCCCGCCCCGACCCCGCCGGCGGCGGCGAGTTTCTTCGCGATCGACCACAGGCCGACATAGCGGCCCTCCCGCCGCTCGCCGGTCAGGAGTTCGTCGTAGTCGATCACATCGGCCTGGATCGAGGAGGGGAGGGCGAGCGTCGCCCCCAGCCCCACCCCGGAGAGAAAGACGAGAACCCCGTAGATCCCAGCGTCGCCCGGGCCGAGAAAGAAGACGCCGGCGAAGGCCCCCGTGTTGACGGCGATGGAGGACAGCCAGGCCGCCTTCTTGCCGATTCTCCCGGCAAGCCCCGCCCAGGCCGGGAGAAAGAGGATCCCGCTCCCGAGGTAGAGCAAAAGAAAGACCTCCGCGCCGGAGGCTTCGAGCACGTACTCGACGTAATAGAGGATGAGGGTCGCCGGGAGATTCGCGCCGAAGGCGCTCACCGTGTAGGAGGCAAGCAGAATCCGGAACGGCCGGTTCTTCAGGGAGAGCAAGAGCCCCCGCCCCAGGCCGGAGGCGGCGGGCGCGGCCGCCGCGAGGGGGAGTTCGCGAACGGCATACGCACAGAGGGCCGCCGTTCCCACGAGGAGCGGGGCGTAAAGGACGGCCATCCAGAAAAATTTCGCGCGCTCGCCTTCAGGGCCCGCCGGGGGGGCGAGCACCGCCTCGATCAGAACCGGCGATGCGGATGCGGCCAGCGTGCCGGCGAGCAGCATCCCGTCACGCAGCGCAAAGAGGCCGTTTCGCTCGCGGTAGTCGAAGGTGAGCTCGGGGCCGAGCGCCTCGTAGGGGACGGTCACCGCCGTCCAGGCGAGGAAGAGGGCCGTGATCCAGAAGGCGAACCAGGAGGCCTGCACCCCTTGCGGCGGGGTGCAGAGAAAGAACATCGCGGCGGCGACGAGCGGGGCGCCGAGGGCGATGTAGGGACGCCTGCGGCCGAAGGGGGTGCGGCTGCGGTCGGAGAGGTGCCCCATCAGCGGGTCGGTTGCGGCGTCGAGCAGGCGCACCCCGGCGAGGATCGCCCCCGCCGCGGCCACCGGAACCCCCACGACGTCCGTGTAGAACTTGGGGATGTACACGTAGACCGGGATCCCCACCACGGCGAGCGCGAAGGCCGGGGCGGCATAGGCGATCTTGCGCTCCCGGGGGAGAGCCGCGCTCATGGCCCCCCCGGGAGCCCGTCCGCGCGAGGCGGATCGAAGAGGTTCCCGTCCGACCGGAGAGCGCGGAAAACGTCGCGCGACGGGTCGCCCGGGGCGCCCCCGGGCTCGATCGCCTCCGGGGGCGAAACCCCGGCGGCGGCCGACGCGGGGTGCGTCGCCGGGGAGAGGGCCGAAGCCGGCCCGAGGCCGATCGCAAGGAGGAACGGTCGCTCCACCACGGGGCGCTCCTTTCGGCAGGACCAGCAAGACGGTAAGGACGATTTGCCGCTTGGCAATCGCGGCCCGGCCGGCCGGAGAGGGGGCGGGGGGTCAGTCGGTGCGGGTTTCCTGCTCGGAGATCCCCATGAGGTAGAGCAGGCCGTCCAGGCCGAGGCTCGAGATCGCCTGGTCGGCGTTCGCCCGCACCTTGGGCTTGGCGTGGAAAGCGACCCCGAGGCCCGCCGTGTGCAGCATCGGCAGGTCGTTCGCCCCGTCGCCGACGGCGATCGTCTGCTCGAGGCTGATGTTCTCCACCATGGCGATCGTCTTCAGGATCTCCGCCTTGCGGGGCCCGTCGATGATGTCGCCTTCGAGGCGGCCGGTCAGGACCCCGTTTTCGATCTCCAGGCGGTTGGCGAAGAGGTAGTCGAAGCCCAGCCGCTTCTGGAGCAGGCGGCCGAAGTAGTCGAAGCCCCCCGAGATGATGCCGAGCTTGTAGCCGAGCGCCTTGAGGGTCGCGGCCACGCGCTCGGCGCCCTCGGTCAGCCGCAGGCCGGCGGCGACCTCGGCGAGCACGGTCTCGGGCAGGCCCCGGAGCAGGGCGACGCGGCGGACGAGGCTTTCGCGGAAGTCGATCTTCCCCTGCATCGCCTCCTCGGTGATGCGCGCGACCTCGCCGCCTGCGCCGGCGCGGGCGGCGAGGATGTCGATCACCTCGGCCTGGATGAGGGTCGAATCCATGTCGAAGACGACGAGGCGGCGGTTTCGGCTGTAGATCGTGTCCAGGTGGAAGGAGATGTCGATCCCGGTCTCCTCGGAGATGGCGAGCAGCCTCCCCCGCAGGCCGTCGGGGTCGGCAAGGGAGCCGCTGGCGCTCATCTGGATGCAGGCGTGCGCGGCCTCCCCGGGGCGTGCCAGCGAAAGGCGGCGGGACAGGCGCGTGATCGTCTCGATGTTCAAGCCGTTTTCGGCGAGCGCGCGCGCGACGCGGGCGAGAGGGGCGGCCGGGATGCGGCGGCCGAGCAGCGTGATGATCCGCCGCTCGCGCTGGGGCTGGTCGACCCAGGCCTCGTAGCGCTCCTCGTCGATCGGCGTGAAGCGCGCCTGCAGGCCCAGCCGGTGCGCGGCGAAGAGGATGTCCTTGAGGACCGAGGAGGAGCGCGAGGCGTCGGGGATCTCGATCAGGATCCCGAGCGAGAGGAAATCGTGGATCACCGCCTGGCCCATGTCGAGCAGGGTGACCCCGTAGGGGGCGAGGGTCTCGGCGAGCTGGGCGGTGAGACCCGGCCGGTCGTTCCCGGTGATGTTGATCAGGACGATCTCGGGCATGGCGCGGTTTGCCGGCCTCCCCGCCGCATGGCGGGCGAAGACCGGTCGAGGGCCGCTTTTACTAAGCCGGGGCGGGGGTCGTCAAACGAAAACGCCGCCGCCTCTCACGCCGGGAGATAGACCCGCGGGACGCGGGCCGAGACGCCGCAGAGGATTTCATAGGGGATCGTGCCGGCGGCGGAGGCCACCTCCTCGACGGGGAGCGCGGAGGCCCCGTCGCGGCCGAAGAGGACGACCTCGTCGCCGGCCTGGATCCCGGGGGCGGCCCCGGCGTCGACCATGGTGAGATCCATGCAGACGCGGCCGGCCACGGGGAGGCTTGCCCCGCGGTAGAGCACGCGGCCGCGCGAGGAGAGGAGCCGCGGGTAGCCGTCGGCGTAGCCGGCGGCGAGGGTGGCGATGCGGGTCGGCGCCGGCGCTCGCCAGGTGCCCCCGTAGCTCACGGCGAAGCCGGCCGGGACCTCCTTCACCTGGAGCACGGCCGCCCGCAGGGTCATAGCGGGAACGAGGGTCACCGGGAGATCGAACTCCGCGGAGGGGGCGATCCCGTAGAGGGCGATCCCGGCGCGGACGAGATCGAGGTGGGCTTCGGGCAGACGCAGCAGCCCCGCGCTGTTCGCCGCATGCCGCAGGGGAAACGCGACGCCGCGCGCCCGCAGCGCCTCGAGCAGCTCGAGAAAGAGCGCAAGCTGCCGCTCGGCCGAGGAGAGATCGGCCTGATCGGCGGAAGCGAAATGGGTGAAGACGCCCTCGGGCTCGAGGCCGGGCAGGCGCAGGAGCTCTTCGATCGCGGCGATGAGCCGCTCCCCGGCCGGGCGGGGCGCCCCCGGCCGGGACAACGCGTCGGGCACGAAACCCAGGCGTCCCATGCCGGTGTCGATCTTCACGTGCACCCGGACCCGGACCCCGCGGGCGGATGCGGCCGCGGCGAGGGCGCGGGCGGCCTCGAGGGAGCCGACCGCCTGCCGGACCTCGAGGGCGGCGAGCCCCTCGGCCTCCGCGGGCGGCGTCCCCCCGAAGACGAGGATCGGAACTTCGATCCCCGCCCGCCGCAGGGCTATCGCCTCGTGCAGGCGCGCCACCCCCAGCCAGGAGGCGCCGTGGTCGATGGCGACCCGGGCGACGGCCGCCGCCCCGTGGCCGTAGGCGTCGGCCTTGACCACGGCCATGAAGCGCGTGCCGGGGGAGACGCAGCCGGCGAGCGCGCGGACATTGTGCGCGATCGCCGCGAGATCGACCTCGGCGCGGATCAGGGCCCCTGCGTTCATCGCCCGAGGGCCTCGAAGGAGCGCTCGGCGCGATAGGAGCTGCGCACGAGGGGCGCGGAGGCGACTTCGGCGAAGCCGATGGCGAGCGCGAGCCGGCGCCAGGCCGCGAATTCCCCCGGGGGGACCCAGGCGGCGACCGGCAGGTGCGCGGGCGACGGCTGCAGGTACTGGCCCAGGGTGAGGATGCGGCAGCCGGCGCGGCGGAGCTCTTCCAGGACGGAGCGGACCTCCGCCGCGCGTTCGCCCAGGCCGAGCATGAGGCCGGATTTCGCCGGGATGCCGGAGGCGGCGACGCGGGAGAGCACTTCGAGCGAGCGGCGGTAGTCGGCCTGCGGCCTGACTTGCGGGTAGAGGCGGGGGACGGTCTCGACGTTGTGGTTGATCACGTCGGGTGCGGCGCGGATCACCGTGAGCAGCGCCTCGGGGCGGCCCTGGAAATCGGGGATGAGCACCTCGACCCGCGCCTGCGGCAGAAGGCGGCGCACGGCGGCGATCGTGGCGGCGAAATGGGCGGCGCCGCCGTCGGCGAGATCATCCCGCGTGACCGAGGTGATGACGACGTAGGAGAGCCCCATGGCGGCCGCCGCTCGGGCGACACGCTCGGGCTCCCCGGGGTCGGGGGGGGCGGGGGGCCCGGAGGCGACGGCGCAGAAGCGGCAGTCGCGGGTGCAGCGGTCGCCCAGGATGAGAAAGGTCGCCGTGTTCCGCGCGTAACACTCCCAGAGGTTCGGGCAGCGCGCTTCCTGGCAGACGGTGTGCAGCCTCCCCCGGGCGATCAGCGCCTGCACGCGGCCGTACGCCTCGCCCTGGGGCAGGCGGCGCTTCAGCCAGGGGGGCTTGGGGCCGGCGGCGGGGGGGCACCCCCCCGGGGTTCCCACGCAGTTTCCCATGCGACGAGCTCCTTTTCGAAATCCCCGCGGGAGACCCTCTCCCAGGAACGGCCGAAGATCTCCCCGAGAAAACGCTCGAGGGCCCGCTCGACGGCGGGCAGGGAGACCGGGCGCGGGGACTCGCGCGCCAGCGAAGTTACACCCACCCCGGCGAGCCCGCAAGGGTCGATCCAGGAAAAGGGCTCGAGATCGAGGTCCACGTTGAAGGCCAGCCCGTGGAAGCTCACCCCGCGGCGCACGGCGAGCCCGATGCTCCCGATCTTCTTCCCCCCCACCCAGCAGCCGCGGTTGCGCGCATCGCGCCCCGCCGCGACCCCCCAGGCGGCGGCGGTGCGGATCATCGCCTCCTCGAGGCCGGAGACGAGCTCGGCCACCCCCAGGCCGTTCTGCGGCAGATGGAGGATCGGGTAGACGACGGCCTGGCCCGGCCCATGGTAGGTGATGAAGCCGCCGCGCTCGACGGCGACGAGCGCGATGCCGCGGGCGGCGATCGTCTCTTCGGGGACGAGCAGGCATTCCCGGCCGCCGCGGCGGCCGGTCGTGAAGACCGGCGGGTGTTCCACGAAGAGAACGACATCCCGCCCGAGCGCCCCGGCGGCGCGCGCGGCGACGAGCCGCCGTTGCAGGGCGAGCGCCTCGCCGTAGGCCACCCGCCCCAGGTGGGCGACGCGCCAGGGGGAAGGGGCGTTCGTCATGCCGACGACGGAAGCCCGGTGAGCTTCGGCTTGCGGGCCGCCCCCACCTCGTCCAGCCTGCGCCGCAGGCAACGCGTCGGGGCCGCGCGCAAGAGCTCCGGTTGTTCTTGGGCCTCGCGGGCGATCGCGGCCATGGCGGCGAGAAAGAGGTCGAGCATCTCCTTCGATTCGGTCTCCGTCGGCTCGATCATGAGCGCCCCCGGCACGACGAGCGGGAAGTAGACCGTGGGGGGGTGGAAGCCGTAGTCCATCAGGCGCTTGGCGATGTCGAGGGTCGTCACCCCGAGCGGCCGCTGGCGCGCGTCGGAGAAGACGCACTCGTGCATGCAGGGCCGGTCGTAAGCGGGGGCGTAGTGCTCGCGCAGGCCGACGCGGAGGTAATTCGCGTTCAGCACCGCCAGCCGGCTCGCCTGCTCGAGGTGGGCGGCCCCCATGCTCCGGATGTAGCTGTAGGCGCGCACGAGCACGCCGAAGTTCCCCCAGAAGGCCTGGAGTTTCCCGATCGAGAGGGGGAAGTCCTCGGACCAGGCGAAGCGGTCCCCGCGGCGGACGACGCGCGGGACGGGCAGGAAGGGTTCGAGGTCGCGCCGCACGCAGACCGGGCCGGCGCCGGGCCCCCCCCCGCCGTGGGGGGTGGAGAAGGTCTTGTGCAGGTTCAGGTGCAGCACGTCGACCCCGATCCGTCCCATGTCCACCCGGCCGAGCACGGCGTTCAGGTTGGCGCCGTCGCCGTAGACGAGGCCTCCCTTTTCGTGCACGATGCGCGCGATCTCCGCCACGTGCTCTTCGAAGAGGCCGAGCGTGTTCGGGTTGGTGATCATGATGCCGGCCGTCTCCTCGTCCATGAGCGCGGCCACGGACGGCGGCTCGAGGATGCCGCGTCCGCCCGAGGCGACGGGCACGGCCCGGTAACCGCAGAGTGCGGCGCTTGCGGGATTGGTGCCGTGGGCGGTGTCGGGGACGAGGATCTTCGAGCGCGGCCTGCCGCGGCGGCGGTGGTAGGCATGGAAGATGAGCATCCCGGCGAGCTCGCCCTGGGCGCCCGCCCCCGGCTGGAGGGTCACCGCGTCCAGGCCGGTGATCTCCGCGAGCAGGCACTCGAGGGCCGCGATCAGCTCGAGCGCCCCCTGGCAGAGGCTCTCGGGGAGGAGCGGATGGGCGAGCGCGAAGCCCGGGAGCGCCGCCTGGCGCTCGTTCGTCTTGGGGTTGTATTTCATCGTGCAGGAGCCGAGCGGGTACATCGCCGTGTCGACCGCGACGTTCCACTGCGAGAGGCGCACGTAATGGCGCACGAGGTCGACCTCGGAGAGCTCGGGCAGCTCCGGGGGTTCGGCGGCGAGCCCCTCCGGGAGCGGGGTCTCCTCGACGTCGCGCCGCGGCAGCGAGAAGCCCGTGCGGCCCTCGCGCCCGCGCTCCCAGAGGAGCGGCTCCTCGAAGACGAGTCCGGTGGCGGCCTGGACGGGGTTCATGCGTGCACCTCCGCGATCAGGGCGTCGAGGTCCGCGCGTTCGTGGACCTCGGTGGCGCACAAGAGGTAGTGGCCCTCGAGCTCGGGGTACCAGCGCTCGAGGGGGAAGCCGGCCACGACGCCGCGCTCGGCGAGGCGCCGGTGGGTTTCGCGGAACGCGGGCGGGAAGAGGGCCGTGAACTCGTTGAACGTGGGGGCGGAGAAGGGCAGCCGGACGCCCTTCGCCGCCAGTCCTCGCTTCAGGTACTCGGCCTTGTCGCGGTTCAGGCGCGCGAGTTCGCGCAGGCCGCTTTTCCCGAGGCAGGCGAGGTAGGCCGCGGCCGTGAGGGCGCAGAGGCTGTTGTTCGTGCAGATGTTGGAGGTCGCTTTCTCGCGGCGGATGTGCTGCTCGCGGGTGGCGAGGGTGAGGACGAAGCCGCGGCGGCCCTCGAGGTCGCGCGTCTCGCCGACCAGCCGCCCCGGCATCTGGCGCACGTGGGCGAGCCGCGCGGCGAACATCCCCAGGCCCGGGCCGCCGAAGGAGGGCGGGATCCCCAGGCTCTGGCCCTCCCCGCAGGCGATGTCCGCCCCCAGGCTCCCGGGGCTGGCGAAGAGCCCGAAGGCGAGCGGCTCGGTGAAGGAGGCGACCGCCAGCGCCCCGCCGGCGTGGGCGCGCTCGGCGAAGGCGGAAAACGGCTCGAGGCAGCCGAAGACGTTGGGCGACTGGATCGCGACCGCGGCGAGTTCGCCCGCGTCCTCGAGCCCCGCGGGGTCGGTCGTCCCCGCGGGGCCGAAGGGGATCTCCCGGCGCGCGATGCCCGCGGGCCCGAGGTAGGTGTCCACGACCCGGCGGTAGAGGGGGTGCACGGCCCGGGAGAGGGCGACCGCGCGCCGCCCCGTGAGGCGCACGGCCATGAGCAGCGCCTCGGCGAGCGCCGAGGCGCCGTCGTACATCGAGGCGTTGGCCACCTCGAGCCCAAGCAGGCGTGCGGCGAGGGTCTGGTACTCGAAGATCGCCTGGAGCGTCCCCTGGCTCATCTCCGGCTGGTAGGGCGTGTAGGCGGTCACGAACTCGGAGCGCTGGGTGACGAAGCGCACGGCCTCGGGGATGAAATGGGGGTAGCTTCCCGCCCCGAGGAAGACCCGGCCGGCGCGCCATGACGTGACCCGGCCGGCGAGCCCTTCCATGTGCCGGTCGAGCTCCCATTCGGTCATCGGCTCGGGGAGCACCATCGGCCGCGTGCGGCGGCATTCCGGGGGGATGACGTCGAAGAGCCGGTCGAGATCGTCCACGCCGACCCGGGCGAGCATCGCCGCGACCTCCTCCGGCGTGTGCGGAAGGTAGCGCATGGCTCACCCTTTCAGCTTTTCGCGGTAGTCGGCGGCGGAGAGCAGCCCGGGCAGTTCGGCCGCCGGGTCGGAGGGTTCGACGCGGATCATCCAGCCCTCGCCGTAAGGGCTTCGGTTGACGAGCTCGGGGGAGGATTCGAGGGCCGTGTTCACCTCGACCACGCGGCCGGAGATCGGCATGTAGAGCTCGGAGACGGCTTTCACCGATTCGACGCTTCCGAAGGCCGCCCCGCGGGCGAGCGTCTGGCCGACGGCCGGCAGTTCCACGAAGACCACATCCCCCAGCTGGTCCTGGGCGTAATCGGTGATGCCGATCCGCGCGACACCGTTTTCGATGCGGACCCACTCGTGGCTCTCGACGTAGCGCAGCTCTTCGGGGAGGTCGAGTTCGTGCAGCGGTTTCATGACGGCTTCTCCTCTTTCGCGTCGGGGCGGATCGGCCGCGCGCTCAGAGCACGTAGGGGATCCGCAGGTTGAAGTTCTTGTAGACGACGAAGGTTTCGGTCGCCAGCACATCGGCGATCCGGGAGACCTCGCGGGTGAAGAACTCGAGCAGATCGAAGCCGGGGGCGAGGAGCACGAGCAGAAAGAGGTCGAAGCGGCCGGTCACCACGCTCACGGAGACGACCCCTCTCAGGCGGCTGAACTCCTCGCCCTTCTTCACGAGATCGGGGGTCTTGAGCTTCACCCCCACGAGGATCGCGCGGTGGCCCTCGAGGGCGTCGGGGTCGACCAGCCCCATCACCTCGAGCACCCCCTCCTCGGCCAGCCGCTGGACGCGGCCGCGCACGGTGTTCTCGGAGACCTCGAGTTCGGCGGCGATCGATTTGTACGCGCGCCGCCCCTCGCGCAGGAGACGCAGAATGGCGAGGTTCAGCGGGTCGAGACGCATGGTGCCTACTACCACCTTTTTGCGTTCCATGTCAATCGTCAAGCTGAAATGTCATAAAAACGCAAAAAAATGATTAGAAAAATGCAAAATCCGAAAATCATCGCCGCCACCCCGCCGGCCGTTGCATTCGTGCCGCCGGCGTGCTAATGGGGCGGGCGGTTCCCCAGTCGTTTCCTTCCCCCTTGCCTCTTGACGAAAGGAGGTCCTCCATGAAGAACATCCGCCTTTTCGCCGTGCTCACCCTCGTCCTCGGCGTGGCCGTCCTCCCCGCGGCCGCGCAAAAGGCCCCCGTCCTCAAGATCGGCATCAACGCCGAGATCACCGGCGACATCCCCAAGGTGGGCGAGGCCACGAAGTACGCCGCCCAGATGTATGTGGAAGACGTGAACAAGGCGGGCGGGATCGAGGTCGGGGGCAAGAAATACCGCCTCGAGCTTGCGATCGAGGACAACGAGTCCAAAGCCGAGTCGGCCGCCAAGGCGGCGACCAAGCTGATCACCGTCGACGAGGTCATCGCCATCGTCGGCCCGCAGGCCTCCAAGCAGGCCGTGCCGGCGGGCGAGGTCTGCAACAACTACAAGACCCCCATGGTGAGCGCCTGGTCGACCAACCCCAACACCACCAAGGACCGGCCCTACGTCTTCCGCGCCTGCTTCCTCGACGACTTCCAGGGCCCGGCGCTCTCGATCTTCGCCTCCCAGGAATACCAGTTCAAAAAGGCCGCCGTCCTCTACGATGTCGCGAGCGACTACCCCAAGGGGCTGGCCGAGTTCTTCAAGCGGGACTGGGAAAAACGCAACGGGCCCGGCTCGGTCGTGGCCTACGAGAGCTTCACCACCAAGGATACCGATTTCAGCTCGCAGCTGACCAAGATCATCAATTCCGGCGCCGAGTTTCTCTTCACCCCGCAGTATTACAACGAAGTGCCCCTGATCGTGCAGCAGGCCAAGCAGCTCGGCTGGAAGAAGCCGATCCTCGGCAGCGACTCCTGGGCCTCCGATGAGCTCGTCAAGCTCTGCGGCAAGGACTGCTTCGGCCACTTCTTCGTCTCGCACTACGCCGCGGCCGGCGCGAAAGGGGCGACCAAGGAGTTCATCGACCGCTACAAGGCGAAGTACGGCTCGATCCCCGACGACGTCGCCGCCCTCACCTGGGATGCGATCGGGCTGATCGGCGCGGCCGTCCGCAACGCGGGGAAACTGACCGGCGACATCAAGAAGGACCGCGAGGCGGTGCGCAACGCACTCGCCAAGACGAAGGATTACCCCGGGATCACCGGCACGATCAGTTTCCCGCCCGGCTCCGGCGACCCGATCAAGTGCGCGAACATCGTGAAGATCAACGACAAGGGCGAATTCGAGTTCTACAAGTCCGTCTGCCCGTGACCGGTTCGAAGACCGCACCCCACCCCCCCGGCCCGGCCGCGCACGGGCGGCCGGGCCGGGGTTGCGACGAGACGATGAACGGCCGCGCCGGGAACCCTCGCCCATGACCGTCTTTCTGCAGAACCTGGTGAACGCGCTCCAGTGGGGGAGCTTCTACGCCCTGATCGCGATCGGCTACTCCATGGTCTACAGCATCCTCATGCTCTTCAACTTCGCCCATGGGGACGTCTTCATGACCGGGGCCTACATCGGTTGCGGCATCGCCATGCTGCTCCTCGGCCTGGGGGCCGCGGGCGTTCTCGTCCTGCCGGGCTGGCTCGTCCTCGTGCTCACGATCGTGCTCGCGATGATCGTGACCGCCTGCCTCGGCATGTTCATCGAGCGCGTGGGCTACCGGCCGTTGCGGGACGCCCCGCGGGCCTCGGCCGCGATCACCGGGCTGATGATCGGGATCATCCTCGAGACCGGAAACCTGATCCTGCTCGGCGCCCAGCGGGTCAAGTTCCCGGCCCTGATCCAGCCGGTGACCTTCGAGCTGGGCGGGGTCTTCCTCACCAACCAGAAGATCATGATCGTCGTCGTGGCGCTGGGCCTCGCGCTCGCCCTGCACCAGTTCATCCGCCACACGCGCTGGGGCATGGCCATGCGCGCCATGGCCTTCGACTACGCCGTCGTCCCCCTGATGGGGGTCCCGATCAACCGCATCGCCGCCCTGACCTTCGCGCTCGGCTCGGGGCTCGCCGCCGCGGCCGGGATCCTCTTCGGCATGGCCTATCCGGTCCTCGACCCCTACATGGGGATCGTCTTCGGCTGGAAGTCCTTCGTGGCCGCGATCCTCGGCGGGCGGGGCTCGATCCTGGGGGCGACGCTCGCGGGCTTCCTGCTCGGCTTCATCGAGATCTTCGTGGCGATGGTCTTCCCCTCGACGCTGCGGGATCTGATCGCCTACTCGATCATTCTCCTGATCCTCGTCTTCCGCCCCTACGGGCTCTTCGGGGAGCCCTATTCCGTGCGCCTGCGCCTGTAAAAGGGGGACGAACCCGGCATGGAACCGCACCTCCATCGAGCCTCCGGCGCCTCCGCGGGCGGCCTCCGCCGCCGGGCGGCGGATTTCGCCCGGGGGGTACCCCTGCTCGGCTGGCTGGCCGGGGCGCTGCTCGCGGTGCTTCTCGAATCCTTTTTCGGCCGGGATCTCGCCGATCTCCTCGATCTGCCGCGGGTCCCGGTCCTCTTCGGCTTCGAGTACGCCCTGAACAAGCCGCGGCTCATCCCGGGGACGCTCGCCTTCCTCGCCCTGGCCTACGCCCTGCCCCTTCTCCTCGGGGCGCGCCTCCTGCGCACGCCCGCCAACGGGATCGCCCGGCGGCTCAGCGAGCGCGCCCCCGCGATCGGGATCCTGCTGCACCTGGGGCTCGTTTACGTCATCCTCCATCTCTGGACGGAGTTGAGCGACTACCGGCTGATCGTGGTCAAGATCACCCTGATCGCGGTCATGCTCACCCTCAGCCTGAACGTCGTGAACGGCTACATGGGGGAATTCTCCTGCTCGCACCCCGGCTTCATGGCCCTCGGGGCCTACGCGGGCTCGCTCGTCACCATCGTGGGCTTCACGAACAGCTCCATGTTCGGCGCCGCGCTTCTCCCGCCCGCCCTCGGGCCGGTTTTCTTCCCGCTCGCCCTTTTCGTCGGCGGGGCGGTCGCCGCCGTCGGCGCGCTGGCGGTCGCGATCCCCTCGTTTCGCACGCGCGGCGACTATCTGGCGATCATCTCGCTCGCCTTCACCTTCATCGTGAAGAGCCTGATCGAGAACCTCGAGATCGTCGGGGGGCCGCGCGGCCTCCGGGGGCAGCCCGACTGGGCGAACCTCCCGGTCGTCTTCGTCTGCACGGTGATCTGCGTGGCGATGATCAACCATTTCGTGCGCTCGATCTACGGGCTCGCCCTGAACGCGGTCCGCGACAACGAAATGGCGGCCGAGGCGATGACGATCGACACGCGGCACACGAAGATGGTCGCCTTCCTCTTCGCCGCCTTCTGGGCGGGGGTCGCCGGCGTTCTCTTCGCCCACGTCCTGCGCTACGTGAATCCCGGGACCTTCGGCCTGCAGCAGCTCGCCGAGGTGCTCGCCATGATGTACTTCGGGGGGCTGAACTCGGTGGTGGGCTCGATCGTGGGGGCGGTGAGCATCAACCTGCTGAGCGAGATGCTCCGGCCGCTCGAGATCTGGAAATGGATCTTCATCCCGCTGCTGCTCATCCTGGTGATGATCTTCCGGCCGACGGGCCTGATCGCCTTCCGCGACTTCGACCCGACGGCCCTCATCGGGCCGCGCGACAAGGCCGGGAGCCGGGAGCGCCGCGGCCCACGGGGGGAGGGGAGATGACCGCGCTCCTCCGGGTCGAGCGCCTCTCGCACGCCTTCGGCGGCCTCAAGGCGGTCTCGGACTTCCACCTCGAGCTCAGCCCCGGCGAGATCCGGGGGCTGATCGGCCCGAACGGGGCGGGCAAGACCACGGTCTTCAACCTGATCACCGGGATCTACCGCCCCGACGAGGGGCGGGTGCTGCTCGAGGGAAAAGACCTCGTGGGGCTCGCCCCCTACGAGATCGCGGCGCGGGGGCTGGCGCGCACCTTCCAGAACATGCTCCTGTGGCGGCACATGACCGTGCTCGAGCACATCAAGGTCGCCCGCTGGTCGAAGCTGCGCTACGGGCTGGCGGGGGCGATGTTCGGCACGGCCGCCCGTCGCCGCGAGGAAGCCGGGCACGAGGCCGCCGCCCGGCGCTGCCTGGCCTTTCTCGGCATCGAGGACCTCGCCCCCCAGAAGATCGCCAACCTCCCCTACGGCGCCCAGCGCAAGGTCGAGATGGCCCGTGCGCTCGCCACCGAGCCGCGCATCCTCTTCCTCGACGAGCCGACGGCCGGGATGAACCCCGAGGAGCTCGCGCAGATGATGGAGATCATCCGCCGCATGCGCGACGAGCTGGGCCTGGGGATCTTTCTGATCGAGCACCGGCTGCGGGTCGTGATGGAACTCTGCCGGCGCGTCCAGGCGCTCGTCTTCGGGCAGGTGATCGCCGAGGGGACCCCCGAGGAGATCCGCAACGACCCCCGCGTGATCGAGGCCTACCTCGGCAAGGAGGTCGTGGCATGAGCCTGCTCACGGTCGAGAACTTGGGCGTCTCCTACGACCGGATCCGGGCCCTCCACGGGGTTTCGTTCACCGTCGAGGAGGGGGAGATCGTCTGCATCATCGGGGCGAACGGGGCGGGCAAGAGCACGACCCTCCGGGCGATTTCGCGCCTGGTGAAGGCCGAGCCGGGGTCGCAGCTGCGCTTCGGGGGGGAGGACCTTCTCGCCTATGCGCCGGACCGGGTCGTGAGCGAGCTCGGCATCTCGCACGTGCCCGAGGGGCGGCGGCTCTTCGAAAACCTCACCGTGATGGAGAACCTGCGGCTGGCCACCTTCGCGCGGCGGGACGCGGCGCGGGTCGAGGCCGACCTCGAACGCATGTTCCGGCTCTTCCCGCGCCTGGCCGAGCGGCGCAACCAGAAGGCGGGCACGATGAGCGGGGGCGAGCAGCAGATGCTCGCGGTCGCCCGCGCCTACATGAGCGGAAGGCGGCTCATGCTGCTCGATGAGCCCTCGATGGGACTGGCGCCGCTGCTGATGATGAGCCTCTTCGAGGCGCTGCGGGAGCTCAACGCCGAGGGGACGACGATCCTCCTGGTCGAGCAGAACGCGCGCCTGGCGCTCCAGTTCGCGCGCCGCGGCTATGTCATGGAGAACGGCCGTCTCGTGCTCGCCGGCGACTCCCGCGGGCTGCTCGAGAACCCCGACGTGCGCCGCGCCTACCTGGGCGGCTGAGCGCCGCCCGCCGGGCGGCCCGTTTTCGATTCCGCCCTTCCCTTCGCCGGGGGTTTCGCCTCCGGGGGGGGCTCTTCCAGAAACTCGGCCGGCGGCCGGCGGATGCGCTTCGCCACATCGGCGGAAAGCAGGAACGCAAAGTCGCTTGCGCTCGAGCGGCCCGGCTGGGAGCCGTCGGCGGCGGGCGGGTCGAAGAGCTCGAGTCGCTTTTCGCCCTGCTCCGTGCGGAAAGTGACCCCCCAGACCGGCTCCCCCATCCCCTCCTTGCCCGTCTCGTCGAGGTAGCCCTGGCATTCGAGCTCGGCGAACTCGGCCAGCCAGAGGTCGATTTCGGCCGCTTTCACCGGCCGGCCGTCCGCACTGCGGAAAGACGCGGGCGCGCCCTCGCGCTCCGGCGGGGCCGGGGTCAGTTCCAGCGTCCGGCCCGCCGCCTCGAGGCGGACCCCGCGGATGTCCCCGCGGCGCACGGCGAGCACCGTGCGGCTGCGCACCTCGTCGAGCGCGGACTCGAAGCGGAAGCGGTAGTTCTCGGTGGCGTGGTAGACGCGGCCGTCGCCGGGCAGCCGGACGAAGGTATGCCGGAAGCTCGGGGCGGGCTTGCCGACCTCGAGATCGCGCACCAGGCGCTCGCCCGCGAAAGCGCGCACCCGCAGGCGGCGGGCGTCGTCGAGATCGTAAGGGGCGAGCGACCCGGACTCCGCGGCGAGCGCCGTCAGCCGGGTCGCGGCGAGCGCCTCCAGCATTTCGCGCATCCGGGCCGGGTCGGCGGGGTGGCTCTTCTCCTCCGTCACCCAGCGGTCGTCGCGGCGGATCAGGCTTTGGCGTTTGCCGAGGCCCTCGATTACCAGGCGCGTGATCTCCTGCGCGGTGACCGGGGGGAGGGCGGGCAGCTCGTAGTGGGTGCGGTCGGTCCCGCGCCGGGCGAGGTAGAGCCCGAGGAGGGCGATGAGGGCGACGAGGATGAGGGTCTTGAGGCGGCTCTTCATGCGTCCCCCTTTTCGGCCGCCTGCGGCGCGAACAGCCGCTGGATGCGGCGCCGGCGCGCCCGCCGCCCGGCCCATGCCCCGAGGCCCGCGAGCGCAACCAGGACCGGAAGCCCCACGATGGCGAAGAACTTGATCAGCGTCTTGGTTGCGGCGTCGGTGTCGGCGAGCGGGTTGAAGCGCTGCTCCTTGGCGCGCATGCGGGCGACCGCCTCGCGGCCGTTCAGGGCGTCGACCACGTTCAGGGCGAAGACCGAGTTGGCGCCGCGGCCCGTCTCGTCGACCAGGGTGTTGCGGAGCATCTCGGAGGTCCCCATGACGAAAATGCGTCCCGGACGCCCCGTCTCGAGAAAAGCCCCCGCCACCTCGACCGCGGGCGCGGCGGCCCCCGGCTTCGGACCCTCCGCCGGGGGGTCGCCTGCGTTTTCCTTCCCCGCCTCGCGCACCGGGAGCGGCTTGCCCCGAAAATAGCTGGGGAAACTCCCCTCGAGGAAACAGGCGATCGAGCGGCTGCGGAAGCTCTCGGGGTCGGCGGGCGGCCGGAGGGTGAGCGGGTGCAGGTTGATCGGCGGCGCCATCGTCCAGGAACGCTCCGAGGTGGAAAGCGCCGCGTGCGCCCGCACCCCGATCTCGCGCACGCGGTCGGGGAGGATCTCGACCGGCGCGGCCTTGACCGTGACCAGGCTGCGGAGGTTTTCGAGGAAGGGGAGGCTCGCGTCGATGAAGGGCGGCTTGAGGATCGGCGCGTAGTAGAGCGGCCGCTCCCCGCCGCCGAGCTGGGGCGGCATCTCCTGCTTGTAGCAGTGCTCGTCCAGCACGATCGCGCGCTCGAGGCGCACCCCGTAATGGGCGAGCAGCGGCTCGAGCCCCGTTTCGATCGGGAGGTGGGATGCCTGCCCCGGCGCCTGGACCTCCTCGAAGGGGTCGAGGAAGAAGGCGAGGCTTTTCCCGCGCATCAGGAACTGGTCGAGCTGGTAGAGCTCCCAGTCGCTGAAGGCCTCGCGCGGCTTGACGACGAGCAGACAGGCGATGTCCTCCGGAATCGGCCCCTCGGAGAGCTTGACGGGCTGCAGGGTGTAGCGCTCGGAGACGTGCTGGCGGAAGTTCGCGAAGGACTGGGGGTCTTCCAGGGGGGAGGCGGGGGCGCCGGAGAGCGAAGCCGCCCCGCGTTCGGCGAGAACCCCCAGGCGGCTGTGGATTTCGAGCAGCGACTCGACCGCCCCGTTGATCATGCGCCCGGTGTCCTCGGCGGCGAAGAGCCGGTACTGGGTGCCGAGGATCGGCAGGCGCACGACGTCGATCAGGGGGAGCGTCACCCGCCGCTCGCCGTGCTCGACCACGAGCCCGATCGCGCCGCGGCCGGCCGCGACCTTCCCGTCGCCCGAGGCGGGCCAGGAAAGGGCGAGCAGGTTCTTGCCGCGGACGAGCTCCTCGAGGCCCTCGCCGTCCGGGGGCTCGCTGCTCCGGAAGGCGAGCTTGCCGTAGGTCCGCGCATTCAGTCCGCGCACGGTCTCCTCGAGGCTCCGGGGCAGTTCGTTCAACCCTTTCAGGCCGAGGAGCGGGGCGATGCGCTTCAGGCTCGGGGAGAGGTAGAGGGTGACGGCGATCGGCTCCTTCAGGCGAAGCAGGGCGCTGATCTTGTGGTTCATCTTCTGCACCGCGGTCGTGATGCGGTACTCGAGCCCGTCGGTCGTCGTGAGCGCGGGGATCTGCTCGATCAGGTCGCCGTGGATCAGGACCAGGCCCATGTAGACGCGCTTGAAGGCCACCTCGTCCTTTTCGATCGTCTGCACCTGGACGGGGTGGATCCCGTAGGCGGAGGCGAGCTTCTGGTTTTCGCGCACCGCGGGCGGCGGCTCGCCCTCCTCGCCGCTCACCTCGTGAAAACGGTAGTTGAAGAACCGTCCGGCGTGCACGGCGTACTCCTCGAGCAGGTCCCGCAGATACTGCTCGACCGCGTTGTAGGGCGGCGGGAGGTTGCGGCTGAAGAAGGCATGGATCGTGAGCGGCTCGGAGAGGGTGGCGACCACCTCGCGGCTCACTTCCGAGAGCGAGTAGATGCGGTTGCGGGTCAGGTCGAGGCGCGCAAAGAGCGTCACCCCGGCCGCGTTCAGGAGCACCACGAAGACGACGGCGAGCAAAAAGGTCAGGCGGCGACCGGAGAAGCGTCCGGCGGGCATGGCGTCTCCTCTATCCGTGTTTTTCCTCGAGGACGAGGACCGTGGCGTAGAGCGCCAGGAAACCGAGGCTCAGGAAGTAGAGGACATCCCGCGTGTCGACCAGCCCGCGGGCGATGTTCTCGAAGTGGACGTCGGCCGCGAGATGGGCGAGCGGCCGTGCTGCGGCCTCGGGAAGGAAATAGGCCATCTGGTCGACCAGGCACAGCCCGAAAGAGATCGCGCTCCCCGTGAGGAAGGCCACGATCTGGCTTTTCGTGAGCGCCGAGGCGAAGAGGCCGACCGCGGCGAAAGCCGCCCCGAGCAGCAGCGCCCCGAGGTAGCCCCCGATCACCGGGCCGGGGTCGAGGTCTCCCAGGGAGGCGACCAGCAGGGGATAGGCGAGGGTCGGGGCGAGGAGGGCCGCGACGAAGATCGTGCAGGCGAGGAATTTCCCGAAGACGATCTCGGTCAAGCGCACGGGCAGCGTGAGCAGGATCTCGCAGGAGCCGCTGTGGAACTCCTCGGCGAACTGCCGCATCGTGACCGCGGGCACGACGAAGGCGAAGACGACCGGCAGCATGCGGAAGAAGCCGCGCAGGCTCGCCTGGTTGAGGAGGAAAAAGGTCGAGAAGAAAAACCAGCCGACGACCAGGAGAAAAATGACGATCACGATGTAGGCGATCGGCGAGGCGAAGTAGGCGGAGCATTCCCGCCGGCAGACGGTCCACGCGGCGCGCATCTCATCCCTCCCGGGTCAGTTCGCGGAAGACTTCCTCGAGCGATTGCCTCTGGAGGTGAAAGTCGAGGAGGGTCCAGTCCGTGCCGCGGATGCGGCGGTAGATCTCGGCGCGCGGGTCGGCCCCGGCGGCGAAGACGACGGCGACGGGCAGCCGGCCGGCCTCGTCGGGAGGCCCGCAGGAAAGCTCCTCGACCCCGGCGACGGGCGCGAGGGTGCGCTCGACCCCGTCGGCGTCGGCCCCCTCGAGGAGAATCGCCAGGCGGATCTTGCCCCCGAGCGCCTCCTTGAGCTCGGCGGTCGGGCGGTCGGCCGCGATCCGGCCGCGGTGGATGATCACCACCCGGTCGCAGGTCGCCTCGGCCTCGCTCAGGATGTGGGTCGAGAAGATGACCGTCTTCGCCCGGCCGATGCGGCGGATGATCTCGCGGATCTCCGCGATCTGGTTGGGGTCGAGCCCCGAGGTGGGCTCGTCGAGAACGAGGATCTCGGGGTCGGCGAGCATGACGGCGGCGAGGCCCACGCGCTGCTTGTAGCCCTTGGAGATCTCGGCGATCGGCTGGTGCATCACCTCGCGGATGCCGCAGAGCTCGGCCGCATCCCCGATCCGCCGCCGCCGGTCGGCGGCGGGGATGGCGCGCGCGGCGGCGATGAACGCGAGGTAGTCGAAGACGAGCATTTCGGGGTAGAGCGGCGCCGACTCGGGGAGGTAGCCCGTGATTCTTTTGACTTCCAGCGGATCGCCCGGGGTGCTATAGTCCCCGACCCGGATACGGCCGGAAGTCGGCGCGAGATACCCCGTCAGCATCCGCAGGGTGGTCGTCTTGCCCGCCCCGTTGGGGCCGAGCAGGCCGAGGATCTCCCCGCGACGCGCCTCGAAGGAGACCCCGTCGACCGCCCGGACGGCGCCGAAGGTCTTGGTCAGCCGTTCGACCTGGATCATCGCTGCGCTCCCTGCCGCCGCCCGCTGTCCGCCGGGCGAGCGGAACCTTGTCTCTTAGGCAAACGGCCTCGATCTGTCAAGGCGGCCGCCGTGACCGGCCGCCGCGGTCCCGGAGGTTTTCCCCCATGACCCTTGCGCCTCGACGGGCGCCTCTGCGGGCGGCGGTCCTCGCCGTGTTGCTCGCCGGCCCGGCCGCCGCCTCCCCCCCGGCGGAGATCCCCCTGATTCCCGCCGGCTTCAGCCGCCTGGTCGAGACCGTGGGCCCGGCGGTCGTCAACATCCGCGCGGAAAAGAGCCTCCCGGGCGGCGGGCCGGTCATCCGCCGGTTCCCGCGCGAGCCCGGCGAAGGGGAACCCCCCCTGCAGGAGTTCTTCGAGCGCTTCCTCGGGGAGGAAATCGAACGGGAGTTCCGGCCGCCGAGCCTGGGCTCCGGTTTCCTGATCGACCCCGAGGGCCTCGTCGTCACCAACCACCACGTGGTCGAGGACGCCGACCGCATCCGGGTCAAGCTGGGCGACGACCACGAATACGACGCCGAGGTGGTCGGCCGGGACCCGAGCACGGATCTGGCCCTGTTGCGCATCGTGGGTGCGAAAGCGGAATTCCCCGTCGTCCGCCTGGGGGATTCCAACCGCCTCAAGGTCGGCGACTGGGTGGTCGCCATCGGCAGCCCCTTCGGCCTCGAGCGCACGGTGACCGCCGGCATCGTGAGCGCCAAGGGTCGCGCGATCGGCTCCGGGCCCTACGACGATTTCATCCAGACCGACGCCTCGATCAACCCCGGCAACAGCGGCGGCCCCCAGCTCAACCTGAAGGGGGAAGTGGTCGGGATCAACACCGCGATCGTCGCCGGCGGCCAGGGCATCGGCTTCGCCATCCCCGTGAACCTGGCCAAGGGGATCATCGCCCAGCTCAAGTCCGGGGGCGAGGTCACGCGCGGCTGGCTCGGGGTCGCCATCCAGGACCTCACCCCGGAGATGGCCGATTACCACCGGGTCGAACCCCGCAAAGGGGTCTTCGTCTCCGAAGTCTTCGCCGGCGACCCGGCCGAGCAGGCGGGCATCCGGCCCCGGGACATCATCGTCGAGGTGGGCGGCCGGAAGGTGGAGACGAGCCGGCAGCTGACCGGCCTGGTGGCGGGGATCCCCGTCGGGCGGGAGGTGGAGGTCAAGGTGCTGCGCGAGGGCAAGCCGCGGACCCTGAGCGTGAAGGTCGGCCGGCGCGGCGAAGCGCCTGTGGCCTCGCGGGGGGAGGCCCCCGGCGGGAGGCGCGAGGAGACGCTCGGGCTGCGGGTCGCCCCCGTCACCCCCGAGGCGGCCGGGCGCCTCGAGCTGCGCGAGGCGGCCGGGGTGGTGGTGCTCGAGGTCCAGCCCGGAAGCCGCGCCGCCCGGGCCGGCCTGCGGGCGGGGGATGTGATCCGCGAGGTCGACCGCCGCGCGGTCGAATCGGTCGTCGATTTCGAAGAGGCGCTCGCCCGCATCCCCGCGGGGGGGACGGTGCAGTGTTTCCTGTGGCGCCGAGGCGCGGGCTACCTCGTCGTGAGGCTCACCCGCTGAGCCCCGCCCGCCTCAGTCGGAGATCGTGCGCTTGAGGTCGGGGAGACTGCCGGCGTCGCCCCGGCGCATGATGCGGCTTTCCCCCTCGCGCGCGGTCACGTTCTCGTAGACGCCGTCGTCGCGCCGCACGAGCTTGGTGAAGCCCAGGTCGCGCAGCTCGGCGTTCGTCTTCGGCGCCCGCACGAACGCGCGCGAAATCCGCTTGCGGACCGGGCCGCCGCACTGCGGGCAGCGCTCGAGCGGCGGGTCATCGAGCCTGCGGCGTTCCTCGAAGACCGTCCCGCGCCCGCAGGCGGGGCCGAGGTGTTCGTACTCGTAGATCGGCACGGCAGGTTTCCTTTCCGACCGGCGGGCGCCTGCGCGGCGGCGCGGCGCCCTCCCGTTTCCATCCGACGGATAGTATACCCGCTTTCCGCCGCCCGGCAAAATCGGCCTCCGCCCCGAGGGCGGAAGCGCCCCTCAAGTTCGTCCGGCAAGCGGTCGATACCCCACACAGGCCCCCTGCGCCGCGCGGCGGCGCACCCCGGCGGGCGCCCGGCCCCTTGCGCGGCGCCCGACTTGCGCAGGAGGCGGAAAGCCGAGCCGATGGCAAGCGATCCCCAGGCCATGCCCTCCCCGGAGTTCGACCTCAAGCTTCGGGAGGCCGAAACCTGCCATGCGATGGGTCTGCTCGAGGAGGCGCTCCAGCTCTACCGCGCGCTCACCCGGCCGGGAAACGGCGGCCCCCCCCCGGAACGGGCGGCCGAAATCGCCGCCCGGATCGCGGCGATCGAGGGCGAGCTCCGCGAGGCGCAGCAGAAGGAGAGCTGCGGGCTCTCGCCGGAGGAGATCTCCCTCTTCAAGAAGACGCTCGCCTGCCAGAGCGACATTCCCGCCCTGATCGACGGCGCCGCCGCGCTCAAGGAGCTGGGGCTCTTCGAGGAGGCCGCCGCGGAGTACGAGAAGATCTTCACGCTCGACCCCGCCACCCTCGACTTCTCGAAGTCCGACTGCACGCCGGCACGCATCGCCTGCGATTTTCTCGCCTGTGTGCTCGAATCGCGCGACGGGCCGCGCATCCTCGAGAAGGCCGGCCGGGTCATCGAACGCCTGGGCCTGCCCGCCCCCGAGGCGGCGGCACTGCGCGGCTGGCTCGCCCGCGAGCTCGAGCGGCGCGACCTCCTCGACGCGGCCCTCGAGGCCTACCGCGAGGCGGTCGAACTCGACCCCGGCAACGCCGAGCTCGCCTCGCGCCTGAACGCGCTGCGGGGAAAGCTCTGCGGCGGGTCGCGCTACGATTATCTCCTGCGCAACCGCATCGTCACCACCCAGCAGCTCCAGGAGGCGCTCGCGATCGCGAAGAAGGCGAACAAGAGCGTGGAGCACATCCTCGTCGACCGCTTCAAGGTCGACCTCCAGGAGGTGGGCCGCTCGCTCTCCTTCTATTACGGCTGCCCCTTCCGCGTCTTCGACCCCGAGATCCCGGTGCCCTACGAGCTGATCGCGAACCTCAAGAAGTCCTTTCTCCTCTATTACGTCTGGGTGCCGCTGCGCTGGGACAAGAGCGGGATCGAGATCCTGGTCGACGACCCCAAGGACCTGCGCAAGACCGATCACATCCGCGCCCTCATGGGCAACCAGAAGATCACGATTTCGGTGGCGATCAAGGAGGACGTCGAGCAGTACATCCGCCACTTCTTCGACCCGCGGGCGGAGCAGGCGGCCGACGCCCCCGCGGCCGACGATCTGGACGCCCTCATCCCGGACGTGAGCTTCGAGGAGGAGGAGGAAAACCTCGACGACCGGCCCGCGCTCGACGAGTCCTCGAACCAGGTCGTCAAGTTCGTGGACCAGGTGTTGATCAGCGCCTTCCGCAACAACGCCTCCGACATCCACATCGAGCCCTCGGCCATCACGCGCAAGACCACGATCCGCTTCCGCACCGACGGCGTCTGCCACGAGTACCTCCAGGTGCCCAACGCGATGGCCCCGGCGATCATCTCGCGCCTGAAGATCATGGCCGAGCTCGACATCGCCGAGAAGCGGCTCCCCCAGGACGGCAAGATCAAGATGCGGCGCAAGGGGATCCCCGAGTTCGAACTTCGGCTGTCCACCATGCCCACGGCCGGCCGCTTCGAAGACGCCGTGCTGCGGATTCTCACCCGGGCGAGTTCGCTCAAGCTCGAGGAGATCGGGTTGAACGAGCGGAACTTCGAGGTCCTGAAAAGACTGATCACCCGCCCCTACGGCATGCTGCTCTGCGTGGGCCCGACCGGTTCGGGCAAGACGACGACCCTGCATGCGATCCTCGGCCACATCAACCACCCCGGCGTGAAGATCTGGACCGCCGAGGACCCCGTCGAGATCACCCAGCCGGGGCTGCGCCAGGTGCAGGTACGGCCGAAGATCGGGCTCGACTTCGCCCGCGTCATGCGCGGGTTTTTGCGCCTCGACCCCGACATCATCATGATCGGCGAGATGCGCGACCAGGAGACGGCGACGATCGCGCTGCAGGCGGCGCTGACCGGGCATCTCGTGCTGTCCACCCTGCACACGAACAACGCCCCGGAGACCCTGACGCGCCTGCTCGACATGGGGATGAACGCGCTCAACATCTCCGACGCCTTCCTGGGCGTCCTCGGCCAGCGGCTCGTGCGGCGGCTCTGCCCGAACTGCATCGAGAGCTATCACCCCTCGGCCCAGGAGTTCGAGGACCTGCGCCAGGACTACGGCCCGGAGCGCTTCGACGCCGAGGGCTGGGCGTACGGGCCGGACTTCGCCCTCCGGCGCGCCAGGGGATGCGAGAAGTGCAACGGCTCGGGCTTCCGCGGCCGGATCGGCATCCACGAGCTCATGGAGGCCACCCCGGCGGTGAAACTGTTGATCAAGAAGAACGCGACCTCCTTCGAGCTCGCGCGGCAGGCGGCCGCCGACGGCATGACGACCCTCAAGCAGGACGGCATCCAGAAGACGATCGCCGGCATCACCACCGTGCGCGAGGTGCGTCGCGTCTGCGTGGATTGACGGAAAAACGGGGGGAGGGAGTTTCGGCATGCAACGCAGAGCCCTCGTCGTGGACAGCGATGTCTTCTTCGTGGAGTTCCTGGCCGGCCTGCTCGAGCGGCGCGGCTACCGGGTCGCGCGGGCCTACGACGGCAAGCAGGGGATCGCCGGTCTCGAGGCGGGGCCCTACGACGTCCTCTTCGCCGATCTGGTGATGCCCAAGGTCGAGGGGCGGCGGATCTTCGAGGCGGCGCGGCGCCGCTTCAACGGCGGCTGCTTCCCGCTGGTGGCGGTCTCCGGGACGGTGATCGAGCAGATGGACGAGCTCGAGACCCTGGGCGCGGACTTCTACATCGCCAAGGGGCCGCTTGAGAAGCTCGAGGGCCGGCTGCACGAGTTCCTCGACCGCCTGGAGAAGCTGCCCTGCCCGGCCGCGGGCGGCGAGAAGAAGATCCTGCAGACGGGCGGCGTCTTCCCGCGGCGCGACGCGCTCGAGCTGCTCGAGTCGCTCGAGTTTCACAAGGCGGTGTTCGAGTCGCTTGCGGCCGGGATGCTCGTCCTCGACCGCGACACGCGGCTGCTGAACGCGAACCCGGCCGCCCTCGCGCTTTTCGGCCGACCCCTCGTCGAGGTCCTCAACCGCCCGGTGATCGACCTCTTCCCCCCCGCGCGGGCCGCCGAGCTGATCGGGCTGCTCAAGGCGACCGCGCGCGACCCGCAGGGCCGAGCACGCGCCCTCTTCGCGGAGCTGGGCGGCCGGACCGTCCGCGTCGTGATCACGCGGCTCTCTTCCCCCCGCGCGCCTTCCGGCTGGGTGATCGCCCTCGAGGGTGCGGCCGCCTGAAGCGCTTGCGCTCCTCGGCCTCCTCTGCTAAGGATGCGAGCCGAATCGAAGATCCGGCAGGGAGGGCTTCCCGATGGTGCGCGTCGCTGTGGCGGGGGCGACCGGCTATGCCGGCGCCGAGTTGGTCCGGCTGCTCTCCTCACACCCCGGCGTGCGGCTGACGATCCTGACCTCGCGCCAGTTCGCGGGCAAGCGCTTCACCGAGGCCTTCCCGGCGTTCGCCGGCCGCGTGGGACTCCTCTGCGAGGAGATCGACGAGGGCCGGCTCGCCGCCGAGGCGGACGTCGTCTTCACGGCGCTCCCGCACAAGATGCCGATGAAGATCGCGCCGGCGCTCGTCCGCGCCGGGGTGCGCCTGGTCGATCTCTCGGCCGATTTCCGATTCCGGGACGCCGCCCTCTACGAGCGCACCTATCAGCCCCACGCCGCCCCGGACCTCCTCGCCCGGGCCGTCTACGGCCTCGCCGAGGTCTACGCGCAGGAGATCGCCTCCGCGGCCATCGTCGGCAACCCCGGCTGCTACCCGACGAGCGTGCTCTTGCCGCTCATCCCGCTGTTGCGCGAGGGGCTGATCGAAGCCGAGGGGATCGTCGCCGACTCGAAGTCGGGGGTGAGCGGGGCCGGGCGCTCGCCGTCCTTGCGCGTGCATTTCTGCGAGGTGGCCGAGTCCTTCAAGGCTTACAGCGTCGCCGCCCACCGCCACGCCCCGGAGATGGAGACGGTGCTCGCCCGCGAGGCGGGCCGCCCCGTGGGGCTGACCTTCGTCCCGCACCTCGTCCCGATGAGCCGCGGGATGCTCTCCACGATCTACGCCCGGCCCGCCGCCGGGGTGAACGCCGCGCGGCTGCGCGATTGCCTGGAGGGGTTCTACCGCGGCCGCCCCTTCGTCCGCATCCGCCCGCCGGGGTCGGTCCCCGACACGCTGCACGTGCGGGGGACGAACTTCTGCGATATCGGCTTCGTGCTCGACGAGCGCAACCGGCGCCTCGTTCTCCTTTCGGCGATCGACAATCTGGGGAAAGGGGCGGCCGGCCAGGCCGTCCAGAACCTGAACCTGATGTGCGGCTTCGAGGAAACCGCGGGCCTGGACGCCGTGCCCGCCCCGCTCTGAGGGGAAGGCCCCGGGGCTTTCCGCGCCGCCCGCCCGTTCCGGATTCCCATCACACCTGCAAAGGAGGGGAAAGCGATGACCGCCAAGTTGATTCTGGGCACCGAAATCCGCGAGACGATCCTCGAAGAGCTCGCCGCCGAAGTCCAGGCGATCAAGGGGAAGCATGGGGTCGTCCCGGGGCTCGTCACCATCCTGGTCGGCGAAAACCCCGCGTCGGTCTCCTATGTCACGCTCAAGATCAAGACCGCGCACCGCCTGGGTTTCAAGGAGATCCAGGACAACCAGCCGGTCGACATCTCGGAGCGGGAACTCCTCGACCTGATCGACCGCTACAACCGCGACGACACGATCCACGGGATCCTCGTCCAGCTCCCCCTGCCCAAGCACATCAACGAAAAGAAGGTGCTGAACGCCATCGACCCCGACAAGGACGTGGACGGCTTTCACCCGGTCAACGTCGGCCGGCTGATGATCGGGGGCTCCGAGGTCCGCTTCCCCCCCTGCACCCCGGCGGGCATCCAGGAGCTGATCGTCCGCGCGGGGGTGCCGACCGACGGCGCCGAGGTCGTCGTCGTGGGCCGCTCGAACATCGTCGGCAAGCCGATCGCCATGATGATGCTGCAGAAGGCGCGCGGGGCGAACGCGACGGTCACCGTGGTCCACACGGGCACGCGCGACATGGCCTCCCACTGCAAGCGCGCCGACATCCTGATCGTCGCCGCCGGCGTCCCCGGCCTGGTCAAGCCCGAGTGGATCAAGCCGGGGGCCTGCGTGATCGACGTCGGGGTGAACCGGGTGGGCGAAAAGGTGAGCGAGAAGACCGGCCAGAAGGTCCCCATCCTCAAGGGCGACGTCGATTTCGAGGCCGCCAAGGAGATCGCCGGCTGGATCACCCCCGTGCCCGGCGGGGTCGGACCGATGACGATCACCATGCTGATGCAGAATACGCTCCGGTCGCTCAAGTTCAAGCTCGGCATCGCCTGAAACGCCGTCACCCCCCGCCCGCCCCTTGACAGGACCGGGGCGGGCTCTCTATAGACGAGAGACCCCCCGAGGAGGGACATCCCGCCGCGGGGGCCTTTCATCCTTGGTGAGCCCAGGGAGCGACCCGGGCGCGGGCCGCGAGCCCGCTCTTCCTTCCCCGGAGTCATTTCCCGGGACGATTCCATGTGCTGGCGCGGCCGTGAGCGGCCGCCGGCGAAGCCTTTCTCTCGCCGACGGAATCCCGAAGGAGGCGACGCACCATGCGCAGAAGAATCTCCTTGGTCGTTCTCACCAACTCCGGGGCTCCGGCGCGGCAGTTCTGCCTCTCCCGCAGGCTCCTCGGGGCGGTGCTCGCTGCGGTGGCCGTCTTTTTATGCCTTTCCGCCTGGGCGGCGTGGGATTATGCGCGGCTCAAGTGCGGCGCCGTCTCCGCCGTCGCCCGCGAGCGCGAGCTTCACGAGCGGCTCGCCGCGCGCGAGCGCGAAATCGAGCTGCAGCGCTCCCTGATCGGGGACTTCGCGGGCGAGATCAACCGCCTGAAGGACCGCTTGCTCGGCCTCCACGAGTTCGAGAAGAAAATCCGCCTCCTGGCCGACATCGAACGCCGCACCGAGCCGGGCCAGCTCTTCGGGGTCGGCGGCACCGTGCCCCAGGCCATGGACCCCAAGATCGCCCTCGGCGAGGGGAAATCGAGCCTGATGCGCGAGATGAAGAGCCAGCTCGGGCAGCTTGCGGCCGCGGCCTCGAATCAGGAGGCGGGCTTCCAGGCGGTGATCGCCGACCTCGAGCGGAAACGAACCGTTCTCGCCGCCACCCCCACCATCCGGCCGATCGACCCCTTCACCGAGCACTTCGTCTCCTCGCGCTTCGAACAGCGCACCAACCCCTTCACGAACGTGCGCGAGTTCCATCGCGGCATCGACATCTCCGCCCGCGAGGGGACCCCGATCCATGCGACCGCCTCCGGCGTGGTCACCTTCTCAGGGGTCAAGGGACTGCTCGGCAAGACGATCGTCATCGACCACGGCCACGGCCTGACGACGACCTACGGCCACTGCAGCCGCCTGCTCAAGCAGTCGGGCGAGCGCGTCCAGCGCTGGGATGTGATCGCCCTCGTCGGCAACACCGGCACCAGCACCGGCCCCCATGTGCACTACGAGGTGGCGCTCCACGGAGTACCCGTAAACCCCGAAAAATACTTCCTGAACTGATCCGGCGAACCCTCGGGCGGGCCCGCCGGCGCCGCGGGCGACCCCGGCTCGGCCGGCGGCGGCGCCGCCTTGCAAAAGCGGTTTGAGCCGGTCCGCCGTTCTGGTATAATCTTTCCCATCGGGACACCCCCGGAAAGGACCCCTCGCCTCCATGCTGATGCAGTTTCTCTCGAAGGTCTTCGGCAGCAAGAACGAGCGCGAGCTGCGGCGCATGCAGCCCCTCGTCGAGCGCATCAACGCCCTCGAGCCGGCGATGAAGGCCCTGAGCGACGCCGAGCTCAAGGCGCTCACCCCCCGGCTGCGCGAGCGGCGCGAACGCGGCGAGACCCTGGAAGAGCTTCTTCCCGAGGCCTTCGCCGCCGTGCGCGAGGCCTCGGTGCGCACCCTGGGCCTGCGGCACTTCGACGTCCAGCTGATCGGCGGGATCGTCCTGCACGAGGGCAAGATCGCCGAGATGAAGACCGGCGAGGGCAAGACGCTGGTCGCCACCCTTTCGGCCTACCTGAACGCGCTCGACGGCCGCGGGGTGCACATCGTCACCGTGAACGACTACCTCGCCCGCCGCGACACGGAGTGGATGGGGCAGATCTACCGCTTCCTCGGCCTCTCCGTGGGGACCATCCTCCACGGCCTGACCGACGCCGAGCGCAAGGCGGCCTACGGAGCCGACATCACCTACGGCACGAACAACGAGTTCGGCTTCGACTACCTGCGCGACAACATGAAGTTCGAGCGCGAAAGCCTCGTGCAGCGCGACCTGCATTACGCGATCGTGGACGAGGTGGACAGCATCCTGATCGACGAAGCGCGCACCCCGCTCATCATCTCCGGGCCGGCCGAGCGCTCGACCGAACTCTACTACGAGGTGAACCAGATCATCCCGCGGCTCGTGAAGGACCGCGACTACACCGTCGACGAGAAGGCCCGCGCGGCGACCCTGACCGAGGAGGGGGTGCAGCGCTGCGAGCAGATCCTCGGGGTCGAAAACCTCTACGACCCGAGCCGCATCGAGCTCCTGCACCACATCCAGCAGGCCCTCAAGGCGCACACGCTCTTCCAGCGCGACGTGGATTACATCGTCAAGGACGGCGAGGTGATCATCGTCGACGAGTTCACGGGGCGGCTGATGCCCGGGCGCCGCTACAGCGAGGGGCTGCACCAGGCGCTCGAGGCGAAGGAAGGGGTCAAGATCGAAAACGAGAACCAGACGCTCGCCACGATCACCTTCCAGAACTACTTCCGCATGTACCGCAAGCTCGCGGGCATGACCGGCACCGCCGACACCGAGGCGGCCGAATTCAAGAAGATCTACAACCTCGACGTCGTCGTCGTCCCCACGCACAAGCCGATGATCCGGGTCGACCACCCGGACGTGATCTACAAGACCAAGCGCGAGAAGTACGAGGCGGTGATCGAGGAGATCGAGGAGCTCCACGCCGTCGGCCGCCCGGTCCTGGTCGGGACGATCTCGATCGACGTCTCCGAGCAGCTGAGCAAGAAGCTCAAGGCGCGCGGCATCCCCCACGAGGTGCTGAACGCCAAGCACCACGAGAAGGAGGCCCAGATCATCGCCCGCGCGGGGCAGAAGGGGGCGGTCACGATCTCGACCAACATGGCCGGCCGCGGCACCGACATCGTGCTCGGCGAGGGCGTGGTCGAGCTCGGAGGGCTGCACATCCTCGGCACCGAGCGCCACGAGGCGCGGCGCATCGACAACCAGCTTCGCGGACGGGCCGGCCGGCAGGGGGACCCGGGCTCCTCGCGCTTCTACCTCTCCCTCGAGGACGACCTGCTGCGCATCTTCGGCGGCGAGCGGATCACCGGGCTGATGGAGAAGCTCGGCATGAAGGACGGCGAGCCGATCGAGCACAACCTGATCAGCCGCGCGATCGAAAACGCCCAGTCCAAGGTGGAGGCCCACAACTTCGAGATCCGCAAGCACCTCCTCGAGTACGACGACGTGATGAACCAGCAGCGGATGATCATCTACGGCCGCCGCCGCGAGCTCCTCATGGGCAAGGACCTGCGCGAGGAGGTGCAGGCGATGATCGAGTCCGCCTGCGAGGCGATCGCCGCCGCCCACTGCCCCGAGAAGGAGCACCCCGAGAACTGGGACCTGAAGGGACTGGCCGAGGCCGTCTACCAGCAGTTCAACTTCCGCCCCGCGGAGTTCACCGCCGGGGCGCTCGAGGGCGCCGACACCCGGGAGGTCGCCCGGAGGCTCGCCGAGCGCGTGCTCGCCGTCTACGCCGAACGCGAGGCGCGGATCGGGGGCGAGCTCCTGCGCCGGGCCGAGCGCTACTTCCTCCTCATGGTCATCGACAACCTCTGGAAGGACCATCTGTTGTCGATGGATCACCTGAAGGAGGGGATCGGCCTGCGCGGCTACGCCCAGCAGAACCCGCTGCTCGTCTACAAAAAGGAGGGCTACGAGCTCTTCGAGAACCTGATGGCGCGCATCCAGGAGGAGACCCTGCGGTTGCTCTTCCGCTTCGAGGTCGAGACCCCCGAGAAGCTCGAGCGCGTGGAGCGGCCCCGGCCCGCGCGGCTCTCCTTCTCCGGCGGGGGCGAGGCGGCCCCCCGGCGGCCGGTGCAGCGGAGCGCCAAGAAGGTCGGCCGCAACGACCCCTGCCCCTGCGGCAGCGGGAAGAAGTTCAAGAAGTGCTGCGGGCGGTAGGCGCGGGGGGGGACGGGACGGCTCACTTTACAAAAAGCCGGGCGGGTGCTTATAGGTTGGCTATGGCCGAGAAGATCCCCCAGTTCGAGTCCGAGGTCGACACCGGCCGCGAGGTCACCCTCGAGGAGCCGCCGCTCTACAAGGTGCTGCTCCACAACGACGACTACACGACCATGGATTTCGTGGTCGAGATCCTGCGCACCGTCTTCCACAAGTCGAACGAGGAGGCGGTGCGCATCATGCTGAACGTCCACCACCAGGGAATCGGCGTCTGCGGCCTCTACCCGCGCGAGATCGCCGAGACCAAGGTGGATCTCGTCGAACGCCTGGCCCGCGAGCGCGGGTTTCCTCTGAAATGCAGCATGGAGAGAGAGTAGCGGTATGATCAGCAAGGAACTCTCCGCCACCCTGGGGTTCGCCGTCCGCGAGGCGAAAAAGCGGCGCCACGAGTACGTCTCCGTGGAACACATCCTCTTCGCCATTCTCTACGACCAGACCGGGATCGAGATCATCGAGAACTGCGGCGGCAACGTGGAGAACATCCTCGCCAACATCGAGAACTTCTTCGAGGAGAAGATCGAGAAGATCCCCGAGGGCAGCGAGTACGTCCTGCAGCAGACGATCGGCTTCCAGCGCGTGATCCAGCGCGCGGTGAGCCACGCCCGCTCGGCGGACAAGCCCGAGGTCACGGTGAGCGACATCCTCGCCTCGATCTTCCTCGAAAAGGACTCCCACGCCGAGTATTTCCTGAGCGCCGAGGGGATCACGCGGCTCGACGTCCTGAACTACATCGCCCACAAGATCCCCAAGACCTCCTACGAGGAGCGAAACCGCGAACCCCTGGGGCAGCCCGGCGCCGAGGAGCGGCGGCGCAACAAGAACGACCCCCTCGAGATGTACACGACCGACCTCGTGCGGCTCGCGCGTCAGGGGAAGCTCGACCCGCTGATCGGCCGCGAGGCCGAGCTCGAACGCACGATGCAGGTGCTCTGCCGGCGGCGCAAGAACAACCCGGTCTTCGTGGGCGACCCGGGCGTGGGCAAGACCGCGCTCGCCGAGGGGCTGGCGCAGAAGATCGCCCGCGGCGAGGTCCCCGAGCTCTTGCGCGACGTCCACATCTACGCCCTCGATCTGGGGGGACTGCTCGCCGGGACCAAGTTCCGCGGCGACTTCGAGCAGCGGCTCAAGGGGGTGATCGCCGAGCTCAAGCGCCGGCCGAACTCGATCCTCTTCATCGACGAGATCCACACGATCGTGGGGGCGGGGGCGACGAGCTCGGGCTCGATGGACGCTTCGAACATCCTCAAGCCCGTCCTCACGAGCGGCGAGATCCGCTGCATCGGCTCCTCGACCTACGAGGAATACAAGAACCACTTCGAAAAGGACCGCGCGCTCTCGCGGCGCTTCGAGAAGATCGAGATCCACGAGCCCCCCCTCCCCGAGGCCGTGCAGATCCTGAAGGGGCTGCGCTCGCGCTACGAGGAGCACCACGGGATCGAGTACACCGACTCCGCGCTCAAGGCCGCGGTCGAGCTTTCCGCCAAGTACCTGAACGACCGCTACCTCCCCGACAAGGCGATCGACGTCATGGACGAGGCGGGGGCCTTCGTGCGGCTCTCCGGGGCCTCGGGCCGCAAGCGGATCCACCCCGCGGACATCGAGAAGATCGTCGCCAAGATGGCGCGCATCCCGACCCAGAGCGTTTCCACCTCCGACCGCGGCAAGCTCGAGATGCTCGAGCCGCGCTTGAAGGAGGTCGTCTACGGCCAGGACGACGCCATCGCCGCGCTGGTCACCGCGATCAAGCGCTCGCGCGCGGGGCTGGGGATCCCCGGCAAACCGATCGGCTGCTTCCTCTTCACCGGCCCGACCGGGGTGGGCAAGACCGAGGTCGCCCGCCAGGTGGCGCAGATCCTCGGGGTCGAGTTCCTGCGCTTCGACATGAGCGAGTACATGGAGAAGCACGCCGTCGCGCGGCTGATCGGCGCCCCGCCCGGCTACATCGGCTTCGACCAGGGGGGGCTGCTCACCGATGCGATCCGCAAGCACCCGCACTCGGTGTTGCTGATGGACGAGATCGAAAAGGCCCACCCGGACCTCTTCAACATCCTGCTCCAGGTGATGGACCACGCCACCCTCACCGACAACAACGGCAAGAAGGCCGACTTCCGCAACGTGATCCTGATGATGACCTCGAACGCCGGCTCGCGCGAGATGAGCACCGCGGCGATCGGCTTCGGCGACGGCCGCCGCGACAGCCTCGACCGCGGGAAGAAAGCCGTCGAGCAGCTCTTCAGCCCCGAGTTCCGCAACCGGCTCGACGACATCATCCAGTTCCACCCGCTCACCCCGGAGATCATGGAGCGGGTGGTCGACAAGTTCATGAAGGAGTTGAACGGCCAGCTCGCCGCCAGGCGCGTGCGGCTCACCTACACGGCCGCCGTGCGCGCCCTGCTCGCCCGCAAGGGCCACGACCCGCGCTACGGGGCGCGCCCGCTCGCCCGCGTGATCCAGAACGAGATCAAGAACCCGCTCTCCGACGAGATCCTCTTCGGCCGTCTGGCGAAGGGGGGCGAGGTGCACCTCGATCTCGAGGGGGAGAAGATCGCCTTCCGCTTCCCCGGGGAAGGCTCCCGCGCGGCCTGAAGCCGGCCCGCACGGAACCGGCGGCGGCCGGGGGGCGCCCCGCCCCCCTCCGCTGCGGTCCCGCCGTGAGCCATGCCCATCTTCGCCCTGTCCGAACATTCGGGCTTTCCGCCGCCCGAGCTCGCCACCCCCGAGGGGCTGCTCGCCGTCGGCGGGGACCTGAGCCCGCGGCGGCTCCTGCTCGCCTACCGCCGCGGCATCTTCCCCTGGTACGGCGAGGGCGAGCCCATCCTCTGGTGGTCGCCCGACCCCCGGTTGGTCCTCCATCCGGCGGAGTTCCACCTTTCGCGGCGGCTTGCCCGCACGCTGCGCGCGGGACGCTTCCGGCTGAGCGCCGACGAGGCCTTCCCGGAGGTGATCCGCGAGTGCGGCCGGGTGCGGCGCGAGACGGGGGAGGGCACCTGGCTCGTCCCGGAAATGATCGCGGCCTACGGCCGGCTGCACGAGGAGGGCTTCGCCCACTCCTTCGAGGCCTGGTGCGGGGGGCGCCTGGCGGGCGGCCTCTACGGGGTCTCGCTCGGGGGCTGCTTTTTCGGGGAGTCGATGTTCACGCGGGTGAGCGATGCGTCCAAGGCGGCGCTCGCCGCGCTGGTCGGCTTTTGCCTCGCGCGCGGGATCGAGCTGATCGATTGCCAGGTCACGACCGGGCACCTGCAGCGCATGGGGGCGCGGGAGATCCCGCGTAAGGCCTTTCTCGCCGCGCTCGAAAGGCTTCTTTCCCGGCCCACCCTGCGCGGCCGCTGGCATCTCGACCCCGGGGGCGATCTCGCCGCGCTGCTCGCCCCACCGCGCCGCCGCGCACCGGCCGAGGCTTCTTCCGCCTGCCGCCCGAGGAGACCCGCTCATGACTGAAGCCTGCGTCTTCTGCCGCATCGTCCGCGGGGAAACCGACACCGAGATCCTCCACGAAACCGAAGACCTCGTCGTCTTCCGCGACATCCGCCCCCAGGCGCCGATCCATCTCCTGATCGTCCCCCGGCGGCACATCCGCAGCGTGAACGACGCCACAGCCGCCGACACGGCGGTGCTGGGGAACCTCTTTCACGCCGCGGCGGAGATGGCGCGGAGGCTCGGGATCGAAAAGAGCGGCTACCGCCTCTTCGTGAACGTCGAGCGCGGCGGCGGCCAGGTGATCTTCCACTTGCACATGCATCTTCTCGGCGGCTGGCGAAGGTGAAGGGGGCCCCCTTGCCGCACCCGGACCCCTTCGTCCCCGACCGCGCGCCCGGCTCGCCGGCCGGGGGGCTCTACGTCCACGTCCCTTTCTGCGTCCGGAAATGCCGCTACTGCGATTTCTACTCGATCGAGGCTCCGCACCCGGTCGCGGCCTTCCTCGCGGGCCTTGCGGCCGAGATCGACGCCGTGGCGGAGGGCCGCGGCCTTTTCTGCGACAGCGCCTACTTCGGCGGCGGCACCCCCTCGCTGCTTCCGCCGGAGGCGGCGGCCTCGATTCTCGAGCGCCTCCGCCGGACCTTTCGCATCGACCCCGCAGCCGAGATCACCCTCGAGGCGAACCCCGGGACGGTGGACAGGGGGAGGCTTGCGGGCTATCGCGCCGCCGGCGTGAACCGTCTGAACCTCGGCGTGCAGTCCTTGCGGCGGGAGAAACTCGAATTCCTGGGGCGGGTCCACGGCCCGGCGGAGGCCCGGCGGGCCTTTGAGGAGGCAAGAAGCGCAGGCTTCGCCCAAGTGGGGATCGATTTGATCTACGGCCTCCCCGGCGAGAGCCTGGAGGCGTGGCGCCGGGATCTCGAGGCCGCCCTCGCGCTCGCCCCCGATCACCTCTCCTGCTATCTGCTGTCCATCGAACCCGGCACCCCGCTCGGCCGGGAGCAGGCGGCGGGGAGGCTGCAGGCGATTCCCGAGGGGGCGGCGGCCCGGCTTTTTCTCTTCACTTCGGAGCATCTCTCCGCCCGCGGTTTTTTTCACTACGAGATCTCGAACTTCGCCCGCCTCGCCCCGGGCGGGGAAGGGGCCGCCCTTTCGCGCCACAACCGCAAGTACTGGACCGGGGCGCCGTATCTCGGCTTCGGGCCGGGGGCGCACTCCCATCTTCCGCCGCGGCGCTTCTGGAACCCCGCCGATCTCGAAGCCTGGCTCGAAGCGCTCCGGCGCGGCAAAGCGCCCGCTTGCGGCGCGGAGACCCTCGACCGCGCGCAGGAGATCCTCGAGGCCGTGTTCCTCGGGTTGCGCACCGCCTGGGGGGTGGATCTTGCGGATCTCCGGACGCGGCTCGGCCACGATCCCGCCCGGGAGCACGCGGGAAAGCTCGAAGAATACATGGAGCGCGGGCTTCTGCGGCGGGAGGGGGAAAGGCTTTTCCCTACGCCCCGCGGGATGCTCGTCGCCGATCGTCTGGCGGTCGAGCTCTCCTGAGGACGCGCGCCTTCAGGCGCGGCGCAGCTTGCGCACGTCGCCTACGCGCAGGGTGAAGTTCCTGCCGTCGAAGTACTCGAGAAGCGGGATCAGAAACTTCCGCGGCGCCCCCCCGGTGAGCTCCTTGAACTGCGCCGGGGTCATCTCCGGGTTTGCGGCGAAGAAGTCGAGCATGCGCTGTTTCAGGGCTTCGATCGCCGCGGCGTCGAAGAAGAGGTCCTCCTTGGTGCGCACGATCTTCCCCTCCTCGATCAGGAGGTTCAAGACGTCCTTCGCCTGCCGCGGGTCGGCCTTGAGGCTGGCGACGATGTCGCGGAAGAAGGGGGGCTGGAGGCCGCTTTCGCGGTAGACGCGCAGGATCTCCTCCCGCAGGCTCTCCTGGTCGGAGGCGAGCGCGACCTCGTGGGTCTTGAGGCGCACGGTCTTCTCCTCCTGAAGGACCGCGCCCTCGCGGATCATCTGCTGCAGCACGAGTTGGAAGAGGCGGGGGTCGGCCGTGCGCGGGAAGCGGCTCTTCAGCTCCTCTTTCGACATGCCGGATTTGAGCGGGTTTTCGCGGTGGTAGCGCTCGAGTGCGCCGGCCACGACGCCGGTGAGTTCCCGGAAGCGCCCCTCGTGGACATAGGTGCGCTGGTCGCGGTCGACGAGGACGATCTCCCGGCGCGAGAGCAGCCGCTCGAGGTGCCCCTCGAGCGCCTTGTCGGTGAGCGCGGAGACGAGCCGCAACTCGGCGAAGGAGATGCCGGCGAAGCCCGCCTGGGCGATGTGACGCACGAGGAGCTCCTCGGGCGGGCAGTCGGCGACGGCCCGGAGGAAGCTGACGACCTCGGCCTGCATCCGCTTGTGCTTGGGCGGGATGGGGTGCAGGACGGTTCCGCCGCCGATCGTGCGCACCGGCGAGTAGCTCCGCACCACGTAATGATCGCCCTTCACCACGGCGACCGGCTCATCGAGCCGGAGCTGGGCCACGGCCGTTTCCCCGGGGGCGATCTCGTCCGCCTCGAGGAGGATCAGGTTGCCGAGGATCTCGCTCGTGCCCGTGTGGAAGCGCACGCGGGTCCGGTTCTTCAGGGGTTTTGCGGCGCTCGCCAGGTAGTGGAAGGCGACGTCCACCATGTAGCTCGGCTTGAGGGCGCCGGGCGAGGCGAGAACACAGCCGCGCTCGATCGCCTCCTTCTCCAGGCCCTGGAAGTTGACCGCCGTCCGCTGGCCGGCCTCGGCCGCCGGCACGGGCTCGTTGTGCACCTGGAGCCCCCGCACGCGGGAGGAGATCCCCTGGGGGTAGATCATCACCGGGTCGCCCACCTGGACCCGGCCCGAGACGAGGGTGCCGGTGATCACCGTCCCGAAGCCCTTCATGGTGAAGACGCGGTCGACGGGGAGGCGAAAGAGGCTCGAGGGAGGCCGCTCCGGGACCCGGGCGGCCAGGCGCTCGAGGGCGGCGACGAACTCGGGGATGCCCTGGCCGGTCGCGGCCGAGACGGGGATCAGGGGGGCCTCCTCGAGGAAGGTCCCGCGGACGAAGGAGCGTACGTCGTCGCGGGCGAGTTCGAGCATCTCCTCGTCCACGAGATCGATCTTGGTGAGCGCGATCAGCCCGTGGCGCACGCCGAGGAGCGTGCAGATCTCCATGTGCTCGCGCGTCTGCGGCATCACCCCCTCGTCGGCCGCGATCACGAGCGCGACGAGGTCGATCCCGGTCGCCCCGGCGACCATGTGCTTGACGAATTTCTCGTGGCCGGGGACGTCGACCACGCCGATGCGCCGGCCGCCGGGCAGCTTGAGGTGCGCGAAGCCGAGCTCGATCGTGATCCCGCGCTCCTTCTCCTCCTTGAGCCGGTCGGTGTCGATGCCGGTCAGGGCCTTGACGAGGCTCGTCTTGCCGTGGTCGATGTGTCCGGCGGTGCCGAGGATGATCGGTTTCACAGGGGGTCCCGGCGGTTGCCGCGGCGGCGCACGGCCTCGAAGACGTAGGCGAGGCCGACCAAGAGCGCCGCGAGGAAGAGGACCGACTCCGGGGCGGCGTGCCCGCGGAACATGCGCAGGACGAGAACCGCGAAGGCGAGCCCCAGGACGGCGCGGATGACGAAGACGATCAGCGGGTGCATGGGCTTGTTTCTATGCAGTCCGCGCCCCTTTTTCAACCCCATTTTCCCCTTGATCCGGGAAAGCGGTTTTGTTAACTTTCAGATTCCCGAAAGGCTCTTCGTTCCGCTTGCGGTGGGTGTAGCTCAGTTGGCAGAGCACCGGGTTGTGGCCCCGGTTGTCGTGGGTTCAAGTCCCACCACTCACCCCAGCTCCTTTAACGCGCCCGTAGCTCAGTTGGATAGAGCGCCGGACTTCGAATCCGTAGGCCGGGGGTTCGAGCCCCTCCGGGCGCGCCACCTTTCAGAAACTTCACACCGGTCGGCCCTCCTTTGGGAATCGGCAGGATGTCTGGCCCCAGAAGGGGCGGTGGTCTCCGAAATTCGGACAGTGTGCCAGGCTCTGATTCGAACCCTATCGGGAGGATCAGAGAAGAGCAGGAAACGTAAAAACCACCGTGCCCGGTTCAAGGCGAAAGCGGCCCCGGCCGCCCTGGCCGAGGAGGAGACCGTCGCGCGACCGGCCCGTCGTTTCGATGTCCCCCCCGCTGTGATCGCGGCCGGATAACGGCAGCGGTTCGACAGCGCCGCCGGCCTCTTTGAAAAGAACAACCCCTCCCGTAAACCGATCGAAGGCCGGCTCGATGAACTCTACCGGCAAATCGGCCGGTTGAAGAGGGGAAACGATTTTTCAACACGAAAGCTCGGCTCGGGAGCTTTCCGCAGCGCTAGCAGAGGGGAGAGCCTGAACGGCCCGAGCCGAGCAATTCCCGCCAATGCCCATGGTTGGGCCTGAGCCGCTCCACGGTTCATTATGCGCCGGTTCCTGTCAGGGCCGAGGACCGGGAGCCGATGGGTCTGGATGACCATCCGCTGAAGACGTCCACCCCCGGCAGCCGATTCCATCTCGTGGGTCTCCCTGAAGCAGGGTGTTCAGATCCAATTCTGTCGGAAACAGCAACGATGGGTAGGGGTTTCCTCCCGAGGCGGGTTTTGATCTAAGTCAATTGCGTGGATTTGCCATTCAACTATAGTCAGCCGTCGAATCCATATTCCCGGTCCGTTTTTCAGAACCGGATCCGCCCCCACGCCTCAAACTGACCTTTGCAACAGGGATCAACCCCGCCGCGGGGAGGTGTCCATGCCCGCCAACGGTCTGCTCTCCCAATTGAGATTCCTGCGCCCCCGCGGCGACGCCTGCCGCGAAGAAATCCTGTCCGGCGGCTGGGCCGAAATGCGCTGCGGGCAGCGCGAGTGGGAGGATTTCTACCGCCGCCGCTGGCAGTACGACAAAAAAGTCCGCTCCACCCACGGCGTCAACTGCACCGGCTCCTGCTCCTGGGATGTGTATGTCAAGAACGGGATCATCGTCTGGGAGACGCAGAGGACGGACTACCCGACCTGCGGCAAGGGGTTCCCCAACCACGAGCCGCGGGGTTGCCCCCGCGGGGCGACCTGCTCCTGGTACACCTACAGCCCGGTGCGGCTCAAGCACCCGCTGGTGCGTTCCTCCCTGCTGGCGCTCTGGCGCAGTGCGCTTCAATCCGAGGGAGATCCGGTGGCCGCCTGGAGGAGCATCGTCGCCGACGACGCCAAGCGAAGATCCTACCAGGTCGAGCGCGGCAAGGGCGGCTTCGTGCGGGTCTCCTGGGACGAGGCCGCCACCCTCGTGGCCGCATCCCTGATCCACACCATTCAGACCTACGGGGCCGACCGCATCTTCGGCTTCACGCCGATCCCGGCCATGTCCATGGTCTGCTACGCCTCCGGGGCGCGCTTCCTCTCCCTGATCGGCGGGGTGCTCACGAGCTTCTACGACTGGTACTGCGACCTGCCGCCGGCCTCCCCCCAGGTATGGGGCGAGCAGACCGACGTTCCGGAAAGCGCGGACTGGTACGACTCCTCCTACATGATCGTCTGGGGCACCAACCTGCCCATGACCCGCACCCCGGACGCCCATTTCTTCACCGAGGCCCGTTATCGCGGCGCCCGTGTGGCGGCCGTGGCGCCGGACTATGCCGAGTACGTGAAGTTCGCCGACACCTGGCTGCCGGCCCGGGCCGGCACCGATGCGGCCCTCGCCATGGCCATGAGCCACGTCATTCTGAAGGAGTTCTACGTCGACCGGCAGTGCGCCTATTTCCACGACTACGCCAAGACTTACACCGACCTGCCCTTTGCGGTGGTGCTGGAGAAAAATGGAGAGAAATGGGTTTCGGGCCGATTTCTCCGGGCGTCCGATTTGTGTCGGGACATCCCCAACGCCCAGTGGAAGACGGTCGTTTTCGATTCTCTCTCCGGCCGCCCGGTGGTCCCCAACGGGAGCATCGGCTTCCGCTGGAGCGAGGAGGGGCGCTGGAACCTGAACCTGAGGGATTCCGCGACCGATGCCGCCATCGACCCGCTGCTGACCTTCGCCGGCGCCTGCGACGAGTGGGTCGACGCCGCCTTTCCGGTTTTCGCAACCGGCGAGAAGGCCGTGCGCTGCGGGCAGGTCCCGGTCAAGACGGTGGCGACGCCCTCGGGGTCTTTGACAGTCACCACGGTGTTCGACCTCCTGGCGGCGCACCTGGGGGTGCGGCGCCGCGAGGCCAACCCGGGATCGGGCGATTATCCTGCGGGCTACGACGACCCGCAGCCCTACACTCCCGCCTGGCAGGAGGCCATCACGGGGGTCCCGGCCGCCGACGCCATCCGCGTCGCGCGCGAATTCGCCGACAACGCCGAAAAAACCCGCGGCAAGTCCATGATCTTTCTCGGGGCGGGGACCAACCACTGGTTCCACAGCGACATGATCTACCGCGCCGTCCTGAACCTCACCACCCTGTGCGGCTGCCAGGGGGTGAACGGCGGCGGCTGGGCCCACTACGTCGGCCAGGAGAAGGTCCGGCCCCAGGCGGCTTGGTCGCAGGTGGCCTTCGGTCTCGACTGGCGGCGTCCGGCCCGCCAGCAGAACGGGACCTCGCTCTGGTACTTCGCCACCGACCAGTACCGCTACGATACGCTGGACGTCGCCGGCCTGCTCTCACCGCTCGCCCGGGGAGGGATCCCGCGCCACCCGGCCGACTGCAACGTCATCGCCGCACGACTGGGGTGGCTGCCCTCTTACCCGCAGTTCAACCGCAACCCGGCCCAGCTCGTGGCCGAGGCGGCCGCGGCCGGCTGCAAGACCGATGCGGAGATCATCGCCCACGTGGTGGCGCGGCTCAAGAAGGGCGATGTGCGTTTTGCGGTCGAGGACCCGGACGACCCGGCCAACTTCCCGCGGGTGCTTTTCCTGTGGCGGGCGAACCTGCTCGGAGCGAGCTCCAAGGGACACGAGTACTTTCTGAAGCACCTCCTGGGTGTCGAAAGCGCGGTCATGAACACGGAGAGCGGCGTGCGGCCCTCCGAGGTCAACTGGCGCGAGAGGGCGCCGGAGGGAAAGCTCGATCTGCTGGTGACGCTCGAGATCCGGATGTCCACGAGCGCCATGTACGCCGACGTGGCCCTGCCGGCCGCCGGCTGGTACGAGATGCACGACATCAACACCACCGACATGCACCCCTTCATCCACCCCTTCAACCCGGCGATCGACCCGCCCTGGGAGGCGCGCACCAACTGGGACCAGTTCAAGACGATCGCCGGGAAATTTTCCGAACTGGCCGCCGTCCACCTCAAGGGGGAGCGGGATCTGGTGGCCTCTCCGCTCCTGCACGACAGCCCCGGGGAGATCGCCCAGGCCGAGGTGCGCGACTGGCGCAAGGGCGAGTGCGAGCCCGTGCCCGGCAAGACCCTGCCGAACCTCTCGCTGGTCCACCGCGACTACGCCGACGTCTTCCGCATGATGACGGCCCTGGGCCCGCTCGCCTCCAATCCGGGCATCGGCTCGAAGGGGCTCATGTGGCCGGCCGCGGAGGAGGTCGCCGAACTCAAGGAACGCAACGGGTGCGTCACCGCGCCCGGGGTGAGCCAAGGGATGGCCTCGCTCGAGACCGACAAGCAGGTGGCCGAGGCCATCCTCATGCTCGCCCCGGAAACGAACGGGGCGGTCGCCATGAAGGCCTGGGTACCCTTGGAGAAGCGCACCGGGCTTTCGCTATCCCATCTGAGCGCCGCCCGCCGGAGCGAGCGTTTCAGCTTCGAGGACCTCAATGCCCAGCCGCGCAAGATCATCACGAGCCCCGTCTGGAGCGGGATCGAATCCGAGGAGCGCCGCTATTCGCCCTTCGTGATCAACATCGAGCAGAAGGTGCCCTTCCGGACCCTGACCGGCCGCGCCCACTTCTATCTCGACCACCCCTGGATGCTCGCTTTCGGCGAAGGGCTGCCGCTCTTCCGCCCCCCGCTGGACATGGCCTCCCTCGGAGCGGTCGGGGTCAAGCGCGACCCCCGCCGGGAGCTGGTGCTGAACTACCTCACGCCCCACTCGAAATGGTCCATCCACAGCACCTACTCGGATACGCTCACCATGCTGACGCTCTTCCGAGGCGGGGAGGCGATCTGGATCAACAACGAGGACGCGGCCGCGCTGGGGGTGAAGGATTCGGAGTGGCTGGAGTGCTTCAACGTCAACGGGGTGGTGATGGCCAAGGCCGTGGTCAGCCACCGCATCCCGCGGGGCAAGGCCTTCATGTACCACGCCCAGGAGCGGCTCATCAACACGCCGGGCTCGCCTCTCTCCGGCAAGCGCGGCGGCACCCACAACAGCGTCACGCGCATCATGGTCAAGCCGACCCACATGATCGGCGGCTACGCGCAGTTGAGCTACGGGTTCAACTACTACGGCCCGGTCGGCTCCCAGCGCGACGAGCTGATCGTGGTGCGCAAGGCGGGGGAGGTGCCGTGGCATGAAGATTAAAGCCCAGCTCGCGATGGTCTTGAACCTCGACAAGTGCATCGGCTGCCACACCTGCAGCATCCCGTGCAAGAACGTTTGGACCAACCGCAAGGGCGCGGAGTACATGTGGTTCAACAACGTCGAGACCAAACCCGGAATCGGCTACCCGAAGAAATGGGAGGACCAGGAGCTCCACCGGGGCGGCTGGGGGTTGAAGGGCGGCCGGCTCACCCTTCGGGCCGGCACGAAGGCGCGCCGGCTGGCGGGGATCTTCCACAATCCCGACCTGCCGACGATCGACGCGTACTACGAGCCCTGGACCTACGACTACGAAAAGCTGATCGACAGCCCCAAGAAGAACCATCAGCCTTCGCTGCGGCCGCGCTCCCAGTTGAACGACGCCGGCATGGAGATCACCTGGGGCCCGAACTGGGAGGACGACCTCGCCGGGGTGGCCGAGACCGGCGGCGGGGACGTCAACTTCCGCGGACTCGACCATGCCGCCTACCTGCAGTTCAAGCGGGTCTTCATGCTCTACCTGCCGCGGCTGTGCGAGCACTGCCTGAACCCGGCCTGCGTCGCCTCCTGCCCCTCCGGCGCCCTTTACAAGCGCGAGGAAGACGGAATCGTGCTCGTGGACCAGGAGCGTTGCCGCGGGTGGCGCTTCTGCGTCTCGGGTTGCCCCTACAAGAAAACCTACTTCAACTGGAAGACGGGACGGGCCGAGAAGTGCATTTTCTGCTTCCCGCGCACCGAGGCCGGGCTGCCGACGCTTTGCGGCCACAGCTGCGTGGGCCGCATCCGCTACATCGGCGTCCTGCTCTACGACGCGGACCGGATCCGGGAAGCGGCATCCGTCGCCGACCCCAAGGCCCTTTACCCGGCGCAGCTCGAGATCCTGCTCGACCCGCACGATGCGGCGGTTGCAGCAGAGAGCGTGCGCCAGGGCATCCCCGAGAATTGGCTGACGGCCGCCCGCCGCTCGCCGGTCTACCGCCTGATCAAGGAGTGGCGGGTCGCGCTGCCCCTGCACCCGGAGTTCCGCACCCTGCCCATGGTCTGGTACGTCCCGCCCCTGAGCCCGGTCAGCACTGCCGTGGATTCCCGGGGGTCGGAGGAAGCGATCGACGCGCTGCGGATCCCCGCGGCCTATCTCGCCAACCTGCTCACGGCCGGCGACGAGGGGCCGGTGCGTCTGGCGCTCAAGCGGCTGGCGGCGCTGCGGACCTACATGCGCGCCGGCCGGCTCAACGAGTCCGCCCCCCTTGACGTGCTGGCGTCGGTGGGCCTGGATGCCGCCGCGGCTCAAGCGATGTATCGGCTGCTGGCCCTGGCTTCCTTCAGCGAGCGGTTCGTCCTGCCCACGGCCGGCCGCGGCGACGACGCCGGCGCCTACCTTCAGCAGGGAAGCTGCGGGTACCCATGAGAGCGGAGGAAAAGAGGGTGCTGTTCAAACTTCTTTCCGTTTGCCTGAGCTATCCGGAAGAGGCGCTCTCGGCGGCCGCTCCGGAGCTCGCGGAGGCGGCGGCCGGGCTGCAGCCGCCGCACCTCGGGAAGCGGCTTGCAGAGTTTCTGGCCTACCTCGAGACCGAACCCCTGCTCAGCCAGCAGGCGCGTTACACGGCGCTGTTCGACATGCGCCCCGAGGCCAGCCTGAACCTCACCGACCATCTTCTGGGGAACCGCGAGGAGCGCGGCCGGGCCCTGGCCGGACTGCTCGCACTTTATCGGCGCAGCGGTTTCGAGCCGGCCGTCAACGAACTGCCCGATTATCTGCCGCTCATGCTCGAATTCCTGTCGGTCGCCCCGGAGGCGGCGCAGGATCCTCAAGTGGCCTGGTGCCTGAGCGCCGTACCGCTTCTTCTCGGCCGCCTGACCGAGAGCCCGTCGATCTACGCCGTGCCCCTGGAGATCCTGAAGGAGATGCTGCCGGATGCGGGCGCGGTCCCGGCGCCCCCGGACGACCCGGATCGTACGCCCGCAGCCGTTTAAGGAGTGATGGATGAGCACGATCGACCTGGTCGCCTTCGTGGCCTACCCCTACCTGTGTCTCGCCATCTTCGCGGTCGGGCACGCCTACCGCTACGTCACCGACCGCTACGCCTGGAACGCCCGTTCGAGCGAGCTGATCGAAAAAAGACATCTCTTCATCGGCTCCTATCTATTCCATTTCGGGGTCTTGGGAACGCTCGCCGGCCACGCCGTCGGGCTGCTGGTCCCGCAGGGCGTCTACGACGCGGTGGGGATCGACAGCGTCGCGCACACGGCTCTCGCCCACCTCGCCGGCCGGGTGGTCGGGAGTGCGGCCTTCACGGGGGCCGTGCTGTTGCTAGCGCGCCGGCTCTTCGTGAAACGGGTGCGCCTGATGTCCGCCGCAAGCGATTTCATCACGCTCGGCGGGCTGATCTTCGTGACCGGGGTGGGCACCTACGACGTCTTCGTCGGCGGCTTCAACGTGCTGGACTCGATCGCCCCGTGGATCCGCGGCATTCTGATTTTTCAGCCCGACCCCGCCCTGATGGCCGAGGTGCCTCTGCGCTACAAGCTGCACATCCTGGCGGCGTTCACGCTTTTGGCCTATTCGCCCTTTTGCCGGCTGATCCACATCTGGAGCGTTCCGGTCTATTACCTGTTCCGGCGACCGCTCCTGTTCCGGCGGCGGGTGACGGCATGAAGACGGTTTCGCCGGAAGCCCCGTCTCTGCGTTGCGCATCACCCCGCGGTCGCTGCGGCGCACCTTGCGTGCGTCTTGCGGCGCGAGACGCCCGCACCCTGACCCGGAGCTTCCGACGAAGCCATCGCCGCCGCCAGCTTTTTGCGGGTTCGGAAAAACTTGAAAGAGGATGACCGCGGTCCCGCCACGGCGGCACGGCCACGAAACCGGGCGTCGCAAAGTCCTCGGGATTAGACCCTATGGCGGAAGATGAGAATGTCTGCTACGCGGCCTCCAGCCCGCGTGCGGCGCTGGCGTGGACGACGCTCGCCTTCTTCATGGGCTTTGCCGGTGTGTCGGCCTTCGGGCCGGTCTTGCCGAAGCTTCGCCAAACCATGGACGCCGGCCCCTTCCTGATGGGGCTTTTGGCGGCCTCGCCCTCTCTCACCGGCTCCTTGCTGCGGATTCCCTTTGGAGCGCTGGTAGACCGCTTCGGCGGGAAGAGGCTCATCCTGATCCTCTTGCTGCTGGCGGCGGCCGGCGTTGCGGGCATCACGATTCTCTTCGGTCGGGGAGGGCCGTTGACGCTTTCGCATTACCCGCTCTTCCTGGTCTTTGCCATGTTGAGCGGCTGCGGCATCGCCGTCTTTTCGGTCGGGGTGCCGGCGGTCTCCTATTGGTATCCCCAGCGCAAGCAGGGGACGGCCCTGGCGCTTTACGGCGGGCTGGGGAATCTTGCTCCCGGGATGTTTGCGCTGCTTCTGCCCTTTCTGGCGGCCACCTTCGGTTTCACGGCCGCCTACGTGCTCTGGCTGGCGGTTCTGCTGCTGATGACGGCGCTGATCGCGCTGTGCATGAAGGACGCCCCGTATTTCCAGTACAAGGAAATGGGCCTGGCGATCGACCCGCAGGCCCTGCTCCTGGCATGCGGGGAGGAACTGGTTCCGACCGGCAGGGCCATGGATTCCATCCGCCGGGCCGGGGCGGACTGGCGCACGTGGGTTCTGACTTTTTTCTACTTTGTCACCTTCGGCGGGTTCATCGCCCTGACGGTCTGGCTACCCTCCTACTGGGCGGATTATTTCAGCGCCGGGCTGGTCCGGGCCGGTTTGCTGACGGCCGTGTTCTCGCTCTCGGCGAGCCTGCTGCGGGTGGCCGGCGGGGTGGCCTCCGACCGGCTGGGCGGGGAAGCCGTGGCGGCGCTTTCCCTGGGAACCGTCGGATTGGGCGCCCTGATCATGACGATGGTGGAAACCTCCCTCCCGGCAGCGGTTTTGGGCGAAATGATTTTGGCGCTGGGCATGGGTTTCGGAAACGCCGCGGTTTTCAAACTGGCGCCCAAATTCACGCCCCGGGCCGTCGGCGGGGCCGCCGGGATCATCGGCGGGCTCGGGGCGTTCGGCGGTTTTGCCATCCCCCCGGTCATGGGGCTTGTCGTCCGCTGGGAGGGCCCGGCCGGATATGCAAAGGCCTTTTACATCCTTCTGGGGATGTCCGCGGCAGCGCTGGTGCTGTTCATGCTGCTGCGGCGCGCCGGTGCCGCAGCAAAAGAGAAGGTCCTTCCTGCGTAGTTCCCCCATGGTGATAGGGATAATCTTGGTTCATCCGGCGAATGCCGGGGTGCCCTCGTGGGGAAACCCGAGGCGCAGGGTGAAATAAGTCATACCCCGCACTCCGTAAGCTTGCCGTCAAAAGTCTTTTGATCTTGCTGTTGAGCCCCTCAAGCGGGCCGGTGGAAACGCGGCGGAAGAAATCAGCCCGCAATTCCCGCCGGTGTTGATCCAGGGTATCGGCCGACCGGAAGAAAGGCTTCAGAGCCGGAGCGCGCCTGCGCAATCGGCTGACGCCCCCGGGGCTCAAATCCTCCAGCCCGCGCAGCGGAACGAAGCGATCGCTCTCGACCGGCTCCCGCATCGGGGTGGAATCCTGGAAACCGGAAGCGACTCCCGGCGGATGAAACACCGCACCGCCTGAAACGATTGCTCCGGCCGGCTCTGAGCTGAAAACTTCCATGCGCGGGCGGGGGTCGAGATTGGATGCCGACAGCGGGTCAATTTTCGGCGCCGATCGACATCCTGTCTTCGAATCCGCAGGCCGGGGGGTCGAGCCCCTCCGGGCGCGCCGCTTCCCATTGCGGTGAGACCTGAATGGATCATGAGGTCCGCCGGCATCTCGCGGGGGGCGATCCCGCGATGCGGTGAGGAAGGGGTTCACCCGCACATCGGGACCTCTGCCGAGACGCTCGAGGCTAAGCGAAGGCCGTCACCCTCCTGGACCAGGCGCGGTTTTTCATCCCATCGAGCGGCTCAAGATCCGGCGCCTTTTTGCTCAGCGGCCCTGAAAACGACTGCTCCGGCCCCGCCCCCGTGCGGCCGTGAAGGCCGGATTCCACTTTCTCGACCCCGAGCTCGGCGCCGGGCTTGCCGCTCGCCGGGAACAGCGGGCGGAGCGCGATCATCCCAAGATCTGATCCCTGCTGTCCCCTATGCGGCGATCATTTTCGCACCGGCGATCAGGAGCACCCCCGCCAGGAGCTTCTGGATGGCGGGGTTGCCCAGCCGCCTGCTGCCGTATTCCGCTCCGACAAGACCCCCGGCGCCCGCGGCCGCCGCCCAGTAGGGCAGGGCCGCGGGCCACTGCGGCGCCGCGGCCATGACGCCTGCCAGCCCGGCGACCGAATTGACCAGGATAAAGGCGGCGGCGATGCCCGAGATGACCCTCACCTCGGCCCAGCGCAGAAAGAGGAGCAGCGGGCTCAAAAAGATGCCGCCCCCCACACCGGTCAGACCGGAGAGAAACCCGAGGGCGGAGCCGGCCAAGAGCAGAAGCGCCCGGTGGGGACGGGCGCCGGAGACCTTCTGCTGCCGGTCGGCCGTGTGAAAGGAGCGCCACGCCGCATAGATGAGGACGGCCCCGACCAGCGGTTTGTAGACCTGCCCCGGCAGGGTGAGGGTTCCCCCCAGGTAGGCAAAGGGCGAGGAGGCCACGGCGAATGGCCAGAAGAGATGCCAAGAGAAGGCGCCGGCGCGGCAATACTGGAACGTGCCGATCGCGGCCACCAGGATGTTCAAGGCGAGCGCGGTCGGCTTCATCACCTGGGGGGAAACCCCCATGAGCGCCATGGCGGCGAGATAGCCCGAGGCGCCCCCGTGGCCCACCGCGGAGAACAAAAAGGCCCCGGCGAAGATGAGTGCCGCGAGAATAAAATAGGGGACGTCCATTTCCATATCATTTCCCCGCCGCTGGATTTACTCCCATCTCTTTTCGGCCGCCGTCGCCTTCAACACTTCGGCGTCCCCCGGGCGGGTTGCGGGCCGCTTGTTGCCGGTCAGGTTCCACTTTGTAATTCACAAATCGGGGTTTGCCAACCATCCCTCTGGTCCTTCGTGCGGCTCGATCGCCGCCGGGGCGGCGGCCATGGTGAAGTCGAGGGCGGTCAGGCAGTATCACGAGGGGAAACACCGGAAAGGTACCGGGCACCCGGCGGCTCAAGCTGCCCGGCACCGGCACGTCAAGGAAGGCGCTCGGATTCGGGCCGGGGAGGCATAAAAAGATGACCGAAAGAATCGCCCCGGCCCGAGACATTGTCCGAGGGCGCTCGAGGTTTTCGGGCTTGCTGCGCAGGAGCAGGCTTCCGGAGCGGGCGCAAACAGGCCCCGTGCCCTCGGGTCCAGGCGGGGTCTGCTCGTTTTTTGTTTCATTCGCCCCCAGGACATCGGGTTCGAGGGTTTATTCATCACTTCTTTTCCCGTTCGAGGATGACCCAAGGCTTGTGAAAAGCAGCGACCGGCGTGGAAATCAACAGCCGACCGGGCGTTCACCGATGATGCCGATTTTATCCCCCCCCTTCGTTTCTGCTGACAAGGGCTGAAAATGAGGAGCCCTTGGGTTGTTGGATTTGCGATGGCGAGGAGTCGGTCTCGGCGGCGATCCTCCATCGCAATTCCGTTCCTCACCTCACCACGCGGGCCGAAAAAGCCGTTGCCAAGAGAAGTGCCGGGCGAAGCGGCTTTCTTCCGCGAGGAGATCCGCCCCGGGCCTCTCTCGTATCCCCGTGCCCCGGGAGAGAGAGGTCCCCATGAAAAAGAGGCTCCCCCCGACCGAGCTGGCCGCAGAGCAGATCGAGCCCTGCCTGGCCGCGCCGACCGGCGGGAACGCGCGCAGGCTATTGGGAAATACCTGGATCAAGGGCTGCTGTGGTGAACGACCGCCGCGGCGAACTCGGCGATCGCCTCGAAGTAAGCCGCGAAACCGACGGCCAGGATGGTGTTATGGTCGGCCCCGGGGATGGCGAGCAGCCGTTTGCAGGCGGCGGGAGAGGCCTCGTAGAGCGCCCGGCCGTCCGCGAAGGGGATGATGTGGTCATGCTCGGCGTGGATGACGAGCAGGGGTTTTTGCCAGCGGCCGATCTTTTCGATGTGCCGGAAGGCCGTTTCCTCTTCAAAGCCGATCGCCGCCGGGTCGATCCCCAGGCGTCTGAGCAGCGGCGAGGCGAAAGCGAATCCGCTTTCGACGATCAGCGCCGCGATTCGGTCCGGATACGTGTCGGCGAGCTCGATAGCGGATGCGCTGCCCAGAGAGCGGCCCATGACGATGAGCGGGCCGGAGAAGGAGCGGTATCGCAACCACTGCTCAGCCCGGGCGAACAGGACGTGGCTGTCCCGCATCATGGCCGTTGCGGTGGGACCGCCGCTTGAGCGGCCGTAGCCGCGGTAGTCGAATACCAGAAAATTGATCCCCAACCGATGGTAGATCGGACCCAACTCGTCGTAGTCGGCTGCGATCTCGCCGTTGCCGTGGAAAAGAAGAATGTTGGGGTAACAGCGGGCGCCGAGGTGAAAGCGGGCCCCGACTTCGACCCCGTCGTCGACCGGCAGCAGAACCTCGACCAGACCGGGGATCGACGGCGGGTCGGTCGCCGGCGACGGTCCGCCCGGATCGCGCCGGGGGTGAAAAAGAAACCGCACCACCTCGGGGCGGTCCAGAGCCGAAAAGTCCTCCTTCATGGCTCGGCCTCCTTTGAAGCGTTCATGGCCATCCGGCGCCGGATCTCCTCGACCCGCCGCCGGTTAACCCCCAAATCCCAGTAGCCGGTCCGTGATGCCGAGCGCACCTGGATGCGGTTGTGCTCCTCGTCGATGAGAAACTCGACATCGTCGACGAACCGCCAGAGCAGCGACTGAAATTCCGCACGCAGGTAGTCGTCCTGCTCGTCCACGATCTTGGCCCGGGGCATGGCGCGGATGATGTCATGCAGCCTGCGGCGGGCCTCCGCTGCCGGGCCGCTGAAGGCGATCGGGTCGATCGCGTGCCCGGGGTCGCTGCTGAGCGAGGAGACGCAATTGGGCGTGCCCGGGCATGGCTTGAGCCGGCGGGGACAGGATCCGGGTTCTGGGTCCACATGCCGCACCCCCCTCCCTGAACGGCGGCCCCGGCCAGCAGCATGGCCACCAGGAGCGAAAGTTTCCTCATCGCACGCATCGCCCCCTCCTTCGGCCGCCGGGGGGGGATCCGGGGGGCCGTCCGGTCCGGTACCCGGGAACCCGACTCCCCACTTGCGCCCCGCACGGCTCGTCCGCCTCGGCCGCCTTCACGCGGCATCTCCTGCGGACCCTGCTGAGACACGAGGCGGCGAGGACCGCTCTCTTTTTGGTTCAACCCCTCGCCCCCCGTGCCCAGGCGGCGGGAGGCCTCGAGAAGTATCCGGGCGGCGTTCGGTGTCGATTTTTTTCGGTCTGCGGCTCATCCCGGGCCCCCGATTCATCGACGACACCGCTGGCGCCCTTTGACCCCAAGACGACCGGCCCGGCCGCCGAAATCGATCCCAAGATCATTGCGGCAGTCCCTCTTCGCAAGGGGAATCGACGATCGATGGACACCGAAAGCCTCCTCCATGCCGCCTGATCCCGGTATAGGACCAAGGTCTTATTTATGACCCCGCGGCACCCTTGGTAGGAATCGACCGGGTCGCGAGTTGCAAGAATGAATTTTTCGGGCGAGGCCCACCCTTGGGCGGGGTCGCCCACGCACGAAAGGGAAGACGCCATGGGATCAAGAAAGGCATTTGTTGCCGGGGTATTGGGGTTCATCGCGTTGCTGGGGGTTTTGCCTGCGGCCTCCCAGGAGAAGCCGTCGGATACCATGCAGATCGTCCTCGAGAAGATCCGCACCGACAAAAAGCTCCTTGTCGCCGAGAACATGCAGCTGAGCGAGGCCGAAGCCAAGGCGTTCTGGCCGGTCTATCAACAGTATCAAGATGAGCTCTTTCTGCTGCGCAAACGGACCGCAAAATTGATCCAGGACTACGCGGATACCTACGCCAACATGAGCGACGAAGCGGCCAAGAAGCTGCTGGACGAGCTCCTCTCCATCGAGGAGGCGGGGCTGAAGCTTCGCCAAGCCTACCTCCCGAAGTTCCGCCAGGCGCTGCCCGAGGTCAAGGTGGCGCGCTATTTTCAGATCGAGAACAAGATCCAGGCCGCTCTCTATTACGGACTTGCCGCCGAGATCCCGCTGATCAAGTCGGGGAAGTAGGCCGCGAAAAGAAAGGATGCCATGATGAAATCCATCGGTGTTGTCGCCGCCTGCTTCATCTTCGTCTTCGGCGTATGCGCGCTCGGGCTCCCCGATTCCGCAGCGGCAGCCTCGACCGCCGAAATCGATCGGGATGCCGGAAAAGCGCTCGAGATTCTCTACGCGAAGTCCCCTGCCGCCAAAGCCCTTGCCGAAAAGGCGAAAGGCGTTCTCGTCTTTCCGGGCATCGTCAAGGGGGGGTTCATCGTCGGTGGGCAATACGGCGAGGGCGCTTTGATCAAAGAGGGCAATACGGTCGCCTACTACAACACGGTTGCCGCCTCTTACGGGCTGCAGGCCGGACTCCAGAAGTACGGCTACGCCCTCTTTTTCATGACCGACGCCGCGCTGGCTTATCTGGACAAAAGCGACGGCTGGGAGATCGGCGTCGGCCCCAACATCGTCGTCGTCGATGTGGGCGCAGCGACCGCCCTCACGACCACCACGCTCCAATCCGATGTTTATGCCTTTTTCTTCGATCAGAAAGGCCTGATGGCCGGGGTCGGCCTGCAGGGCGCCAAGATCACCAAACTCGAGAAATGAGAAGAAGCGTTTCCTGCAGACTTCGGCATCGCCGCCGACACGACGAAGGCGGCAAGACCAAGGGGATGCCATGAAACTCCGCGATCACAAACGGAAAGGCCTTCGGGGGCTTGGGGTGCTGCTCGCATTCCTGACGACGACCGCACCGGGGGCCTTCGGGCAGCCGCCCGAGCAGGCCCTCTTCCAGCCGGAGGAACTGGAACAGGTTCTGGCCCCCATCGCTCTTTATCCCGATTCCCTTCTGGCCCAAGTCCTGATGGCGTCGACCTACCCGCTCGAAATCGTCCAGGCCGACCGGTGGACAAAGCAAAACAAGGAACTCAAGGGGGGTGAATTGACGGGAGCGTTGGAGAAGCAGAACTGGGATCCGAGCGTCAAGTCCCTCGTCAACTTCCCCCCGGTGCTTTCCATGATGAGCGAGAAGCTCGATTGGACCCAGAAGCTCGGGGACGCATTTCTGGCGCAGCAGAAGGAGGTCATGGAATCCATTCAGCGGTTGCGAAAAAAGGCCGTCGACGCCGGCACCCTCAAGACCACCGCCGAGCAGCAGCTGGTCGTCGAAAAGGAGACCATCGTCATCGCGCCCTCCAACCCTCAGGTCGTTTATGTGCCGACGTACAACCCGACCGTCGTTTACGGCACATGGTCCTATCCGGCCTACCCGCCGGCCTATTTTTACCCCCCCGGCTACACGGCGGGGGCGGCGCTTCTCTCCTTCGGCGCCGGCATGGCGGTGGGGGCGGCCTGGGGCTATGCCTGGGCCAACTGCAATTGGCACGGCGGCGATGTAGATGTGGATGTCAACCGCAACACCCATATCAACAACAGCATCAATCGAGGGAAATACGCGACGCAATATCAAGGCGGCAAGGGCAACTGGCAGCACAACCCCGAACACCGCAAGGGAGTGGCCTACCGGGACCAGGCGACCGGCCAGAAATATCACCGGGTGTCGACCGACGAGGCGGTGAAATCCAGGGAAAACTACCGTGGGCGCACGGATTCGAACCGGCAGGAGATCAACCGCGGCGGCGCCGAGCGGGGCGCCGGGCGTCCGGAACCGGGCCAACCTCGGGAGGGCTCCGATCTCCGGGCATCCTCCCACGATGCACGCGGCCGGAATCCGTCGGGCCAGCAGGCCGGCGCCTTTTCCGGCATGGATCGGGGCGGCGGCGACGCCGGAATTTCAGCAACCGCGGCAGTTCCAGCCGCCAGAACAT
>JBBFLI020000025.1:0-59294 GCA_037481615.2 Desulfobacterales bacterium
GAAGCATCTCCTTTTCCCTGGCAACGATCTGGTTGTCCAGGTTTTCCGGAGCCTTTGTGCTCCGGCCTCATTGAAGCTCGACCTCGGCGGCGAGCTGTTCCGCAGCGCGCTTGTTTTCCGGAGCCTTTGTGCTCCGGCCTCATTGAAGCCTGCACGGCCGCCTGATCCGACATGCCGTAGAGCGCGACGTTTTCCGGAGCCTTTGTGCTCCGGCCTCATTGAAGCCTTCGATAAAGATAATCCGGCGCTGACGGATCTGCAGTTTTCCGGAGCCTTTGTGCTCCGGCCTCATTGAAGCGAGTCGCTGGATCAGGCGACGCATACGCTGCGGAGTTTTCCGGAGCCTTTGTGCTCCGGCCTCATTGAAGCCCCGACCACGAGGGCGGGGAAGACAACTCCCCCGAGCGTTTTCCGGAGCCTTTGTGCTCCGGCCTCATTGAAGCAAGTTGGTGTATGGGGTCAGAGACAGGTCGTACAATGTTTTCCGGAGCCTTTGTGCTCCGGCCTCATTGAAGCCTTGAAAATCGGCAACTTCAAGCAGTGAATCGGTATGTTTTCCGGAGCCTTTGTGCTCCGGCCTCATTGAAGCGTCATGATGACCTTGGGTACAGGCGCGCCCCGGAACGTTTTCCGGAGCCTTTGTGCTCCGGCCTCATTGAAGCAGGTTTTCCAACGCACGCACCTCATTGCGCGTCATGTTTTCCGGAGCCTTTGTGCTCCGGCCTCATTGAAGCTCCTCCTCGATTACTCTCTCCGCCAAATGCTCACGGAGTTTTCCGGAGCCTTTGTGCTCCGGCCTCATTGAAGCGATCAGATCGCTGCTGTTGCGAGCTGAAATTGCTAGTTTTCCGGAGCCTTTGTGCTCCGGCCTCATTGAAGCGAGTAATTCCCCACGATGCAATTTTCGAAGCGGTAGTTTTCCGGAGCCTTTGTGCTCCGGCCTCATTGAAGCAGATGGAACCGGCGACGGAAGCGGGATTGTTGGAGGTTTTCCGGAGCCTTTGTGCTCCGGCCTCATTGAAGCGCGCAGACGCTCTGCGTGCTCGTGCCCGTGTAGAGGTTTTCCGGAGCCTTTGTGCTCCGGCCTCATTGAAGCCGCCACTCGATGAGGTCGCCCGTGTCGATCAGATGACGTTTTCCGGAGCCTTTGTGCTCCGGCCTCATTGAAGCCAGGCGGTCCTTTCTCACTGCCGGGAGGTGCTCGTCGTTTTCCGGAGCCTTTGTGCTCCGGCCTCATTGAAGCTCACGTCGCGGAGGCTCACAGGGAGACGACCGCGAAGGGTTTTCCGGAGCCTTTGTGCTCCGGCCTCATTGAAGCCCTTCGGGGGCAGCAAGAGCAAGCAAAAGGGCGAGAGGTTTTCCGGAGCCTTTGTGCTCCGGCCTCATTGAAGCCCTTCGGGGGCAGCAAGAGCAAGCAAAAGGGCGAGAGGTTTTCCGGAGCCTTTGTGCTCCGGCCTCATTGAAGCAATGAACCGCCGCCGCCGATCACTGAGCCGTCTCGCGTTTTCCGGAGCCTTTGTGCTCCGGCCTCATTGAAGCAGGCAGTGATAGTAGCGGCGGCAATCGATGTGGCGAGTTTTCCGGAGCCTTTGTGCTCCGGCCTCATTGAAGCCGGCTTGAGCTTGAGGAATTGCCGCCCGCTTTGCGGCGTTTTCCGGAGCCTTTGTGCTCCGGCCTCATTGAAGCGAGAAATACGTTCCGGATCTCAGGCTCGCGGATACGGTTTTCCGGAGCCTTTGTGCTCCGGCCTCATTGAAGCACATCCAGAATCTGCGCGCCTACACGGACGGAAGCAGTTTTCCGGAGCCTTTGTGCTCCGGCCTCATTGAAGGGATCACGTGGTCCGATGCAGGGCTCAACTCGACCGTGGTTTTCCGGAGCCTTTGTGCTCCGGCCTCATTGGGGCTGTGGCCCCTCGAATCTGAGAAACCTCCGGCGCAGTTGCATGTAGAAAAAGACACTCCGCCGAATCGACCATTCCTATCGGCCTTTCGGCCTCTTGAAGACGGAAGCCGCTTTGTACCCTCAAGCTTGGGGCCGTTGCCTCGCTCTCCTGGGGGATGTTAAAAGCCCGCCATGGACGAACCGAAAGCGCCGGGTTCCGCGAGGATCGGCATCCTGAAGATGGACGCCGCGATCCGGCGGATCCCGGGCGATGCGGGGAACCCCGCAAGCTACCCCTTCCCGGTCCTCTTCGAGACCGTCCGCGGGGCGACGCTCGAGCGGCTGATCCGAAAGCGGGACCCGGGGATCGTGGAACCGTTCGTCGCGGCGGGCCTGAGGCTCGTGCGGCAGGGCGCCGAGGCGCTGGGGACCACCTGCGGCTTCATGGTCCTTTTCCAGCGCGAGCTCGCGTGCGCCCTGCCGGTGCCCGTCTTCACCTCGAGCCTGCTGCAGCTGCCGCTGATCGAGCGCGCGCTGGGGGACCGCGGCCGCATCGGGGTCGTCACGGCCGACGCTTCCAACCTGGGCGAGGAGCACATCCGGGTCGCCGGGGGGACACCCGGGCGCCTTGCGATTGCCGGGCTCGAGGACGCGCCCTGCTTTCGCGAGGCGATCTTTTCCGGCTCCGGCCGGATCGACCCGGAGGGCGTCCGCCGCGAGGTCGTGGAACGCTGCCGGGACCTGTGCACGGCCGACCCGGAGATCCGCGCCATCCTCTTCGAGTGCGCGAACCTCCCGCCCTACGCGGCGTCGGTGCGCGAGGCCACGGGGCGGCCCGTCTACGACGTGCTGACGCTCCTTCGCTGGGTGCACGCCGGGCTTGCGCCGCTTTCCTTCGAGACCGCCGGAGGCGGGGGAGGGGCGAGTTGATTTTCGCGCGGGGATGGATAGTCTAACTGAGCGATGAATTTCCCGCGCGGAAGGCTCGCGGATGAGACTGCACAACTTCCCCACCTACCGCAAGATCCTCTGCTCGGCCGGCTTCGCCCGGACGCTGTGGGGCTCGTGCCGCAACCTGCGCGCGGATTCCCGGGGGGAGCGCCTCCCCGCCGGGCCCTACCTCGCCGAGCTCGACGTGACCTACCGTTGCAACCTGGAATGCCGCATGTGCCAGCGCTGGCGGGATGCCCGGCGGGAGGAGATGGGGCTTTCGGAATACCGGGCGCTCGCCGCCGAACTCGCCGCTCTCGGAACGCACCAGATCTCGATCGCTGGCGGCGAGCCGCTCGTCCGCCCCGATGTGTTCCGGGTCATCGAGGCCTTCGCCGCAAGGGGGCTGTCGGTCAACCTGTGCACCAACGGGCTTCTGCTCCAGCGGTACAAGAGCGAAGTCGCCGATAGCGGCGCCCGCTGCCTCACCGTGAGCCTGGACGGGGCGAGCCCCGAGTGTCACGACCGGCTGCGGGGCAGGCCGGGCGCCTATGCGGCGGTGGAAAAGGGGATCGAGGACTTTCTCTCCGTGCGCGGCAAGGACGCCCCGATCCTGCGGGTGCGGATGACCGTTTCCGGGGTCAACGCGAACGAAGTGGGTGCCTTCTACCGCCGCTGGGCCGGGGTCGCGGACGATGTTCTCTTCCAGCCGCTCCACCACTGCGCCGATGCCTTCTACACGGGGATGGAGCCGGAGGCCGTGAACCCGGACCCCGAGGTCCTCGAGCGCGAGATCGGGGGGACCCCGCTTGCGGGCGACCCCTACCTGCGCCGCTGGATCGAGGCGCTCGCCGAGGGCGGAGGCGTTCCCGAGCGGCCCTGCTTCGCCGGCGTCCTCATGGCGCGCATCGACCCCTGGGGAAACGTCTACCCCTGCCTGGAACAGCACGTGCGGGTGGGCTCGCTTCGCGGGGGCACCTTTTCCGCGGTCTGGAACGGGGAGGCCTTCCGGCGCGAGCGGGAACGCCTGGCGAACGGCCGCGGCTGCCGCTGCTGGTACAACAACACCGCGCTGATCGGCCACTACGGGGCGATCCTGGCCGGGGGGCTGAGAGCGCTCGGGCTCCTGAACGGAAGGCACCGCCCCCCGGGCCGGCGAGACTGCGGCCGGGGGGCGGAGGGCCCCTCCCGGGGCTGAAGGCGGGTTTCGCTCAGCGGTCGAAGAAGATGTTCTTCCCCTCGGCCGCAAGCGGGATCCCCATCACGAAATCCCAGTCCACGAGCTTCATGTCGCGGGCGACCGCGCCGATGCGGTACATGATGCGGTTGTCGGCGTTGAAGAGGCTTGCGGTCTTCGCCGCCGATCCGAGCGCGATGCCCATGTCGAGCAGGCGGAAGGCGCAGGCCGGGCCGGAAAACTCCCCCTCCCGCTTGGGCTGGGCCTCGAAGCTCTTGCAGTCGGGGTGGCCGCAGGCCCCGCAGTTCAGGCCGACCGGCTTGGCGTCCTTCAGCCCGATCAGCACCACGGCCCCCGAGCGCGAGACCCCGCGCGCGTCGCGGTCGAAGTCCTTTTTCCCCGTGCGCTCGCCGAAGCGCACCATGGCGGCGGCGAGCTCCTGCAGCGCGTTCCCGGTGAGAACCCGCGTCTGGACGAAGTTGACCCCCTTGCTCTTCGGCGCGGTGACCGCCGAGAGCTCCATCAGGCGGGCGACGATCTCGAGCGCTTCCATTCCCTCTCCTCCGTAGAAGGTTGTTTCCGGGCCTCAGCCCAGCCGCTCGCGCAGGCGCTTCAACTGCTCGGCAAGCCTCGAGGGCAGGCGGTCGCCGAACTGGGCGAAGTGTTTCTCGATGTCGGGAAGCTCGGCCTTCCAGGCGGCCGTGTCCACGCGCAAAAGCTCCTCGAGGTCGTCGTGCGGGATCGAAAGCCCCCGCAGCTCGAGCTCTTCCTCTCGCGGGAGGATGCCGATCGGGGTGCGGCGGCCCTCGACGCGGCCGGCCACCCGGTCGCACATCCACTTGAGGGCGCGGCTGTTCTCGCCGTAGCCCGGCCAGAGAAACTTCCCCGAGGGGCTCTTGCGGAACCAGTTCACGTAGAAGATGCGCGGGGCGTTCTTCCCCAGCCGGTCCCCCATCTCGAGCCAGTGGCCGAAGTAATCCCCCATGTTGTAGCCGCAGAAGGGCTTCATGGCGAAGGGGTCGCGCCGGAGGTTGCCGACCGCGCCGATGTTCGCCGCCGTGGTCTCCGAAGCCGCGGTCGCCCCCAGGAAGACCCCGTGGTCCCAGTCGAAGGCCTCGTGCACGAGCGGGGCCACGCCGGCTCTTCGGCCCCCGAAGATGAAGATGTCGATCGGGACCCCCTCGGGCTTCTCCCAGTCGGGGGAGATCACCGGGCACTGGGCCGCCGGGGCCGTGAAGCGCGCGTTCGGGTGGGCGGCCTCGGTCGGGCTTGCCGGCGTCCAGTCGCGCCCCTTCCAGTCGATCGCGTGCGCCGGCGGGGGGCCGTCCATCCCTTCCCACCAGATGTCGCCCCCGTCGGTGAGGGCGCAGTTGGTGAAGATGACGTTTTCTTTGAGCGTGTCCATCGCCGCCGGGTTGGACTCGTAGGAGGTGCCCGGGGCGACGCCGAAGAAGCCGCTCTCGGGGTTGATGGCGTAGAGGCGGCCGTCGGGGCCGATCTTCATCCAGGCGATGTCGTCGCCCAGGCACTCGGCCTTCCACCCGGGGATCGTGGGCTGGATCATGGCGAGGTTCGTCTTGCCGCAGGCCGAGGGGAAGGCTCCGGTGATGTGGAACTGCCGGCCCTCGGGGCTCGTCAACCGCAGGATGAGCATGTGCTCGGCCATCCAGCCCTCGCGCCGGGCGATCGCCGAGGCGATCCGCAGGGCGAGGCACTTCTTGCCGAGCAGCGCGTTTCCGCCGTAGCCCGAGCCGTAGGACCAGATGAGGTTCTCCTCGGGGAAGTGGGCGATGTACTTCTGCTCCATCGGCGCGCAGGGCCACGGGACGTCCTTTTGCCCCTTCTTCAGCGGGGCCCCGACGGAGTGCAGGCAGGGGATGAACTCGCCGTCGGTCCCCAGGGCCTCGAGGATGCGGCTCCCCACCCGCGTCATGATGTGCATGTTGCAGACGACGTAAGGGCTGTCGGTGATCTCGACGCCGAAGCGGGAAATCGGCGAGCCGAGCGGCCCCATGGAAAAGGGAATCACGTACATCGTGCGTCCCTCCATGCAGCCGCGGTAGAGATCGGACATCGTCCGCTTGAGTTCGTCGGGGGCGATCCAGTTGTTGGTGGGCCCGGCCTCGATGCGCGAGGGGGTGCTGATGAAGGTGCGGTCCTCGACGCGGGCGACGTCGCTCGGGTCGGAGCGGAAGAGATGGCTCCGCGGCCTCTTCTTGAGCGGGACGGCGGCACCCGAGGCGACCATGGCCTGCATCAGGCGATCGTATTCCTCGCGGGACCCGTCGCACCAGACGACGCGTTCCGGGCGGCAGAGCCTCGCACATTCATCGACCCAATTCCTGAGGGCGGCGTTGCGGCAGAGTGTGCTCATGAGAGGGTTCCTTTCACCCGAAGAAGATTTTGAGCGGAGCGTTCGCCGCGAGATCGCCTGTGCAAGACGTCTGCGGCCTGCCATCCAACGTGAAGATCAAAAGCACACTCAAAGCATTTTGACCCCCCGGTCTCCCCCTGTCAAGCAAACCGCATGGGGGTTGCAGAGGCGGTGTCGCTCCTCCGGGGGAGGGCCTGGGCGGACGGGGCGCGGCCTTGCTTTCGTCGTGCAGGCCCTTTCCGGCGGGCGGGGCGATGACTTTTCCCGCAGGGGAATTATTTTTCGATCGTCGGCGGACCCGGTTGCGGGCCCGCCTCCGACTCCGCCGCGGCGGCGCGTTCCTGTTTGAATGCTCGACCCCGCCTCCCAGCGGAGAGATGCCGAATCGCCCCTGTTTCCCTTCCCGGGGTCTTCCCCGTAGAGGGGTGTGGAGGGATCAAAAGATGAAAGCCGAATCCAAAGACCGCAAAGACTGCAGCGCAGGCTGCGAGTCCCGTTTCGTCGAGTGCCTGGAGGGCTCTTCCAACCCCCGGCGCTGCCTGGAAAGCTACAAATCCTGCAGTTCCGCCTGCGGGCGGGAAAGCTGAAGGCGCACCATTGCGCCCTCGGCGGAACCCGGGGGCGGGGTTTGAAAGCGGCGGGCTCCGCCACGGCCGGGCGCCCGCCGCTTTTTTTTCCGCCGGTGTGCCGCCGGGGGCCCGAGCCGTGCCCCCCGCAAGGCGCCGGGGCCCCGTTTGACATTGCCTGCGGCCTTTCTTACCTTGGCCGTAATTCGATTTGCGCGTGCAGCGAACCTCAACGTTCAGGAAATGCGCATGTTTGAAAGCCGTGAAGAAGTCCTGCAGAAGGTCCTCAACATGCCGCGGCCGAAGTGCCCGCATTGCGGGGAGGAAATGAGCGTCTGGGAAGAGCCGCCGATCCGCTTCGGCGACGGTCTCGGCTGGGGGACGCCCTACCTCTTCGTCTGTTTCAACGACCACTGCGAACTCTACCGCTCGGGCTGGAAGCACATCGAAGAGACTTACGCCCACCATGCCTCCTATCGTTGCATGAACTATCCCGGGACCGACGTCTTCGAATGCGTGCCCGTCTTCAGCGAGAACGGCATGAAGGGTCAGATCGTGGACGAGACGGTCCTCGCGCAGCAGGAGGCCGAAAAGGAAGCGATCATCCGCGGGTTCAACCTGCTCGCCGAGTACTACGGCACGAAGGACGGGCCGGGGGTGCTGAAGCTCTTGCTCGACCCGGGCGAGCCCGCCCGCGTGCGCCTGAAGGCGGCGGAGATGATCGGCGACATCGGCGAGGTGGAGGCGATCGAGCCGTTGCGAAACCTGCGCTTTCCGAGCGAGGCCATCCAGAAGAAAGTGGACGCGGCCGTGGCCCGCATCCACGAGCGGCATTTCACCCGCGAATGCCCCTTCTGCGCCGAGGTCATCAAGCGCCGTGCCAAGGTGTGTAAACACTGCGGCAAAGACATAACCGGCGCCTGAAGGCGCTCCCTCGGCTCACCCCGGCGGGCCTCCACCCGATGAGTGCGGCGCACAGGGGGAAAACCCCCGCCCCGCCCCGGCGTCCGCGTCGCGGCGCCGAGTTCCCGCTGCGGGCGGGAAGGGGTTCTTTCCGGCTCCTCGGGGTTGTGCTTGCGGCCCTGGGGTGCATCGCCTTTGTCCCCGCCGCCGCTGCCGCCGCCGCGGACGACCCCCTTGCAGCCGAGATGCGCGCGCGGGTCGAATCCGCCGTCGCCTCCGGGGGTTTGAATTGCCGCGGTGAGATGATCTGCGGCCTTTCCCTGCTTCCGGCCTTCTATGCCCGCCGGGATTTCGCCCCGGCCTGGAGCGATGCCCAGGGCCCGCGCCCGGCCGCGCGCGCGCTCGTCGCCTTCCTCGAAGCGGTCGGGGAAGACGGCCTGGACCCCCGGGCTTACCGCATCGGGCTCCTGCGGGAGCTGCTGCGGCAGGCGGAGAGCGGGGAGCCGCCTCCGGAAGCCGGGTTCATCGCGGACCTCGATTTTCTGCTCACCGACGCCTTCCTGCTCCTTGCCTCCCACCTGCGGGCGGGGCGCGTGAACCCCGCAACCCTGCACAGCGAGTGGGTGGTCGGCTTCGAGCACGCGGCCGATTTCCTGCCCGCGCTCGAGCGGGCGATCGCAACCGGCGAGGTCGCCCCCGGGATGGCGGATTTCCGGCCGCCGCACCCCGAGTACGCGCGGTTGCGCGCGGCGCTCGCGCGCTATCGCGGCTTCGAGCGGGAAGGGCCCTTCCCGGTGCTCCCCGACGAGGCCCGCTGGCAGAAGGGCGAGGGGGGCGAAACCGCCGCCCTCCTGCACGCCCGGCTGAAGCGCGAGGGCGACCTGCCCGAGGGATCCGGGGAGGCTGAGGAGGCGCTCGAAGCGGCGCTGCGGCGGTTCCAGGGGCGCCACGGGCTGGAGGTCGACGGCCGCCTCGGCCCCCGCACGCTTGGGGCCCTGAACCTCCCGCTTGCGGCCCGTATCCGCGCGCTCGAGCTCAACCTCGAGCGCTGGCGGTGGCTGCCGCGCGATCTGGGGGACCCCCACATCCGCGTGAACATCCCCGGCTTCGACCTCGCGGCGATGGCCGGCGGCGATCCGGCGCTGGAGATGAGGGTCGTGGCCGGGCGCGTGGTGCGGCGCACGCCGGTCTTCTCGAGCAGCCTCGACCGCATCGTCTTCAACCCCGACTGGAACATCCCGCGGCGCATCGCCGTGGAGGACATCCTGCCCAAGGCGCGGCGGGACCCCGGGTACCTCCGGCGCGAGAAGATCCGGGTCTTCGAGCACTGGGGGCCCGATGCGGCCGAGCTCGACCCGGCGGGAATCGACTGGTCGAGCCTGTCGGCCCGGGATTTCCGCTTCCGGCTGATGAAAGACCCCGGGGCCCACAACGATCTCGGGCGGGTGAAGTTTTTGTTTCCCAACCCCTTTGCCGTCTACCTGCACGACACCCCCTCGCGCGCCCTGTTTTCCCGGGCGCAGCGCGGTTTCAGCTCGGGCTGCATCCGCATCGAAAAGCCGCTCGAGCTCGCCGCCTGGCTGCTTTCGGGGGATCCCCGCGGCACCCCGGAGGGGATCGAGGCGCTGCTATCCTCCGGGCGGACGCACACCGTGCGGCTGAAAACGCCCGTTCCTCTGCACCTGCTCTACATGACGGCCGCCGTCGACCCCGACGGGACGGCCCGCTTTTTCGAAGATCTCTACGGAAGGGACCCGGTTCTCGACCGCGCCCTGAGGGAGACGCCCCCCCGCCTTCCCTGACCGCGGCGGCGCGGGGTCACCAGCACCGGACGCGTCCGACATCCAGGTGGACGAAATCGGAGGCGGGGTAGTAGCCCACCCCCCCGGCGGCGAGCGCGGCCGCCTCTTTCTGCAGCGTGCGGCAGGAGAGCCCGGCCACGCGGACGTCGATCGCCTTGCCGACCGTGTGCAGGCTGCCGGAGGCGACCCCGCGGCTGCGGCTGCGCAGGAAGGCGTTCGTCTCCGGGGAGCGGTACCCGGAGATGACGTCGAAACGGGGCGGGCCGCCGAGGCGGCGGCCGAGGACGAAGAGCAGATCGAGGAGGCCGGGATCGATCGGGTGGACGCACCCCGCGCGGTGGTCCCGGAGGATGTGGTTGATCGACTTCAGGGCCTGGGGATCGTAGCTTCCGCGGCGGAAGTAGACGGCTTCGAGGGTCTCGCCGGTGTGGGTGTTGAAGAAAGCGAGGCGGCGCTCGCCTTCGATGATGGCAGGCCGCGCGGCGCGGGCGACGGCCGGAAAGAGGCAGGCGGTGGCCGCGTAGAACCCCAGTTTGCAAAACCGCCTGCGCCAAGGGTCCAACAACGGGGGATCCTCTGCGCGCCTGTTTCCGCCCAAGCTGATCCGGCCTCCGGGAAAGGGTGATTATTCAATCATATCCGAAGGCTTCCCCCCGGTCAAGCCGGCCGCGCGCGGTCATCGCCCCCTCATCCGAGGTCTGCCGGCGGCAGGTTGACGCGGTCGGAGTCGTAGGAGCGGAAAATCAACGCCTCACGCTCCCGGCGCTCGGGGGCGAGCCGGACCGGCTCCGCCCCGGCGAAACGCGCAAGCCACTCGGCCCGCGAGGGGATGGCCTCGAGCCCCTCCCCCAGGCGTTTTCCGGTCGCCCCGTCGAGCACGAGCGCCGTTCGGCCGTCGGAGACCACGGCGATCGGGACGATCGTGTCGGCCGCCAGGCGGGCGGCGGCGAGCGCCAGGCGCTCCCAGGAGACGGTCGACCCCGCGACGCAGCAGACCGCCAGGGCGGGTCGGCCTTCGGCGTGGACGAGGAGGTGCAGCCGCGAACGGTAGGGGACCCCCCGGACGGCGATCTCGACCGGGTGGTCGACCGCGATCTCCTCACGCCGGTAGCCCTTGCGTTCGAGCAGGAAGCGCTCGACGGCCTGGCGGTTCTCCTCGGGGCCGACGTTGGGGACGGCGCGGCCGGTCACGGCGTCGGTGAGCGTGGGGATCGGCTTCAAGGGGTTTCCCACGGCGCTACTCCTCCTCCACCGGCTCCACGGGCGCGGCGGGCTTCCGCCGTGCGCCGGCGCGCGGCCGGCGCGCCGGCGGCAACGGCAGGCGGGGGGCGTCGCTCCAGAGCCCCTCCAGGTCGTAGAGTCGGCGCACGCTCTCGAAGAAGACATGGATGACGACGTCGCCGTAGTCGAGCAGCACCCATTGGCCCTCGGAGGCCCCCTCGACGCTCAGGGGCCGGATGCGGCGCTTGCGCAGCTCGCGCTCGACATGGTCGGCGATGGCGTTGACCTGGCGGTTCGAGGTCCCGTGGCAGAGGATGAAACAGTCGGCGATCGAGGTCAGGCCGCGCACGTCGAGCGCGACGACATTTTCGGCTTTTTTCGCCGTGACTGCGCGAAGAAACAGCGCCACCCGCTGATCGAAATCTTGCTTCATCGGTACAGTCCCCTGCGTTCGATGTAGCGCCCCACGGCGTCGGGGGCGAGATAGCGGATCGAGCGGCCCGCGGCGAGGAGTTCCCGGATGCGGCGGCTGGAGATGTCGAGCGGGGTGACGGGGAAGAGGTGGACGCCGCGGATCGCCGGGGCCCGAAAGACTTGTTCCTCGCGGATTTCGCGTGCTTGTCGCGAAATCCGGCTGCGCAGGAAGCGCCCCACGGCGCGCCGGTCCCGGCCTCCGCTTGCCGTCCCCGGTCGCGGGATGACGATCACGGGGACGAGGCCGAGGAGTTCGCGGAAGGACTTCCAGGTATCGATCTCGAGGAAGGCGTCCAGGCCGACGATGAGAAAGAGCTCCGCGCCGGGGAACGCGGCGATGAAGCGCCGCACGGTGTCGATGGTGTAGGAGGGACCCCCGCGGCGGATCTCCGCATCGGAGACGGAAAGACCGGAGGCCCCGCGGACCGCGAGCCGGGCCATGGCGAGCCGGTCCGCCGCCGGGGCGAGGCCGACGGCGGGCTTGTGCGGGGGGGATGCGGCCGGAACGAGGATCACCCGCTCGAGGCCGAAGCCCTCGCGCACTTCGACCGCCGCGCGCAGGTGGCCGAAGTGGATCGGGTTGAAGGTGCCTCCGAGAAGCGCGAGCCGCCTCCCCGGCCGCGGCGGGGGGCCGGAGTCGCAGCGCCTCGGGGGGCGCGCGGCGTCGCGCGGGGCGGATCCGATCACGAGCGGACCTGACCCTCCCCGTAGACCACGAACTTGCTCGTCGTCAACTCGTCGACTCCCATCGGCCCGTAGGCGTGGAGCTTCGAGGTGCTGATCCCGATTTCGGCGCCGAGGCCGAGCTCGCCGCCGTCGTTGAAGCGGGTCGAGGCGTTCACCAGGACGACCGAGGCGTCCACCTCGCGCAGGAAGCGTTGCGCGCGCTCGGGGTCGCGCGTGACGATCGCCTCGGTGTGGTGGGAACCGTAGGCGGCGATGTGGGCCATCGCCTCCTCCAGGCCGCCGACGACCTTCACGGCGAGGATGAGGTCGAGGTACTCGGCGGGCCAGTCTTCCTCCGTGGCGGGCCGGGCCTCCGGGACGAGGCGGCGCGTTTCCGGGCAGCCGCGCAGCTCGACCCCCGCCGCGGCGAAGCGCTCGGCCATCCGCGGGAGAAAGCGGGGCGCCTCGGCGCGGTGCACGAGAAGGGTCTCCATGGCGTTGCAAACCCCCGGGCGTTGGACCTTGGCGTTGAAGCAGATCGCCTCGGCCCGCCCCAGGTCGGCCCCCTCGTCCACGTAGACGTGGCAGACCCCGCGGTCGTGCTTGAGGATGGGGATGCGCGAGTGCTCGACGACGAAGCGGATCAGCTCCTCCCCTCCGCGCGGGATGATGAGGTCGATCCATCGCTCCTGGTGCAAGAGCGCCAGGACCGCCGCCCGGTCCCGCATCGGCACCACCTGCACGGCCTCGGGCGGCAGGCCGCTTTCGGCGAGCACTTCGGCGATGACCGCGGCGAGCGCACGGTTGGAGCGCAGGGCCTCGGAACCGCCGCGCAGGATCACGGCGTTTCCCGCCTTGAGGCAGAGGCCGGCGGCGTCGACGGTGACGTTGGGGCGCGATTCGTAGATGATCCCGATGACCCCCAGCGGGATGCGCATGCGGCGCACGCGCAGCCCGTTCGGGCGGACGACTTCGGGACCCAGCCGGCCGACGGGGTCGGGGGCGCGGGCGACCTCGGTGAGCCCCCGGGCCATGGCGCTGAAGACGGCATCCGAAAGGGTGAGCCGGTCGATCAGCGCGGGGGCGAGTCCGGCCGCGCGCGCGGCTTCCACGTCCTGGCGGTTTTCCGCCTGGATCTCGGCGCGGCGGGCGAGCAGGGCGTCGGCCAGCCTTTCGAGAACCGCGGCCTTGAGCGCGGCGTCCGCGCGGGCGACGGCGGTGGAGGCCTTCCGTGCGGCCCGGGCCATGGCGGCGATGGCGGCGTCGATCGTCTCGGACATGGGCGGCCCTCAGGGTTCCGTCTCGCCCCCGGCGAGCACGGCCAGGTTGTCGCGGTGAATGACCTCGTCGTAGGGTTTTTCCCCCAGCACCTGGCGGATGTGCCGGGAGTGCAGCCCCAGGATGCGGCGGATGTCGGCGGCGCTGTAGTTGACGAGCCCGACCCCGATCTCCTCGCCGCCGGGGCCGGTGAGGGTGACCGGGGCGCCGACGGCGAATTCGCCCTGAACGGCGGTGATGCCGCTTGCGAGCAGGCTCTTCCCCTGGCGCACGAGAGCGTTCACGGCCCCGGCGTCCAGCGCGAGGTTTCCCCGGGGCTTGAGCGAAAAGGCGATCCAGCACTTGCGGCGCGCGAGACGCCCGGCCCGGGGGGCGAAATAGGTCCCCAGGGGGTCGCCCGCGAGAATGCGGATGAGCACGTTTTCTTCCGTCCCCCGGGCGAGCACGAAAGGCACCCCCGCCGTGTTCACCTTGCGCGCGGCGGATAGCTTGCTTCGCATGCCGCCGGTCCCGAGTTCGCCGGGAAGCTCCCCGGCGACCTTCTCGATCTGCCGGTGCCCCGCGGTCACCTCGGGGATGAGCCGGGCCGCGGGGTTCCGCCGCGGGTCCTGGTCGTAGAGGCCGTCGATGTCGCTCAGGACGATCAGCAGGTCCGCGTCCATGAGCAGCGTGATCATGGCGGCGAGATTGTCGTTGTCCCCCAGGCGGATCTCCTCCACGGAGACGGTGTCGTTTTCGTTGACCACGGGGACGATGCCCCACTCGAGGAGAGTGTTCAGCGTGTTGCGGGCGTTCAGGTAACGCTTGCGGCTGCTCAGGTCTTCGCTCGTGAGGAGAATCTGCGCCACGAGCCGGTGGTAGCGCTCGAAGGCCTTCTCGTACTCCATGATCAGCCCCGCCTGCCCGACGGCGGCCGCCGCCTGGCGGCGCGGCAGCTCCTCGGGCCGCCCGGGCAGGCCGATCTTGCGCACCCCCGAGGCGACCGCCCCCGAGCTGACGAGAATCACCTGGGTGCCCCGGCCGAGGATCTCCTCGATCTGCCGCGCGAGGGCGGCGATGACCTCGAGGTTCAACCCCCCGGGGGCCGTGAGCACCTGGCTGCCGACCTTGACGACGAGGCGCCGGATGCGCTGCTCAGCGAGGTTCGCTCTGCGGTGCATGAAGCTCCTCGAGCCGGCGGCTGGTTTCGTTGACGAGGCGCGAAATGCCCTTGCCGGTCGCGGCGGAGACGAGGAAGACGCCGCCGCGGCCCCGGAGGGCCGCCCGGAAGGCGCGCGCGCCCTCTGCGGCCGCGGGGAGGTCCATCTTGTTGAGCGCGATCAGCTGCGGCTTGCGCACGAGATCCGGGTGAAAGAGGCTCATCTCGGTCTGCACGGTTTCGAAAGCGGAAAGCGGTGCGCGCGGGTCGATGGCGGCGGCGTCGATCACGTGGACGAGCAGCCGGGTGCGCTCGATGTGACGCAGGAAGCGGATGCCGAGCCCGGCTCCGGCGTGGGCGCCGGCGATCAGCCCCGGGATGTCGGCGGCGACGAAAGGCTCCCCCCGCGGGGGGTGTACGACCCCCAGGATGGGCGAAAGGGTGGTGAAGGGGTAGTCGGCGATCTTGGGCCGCGCCGCCGAGATCACACTCAGGAGCGTCGATTTCCCGGCGTTCGGAAGGCCGATCAGGCCCACGTCGGCGAGCAGCTTGAGTTCGAGGCGCAGCCGCCGCTCCTCGCCGGGCACGCCCGGCTGGGCGAAACGGGGCGTGCGCTGGGTCGCCGACTTGAAATGGGCGTTCCCCTTGCCGCCGCGCCCGCCGCGGGCGGCGATGAAGCGGTCTCCCGAGCGGGTGAAATCGTGAAGGATCTCGCCGCTTGCCGCGTCGCGGACGATCGTTCCCGGAGGCACCGGGATCAGGAGGTCCTCCCCCTGGGCGCCGGTGCGGTTGCGGCTTCCGCCGCGCCCCCCCGAGGGGGCGGTGAAATCGCTTTTGTAGCGGAAAGGGTACAGGGTCCGGCGCTCCGATGAGGCGACGAGGATCACGTCCCCTCCCTTCCCGCCGTCGCCGCCGTCCGGGCCGCCGCGGGGGACGTATTTTTCGCGGCGGAAGCTGACACAGCCGCTCCCGCCGTCGCCGGAGCGCACGGTTATGAGGACTTCATCGAGAAACTTCACTCGGAGGCATAGACGCTGATTCGCTGGCGGGACCGCCCCAGGCGTTCGAACGCGACGACCCCGTCGATTTTGGCGAACAGGGTGAAATCCTTTCCGACCCCCACATTTTCACCGGCGTGGAAACGGCTGCCGACCTGGCGCACGAGGATGTTGCCGGCGCGGACGAACTGCCCGCCGAAGATCTTAACCCCCCGGCGCTGGCCGGCGCTGTCCCGGCCGTTACGGGAACTCCCGGCTGCTTTTTTGTGTGCCATGACACCGACTCCTTCAGGCGGCGCGGGCCTTGCAAGGGGCCTCTGCGGCCGCGGGTTGCACGTCAGCTCGGCTGCAAAGCCCGCCGTCTCATCGGCGGGGGCGAAGCTCAGACCTCGATGCCGTCGATCCGCACCGCGGTATAGGGCTGGCGGTGTCCGAGCTTGCGGCGGTAGCGCTTGCGCCGTTTGTACTTGAAAACGAGAATCTTACGCGCCCGGTCCTGCTCGACGATGCGCGCCTGGACGCGGGCGTTTGCGACCAGCGGCCGGCCGACGTTCACGTTTTCCCCTTCGCCGATGAGCAACACCTGGTCGAAAGTGACCGGCGCCCCCACCTCGCCCGGGATTTTTTCCACCCGGAGCGTTTCCCCGGGCTGCACCTTGTATTGCTTGCCGCCGGTAGCGATCACCGCGTACATGCCGACCCTCCAGTCGATTGAGCTTCGCAGAAAACCGCTAAATGTTAGATGAGAGGCGAAAAAAGTCAACAGAAAAATCAATTGCGGCTCAGCGCGGCGCAATTCCGGAATGCCGGCCGCATCCCGGCCCACAGCCGCAGGGGGTGGGGGGCCGCCCGCCGCCGGCTTGCGGGCGGCGGCGGGGCAAGAGCCGCCGGGCGGAGCGCCGGGCCAGGCGAAGGAGAGGGGGGAGCGAAACCAGGGCGAGGATCACCGCGGCCGCAACGCGCACTGCCTCCGGGACCGCCTCCGCCGCCCGGCCGATGACGGCCCGCGTCGGGATCTCGAACTGCGCGTAGATCCGGTCGACGATCGCCCCGGAGGCCAGCGCCCCGGCCGCGATCGCGACGAGGTAGAGGGCCGTCGCCCGTTTGCCGATCGTCCCCAGGAGCACCGTGAGGGTCGCGAGGTTGGTCGCCGGCCCGGCGAGCAGGAAAACGAGGGCCGCGCCGGGGCTCACCCCTTTCAGAATGAGGGCCGCCGCCAGCGGGGTCGAGGCCGTGGCGCAGACATAGAGCGGAAGGCCCGCGAGGAGCATGAGCCCCATCGCGGACCATCCCGATCCGAGGTGCGTTTCGATGAAACCCTCGGGGACGACCCCCAGGACCGCCCCGGCGAGCAGGATCCCCAGGAAATACCAGGGGGCGAGGTCCCCCCAGAGTTCGCCGGTCGCATAACGGAGGCCCCGCTGGATCTTTCGGCCCGGGGAGAGCCTCTCTTCGGGCGCCCCCAGCCCTTCGGGGACCGAGCCCGAGGTAGGGGACGGCGCGCCGGGATCCTCACCGCGCCTGCCGAAAAAGTTTTCCGCGACCCCCGCCGCCACGGCGGTGAAGAAGGCGGCCAAGGGCCGCGCCGCGGTCAGCAGCGGGTCGAGAAGCGCCCATGATACGGCGATCGAATCCGCCCCCGTCTCGGGGGTGGAAATCAGGAAGGCGGTGGTCGCCCCGCGCGTCGCCCCCTGCCGGCGCAGGGAGACGGCGGCCGGCAGGACGCCGCAGCTGCAAAGCGGCAAGGGGATCCCGAGGGCGGCCGCCTTGACGACCGAGCTGACCCGCCCGCTCCCGAGATGACGCACCACCGTGCGGGCGTCGAGAAAGGTGTGGAGCAGGCCGCTCAACAGGAGACCGAAAAGGACGTAAGGGGAGGAATCGATGAAGATCCGCAGCCCTTCCCCGAGGGTCGTGATCCAGAGTTCCACCGCCGACGCCCCTTCCTGCCCGCCACAGAAGCCGCTGGCGGCAAGCTAAGGGGCGTAAAAGCGATGTCAAGGAGCAGGGTGCGCCGCGCGGGCGAGGCTCAGCTCGGCGTTCGGAACTGGGCCTTGACCCTCCCCACGGCGATCACATCGAGCCGCAGCAGGCGCCGCGGGGCGCGGATCGGCTCGCCGTTCACCCGGACGCGCGGCCAGGGGGCGGCCGGGGTCAGGTGCCAGCCGTCCTCCTCGCGGTTGATGACCGCCGCCAGTTTCGGCACGAGAAAGCCGCGGACCACGAGGTCGGCGGAGGGGTCGCTGCCGATGCGGAAGGGCTTGTCGGTGAGGCGGACTTCCCGCCGGGGGCCCTGGAGCACCTGGAGCAGGGGGAAGGCCCCGGGGTTCGACCCGGGTCGGCGGGGCAGCGGCCGCCGGTTGCGGCGCAACAGTTCGCGGAAGGCGGCCGTATCCATCTGCATCGTTTCGACGATCGACGGCGGCTTCGGCTCGGGGGCGGCCTGAGATCGCGGGTTCTGGAAAGAAATCGAGTGTTTCCCGATGGTGATCTCGTCGCCGTCCGCAAGCCAGTGGGCGCGGATCGGCTCGCCGTTCACGAAGGTGCCGTTTTCGCTCTTGAGATCGATCAGGAGAAAGTCGTCCCCGACGGCCTCGATCTTGGCGTGGCGGAAGGAGACGGCGAGGTTGTCGATCACGATGTCGCTGCCTTCCTCGCGGCCGAGGAAGAAGGTGTCCCCCACCCCGATCGGGAAGCGGTCCAGGATCCGCCCCTGGTAGTTCAGCACGAGAACGGCCATCGGCGCCTCTCCCCTCTTCTCACATGTAGTCCTGCAGATTCCGCAGGCGGTGATCCATTTCCGCCTGCCCGCACTCGAGGAGCGCGATGAGGGCCTGCGGGTCCGCGATCCGAGAGGGATCGTAATGGACCGCGGTGCCGGCGATGCGGCAACCCCCGGCTCCGGCGACCTCGCCGGTGTTCAGCCGGCGCAGCAGGCGGCGGGCGGCGAGATGGGCCTCGCGGAGGCTCGTCATGGGCAGCACGGCGACGAAGAGCCTGCCGTTGACGACGCCCAGCCAGTCGGTCGTGCGCAGCTCGCCGCGCAGGGCGCGAAGCAGCGCGAGCGTCTCGCCGGGGGAGATCGCGGCCTCTTTACCCGCCGCCCGCTTTCCCGGCCGGTAGAGCCAGAAGGCGATCGCGCTCAAGTCCGTTCCGTAACGCCGGGCCCTGGCCATTTCGACTTCCAGCAGGCTGCGGGTCTGGCGGCGGTTGAACAGGAACTCCTCGAGCGGCCGGCCGGCGGCGCGGGTGCGCCGGCGGGCCGCTTCCATCTCGGAGAGGATGCGGGCGGCGTCGTTTTCATCGAGGCCTTTTTCCTGAAAAGAGACCCGCAGGCTTGCCAGCAGCGGCTTGAGAGGGTGTTCGGCGGGCAGGCTCTCCGCAAGCGTCCGCAGGAGCGTGCGCCGCGCCTCCGCCGACCCGGGGAGGGGTTCCCGCGAGCGGGAGATCTCCGCGCAGACCGCGCGGACGGCGGATTCCAGCCGCTCGGCCAGCCGCGCTTCGAATGCCGCGATCGCGGAGCCGTCTGTGCCCACGGCCCGCAGGCGGTCGATCAGACCGGGCCGCAGCGCCGAAACCAGCCGCTCGAGCCGCTCCGCCGCCCCGGCCGCGTCCTCCCCCGGCCGAGGCTTGACGGCCCCCGGCAGGAGCTGCTCGAGGTGATCGACGAGGAGCCGGTAGAGGGGCTCGGGGCTTCCGGCCTCCTTCTGGATTTCCGCCGCAAGGAAAAGCACGCGCGTGAAGGCCGCCGGGTCGGCGGCCCAGCGCTCGATCAGCTCCCCACCCTCGGCCCCCAGCGCTTCCGCCTCGCGCTCGACCGCCGCCATCAGCCCGGCCTGCTTGTGCTCCCGGGCGAGAAGACGCAACAGCCGGGCGAACTCCTCCGGGGCCAGGCCTTCCTCGAGCAGGATCTCCCGGATGCGGGGAAGGAGCCGCCGCAGCTCCTCGGGGCCGGGGAGCAGGCGCTCGAGGAAGAAGGCCAGCTCTTCCGGGCTTTTCCCGCCCCGCCGGTACTCGAGGCGCACGAGGTCGAGGATCACGGCGTCGGTCACCGATTCCACCTCGCGGCGGATCGCCTCGCCTTCGGCGCCGCCCGCGCCGAGCAGCCGGCCGGCTTCGAGGGTCGCGAGCACTTCGCCCTTGACCCGCAGCAGCGCCTGGGCGAGCTCGGCCAGCGGCGGGGGATCGTCGCCGCGCACGGCCTCGCGGACGGAAGCCCCCAGGGCGGCGAAGCGCGCGGAGACGGTCTGCGACACCTCGGCCGCCTGCCCCCCCGTCGCCTGCCCCGGGGCGTCGCGGGGGGAGGCCAGGAGCCGCCGGGCCACGGAAGGGGGGTCGGCGATCAGCTCCCGCACGCTGAGGGTCCCCCCGAGCTCGTCGGCGAGGAGTTTCCCGGCGATCAGGCCGAGGGCCTCCTCCGTCCGGCGGCTGCGGTCGAGCTCGTGCACGGCCGCCTCGGCTTCGGCCGCGCGGGAGTGCTCCACGATCCGCTCGTCTTCGGTCACCTTTCGGAAGAAGACATGGTTGATGCGGATGCGGCGGACCTGGCGGGCCGCGGTCGCCCGGCGCATCGCCTCGGCGTCGGGGTAGCCGCGCGGATCGAGAAAGATCTCGACGAAGGCCCGCAGCTCGGGGAGCTCGAGTCCCCTTTCGATCGAAATCGAGGTGATGCCCGCCTTCTTGAAATGGGCGGCCAGCTTGAAGACGTTCAGGTTGGGGTCGATCGGCTCCTCCTCGAGGAAGAACTGTTCCCGGTCGTAGATCACGACGACCGGCGAGGTGGCCTCGAGCAGCCGTCCGATGGCGGCGTAGAAATCGGCCACGGCCTGCTCCGAAAAGGGGTGCCCCGGGCCGTACATGGAGACCCGGTTGAAGAGGAGCACGAAGGCCTTGCCGGCCTGGTGGGTGCCTTTTTTGATCGCCTCGGCGCGGGGCATTTCAACACGACCTCCCATGGAGCCGCTCGTAGCGGGCGAGCGCCTCGGCGAACCGCCGGCAGGAGGCGAAACGCTCCTCCCGGCGAAAAGCGGTCGCCTGCGCGATCAGGGCGTCCATTTCCCGGTCGAGGCGCGGGTTCACCTCGCTTGGCCGGCGCGTGAACACGGGCTTGCCGGTGGATTTGGCGACCAGCAGTTCCTCGACCGAGCGGTGCGGGATGAGCGGCAGTTCCGGCACGAGCAGGCGGAAGAGCAGCACGCCGGCGGCGTAGACGTCGACCCGTTCGTCCGCCGCGGGCTCGAGGATCTGCTCGGGGGCCATGTAGAGGGGGCTGCCGCGCGCGGTTTTCAGGGCCTCCCCGCCGGGCCGGCGCAGGCAGGCGATCCCGAAATCGGTGAGCAGGGGCAGCAGGGAGCCGTCGGCCAGGAGGATGTTCGCGGGTTTGACGTCGCGATGCACGACGCCGTGGCGGTGAGCGAAATCGAGGGCCTCGAGAACCTGCTGCAGGAACGCCAGGGCCTCGGCGGCCGACAGCATCCGCCGGCCGGGCACGGGGTGGGCGGCCAGGCGCCGCAGGCGCCGGTCGAGCGACTCGCCCCGGATCAGCGGCATGCTGAACCAGTGGAACCCCGGCTCGCGGCCGATCTCGTAGACGGGAACGATGTGCGGGTGGGCGAGCCCGGCCGCGGCGAGCGCCTCCTGGGTGAAGAGGCGGACGGCCTCCTCGTCCGCGCCGTCCTCCGGCAGCACCTTGACGGCGATGCGGCGTTTGAGGGTGTGCTGGTAGGCTTCGAACACGATGCCCATCGAGCCCCGCGCAAGCTCCTCGAGCAGGGTCGCGCTGCCGACCTGCCTGCCGACCAGTCGGGCGGCGTCGAATGATTCCATGTGCGATTCCGTGCGCTTATGCGAAAAAACCGCCTCTTCCGCCCCGGGTGGCGATCCGGGCCCCCGGGGACATATTCGGCTCATTTTTCAAAAACTTAAAGAAAGGGCCGAAGGCCCGCGGCGTTGTCCGCCGCGGGGATGCGGCGCCGGAGCCTTCGGCCGCACGGCAGGAGGGGTTCGGGCTAGGATCGGAAGAGTTCGGTCGAAAGGTAGCGCTCGCCGGTGCTGGCGAAGATCACGACGATCATCTTCCCCGCGGCTTCAGGGCGGCGGGCCACCTGGAGGGCGGCCCAGGCGGCGGCACCGGAAGAGATGCCGCACAGGATGCCTTCCCGGCGGGCGAGCGCCCGGGCGGTTTCCATGGCGTCCTCGTCGCGGACGGCGATCACCTCGTCGATGACGCTGCGGTCGAGGACGTCGGGGACGAAGCCCGCGCCGATCCCCTGGATCTTGTGGGGCCCCTTCTGCCCGCCGGAGAGCACGGGCGAGGCGGCCGGCTCGACGGCGACGACGCGGAAGCCGGGCTTGCGCGACTTGATCACCTGGCCCACCCCCGTGATCGTCCCCCCGGTGCCCACGCCGGCCACCAGGATGTCTGCGCGGCCCTCGGTGTCGTGCCAGATCTCTTCGGCCGTCGTTTCGCGGTGGATCCCGGGGTTGGCGGGGTTGGCGAACTGGTCGGGCATGAAGGCGTTCTTTTCCGCGGCGACGATCTCGCGCGCCCTCGCGATCGCCCCGCCCATGCCCTGCGCGCCGGGGGTGAGGACGAGCTCGGCGCCGAGGTGGAGGAGAAGCTTTCGGCGCTCGAGGCTCATCGTCTCCGGCATGGTGAGCGTGAGCCGGTAGCCCTTCACGGCGCAGACGAAGGCGAGCGCGATGCCGGTGTTGCCGCTCGTGGGCTCGACGATCCGGGTCTCGGGGCCGATCCGCCCTTCGCGTTCGGCCGCGCGGATCATGGAAGCGGCGATGCGGTCCTTCACGCTGCCGAGCGGGTTGAAAAACTCGAGCTTGGCGAGGATCCGCACGGGGAGGCCCGCGGCGAGGTGGTTCAGGCGCACAAGCGGGGTGCGGCCGATGGTCCCCTCGACGGCGGTGAAGTATCTCATGGCCCTCTCCTTTCCCCCGCCGCGGTGCGGGTCTTGTAGATGAGCCGGGGGGATTCCATGACCACCATCGTGTCGGGGGGGACGGATTCGGTCAGCCAGACGTTGCCGCCGATCACGGAACGGGCGCCGATCACCGTGTCGCCCCCGAGAATCGTCGCTCCGGAATAGATGATCACGTCGTCTTCGATCGTGGGGTGCCGTTTGCGGCCGCGGAACCGTTCCCCGGCGTCGCGCGGCAGCGAAAGCGCCCCGAGCGTGACCCCCTGGTAGAGCCGCACGCGGTCGCCGATCCGGGTCGTCTCGCCGATGACCACGCCGGTTCCGTGGTCGATGACGAAGCTTTCGCCGATCTCGGCTCCGGGGTGGATGTCGATGCCGGTTACGCTGTGGGCGTATTCGGTCATGATCCGCGGCAGCAGGGGAACCCCCAGCTCGAGCAGCCGGTGGGCGACCCGGTAGACGGAGATCGCGAAAATGCCGGGGTAGCTGAAGATGATTTCGTCGTGGCTGTGGGCGGCGGGGTCGCCCTCGAAGGTCGCCCGCACATCGGCCGCAAGCCTGCGCCGCAGCTCCGGCAGCGCGCACAACAGCTCGTAGGCGAGCTCACGACCCCGCGCCTCGCAGTCGCTGCAGGCCTGGCCGTAGCGCTGGCAGTCGTGGCGGATGCTGTGGCAGATCTGCTCGGCGAGCAGGTCGTAGGCCTCGGTCACGGCGCGCCCCAGGGTGTAGCGCAGGGTGACGGGGTCGATCTTCTCGCGGCTGAAGTAGCCGGGAAACAGGATGGCGCGCAGCCGCTCGATGACCTCGACCACCCGCTCGCGGGAAGGGATGGGCTCGTAGTCGATGTGCGTGTAGCAGACCTCCTCGGTGCAGCTTTCGATGATCGCCTCGGCCACGGCCGGAAGCCGCGAGCGGGCATCGGAGACGGCGGCCGCCTCGGCCTTGCACCGGTCCAGGGAATGCGCGCAGGGGTCCATGGTGCCCTTTGTCCCTCAAGGTTGGAAGACCACGCGGAATTTTTTCAGGAAATCCACCGGGTGGTAGGAAAGCTTCGCCTTGCGCAGGCCCTCGCTGTCGAGATCCTGCTCGCGGTTGACCCAGCGGAAGCCGTTTCCCGCGTGGGCGAGAAACATCTGGTGGATCGCCTGGTAGGCGCCCTTGTAAGCCGGGCAGCCCTTTTCGAAGTGGATGAGAATCGTCTCCGGGGTGAGCGGCTCGGCGATCGTGTAGGCGACGATCAGGCCCTCGACGAAGAGGGCCCCGCCGCGGATGCGGCGCAGCTTCTCCCACTGTTGCAGCACGCGGAGAATGGCGCGGTTCTCCGCGGCGAGCAGCTCCGAGGATTCGCAGTCGCGCCAGGAGCACCAGTCCTCCTGCATGGCCATGGCGTGCTCGATGGTCCGCGGCCCGAAGTCCGTGTACTGGAAGGCGTAGGTGCGCAGGAACTGCTGCAGGAGGTTCTTCTTGGCGTGGTAACGGTTTCCGGGGAGGTCGATCAGGTCGCGGAAGTCGTACAGGTAATCCCACTGCCCGCGCTCCGGGTGCAGGGCGAGACGCTCCCCGAAAGCGGCCTGCCACAGCGCGGAGAGCTTCTCGGGCACGCGGATGAAGGTGGTGCCCGCCGCGGCGAGCGTCCCCTCCCGCCTTTTCCAGTCGACCGCCTCCCAGTCCCCGACGGGGGCCCAGAGGGCGGAAAGGGGGGATCGCTGCCGGATCCAGACGAGATCCTCCTCCCAGGCCCACTCGAGCGCGTATTCCTCGCACCAGGCCCAGAGGTTGATGAAACTGTAATCCGAGGCGGCCTGCGGGCAGCGGGCGAGCCGCTCGAGGTATTCGTCCTGGCGCTCGAGCCGGATCGGCTCGAAGAAAAGGCTCATGGGTTTTCCCCCGTCGGTTGCGTTTCGCCCCCGGGACCCCTTTCCCGGAGGAGGCGGGCGAGGGCGGCCCCGGCCTGTTGCGCTTCGGCCAGCAGCTCGGGCCTGCCGCGCGCCTCGTCCTCGTGGTCGAGCCCCCGGTAGAGCAGGCTCTTCCAGAGGTCGCAATCCAGCGTATCGAAGAAGCAGCGCACACTCAAGAGCGCCCCTTCGAAAAGCCGCGGGCCGCGCGTCGCCCCGGCGGCGATGAAGAGCCCCCGGCGGCGCAAACGGGGGCCCCCCGCCGCCCGCTCGACCCAGTGCCGCTTCACCCACAAGGAGTGGAAGCGGTCCATCAGGATCTTCACCTGCGCGCTCACGGCGTAGTAGAAAATGGGGGAGGCGAGCATGATCCCCCCCGCCGCCAGCACCCGCGCGCGCACCGACTGGAAGTCGTCCTGGATGCGGCACTCGCCGTCGATCCGGCAGCCGTAGATTTCGAGGCAAGGGGCGATCTTGAGGTCACGCAGGACGATCGGGTCGACCCGGGCGCCGGCTTCGCGCGCCCCCTCGACGGCCGCTTCGAGCAGGGCCGCCGTGTTGCCGCGGCGGCGCGGGCTGCCGAAAACGGCGACGATGCGCTCCGGATCCACGCCCCACCCTCTCAGAAGGCGAGCACGAGCCCGACCGGGCAGTGGTCGGATCCCGGGACCGAGGGGTCGATGAAGGCTTCCTGCACGCAGCCGTCGTCGAAGAGCTCGCCGCTCACGAAGAAGTAGTCGATGCGCCAGCCGATGTTCCGCTCGCGGGCGCGGAAGCGGTAGGTCCACCAGGAATATTCCACGGCATCGGGGTGGAGCCGCCGGAAGGTGTCCACCCAGCCCCGGGCCACGATCCGGTCGAGCCAGTCGCGCTCGACCCGCAGGAAGCCGGAGTAGTTCTCGTTCGCCTTGGGGTTGGCGAGGTCGATCTCGTTGTGGGCGGTGTTGAAATCGCCGCCGACGACCACGTTCCGCCGGCGTCGGCGGCAGGCGTCGGCGTGGGCGAAAAACGCCTCGTAGAAATCGAGCTTGTATTGCAGCCGCTCCGGCCCGGCCTGCCCGTTCGGGAAGTAGACGTTGAAGAGCAGGAAATCGCCGAAGTCCATCTCGAGCACGCGGCCCTCGTTGTCGAAGCGCGAATCGCCGAAGCCGTCGCGCACGGCGAGCGGGGGGGTGCGCGTGTAGACCCCGACCCCGCTGTAGCCTTTTCTGGCAGCGCAGTGGGACCAGAAGGACTCGTAGCCCGGGACCCGGGCGAAGGCCTCGGATCCCTCCGCGGGGGGCAGTTTGGTCTCCTGGATGCAGGCGACATCGGCATCCAGGCGCTGCAGGGATTCGGCGAAGCCTTTTCTCCAGGCCGCGCGCAGGCCGTTCACGTTCCAGGAGACGAGCTTCCAGCGTTTCTTGGGGCGGTGCGCCATGGGGGCCTCGCGCTTCAGTCTTCGATCAGGGCCCGCAGCCGCGCCGACCAGGGGTCCTGCGGGTCCCCGCCCAGGTGTTCCGCGAGCGAGCGGAAGACTTCGCGCAGGATCGCGGTCTTCGGCCGCGGGGAGCCGAGCTGGGCCTCGATCGTCCGCAGGTCGGCCTCGAGCTCCCCGCGGATCTCCGCCGCCAGGGAGGCCGTGCGAAGGCGGAGCTCCGCGAGCAACTCGCGCAGCCGCGGCGCAAGCCCGCCGTCGAGGATGGGATCCGGGCCGAGTCGGAGCGGGGGGGCGGCGGAGACCTCGGCGGCCAGCTCGGCTTCGGCGGCGCTCAGCCCCGCGCGGCTGATCGCGATCGCCCCGGAGAGCGAGCGGACCTCCACGAGCCCCTCGGCCATCAGGTTCTCGGCGGCCTTGAGCGCCTCCGGCCTTTCCCAGCCCAGCTGCAGGCCGACCTCGTAGAGGGAGACCGCCCGCGAGGGGTTGCCGCCGGTCTCCTTCCGCAGCTGCAGCAAGAAACGCAGGCTCGCTTCGTCCATGGCCCCGGGCCTTTCTCTTTCCCTTCCCGCGGGCGAACGCCTTGCGTTCAGGAAGGGTTTTTCCGCAGCAGGTCCGCAAGCGCCGGCTCGAGCGCGGGGTGGCGGAAGACGAACCCGTGCGCCAGCAGCCGTGCGGGGACCGCCCGCTGGCTGTCCAGCAACAGCCCCGCCGCCTCCCCCAGGGCGAGCCGCAGCAGAAAGGCCGGTGCGGCCAGCCCGCTCGGCCGCCGGAGAACCCGGCCGAGAGCGGCGGCGAAGTCGCGCTGGGTGACCGGCTCCGGGGCGCAGAGGTTCACGGGGCCGGAGAGCAGATCGCGCTCGAGCAAAAATACGATCGCCTCGACCAGATCCGCGACGTGGATCCAGGAAAACCACTGGGATCCACTGCCGAGCGGGCCGCCCAGAAACGAGCGGAAGGCGGGGACCATCCGCGCGAGCGCCCCGCCCTCCGTCCCGAGGACGACCCCGAAGCGCATCGGGACGACCCGCACCCCGTATGCTGCGGCGGCGAGCGCCTCGGCTTCCCAGTCGGCGGCGAGCCCGGCGAGAAACCCGGTTCCGGGGGAGGAACCCTCGCTCAGGATTTCGTCGCCCCGGTCGCCGTAATAGCCGACCCCCGAGGCGTTGAGGAGCACGCGGCAGCGGCCGCCGGGCAGGGCCTCCACCACGCGGCGGGTGGTCTCGATGCGGCTCGCGCGGATCTCCCGCTTCGCCCCCTCGCTCCAGCGGCCGGCGATCGACCGGCCGGCGAGGTTGACGACGGCCTCGGCGCGGGCGACCTCCGACTGCCAGTCCCCGGGAGCCGTCGCGTCGGCGGCGAGGAAGGAAAGCCGCGGCGGGTCGTCGGGGGCGGCGGCGGGCGCCCGGCGGGCGATGCCGACCACGCGGTGGCCCCGGCCGTGGAGACGGCGGATGAGATGCCCGCCCAGGAACCCCGTCGCGCCGATCACGGTGATGTCCAACGGGCCCTCCTCCTCCGCGGCGCGGACTTCGACAGGCCTCCGCCCGGGGGTCAGGCCGTCGTGCGCTCCTCGAGCGGCACGAAGGCACACTCCGCCGGCCCGCAGTAGTCGCCGACGTAGCGGGACTCGGGGCGGTAGAGCACGGCCTTGCGGGCCGCCCCGGCGAATTGCTCCTCGATGATGTGTGCGGTCCAGCCGGCGACCCGGGCGATCGCGAAGACCGGGGTGAAGAGATCGACGGGGATTCCCAGGTAGTGGTAGAGGGAGGCGCTGTAGAAATCGACGTTCACCGGGATGTCGGCGTTCTTGCGCCGGCGGAAGACCTCCTTGGCGACGGCCTCGATCTCGCGCGAGAGCTCGTACCAGCGGGGATCACCGGTGCGTTCGCCGAGCTTCTTCGACAGCGGGGCGAGGATGTGCGCCCGGGGGTCGTCGACGTCGTAGACGGCATGGCCCAGGCCGAAGATCTTGCGTCCCGCCTCGAGTTCCGCGGTCACGAAATCCCGCGCCCGCTCGGGCCGCTCGACCGCCTGCAGCATCTGCATCACGCGCGCGTTCGCCCCGCCGTGGAGCGCCCCGGAGAGGGAGCCGACCGCGGCCGCCGTTGCCGCGTACATGTGGGCCTGGGTCGAGGCGACCTCGCGCGCGGCGAAGGTCGAGGCGTTGAAGGCGTGCTCGGCGTGCAGCACGAGCGCAATGTCGAGTGTGCGGGCGAATTCGGGGTCGGGCTCCGTCCCGTTCAGCATGTAGAGGAAGTTTGCGGCGTGGCCGAGGCGGGGCGAGGGCGGGACGACCGGCTCGCCGCGGCGGATGCGGTGCCAGGCGGCGATCACGGTCGGAAAGCGTGCGATCAGGCGCCGGGCGATCCGCAGGGCGGCCTCGCGGCTCGCCTCCCGGCTGTCGGGGTCGTGGTGGGCGAGCATGGCGGTGGCGGCCTGCAGGATGTCCATCGGCAGGGCGTCCGCCGGGCGGGTCTTCAAGGCCTCCAGGATCTGCGGCGGGACCTCGCGCAGGGGGGCGAGCTCGGCCTTGAACCGCTCGAGTTCCGCGGGCGAGGGCAGGTGCTCGTAGAGGAGCAGGTGGGCCACCTCCTCGTAGGTCGCCTGTGCGAGATCCTGGATGCGATAGCCGCGGTAGAGCAGGCGGCCGTTCTTGCCGTCCACCTCGCAGATGCGGGTGCTCGCGACGACGACGCCGCGCAAGCCCGTGTCGATCGGCATTTTGCAATCTTCGACCATCTACGCCTCCTTTGAGCTTTTCGGCGGGGACGCCGAACCGAGCAGCAGGACCTCTCCCCGCGGCATCCTAAGGAAACACCGCCCGCTTGTCCCGTTACTTTTTCATTGTCGGTGCAAAAGTCAAGGCCCCCGGCGACGACCGGCGGGGCGTTGCAACCCGATGCGCCATCTGTTACATACCCCCTCGTCGCGTTGACCCGAAAACGCCCCTTTTCCCCGGCTGGAGCCGGGGGGGCCTCGTTCGGCCAGCGCCGAGCCGGCGTCATGGAACGCATGCATCTCCCAAACGGGTTCACCTTGCGGCTTTCGGGCCGCCCCGCCGAAACGCTCGCCGCGGCCCCCGCCCCTCGTCAGGTGGCGGCCGTCGCCGCACGAACGCGATTCCTGAAACCGCGCCTGGCCGTGAAGGTGGGCGATCGGGTCAAGACCGGAACGCTTCTCTTCAGCGACAAGCGCCGGCCCGAACTCCGCTTCCTCTCCCCCGGCGCGGGTCGGGTATGCGCCGTGAACTACGGCCCGCGGCGCAGCCTGCAGGAGGTCGTGATCGACCTCGAAGAGCCGGAGGAGGCCGAAGCGTTCCCGCGCCTCGACGAGGCCGGGCTCGCGGCGATCGAGCCGGAAGCGCTTCGCCGGCGCGTCGTGGAGGGGGGGCTCTGGAGCCTCATCCGGGAGCTCCCTTTCCGCGAGGCCGCCGCCCTCGACCGCCGCCCCCCGGAGGTCGTCGTCTTTCTCGACCATCTCGAGCCCTTCCACCCCCGCCCGCGCGTCTACCTCGAGGGCCGGATCGATCGCTTCCGTTTCGGGCTGCGCGTCCTCGAGAAGCTCTCCGGCCGTCCCCCGGTCGTGACCGCCTGCGCCGGCGGAACGGAGGGCGTCGAAGAGCTCAAGCCCTTTGTTTCCCTCGTCCTCGAGGGCCGCTACCCCGCCCACGACCCGGGGGTGCTTCTCTACCGCAGCCGGCGCCGGCCGGAGGAGCGGCAGGCCTGGGTCCTCGACGGGCAGGACGTGCTCCTGCTCGCCGAACTGCTGCAGGAGGGCTGTTACCCGACCCGGCGCATCATCGCCCTGGGCGGCCCGGGGGCCGTCTCGCCCGAGCACCTCGAGGTGCGCCTCGGGGCGCCGCTTGCGGGGCTCATCGACGGCCGGGCGGCCGGCGGCGAGAGGCTGCGGCTCGTCGCCGGCGGGGTGCTGACCGGCGCGCGCGCCGAGCCCGGCTCCTTCCTCGCCCTGCACGAAAAGGCCCTCACGCTGCTCCCCGAGGGCGACCGGCCCGGCGGGCTTCTGGAGTGGATGCTCCCCGGGCGTCGCAAGCCGAGCTATTCGCGCGCCTTTCTTTCCTCCTGGAAGCCGGCCGCGTCCTACCCCATGGACTGCAACCGCCACGGCGGGGTCCGGGCCTGCATCCAATGCGCCTTCTGCACGCGGGTCTGCCCGGTCGACATCCTGCCGCAGCTCACCTACAAGGCCGTGCTCGCCGGCGAAACCGAGGAGGCGCTCGCCCACGGGCTGCTCGACTGCGTGGAGTGCGGGCTCTGCTCGCTCGTCTGCCCCTCGAAGATCGAGCTTCTCGAGACCTTCCAGCAGGCGAAAGCGGCCCTTCGCGAGGAGATGCGCTGAGGCGTGATGAACCCCGTGCGGCGCTTTTTCGACAGCCATCGTCACCACTTCGAGCCCGGGGGGCGTTTCGCCCGCTTCGGGTTCCTCTACGAGAACATCGAGTCGGTGTTCTTCGCCCCGGCCGCCGTGACCACGGCCGCCCCCCAGGTGCGCGACAGCCTGGACGTGAAACGCTTCATGTTCCTGGTGATCGTGGCGCTCCTGCCCCACTACGCCTTCGGGGTCTTCAACGTGGGCTACCAGGCCCACCGCGCGGCGGGGCTGACCCCGGAGTTCTTCTCCGTGATCGGGGTCGGCCTGAAGGCGGTCGTCCCCATGGTGGTCGTCACCTATGCCGTGGGCTACTTCTGGGAGGCCCTTTTTGCGACCGTGCGCAAGCACGAGATCAGCGAGGGCCTCTTCGTGAGCTGCGCCCTCTTCCCCCTGACCCTCCCCCCCACCCAGCCCCTGTGGCAGGTCGCCCTGGGGATCTCCTTCGGCATCGTCATCGGCAAGGAGATCTTCGGCGGTACGGGGCGCAATTTTCTCAACCCCGCCCTCACCGGGCGTGCCTTCCTCTACTTCGCCTATCCGGCGCAGACTTCGGGGGATGCCGTCTGGACGCTGTTGCTGCCGGGCCGCAGCGCGCCGGTGGACGCCTTCACCGCGGCGACCCCCCTCTCCGTCGCCGCCGTCACCGAGAGCGGCACCATCCCGCAGGCCTGGGCCGAGGCCGGCTACGACCTCTGGACCCTCTTCATCGGGTTCTACCCGGATGCGATCGGCGCCTCCTCGACCCTGCTGTGCATCGCGGGCGCGATCTTCTTGATCACGGTCGGGGTGGCCGATTTCCGCATCATCGCGGGCGACGTCCTGGGGATTCTCGCGACGGCCGGGGCGATCCGGCTGCTTGCGGGGCCGGGGGCCGCACCCTACCTTCTGCTCGACCCCTGGCTGCACCTGATGGTCGGCGGGGCGGCTTTCGGCATCGCCTACATGACGACCGACCCGGTCTCCGCCCCCGCCCTTCCCCGGGCGCGCTGGGTGTACGGCTTTTTCATCGGCGCCCTCACGGTGCTGATCCGGGTCTTCAACCCCGCGTTCCCCGAGGGGATCGGGATCGCGGTGCTTTTCATGAACTGCTTTGCGCCGCTGCTCGACGAGCTCGAGGTCCGGGTGCGGCTGAAAAGACGGCTCTCCCATGTCCGGTAGCGCCAAGAGCCTCCTCTTCATCGCGGTGCTCTGCGGGGTCTGCAGCCTGCTTCTCACGGCGGCCTCGAGCGGACTCAAGCCCTACCAGGAGAGGAACATCCTGATCGACCGGCACCGCAACGTGCTCCTGGCGGCCGGCCTGATCGAGCCGGGGAGCAGGCTGAAGGAGGCGGAGGTCGAGGTCCTCTACGCGGAGCGGATCCGGGAGCTTCGGGTCGATCCCGAGGGCCGGATCCTCGAAGGGGCCGATGCGGCGCGCCCGGACGGCCTGCCCTTCTACCTGATCCAGGAGGGGGGCGAGATCCGGGGCTACATCGTCCCCATCGACTCGCGGGGGCTCTGGGGGCCGATCCAGGCCTACCTCGCGATCGACCGCGACGGCCAGACGGTGAAGGGCTTCGCCGTCACCCGCCACGCCGAGACGCCCGGGCTCGGCGGAGAGATCGAAAAGGAGTGGTTCCGCCGCAACTGGGTGGGGAAAAAGATCGCCACGCGCGAGGGGACCTTCGTCTCGGTGGGGATCGCCAAGGGCAAGGTGGAGGAACAGGTCCCCGAGCCCAAGCGGCCGCACTACGTGGACGGGATCAGCGGGGCGACCATGACGGGGAAGTTCCTCTCCGCCGGCATCCGCGACTCCCTGAGCCGCTACGAGCCGGTCTCCATCCGCTTTCGACGCAACCAGATCGCCGAGTGGGAGCAGAGGCTGCCTCCCGCGCGGCCCTGATCCGGAGGGAACGCGAACGAAGATGAACGGAGCCGCCGCCCGACCCTGGGCCGTCGTGCGACGCACGGCCGCCTACAAGGAGATCGTCAAGGCCCTCTGGCGGGCGAACCCCATCTCCAAGCAGATCCTCGGGGTCTGCTCCTCGCTCGCCGTCACCGTGCAGCTCGAGACCGCGCTCGTGATGAGCCTGGCGCTGACCGGGGTGACCGCGGGCTCGAGCCTCGCCGTGTCGCTCCTGCGCCGGACGATCCCGCGCAACATCCGCATCATCGTCCAGGTGGCGGTGATCGCCACCCTGGTGATCCTCGCCGACGAGCTGCTGAAGGCCTTTCTCTTCGATGTCAGCAAGCAGCTTTCGGTCTTCGTCGGCCTGATCATCACCAACTGCATCGTCCTCGGCCGCTCCGAGGCGTACGCCCTGAACCATCCGCCGGGGCCCGCCTTTCTCGACGGGCTGGCGAACGGACTGGGCTATTCCTCGGTCCTGATGGGGGTCGCCTTTTTCCGCGAGCTTTTGGGCTCGGGCAAGCTCTTCGGCGCGAGCGTGATCCCCGAGGCCTTCTACCGCGCGGGCTACGTGAACAACGGCCTGCTCGTCCTCGCCCCCGGGGCCTTCATCATGATCGGGCTGTTCGTTTGGCTTGAGCACGCCCTCTTGGAGAAGAAGTAGGCGTGGAAAACCTGATCAGCATCGCCGTCAACTCGGTCTTCGTCGGCAACATCCTGCTCTCCTACTTTCTCGGGATGTGCTCGTTTCTCGCCGTGTCCCGCAACCTCGCCACGGCGGCGGGGCTCGGCGTGGCGGTCGTCTTCGTGATGACCCTCACGACCCCGGTGAACTGGCTCATCTACCACGGCCTGCTCGCCCCGGAGGCGCTCGCCTGGGCGGGGCTTCCGGGGACGAACCTGAGCTTTCTCAAGCTCATCCTCTTCATCGCGCAGATCGCGGCCATCGTGCAGGTGATCGAGATGGTGATCGACCGCTACTCGCCCGCGCTCTACACGGCGCTCGGCGTTTATCTCCCCCTGATCACCGTGAACTGCGCGATCCTGGGCGCCTCGCTCTTCATGGTGGAGCGGAATTACACCTTCGCCGAAACCCTGGTCTACGGCGCGGGCTCGGGGGTGGGCTGGTGCCTGGCGATCGTCGCCATGGCGGCGATCCAGAAGAAGCTGCGCTACGCCTCCGTGCCCCGCGGGCTGCAGGGCTTCGGCATCAGCATGATCACGACGGGCCTGATCGCGATCGGCTTCATGCTCTTCGCGGGGGTTACGCTGTGAAGGACCGATGAACGAGTACCTCCTCGCCGCGGCGGTTTTCGCGGGCGTGCTCCTCGTCCTGGTGGCGGCGTTGCTCCTCGTCGAGTCGCGCGTCGTCCCGAAGGGCGAGCGCACGATCGTGATCAACGACGATCCCTCCCGGGCGATCCGCGTGCCCCCGGGGCGCACGCTGCTCGCCGCGCTCGCCGAAAACGGCATCTTCCTTCCCTCCGGCTGCGGCGGCGGGGGCTCCTGCGGCCTGTGCAAGTGCAAGGTCGAGGCGGGCGGCCGCGACATCCTGCCGACCGAGCTCGCCCACCTGAACCGCAAGCAGCGCAGCGAGGGCATCCGCATCGCCTGCCAGCTCAAGGTCAAGGAGGACATGCGGATCCGCATCCCGGAGGAGATCTTCCAGATCCGCAAGTACACGGCGACGGTCGTCTCGAACGAGAACATCGCCACGTTCATCAAGGAACTCGTCCTCAAGCTCGACCCCGGCCAGAAGCTCGAGTTCAAGTCCGGGGCCTATGTCCAGATCGACATCCCCCCCTATCACGCCTCCTTCAAGGAATTCCGCATCCCGGAGATCTACCGTTCGATGTGGGACCGCTACAAGCTCTGGAGCCTCGTCGCCCGGGCCGAGGAGCCCGTTTTCCGCGCTTACTCCATGGCGAACACGCCGAGCGAGGAGCTGCTGCGGTTCACGATCCGCATCGCCACCCCGCCGCCCGGGGCCGGGGAGGATGTCCCGCCGGGGGTGGGCTCTTCCTACGTCTTCAGCCTCAAGCCGGGGGACCGGGTGGTCTTGAGCGGGCCCTTCGGGGATTTCTTCATCAAGCAGACCGAGCGGGAGATGTGCTTCATCGCCGGCGGGGCCGGGATGGCTCCGATGCGCAGCCACATCCTCGACCAGCTGCTGCGCGTACAGACGGGGCGGAAGATCACCTTCTGGTACGGCGCCCGGTCGCGCTCGGAGATGCTCTACGACGAGGAGTTCCGCGAGCTCGCCCGCCGCTTCCCCAATTTCCGGTACACGGTCGCCCTTTCCGACCCCCTGCCGGAGGACCGCTGGGACGGACCCGTGGGTTTCATCCACCAGGTCGCGCACGATCTCTACCTCAGCCGGCACGAGGACCCCACGGAGATCGAGTATTACCTGTGCGGGCCGCCGCCCATGCTGCGGGCGACCGAGCGCATGCTGGAGAGCCTGGGGGTGGACCGGGAGATGATCGCCTACGACGAGTTCGGCTAAAAGGTCATCTTTTCCGGAGGGCGCCGCTCCGGGACGTAGACGTGGGGAATCTTCCCCTCGTTCCATTCCCGGGAGACGTAGAGGTTGCAGTAGCAGCTTCCGTACTCGGCGATGTCGGCGAGGCTGTAGACGCAGGGGCAGATGATGTCGCGGTCCTTCTCGCGGTCGCCGCAGAGCAGCCGGCAGGGGCAGCCCGGGTAGCCGTAGCGCTTCTTGTTCAGCAAGAGCGCCTCGAGCAGCTCGAAGACCCGCTCGCGGTCGCGGTTGAAATAATAGCCCTTCGGCTCCTGGACCTTGCGCATCGCCTCGTAGAGTTGTTCCGCGTTCATTCCAGTCCGAGCGCCTCCTTGATCTCCTTTTCCTTGTAACCGACGATCACCTTGTCGCCGATGATCACCGTGGGAAAGGAGCATCGCGGGTTGAACTTCTTCACGTCCTCGATGATCGCCCGGCGCTCGTCGCCCTCGAGGAGGTCGACGTCCACGAACTCGTACTGCACCGTGCACTCGCCGAGCAGTTTCTTGGTGGCCTTGCAGTGGCTGCAGGTGCTCAGGGAATAGATCTTGACCGGGGGCGGGGTTTTTTCCCCCGCGGTGGGCTTGGGGTCGGATTCCGTCATGACGCGCTCCTTCGGCGGGGACTTCGGCATCTTCCCGGGCCGGAAAGAGGCCGTGCCTCCGCCTCTATACCATCGCCGCCCGCGATGCAAGTCGGCCGGAGTCCGGCTTCTTGACAAGGGTGGCGTTTTCCCGTAAGCGGATGTGGGGTTTTGTGCGCCCGCGGCGCGCCGGCGCCCTTTCGGCCGGCCTCCCCCTCCCGGGGAACCCACCCGCAATCCAAGCCGAAGCCTTTCCATGAAGGGAGGATATTCCATGGCGGAAGAGAAGAAGGAACTGCTCAAGAAGAAGGAAGCCAAGGATCTGCCGGATCCGAAAGAATTCACCACCTGCGAAGCCACGGCCCGCATGCTCGCCAAGGCGCGCGAGGACGGGGTGGAAACCGCCTTCGAGCGCGCCCACAGCATGAAGGCCTGCCCGATAGGAGCCGAGTCCGCCTGCTGCAAGCACTGCTTCATGGGCCCCTGCCGCCTGAACGCGAAGGACCCCTATTCCAAGGTCGGCGTCTGCGGGGCGACGATCGACACGATCCAGGCGCGGAACTTCGCCCGTTTCGTCGCCTCCGGCTGCGCCGCGCACACCGACCACGGCATGAGCATGCTCGACCTCTTCCGCGAAGTCGTCCACGGCCGGATCACCGACTACCGCATCAAGAACCCCCAGAAGCTCGAGGCGGTCGCCCAGTCGATCGGGATCGAAACCGAGGGCCGGGATCTCATGGAGGTCGCCAAGGACCTCTACCAGGAACTCGAGCGCACCTACACCCAGGTCGAGGGCGAAATCCCCTTCGCCCAGCGTGTGCCGCCGAAGACGCTCGAGACCTGGCGCAAGTACGGGCTGGTCCCCCGGGGCGCCATGCGCGAGATCATGGAGCTCATGCACCGCACGCACATGGGGGTCGACCAGGACTACGAGAACCTCACCCGGCAGTTCAGCCGCACCGCGCTTGCCGACGGCTGGGGCGGCTCGATGGTCGCCACCGAGATCTCCGACATCCTCTTCGGCATTCCGACCCCGGTGGCGATCGAGGTGAACATGGGGGTGCTGAAGGAGGACCACGTCAACATCATCGTCCACGGCCACGAGCCCAACCTCTTCGAGTCGATGATCGAGTCCGTGAACGAGCCCACCCTGATCGAGGCCGCCAAGGCGGCGGGCGCCAAGGGGATCAACCTCTGCGGCATGTGTTGCTCCGGGGCCGAGGTGCTCGTGCGCCACGGGATCCCCCACGCGGGCAATTTCATGTCCACCGAGGCGATCCTCGTCACCGGGGCGGTCGACGCGATGTGCGTCGACGTCCAGTGCATCAAGCAGGGGCTCGTCAAGGTGGCCGAGTGCTACGGGACGAAGCTCATCACGACCAACCCCCGCTGCCGCATCGAGGGGGCGGTGCACATCGAGTTCCACGAGCACACCCCCAAGGAGTGCACCGACGAGGTCGTGCTCCAGGCGATCGCCCGCTTCAAGACGAGAACGGCCAAGATCGACATCCCCAAGATCCGCAACGCGGGCGTCCACGGCTTCTCCCACGAGTACATCAACTACATGCTGGGCGGAAGCTTCCGCGGCTCCTACGTGCCCCTGAACGACAACATCATCAACGGCCGCATCCGCGGGGTGGCCGGGGTGGTCGGCTGCACCAACCCGCGGGTCAAACAGGACTGGGTGCACGTCGAGCTCGTCAAGGAGCTGATCAAGAACGACGTCCTCGTGCTTCAGACCGGCTGCTCGCAGATCGCCCTCACCAAGGCCGGTCTCACCACCCCCGAGGCGGCCTATCTCGCCGGGCCCGGCCTGAAGGAGGTCTGCGAAACGGTCGGCATGCCGCCCGTTCTCGGGATCGGCTCCTGCGTCGACAACAGCCGCATCCTGATCGCCGCCTCCGAGATGGTGAAAACCGGGGGGCTGGGCAACAGCATCGCCGATCTGCCGGTCGCGGGCGCGGCCCCGGAGTACATGAGCGAGAAGGCGATCTCGATCGGCCAGTACTTCGTCGCCTCCGGCGTCTTCACCGTCTTCGGGGTCACCTTCCCGATCGTCGAGGGGACGAAGTTCCACAAGCACCTCTTCGAGGAGCTGGAAAAGATGGGCATGGGGAAATGGGGCTTCGCCACCGACCCCCACGAGATGGCCCGCATGATGATCGAGCACATCGACAAGAAGCGCAAAGCGCTCGGCATCGACAAGGCCCGCGAGCGCCAGCTCATGTCCATGGCCGACCGCCGTTCGCTCGACGCCGCCGCCTGAGGCGGCCGGCCTTCCCGCGGCGATTCCTCCGGGGCGCCCCGAAGCGGGCGCCCCGGCCTTTTTCGGGAGGTGGCGATGCTCAGCCTGGAAGAGTTGAAGCGCAGGCCCGACCTGATCGAGGAGATCAACTGGGAGATGACCCCCGAGGAGGCGGTGCGGCTCTACCTCGAGTGGGGCAACAACTGGGCGCGCGGCGACGGCTACGTGATCCGCTCGAAGGGCGATTTCACGACCTACTTCGTGGTCAACTGCTGGAACCGGCCCTACCGCATCTACCTGATCCGCCGCAACTCCGAGCAGGCCGAGGAACTCGCCTGTTTCGATCTGCCGGCGCGTTTCGAGAAAGAGGTCTGCGAGCTGAAAGGGATCTACGCCCCCGACGAGCAACTGAAGGCGTGGCTGCGCGCGGAGCTCGGCCTCACGCGTTGATCTCGGGGTGCTCGCTCAGGAAGCGGTAGAGGGTCGCGCGGCCCACCCCCATGAGCTTGGCCGCCTTGGCCTTGTTGCCCCCGGCGCGCTCGAGGGCGAGCGCCACGGCCTCGGGGGCGAGCTTGCGCTGCGGCCCCCGCCGCGGGCAGAGGGCGGCCGCCTGACGGAGCTCGAGCGGCAGGTGCTCGGGCTCGATCCTGAGGCCTTCGCATTTCACGAAGGCGAACTGGATGGCGTTCTGCAGCTCGCGCACGTTTCCCGGCCAGCGGTAGTCGAGCAGAACGGCGAGGGCGCGGCTGGAGAGGGTGAGCGAATCGCGGCCGTAGCGGGCGGCGGCCTCCCGCAAAAAGTGGTCGATCAAGAGCGGGATGTCGGTCTTGCGCTCGCGCAGCGGCGGCAGGCGGATGGGGATGACGTTCAGGCGGTAAAAGAGGTCCTCCCGGAAACGCCGCCGCTCCACCTCCCGCTTGAGCGAGCGGTTGGTGGCGCTGATGATGCGCACGTTCACGGAGACCGTCTCCTCGCCGCCCACGCGCTCGAAGCGGCCTTCCTGCAGGAAACGCAGCAGCTTCACCTGCATCGCCGGCGACAGCTCGGCCACCTCGTCGAGAAAGACCGTTCCCCCGTCGGCCAGCTCGAAGCGGCCGCGGCGGTCGCGGACCGCCCCGGAAAAGGCTCCCCGCACGTGCCCGAAGAGCTCGGACTCGATCAGGCTCTCGGGCAGCGCGCCGCAGTTGATGGGGACGAAGGGGGCCCCGGCCCGCGGGCTTTCGTTGTGGATCGCCTGGGCCACGAGCTCCTTGCCGGTCCCGGTCTCCCCCGCGATGTGCACCGGGAAATCGTAGGCCGCGACATCGCGGATCTGCTGAAAAACACTGAGCATCTTGTGGTCCCGGCCGATCAGGTCCCCGAAGCGGACCGGCTCCCCGGCCTTCATGCGCAGGTGCAACAGATCGGTCACGTCCCGGAAGCAGGCGAGGACGCCGCTCAAATTCCCGCCGGCGTCGAGCATGCAGGTGACCCGCATCTCGATCCGCCGACTTTCCCCGCTGCGGGTCGTGATGGTGGTCGTGTAATCGGGGATTCCGTGGGGGGAAGGGGAGGCGGGTTGTTCACAGAACGAGCAGTGCCCGCCGCAGAAGGGGGCGCCGAAGGCCTCGTGGCAATCCCGGCCCAGCACCTCGGCCCGGGAGTAGCCGGTGATGCGCTCGGCCTCGCGGTTGAAGAAGAAGATGCGCCGCGAGGGGTCGTGGGCGATGATCCCCTCCTGGAGGTTGTCGAGCACGAGCTCGAGGGTGTCCCGGCGGCAGAAGATCGATTCGAGCGGCGCAGGGATCGTCATCCGGCGTCTTCCCGCGGAGTCCGTGCGGCCGGGGCGGCGGCACGGAGGAAGCGTGCGGCGATGAAATCGGCCAGGCCCGCCGCGTCGTCCAGCGGAAAGACGGGCACGGGGGCCTCGAGGGGAGCGTCTGCGGCCACGGCGATGAGGGTGGGGTCGAACCGGCAGAGGAGTTCCCCGCCCACGGCGGCGCGCAGGACTTCGATCTTGGGCCGCCGCTCCCGCTTGTAGCCCTCGGTGAGAACCAGATCCACATCGTCGAAGTAACGCAGCAGCTCCTCCAGACGCGAGCCCGCGGCGTCCTTGAAGAGGGCGATCTCGCCCTCGGCGGCGAGCACGACCGTGACCGCCCCCGCGGCGCGGTGGCGGGCGGAGTCCTTGCCTTCCCGGTCGGAGCGGACCTCGTGGTGGGTGTGCTTGATCGTCCCGATGCGGTAGCCGCGGCGCGTGAGTTCCGCCAAGAGCCTTTCGATCAGGGTGGTCTTGCCCGAACCGGAACGGCCGACGATGGAAACTACCGGCGGCGGGGTGGGGGCGGGACGGATCATCGGTGCGGGTTGTCCTCCAGGCGGTCCGACGGGGGGGTCAATCCTCGGGCTTCGCCCGCTCGCGGGCGAGCTCCTCGGGCGAAAGCGTCCAAAGGGGGGTGCCGTCCCGCGTGAGGCGGGCCTTGAACTCGTAAGTGTCCCCTTTTTTGACCTTCGCGGCGAGGAAGACGTCCTTGCCCTGGATTTCGGCCCACGCCCCCCGGATCGTCACCATGTCCCCCGGCCGGAAGCCCACCTGGGAGGGGGAGGCGAACCAGCTGGGGCAGAGGTGGACGAGGATGGTCTTGTCGCCCTCGCGCACTTCGAGCGCGGTGACCGGCGACATGCCCGGCAGGGGGGGCGTTTCGAACACCCGTACGACCCGGGCCTTGAATCTTTCGGTTTCCTTAAGGTTGTAGAGCTTCGGGTAGGGATCGTCGGGCCCCCAGCCCTTCCGGGCGGGGTCTGCCTGGGCGAGCGACAGGCCCGCGAGCAGAAGGAACCCGGCCAACGGGGCGGCATACCGAAAACGGCGACGGCGATTCATGGCATCCTCCTGTTTCCCTCCCCCCGGGCCGGAAGAGGGGCGCCGACGGGTCCGGGCGCGCGGGACGGGGGGCGGGACGAGCGCAATATACCGCAGGGGTCCGACGCCTTCAACGGCGGAGCGGTGGAAGCCTCAGAAGCGCAGCCGCCGCTCCTCCCCGATCGCGACCGGCTCGTAGCCGAAGAGGGCGTTCAGGTGGTGGAGAAAGGCATGAAGGCCCTGGGTCCGCCAGAGCGCGCGGATGCGCCTTTCGGTTTCCCGGAAGCCGTTCTCCAGGGTTTCGAACGCCTCCCCGTCGCCGGGGGGGTCTGCGGGCGGCGCGAAGGCGCGAACGAGCTCGAGCCACATGCGGCTCACCCCGGCGATGTAGTGCGGCCAAGCTTCGCGCAGGGCCGGCGGCCAGGAGGGATCGCTCGTGTCGGAGAGCGGGGCGGGCCCCGCCCCCTCCTCGGCGACGATCTCGGCGAGGCAGCCGGCCTGCCGGGCGCGGGCGACCAGGGGGTGGGAAACCGCCGCGTGCCGCACCCGGCGGGCGGTCGCGGAGTCGGCGCGGAAGAGGAAACTCAGCTGGTGCCCCGCCGCGTCGCGGACGGCGCGGCGGTGGAACCGCCACAGGGGGATGGCCGGCCCTTCCTCCTCGAGGATCGGCCGGACGAGGCGGTCGGCGAAGAGGCTGTCGAGGTGCCAGGCCGGATCGAGACCCGGCGGCCAGGTGAAGCGGAAGCGCAAGGCCTGCCACGCCGCCTCCGCGGCGGGGGCGGCCTCAGGCAGGGTTCGGGGGGGCGGCAGACCGGCGCAGGCGCCCGCCGCGGCTGCGGCCAGCACGAAAACGAGGAGGCGCAAGACGCTCACCCCCGCACGATCAGCCACACCCCGCCGAGGACGAGCAGGAGCCCGCCGAGGCGGCGGATGCCGAGCGGCTTGACCGGAGCCCCCAGCCAGCCGAAGTGGTCGAGCAGCGCTCCCATGGCGAACTGGGCGGTCACGAAGATCGTGAACGCCGCCACCAGACCCAGGCGCGGCGTGCTGTAGGAGAGTGCGCCCACGATCGCCAGGCCGAGCAGGCCCGAGCCATAGGCGTACCAGGGGGCGCCGGCCGTCGGCAGGAGGCTTCCCCCCCGCAGGAAGAGGAAAACCAGGCCGATCACCAGGCCGCCGCCGAAGTACGTAATGAAGACGCTCTCGAGCGTGCCGCCCGCGCGGTCGAGCAAACCCATGAAATGGGCCTGCAGGGCCGTCGCCACGCCTCCGGCGGATGCGACCGCGGCCACGGCGAACAGGGAGTCCATCGCCCGCCCTCCGTCGAAAGGGGATCAGCGGCGGATCGACTGTGCGATGTCGTTCAGCCGCTCCCGCATGCTGATCAGGTAACTGGCCATCTTGCCGCGGTGATCGGCCATGATCGAGTCGTGACGGCCGCGGAGCACGACCAGGGGGTCGAAGGTGCAGATGCGCTCCATTTCCTGGAAGGCGATCTTGAGGTTCTCCGCCCCGCCCCGCTCGCCGATCCAGGGATAGAGGTGCGCGAAGGCGTGCAGGAAATCCCTGAGGGCGAGCACCACCCCCTGGGTGTAGTAGATGCGGTCGTCGAGCTCGTTGTAGGGCACCTGCTCGGTCGCCTGGACGAGCAGGCCGAGCGGCTGGTCGAGGAACTGAGGCCCCAGGATGTAGACGAGGAGGTTGTAGACGTCGTCGGTGCGCACGTTGTAGACGCTCCTGCTCTCCTTGAGGCTGTTCGCGTAGCGGCGGACGAGCTCGATGCCCTTGCGGTACTCGCTTTCGCTCGAGGGCAGCCACCAGCTGTCTTCGGTGAAGGCGAAGCGCTTTTCGCGCGCCTCCTTGAGCCATTCGTTCTCGGCGTCCACGGTGCCGTACTTGCCGAGGTGGGTGGCGAAGAAGTTGATCAGCATGCGGGTGGAGAAGATCACCCCCCGCTGGCGGTTGGCGCGGTTGTCGAGCCAGCGGGTGGGGGAGAGCCACAGGTCGTTCACCGACCAGCCCAGCCGGGAATCGAGTTCCTCCTCCAGGCGGCTGACCAGGGCGAGCGCGAGGACGGCCCCCTTCTGCGGCTCGGCGGGTTCCGGCGGGAGGGTCTCGAGGAGGCGCGGCACCCGGGAGGAGGAAAGCGGGAAGCGGGTGGGGTCGAGCGTCGTGTAGGCCTCGTTGACGAGATAGATGACGCCCAGCGTGAGCGGCCAGATCAGGAGCAAGGCGAGAAGCACTTTGACGAGCCAGCGCAGGATCCGGTGGCCGGCGGCGGGGGGCGGGGCGGTGGGTTCCATCGGCGGCTTTCCCTGAAGGGGTTATGGCGTCTCGGGTCTGTTTAACCGGCGGGTCGACGCAAGTCAACCGCCCCTTGACTGAAGGCCGCGGCGTGGTAGGCTCGAACCGGATCGAACCCTGAACCCGGAACGCCCGGGAGGGAGCGGGATCATGAAACGCAGATACGGAGGCTTTCTCATCGGGCTGCTGTTCGCCGCCGCGGCCGCGGGGTGCGCCGCCGTGGTCGTCGGCGCGGGTGCGGGGGCGGGCGCCTACACCTACTTGCAGGGAGAGCTCCTCCGCACCTACCCCGTCCCCTATGAGCGGGTGCTCGCGGAGTGCGTCCGCTTGCTCGAGGACCTGGGCATGCCGATCGATTCGCGGGTGAGCCGCGGCGAACAGACGACCTTCGAGGCGCGAAGACGGGACGGGACCCCGGTCACGATCCGGCTGCGCATCGTCGGCCTCGAGGCGACCGAGGTCGCCGTGCGCACCGGCACGGTCGGCTACTGGAACCGCGATCTCTCGGAGCAGTTCCACGAGTTTCTCGCCCGCCGCTTGTGACGGGCGGTTCATCCCCGGCGGAAAGGCAGCAGCGCGTTCAGCTCCTCGAGGGCGTTGCGCTCGAGATCGTTGATCGTCCCCAGGTGCCTCTGGAGCAGCCCCGCGAGGGTCGGGTCGAAGAAGCGGTGGAGGCTGCGGTTCGCGACCGAGGCAAAGCCCCGCAGCACCTTGTGTTCCCCCCCCATTCCCGGGTCGAAAAAACGGATTCTCTCCGCGATCGCCCACTCGATCGGCCGGTAGTAGCAGGTTTCGAAGTGGAGAAAGCGGATTTCCTCGCCGCACCCCCAGTAGCGGCCGTAGAGGTGATCCCCCTTGCGCACGAGAAGGGCCATGGCGAGCGGCTCATCCCATCGGCCCCCCGCGGCGGCGAGGGAAAAGACCAGCCGCCGGGCGAACCGCTCCGCAAGCCCGGTGAAAAAGTCCCGGGTGAGGTAGCGGCACCCCCAGGGGCCGAAACGGTCGTTCGTCCGCACGTAGTAGGACCACATCCGGTCGTAGAGCTCCGCGGCGAGTTCCACGCCGGGAACCATGCGCGTTTCGACGCCGCACGCGGCGATCTCCCGGCGCTCCCGGCGGATGGCGCGGCGCCGCCCCGAGGTGAAGCGCGCGAGAAAATCCTCGAAGTCGGCATAGCCCTCGTTTCGCCAGAGGTAGCTCTGGTGCAACCAAGGCCGGTAGCCGAATCCCGACATCTCCTCCGCCCAGACGGGGTCGACGAAGTGAAACGCCGCGCCGGAAAGCCCCGCCTCGCGGCAGAACCGCTCGATTTCCAGGGTCATCCGCTGCGCGATCTCCCGCCGCGGCTCCCCCGGGGCGACCAGAAAGCGGTAGCCGATCATCGGCGTGAAAGGGCTCATGCCGACGAGCTTCGGGTAGTATCGCCGACCCAGCCGCAAGGCGGCGTCGGCCCAGAGACGGTCGAAGACGAACTCCCCCTCGCTGTGCAGCTTGACGTAGAGGGGGGCCGCCGCCACGAGGCGGTCTTCCCGCCACAAGGTCAGGTGGTGCGGGATCCAGCCCCGGTCGGGGACGGCGCTACCCGAGGACTCGAGCCATTCCAGCCAGTCCCACTCGAGGAAGGGCGAAACCGCGGCACCGGCGAGTGCATCCCAGGCGGCACGCGGGATCCCCCGCATGCCGGCGAACCAGCGGGTTTCCGCGGGGCGCGGGGCGCCTCGGTCCATGCGATGCAGGCCGGCTCCGGTCATGGGGCAAGCATAGCCACTTTCGCGCCGCTGTCACCCCCGGGGGGTGCCTGCTTGACAGGGTGAGCGATCTGAGAAATACTGGATGGGGAAAAAATTCAGTTAGGAAAGTCGGTTATGCCTATTTACGAGTTCCGCTGCACACGATGCAACGATTGCTTCGAAGTCCTCGTGCTCGCCCGGGACGAGCCTCTCGAGCCGCGCTGCCCGAAATGCGGCTCCGAGGAATTCGAACGCGTCATGAGCCGCGCCAGCGTGATCGGAGGTGCCGCCGGCGAAAGCCGGCAGGAGGCGACCTGCCGCACCCGCTCCTGTTCCGCGGGGTCCTGTACCACTTGGGATCTCCCCGGGCACACGCGCTGAGAAACGGATCCTCCCCGATCCCCGGCCATGACCCTGCTCCACGACCAAGAGAAGGAACAGTTCAAAAAGCTCTTCGCGCAGGAACGGGTGGGCCGGCCCGAGGATCACCTGCGGGTCCTCGAGGCCTTCCTGTCGGTCGAGCGGCATTTGACGGCCGAAGAACTCGCCGCGCTGCTGGAAGAGCGCGGGGTGCGGCTGCCCGCGGACTTCGTGCGCGAAACGCTCAAACTCCTCAGCCGCTGGGGCTTCGCGCGCCCGAGCCGTTTCGACAACGGGGTCGTGCGCTACGAGCATCGGCACCTGGGCGACCATCACGACCACATGGTCTGCCTCAAGTGCCGGCGCATTTTCGAGTTCAAGGACGAGCGGCTGGAGCACCGCCAGGTCGAGGTCGCCTCGCGGCACGGGTTCCACCTTCTCCGGCATCGCATGGAGCTCTACGGCCTTTGCGCCGAATGCCTGCGCGAGCGGGAGAGGTGCTTGCCGCTCGTGTTCGCCAAAGCCGGGGAGCAGCTGCGGGTCTGCGAGATCGGAGGCGGGACGGCGGTGCGGGTGCGGTTGCTTGCGATGGGTCTCCGTCCCGGGGATCCGATCGAAGTGCTGACCAACTCCGGGCAGGGGCAGATGGCGATCTCGGTCGGAGGCGAGCGGCGCCTGGTGCTCGGCCGGGGGCTCGCCCAGAAGATCTTCGTGGAACCCGCCTGAGCGCCGCAAGACGGGATCGCCGATGGGAAAACGCGCCGAAGCCGCCTATCGCAACGCCCTGAAAACCGGTCTGCTCGGACGCCGGGCGGCCGAGGCCCGGCAGCGGCTCTCCCGCTGCCGCCTCTGCCCGCGGGACTGCGGCGCAAACCGCCTGGAGGGCGAACTCGGCTTCTGCCGCACGGGGCGCCGCGCCCGGGTCGCCAGCGCCCATCCCCATTTCGGCGAGGAAGACCCCCTGGTCGGGGAGCGGGGTTCGGGGACGGTCTTCTTTTCCTTCTGCAACCTGCTCTGCCTGTTCTGCCAGAACTTCGAGATCAGCCACGGGGGCGAGGGCCGGGAGGTCTCCGACGAGGAGCTGGCGCGCATCCTGCTCGCGGTGCAGGAAATGGGCTGCCACAACATCAATCTCGTTTCCCCCTCCCATGTCGTCCCCCAGATTCTGGCCGCCGTCGCCATCGCGGCCGAGCAGGGCCTGGATCTCCCGCTCGTTTACAACACCGGGGGCTACGATCGGGTCGAGACGCTCGCCCTGCTCGACGGGATCGTCGACATCTACATGCCCGACTTCAAGTTCTGGGATCCCGAAGTCGCCCGTGCGAGCTGCCAGGCGCCCGACTACCCCGAGGTCGCCCGCGCCGCCTTGAAGGAGATGCATCGGCAGGTCGGGGACCTCGTCGTCGACGAGGAGGGGATCGCCCGGCGGGGACTGATCGTGCGCCACCTCGTGCTTCCCGGCGGGCTCGCCGGGACGCGGGAGGTCATGGGCTTCATCGCCCGCGAGATCTCGCCGAGCACTTACGTGAACCTCCTGTCGCAGTACCGGCCCTGCGGACGCGCCCGCGAGGTGGAAGGCCTCGAGCGCGCTCTTTCCGCCGCCGAATTCCGCCGCGCGGTCGAGGAGGCGAGGGCCGAGGGGATCACCCGCCTCGACCGGCCGCTGCGGGGGTTGCGATGGCCATGAACCGCGGGACCCGCATCTTCGCGATCGGCGATATCCACGGCTGCTTCGAGGCGCTCTGCGCCATGCTCGACCGGATTCCCATCGCCTGGGGGAAGGACCGGCTCGTCTTCATGGGCGATTACATCGACCGCGGGCCCCAATCGTTCGAGGTCGTCGAACACCTGATCGATCTCGGCAGACGACACCCGGGGGTCGTCTTTCTCAAGGGAAACCACGAGCAGATGCTGCTCGACTACCTCGGCGGCCGCGACCGGCTCAGCTATCTCTACAACGGCGGGCGGCAGACGCTCGAGAGCTACCTGCGCCGCGCCGGCCCCGGTATCGGGCCGCCCATTCCCGCGGAACACCTTCGGTTCTTCGACTCCCTGCGGCTCTACTACGAGACCGAGGACTACCTCTTCGTGCACGCCGGATTGCGCCACGGCCTGCCGCCGGAGCGCCAGAAAGCCGAGGATCTGCTCTGGATCCGCGAGGGGTTCCTCGCCGAGCGGCGCTCCTTCGGCAAACGGGTGATCTTCGGGCACACGCCGTTCGAGGAACCGCTGGTCGAGGAAAACAAGATCGGCATCGACACGGGGGCCGTCTACGGCAACAAGCTCACCTGCCTGCAGCTCCCCGAGGAAATCTTCCACCACGTCTGAGGAGGCGCCGCCATGCGTGTGACCCGACTCGCCGGGTTCGTCCTGCTGCTGGTTCTCTCCGCCGCCTTGCCCGCGGCGGCGGCCGAGCGGATGGCCGTCAGCGCCGCCGAGGCCAACGTCCGGGCCGAGCCCAAGCCCACGGCCGACGTGCTCTGGAAGATCGAGAAATACCACCCGATCGAGGTGCTCGAGACCTCCGGGGTCTGGCTGCGCTTCCGGGATTACGAGGGCGACACGGGCTGGATCCACAAAACCATGGTGGACAAGACGCCCACGGTGATCACCCGACAGAACGGCTGCCAGTTGCGCGGCGGACCGGGCACCGATCAGCCGGTCGTGGGGCGGGTGGACAAGGGGGTCCCGTTCAAGGTGCTCAGGAAGCAGGGGCGCTGGATCGAGGTCGAGCACGCCGACGGCGACCGGGGCTGGATTCACGACTCGCTGGTGTGGTAGAAAAATGTTTTCACCCTTTCCCCGTCGCCGTCGCCGGCGCGGGGGGACCCGGAACAGGAAGATGCCGCAGCGCAACGTCGTCGTCACGGTGGGCTCGGCGCTGATCGACATGCTGGCCCGCGCGGACGAGGCCTTTCTCACGGCTTCCGGCGGGGTCAAGGGCGGGATGGTCTATGTCGAGCCCGAGGCGATCGAACGCACCCTCACCCGACTCCCCGAGCCGCCCGCCGTCGTCCCCGGGGGCTCGGCCTGCAACACCGCGGTGGGGATCGCCCGCCTGGGGGGGAAGGCGCGGTTCGTCGGCAAGCGCGGCAGCGGACCGATGGGGGAGTACCTGGAAGAGGCCCTGCGCGCCAACCGCGTGGAGCCCCGGCTGCTGCGCTCGCCGAGGCCGACCGGCCGCGTCCTCTCGGTCGTGACCCCGGACGCCCAGCGCTCGATGTTCACCTACCTCGGCGCCGCCGCGGAGACCCGCCCCGAAGAGATCGGCCCCGAACTCTTCGCCGACGCGGCGATCGTGCACGTCGAGGGCTATCTGCTCCACAACCCGGCGTTGATCCGCCGCGCCCTCGAGGCGGCGCGCGCGGCCGGGGCGCGTGTCTCGCTCGATCTGGCGAGCCACAACGTCGTCGCGGCGGCGCGCGGCCTGCTCGAGGATCTCGTGCGGGACTACGTGGACATCCTGCTCGCGAACGAAGACGAGTCCCGCGCCTTCACCGGCGAGGCCGATCCCGCACGCGCCCTGGAGTCGCTGCGGCGGGAGGTGGAGATCGCCGTCGTCAAGCTCGGCGCCCGCGGCAGCCTGATCGCCGAGGGGCAGGCGATCCATGCCGTGCCGGCCCTGGGCGACGGCCGGGCGCTCGACTCGACCGGTGCGGGCGATCTCTGGGCCTCGGGCTTCCTCTACGGTCTGGTGCGCGAGCGGCCGATCCCCGAATGCGGGGCGATCGGCGCGGCCTGCGGCTACGAGGTCTGCCAGGTGCTCGGGGCGTCGATCCCCGAGGAGGGCTGGCGGCGTATCCGGTCCACCCTGGAGGGGCTGGGCCTCGCGACGACGGCGTCGGAGGAAGATTTCCCCCCCCGCCCCTTCCGCATGACGCGGCAGGGGGCGGGGGAGTGAAGGAGGATCGTGAAACGTGGCACCCGCGCAGAAAAAAAGCCGCAAGGAGCTGCTCAAGGAACCCGATGAGTTTCTGACCACGACGGCCCGGGCGCTCGCCTGGGTTTCGGGGCACAAGCGGGAGCTTCGTTGGACGGCGGCCGCCGTGCTCGGCGCCGCCCTTCTCGTTTCGGGCTGGTTCGCCTGGCAGAACCGCGAGGAGACCCAGGCGGCCGCGCTGCTTTCCCGGACGCTCGAGCGGGTGGACGAGGCCGGAAAGCCCGCCGAAGCCCTCCAGACGGCGGCGCCGGACCTCGAGCGTCTGATCGGCTCTCACGGACGCACGAAAAACGGCCGCCTCGCCCGCATGCTGTACGCCAACCTCCTCTTCGAGGCGGGCGAGACGCGCCGCGCCATCGCCCTCTATGAGGCGGCCCTCGGCGACTTCGCCGCCGAGCCCCCGCTCAGGCTGCAGATCCTCAAGAGCCTCGCCTACGCCCATCTCGCGCTCGGGGAAGCAACCCGGGCGATCGAGCGCTTCGAGCAGGCGCTTGCGCTCGCCCAGGGGTCGCTGCGGGAGGAACTCCTCTTCCACTTGGGCGATCTCTGCCTCGCGCAGGGGCAGCAGGAAAAAGGAAGGTCGTTCTTCGAACGCCTGCTCCGGGAACACCCGGATTCCTGGTATGCCGGCCCCGTCCGGGCGCGTCTTGCGGGCTGAGCGCGGGGGCCCCGCGCCCCTCCCCCCCCCGCTTCAGGATTTGCCGCCCGCATCCAGGCCGTAGCGGCGGATCTTCTGGTTCAGCCCGCTGCGGGTGATGCCGAGGAGCTCGGCCGCGTGCGCCTGGACATGGTTGCACAGGCGGAGCGCCCGCTCGATCATCGCCTTTTCCACCGCCTCCAGGGTCTCGTAGAGCCGGGCATCCTTCGGAATGCCGAGCTGCAGGAGGTTTTCGCTGTTGCGCGCGAAGTCCGGCGGCAGGTCGGCGGGGGTGATGATCTCGTGGGGGCAGAGCACCATCACCCGCTCGATCAGGTTTTCCAGTTCGCGCACGTTTCCCGGCCAGTCGTACGCGTAGAAGATCCGCTCCACCTCCGGCGAGACGCCCTTGACCGGAACGCCGAACTTGCGCTCGGCGCGGTATTTTTCCACGAAGTGGTTGACGAGCAGGCGGATGTCCTCCCGGCGCTCGCGAAGCGGGGGCAGGACGATATGGACGACGTTCAGGCGGAAGAAGAGGTCCTCGCGGAAGCGGCCGCGGGCGACCTGCTCCTTCAGGTTGCGGTTGGTGGCGGCGATCAGGCGGATGTCGACCGTGATCGGGCGCACCCCGCCCACGCGCTCGAAGCTTCTCTCCTGCAGCACGCGCAGCAGCTTCACCTGCAGGCCGGGGGACAACTCCCCGATCTCGTCCAAGAAGAGTGTCCCGCCGTGGGCGAGCTCGAAGCGACCCTTGCGGGTGGCGACGGCCCCGGTGAAGGCGCCCTTTTCGTGGCCGAAGAGCTCGCTTTCGAGCAGCGTTTCGGCGAGCGCCGAGCAGCTCACGGGGACGAAGGGTTTGTCGCGCCGCGGGCTGTTGAAGTGGATCGCCTTGGCGATGAGCTCCTTTCCGGTCCCGCTCTCCCCCTCGATCAGGACCGTCGCCCCGCTGGGGGCGACCTTTTCCACGGTGTCGAAGACCGCCTGGATGGCGCGGCTCTTGCCCACGAGCTGCCCGAAGCGGTACTGGGATTGCATGGCCCGCCGCAGGCGGCGGTTTTCCTGGATCACCTGGAAGAGGGAGATCGCCTTGCGGACGTAGAGAATGAGCCGCTCGTTGTCGAAGGGCTTGAGGATGTAGGTGTAGGCCCCCTTCTGCATCGCCTCGACCGCTTTGTCCACCGTGCCGTGGGCGGTCATCATGATCACCGGCAGGTCCGGGTCGCGGGCCTTGATGCGCTCGAGGAGTTCGATCCCGTCCATGCCGGGCATCTTCATGTCGGTGAGCACGAGCGCCGGCTCGGAGGAGGAGAGGATCTCGAGCGCCTCGGTCCCGCTCACCGCCGTCAGCACCTCGTAGCCCTCCTCCTCGAGCACGGCGCTCAGGACGAGGAGGTAGTTCTTTTCGTCGTCGACGATCAAGATGGTTTCCATGCATCCCCCGCGGCCTCGGCCGGCCGCACCGGCAGCTCCACGGTCACCCGCGCCCCGCCGGACTCGCCGTTGCCGATGCGGATCGTCCCCTGGTGGGCCTCGATGATGTTGCGCACGATGCCGAGGCCCAGCCCGCTGCCCCGCTCCTTGGTGGTGAAGAAGGGGTCCCAGATCTTCTCCCGGAGCTCCTCGGGGATTCCCGGCCCCTCGTCTTCGATGTCGACGCGGAGGCGCGCCGCGTCGGCCTGGAGCACGATGCGGATGCGGCCGCCCGCGGGCATGGCCTGCATGGCGTTCAAGAGCAGGTTCAGGAAACTCTGGTGCAAAAGCGACGCATCGGCCAGGACCTCGGGCAGAGGGGTCAGCACCGTTTTTTCGATCGTGCAGCGGGCCTCGGCGATCTGCGGCGTCAGAAAGGCGATGTTGCGGTCGATCACGTCCTCGAGCCGGCAGGGCGCGAACTTCGGGCTGCGGGGCCGGGCGAAGGTGATGAAATCGGTGATGATGGCGTTCAGGCGTCCGGCCTCCTCGACGATGATCTCCGGCAGGTTGTTCCCGGGGTCGAGCCGGGCGAGCTTCTTCTTGAGGAGTTCCGCCGAACTGCGGATGATCCCCAGGGGGTTGCGGATCTCGTGGGATATCCCGGCCGCCATCTCGCCCATGGCCGAGAGCCGCTCGGCCCGGCTGAGCTGCTCCTTGAGGCGCAGCCGCTCCTCGGCGCGCTTTTCGATGATCGCCTCGCCGCGTTTGACCACGAAGACGAGGACGATGAACAGCGCCCCCATGAGGAAGGCGCAGGTGAGGACGACCAGGATCTGGAAGCGGAAGACGACCCGGTAGTCCTCGGAGAGGTCCTGCACGATCTCGATCACCCCCAGCACGGGATCCGAAATCCGCCCCAGGGGCTCCTCCCAGCGCAGCGGGGCGAAGGTCACCAGGCGCACCTCCCGCGGGAAACCGAGGAGAAGCTCCAGAGACGCCCCGCGCAGCACGAGCTTCGAGGTCGAGCGGCCCGCCTTGGCCTCCTCGAGGGCCTGGTCCTTCACGGCCTGCACCCCGATCCGCTCCGGGTCGAAGCTGTAGGAGATCGTGTCGCCGATGCTGTAGATGTTCAGCTCCTTCACCCGGAAGCTGTGCAGCGTGCTGCGCACCACGTGATCCATGCGCTCGAACTGCTCCGGGTTGCGCAGCTGGATCCGGCCGTAGCGCAACCCGACCGGCAGGATGAACTGGACGAAAATCTGGTGGTTCAGGTTTTCGATGAGGGCGAGCGCGTAATCCTCGCTCTTCTTGCGCTGCAGCGACTTCACCCAGTGCGTGTTGAGGATGGCCAAGATCACGGTCGCGATGAAGATGAGCACCAGGCCGGAAAAGGCGAAGTACTTGACGAGGCGGAAAGGCTTGATGCGTTCCTCGCGCGCCGGCGGCTCCGCCGGGGGCGAAAGCGAACGGGAAAGATCCATGCTTCGGTTTATAGAAGGTACCCTGAGGGGTTTCAAGCCCGTATCCCGGGGCACGAAAAAGCGCTCAGGTTTTTTCCCGGGCGGCCGATAGACCCCTCAGGCTGCGGAGCCGGGGCCGGGCGGATTTCGGTCGGGAAATCCGCGATACAAAATTTTGACGCCCCGGCAACGCCCCGCCGCCTCGGGCGGCCGGGAATCCGCGGAAGCCGTCGGCGGCAAAAAGGCGGCGGGGCTCCGAATCAGCAAAAAAAATTTAAATTCAATTGGTTGTCGACAAATGGCCTTTCAGGGCGGCAGCCTCCAGTTCTGGCGCGGAAATTGCTTCGGCAGGCTCGACAAGACCCTGAAGGCGATTCCAGTCCCCGCGAGCGATAATTATGCAACTTTTCGCAACATTAGACTCGGCGTCCCCGCGCGGGGCGCAGGACCTCCGCGGCCGGCGGGGGAAGGCGGAGGGCGGTCTCCGCAACGGCATCGAGGCGAGGGCATGTCCGGCAACCGTTTGAAGGACGTCCGCGAATCCCTGCTGCTCAGCAAGGCGGAACTCGCCCGCCGGGCCGAGGTCTCCCCGATCACGATCAGCCGCATCGAAAAAGGCATGCCCTGTCGGCTGGACACCCAGCGCAAGCTGCTGCTCGCCCTGGGGTTCAGCTTGGCGGACAAAACCAAACTCTTCGAGGACTGAGCGCGCCCATGCTATTCGCCAAGAAAGACACGCTGGTGGGGCTCGATCTCGGCTCGCGGGCGGTCAAGGCGGCCGAGGTGGTGGAAACCAAGAACGGACTCAAACTGAAGCGCTTCGGCATGGCGCCGCTTCCCGCGGGGACCATCGAGGACGGCTCGATCGCCGACCCGGACACGGCGGCGGAGGTGATCCGGGAGCTCTTCAAGGAGAGCCACATCAAGGAGAAGAACGTCGCCGTCTCGATCGGCGGCTATTCGGTCATCGTGAAGAAGATCCAGGTCCAGGCCCGCAGCGAGGAGCAACTGCAGGAGACGATCCATTTCGAGGCCGAACAGTACATTCCCTTCGACATCAGCGACGTGAACCTCGATTTTCAGATCCTCGGGGAAAGCGAAGCCGGCTCGAACCAGATGAGCGTCTTCCTCGTGGCGGCCAAGAAGGACATGGTGAACGACTACGTCAACCTCGTGAGCCTGGCCGGTCTGAACCCCTGTATCGTGGACGTGGAGGCCTTCGCCCTGCAGAACATCTTCGAGGCGAACTACGAAACCGACGAGGAAAACGTCGCGCTGGTCGACATCGGGGCGAGCAAGACCTCGCTCAACATCCTGAAGGGCGGCTCTTCGGTTTTCATGCGGGATGTCGCCCTGGGGTGCACCCAGATCAACCAGAAGATCATGTCGCGCCTGAACTGCTCCGAGGACGAGGCGGAGAAGATCAAGCGGGGAGAGGACACCTCCCGCCTGCCCGCCGCCGAGCTCGCGCAGGCGGTCTCCGAGGTCGTCACCGACTGGTGCACGGAGATCCGGCGCGCGCTCGACTTTTTCGCGACCAACTACCCCGATGACCGCATTCGGCGCATCCTGCTGAGCGGCGGCGGGGCCCACGTGGAGGATTTCCGCCGCCGCATCGCCGCCGAGGCCGGGATCGTCGTGGAGACGCTCAACCCGCTGAAAAAGTTCGGCTGGGATGAAAAACGCTTCGACGCGGAATTCATCCGCCACATCGCCCCCCAGGCGGCGATCGCCATGGGGCTGGCCCTGAGAAGGGTGGACGACAAATGATCCGCATCAACCTGCTCCCCTTCCGCACCGTGCGCAAGAAGGAGAACATCCGGCGCCAGCTCTCGATTTTCGTCCTCTCCCTGGTTCTGACGGGCGTGGCCCTGTTCGGGCTTTTTCTCCTGCTCGACAACCAGGTGGAGGACCTCAAGCAGCGCATCGCCTCCACCCAGACGGAGCTGGCGAAGTACGAGAAGATCAACCGCGAAATCGAGGAGATCAAAAAGAAGCTCGACCAGCTCAACCAGAAGCTCGCCGTCATCCGGGAACTCGAGGCGAGCCGCCATGAGCCGGTCGCGCTCATGGACACGCTCGCCCGCATGATCATCGAGAAACGCATGTGGCTGACCGGCCTCGACGCCAAGTCCGATACCGTGAACCTGAGCGGAATCGCCATGGACGACAAGACGGTCGCCGATTTCATGCTGCGGCTGGAGGGCTGCGGGCTCTTCTCCGCGGTGAACCTCAAGACGCTGCGCCATGTGGAAATCCAGAAGACCAACCTCAAATCCTTCGAAATCAGCTGCCAGAAGAAACCGCCGCTCCAGCTGGCGGAGGCAAGCGGGGGCAAAAAATGAACAGCCAAGAGGCGCTCGGCCGGATCACCGGCAGCGGAATCCTGGAGAAGATCGAGAGACTGGCGCTGTGGCAGCGAGCGGCGATCGTCGCCGGCGTGATCGCCTTGTTTTCCGCCGCCGCGACCTGGCTCGTCTATCTGCCGCTCTACGAGGAGATGGAGGGGCTCGAGAAGAACCTCGAAACCCTCGAGAAGAAGCTCGCCACGGCGAAGTTGAACGCCGCCGAGCTGGAAAAATTCCAGGCCAAGATGCGTGACGCCGAGGCCCAGTTCAAGATCGCCATGCGTGCGCTGCCCGACCGGCAGGAGATTCCCGCCCTGCTCACCCACGTCTCCAAGTCCGGCCAGGAGGTCGGCCTCGATTTTCTGCTCTTCGAGCCGAAGCCGGAGAACCGCAGGGATTTCTACGCCGAGATCCCCGTCGCGATGACCATCCGCGGCGACTACCACAATCTGGCGCTCTTCTTCGACAAGGTCGCCCGCCTGTCGCGCATCGTGAACATCCAGAACATCACCATCCAGCGCGGCAAGGACACGCGGGACCTCAACACGAACTGCACCGCGATGACCTACAAATTCGTGGAGCCCCCTCCGGAGAAAGCCCAGTCTCCCAAACCGGCGGCGGCGAAGCCCGCTTCTCCGCCCGCCCCGCCGGCCCCGAACAAGGGCAAGGCGAAAAAACTCGATCTCTAACCGGAATGCGAAGGGCTGTCCCATGAAACGCCTCACCCCATCGATCCCCGTGCTGATGTTCCTCGCCATGCTGGTCTGGCTGCCTGCGGGCTGCGAGGATGCCGGCCCGGGATCCACGGCGCAGCCGGTGGTGCGGAAGAAGATCGTTTCCCCGACCGACCCCACGGCGCCGGCGCCACGGATCGCCGCCGGCCCCGCTCCGGGCGCACCGGCGCCCGCGCCTTCCCCGGCGCCCAAGCCGGAGACGCCCGCGGCCCCGGCACCCCCCGCGCCCTCGCCGCCGCCGCCGACCCGCATCATCGGGCCCCCTGAAGCTCAGGCGGCACTGCCCCCGCCGGCTCCGGGCCCGGCTGCCCCCCCGCCCGCCACCCCGGCGGCGGAGCCGGCGGTGAGCGATGCCCAGGTGGCCGCTCTGCTCAACATTCAGTATCGCGAGCCCTACGATCCGAAAGGCAAGCCCGATCCCTTCGAGCCCGTCATCCGCGACGAGGGGCAGGCGGGCGGCCCTTCGATCCGCCCCAAGAAACGCGTTCCGCAGACGCCGCTCGAACGCATCGACCTCGGCCAGCTCCGGCTGGTCGCCATCGTGGCCGCGCCCTCGGGCAACCGCGCGATGGTCGAGGAATCCTCGGGAAAGGGATACGTCCTGCGCGAGGGGACCTTCATCGGGCTCAATTCCGGCCGCGTGGTCGAGATCCAGGCCGACAAGGTCCTGATCGAGGAAGAGTACGAAGACGTCTATGGCAAGAGCATCGTGCAGAAGAAAGAAATCAAACTTCCCAAGCCGCCTGGAGAGCTGTGAGATGAGGACCCCTTCCCTCTGCCGTCGAAACTGGAAGCTCCTGGCCCTGATCGCGGCGCTGGCCGTGGTCAGCGGCTGCGCCGCCCCCGCGATCCAGCAGGCGACCGCGCCCGAAGCGGACCGCTGGATCACCGATGTGGAGAGCCGCGAGGAGGCATCCCACTGGGCGTTGACCGTGAAGGGCAACCGGCCCCTGGACTACACCCTCCAGGAACAGAAGGATTTCGCGGGGTTGGTCCTGCTCTTCCCGGCGACGGGCCTGGATCGCCTGCAGGAGACGATCCAGCCGCCGGAAAACCCGGCGATCGAGGTGATCCGGCTGCACGAGCTGCAGCAGGACGGGGTGCGCGCGGTCCGCATGCGGATCGCCCTCAAGAGCCCCCTGCCCCACGAGATCCGACCGGAAGGCTCCGACCTCGTGATCCGTTTCGCCAAGGCCGCGCCGCCGCCCGAGCCGCCCGGATCGGCCGCCGCTCCGAAGGAAACCGATCTCGCCGCTCCCGCCGCGCCGCAGGCGGCCCCCGTTGTTGCGGACCGGGGGACCGGACCGGCGACCTCGTTGAGCCGCGTCGAGGCCGAAACCGCGGAGCGCTCGGCCGTGATCCGGGTGCAGGCCGACGGGACGCTCGAGAATTTCCGCAGTTTCACGATGAGCGAGGAGCCGCCGCGGATCGTCTTCGATTTCCCGGGGCTGAAGAGCCCCTTCCGGGGCGAGCAGCGCATGACGCTGAAGGGCGGGCCGGTCGGTCGCGTGCGCCATTTCGCCACCGCCGAAAGGTTGCGGCTGGTCGTGGAGACGCGCCCCGAATACCTGAAGAAATACCGGGCCGAGCCGGTCGAGGACGGCCTGCGCATCCTCGTGGGGGAGGACCTGCCGACGGTCGCCGGGCCCGCCCCGAAACCCGCTCCCGCCCCGGCCCTTTCCGCCGCCCGGGCCGACCGGCCGGCCTGGATCAACCGGCTCGAGTTCGCCGAGGAAGAGGGCGGCCGCTCGGCGGTGATCGTGGGGACCACCGCACCGGTGGACTACGAACTCGTCCCGGCGGGCGAGCGCGAAGTGCGCCTGCGGCTTCCCCGCGCGCGGCTTCCCGAGAAATACAGCCGCCCCCTGATCACGACCCGCTTCGAGAGCGCCGTCGACCGGGTCACGCCGATCGGCGCGGCGGGCGAGACCGTGCTGGCCGTGCAGCTCCGGGAAAAGGTCGAGGTCGCGGCCGAGCAGACGGGAAACGTGATCCGGCTGAACGTCGCCGCCTCGCGCATCCCGCCCAAGCCCCACGAGGGGGCCGAGCCGCCGACCTGGAAGACCGAGGCGGCCCCGGCGGTGCTTTCCGCCGCGGCCGTGCCGCCCGCGGTGCGTCCGGCGGCCGTCGGCGCGGCGCCGCCGGCCGTGACGCCTCGCGGGGGGTCGCGGGTGGAAAATCTCGCCGGCCCCGAGGAGAAGGTCTACACCGGCGAGAAGATCGCGCTCGATTTCTACGACACCGACATCCGCAACGTTTTCCGGATTCTCCAGGAGATCAGCGGCAAGAACTTCGCAATCGACAAGAACGTGACCGGCAAGGTGACGCTCGCCCTGCAGAAGCCGGTCCCCTGGGACCAGGTGCTCGACCTGGTGCTCAAGATGAACCAGCTCGGCATGACCCGCGAGGGCGACATCATCCGGATCGCCACCCTCGCCACCCTGCAGCAGGAGGAAAAGCTGCGCCAGGCGCAGCTCAAGGCCGAGCAGGAGGCGCGCAAGCAGGAAGAGGAAGGGGAGCCGTTGATCACCGAGTACATCCCGGTCAACTACTCAAACGCCAAGACCGACATCCTGCCGCACGTGACGAACATCCTGACGAAGGACCGCGGCAAGGCCTCGGTCGACGAGCGCAACAACCAGGTGATCATCACCGACATCCCGGAGAAGGTGCGCCAGGCGAAGGCGATCGTCGCCCGCATCGACCGCGTGACCCCGCAGGTGATCATCGAGGCGCGGGTGGTCGAGGCGACGAGCAACTTCACCCGCGAGATCGGCTTCGACTGGGGGACGATCTCGGTCAACGCCTTCAAGATCGGAGGGGCGCTCAAGGTCGGGCCGACCGCCTTCCGCGCCGACAACATCCCCTCGACGTTCACGGCGAACAACTCGATCGGCTTCAACTTCTCGACCCTCTTCGGGACCAACATCTCGATCATCGACGCGAAACTCGCCGCCAGCGAGCTCGAGGGCAAGTCGAACGTGATCTCCTCGCCCAAGATCATCACCCTGAGCGGCCGCAAGGCGACGATCAAGCAGGGCCTCGAGGTCCCCTACCAGGAGCGGGACTCCTCGGGCAACTCCACGGTGCGGTTCAAGAACGTGGATTTGCTGCTGGACGTGACCCCGAACATCTCTCAGGACCGCCGGATCGTGATGAACATTCTGCTCACCAAGAACGACGTGATCGACCCCACGGCCAAGGAGCCCGCGCTGTCGACCAACGAGGCGAAGACCGAGATCCTGGTCGAGGACGGGGACACGATCGTGATCGGCGGCATCCTCAAGGACACCAAGCGCCTGGCCGACTCGGGGATCCCGGGGCTGCGCAAGCTGCCGGCGGTGGGCTGGCTGTTCCGCTCGGAGAAGATCGAAAACCAGAAAAACGAGCTGCTGATCTTCATCACCCCGCGCATCATCCAGCTCGAGCAGCGAAAACTCGCCTGAGAGGGCGAAGCGGGACAGCGCTCCCGCAGAGGGCCCGGTCGGTTCCCCGACCGGGCCCTTTTCTTTCGGGGCGGGCGCCGGGGGGCTATTTCCCGAGCGCGTTCAGCTCGCGCAGGGCTTCGTCGGCGAGCGGGGAGTCGGGGGCGAGCTCGATCACGCGCCGAAAGGCTTCGCGCGCCCGCGCCAGGTCCCCCGTGCCGCGGCAGGCGCGGCCGAACTCGTAGTGGAGCTGCGGGAGCGCCGGGTATTTCTTGAGCGCGCGCTCGAGCCGCAGGGCGGCCTCGGCGTGGCGGCCGGTCGCATTGTAGGTCATGGCCAGGCCGCCCACGGCGTTCGGGAAATCGGGGTGGATGCGCAGCGCCTCCTGGAAATACTTCTCGGCCCGGGCGTAGTCTTTCTTCTGGTAGTAGGCCAGCCCCGTGTTGGAGAGGGGGAAGTGGGGGGTGGCGTAGAAAGCGTCCTCCAGGATTTTCTGGTAGGTCGCGATCGCCTTGTCCCACTCCCCTTTCTCGAGCCAGGCGTTTCCCAGGCTGTTGATGGCCGGCGCGAAGTCGGGCTTGATGGCGAGCGCCTTCTCGAAATACTCGATCGCCTGGTCGTAGCGCTCGCGGTAGTAGTAGACGAGCCCGATGTCGAAGAGGGTGATCGGGTCGCGGGGATTGAGGCTCTCGGCCCTTTTCAGTTCGCGCAGGGCGGCGAGCAGGTTTCCCCCGGCGAGGTAGGCCTCGCCCAGGGACCGGGCGGCCTCGGCGAGCTCGGGGTTCCGCTCCGGGCGCTCCGGGGGGGCGGCGGG
>JBBFLI020000026.1:0-26732 GCA_037481615.2 Desulfobacterales bacterium
CCCCGCGGCTCCGGCACCGTCCTCTTCGTCGACGACGAACCCGCCCTGGTCGAACTCGGCCGTCACATGCTCGCGCACCTCGGCTACACCCCCGAGCCCCGCACCTCCCCCCTCGAGGCCCTCGCCGCCTTCCGCGCCAACCCCGACAAATTCGTGGCCGTCGTCACCGACATGACCATGCCCCACATGAACGGCATGACGCTCGCCAAGGAAATCCTCAAACTCCGCCCCCTCACCCCCGTCATCCTCTGCACCGGCTTCTCCGACAAAACCAACGAAGAAAAAGCCACCGCCGCCGGCATCCAAGCCTTCCTCCACAAACCCCTCACCCTCAACGACCTCGCCCAGGCCCTCCAAAAAATCACCCGCAACGAAAAAAACACCGGATAGCCTCCCGGGCCAAACCCCGCCCCAAAATCGCTCCGTCAACTTCTCCAAACGACTGCAACCAATAAACCAATGAACGTCCCCGATAAACGTCCCGGTGGGACGAACCGGGCGCTTGGGGTTGGATCGCGGGGCCTGCCGGAATGAAGCCGATGTCCTCGACCCAACGGTCATACGCCGAAGTCTTCCCGTTATGAATGGCCGTCCCTCGGCGTTGTGAGTTTCGCTCAGCGCGCGAACTCCCAGGCGATGCGGGTGATGCGGCCGCGCCAGTAAGGCCTCGGTCCCTCAGGGAGAACCCAGGAAACCTCGCCTTCGACCGGGACAAGGATCCCGGCATGCTGCTCGTAGCGGCTCCAGCGGCCTTCCCAAGGGGTGGGGGTCAGCCTGCCGGCGAGGATCCGCCCTCGGGCCTCGGCTCGCACCGATTCGATCAAGCCGTTCTCATTGAAGCGGAACCGCATCGTCACGGCGGTTTCCCCCATGCCGAGGGTCGCCGTCGCGGAATGGTCATCGGCCGATTCCCAACGGATCCCCTGGCTTGGCAGAAGCGCCGTCGGATAGCAGGCGGCTTCGGCGAGGAAGCGCATCAGCTGACCTCGTGCCGCCTCCGGCGTGCCGCGGAGATCTGCGAGCGGGATCCATCCGAGCAGGGCCGCATGAAGGATCCCCTCCCCGGCGGCATAGGCATCGTGCACGCGGACCGATAACCCGGGCGCAATCCTGATGCGGGCATCCCAGACGAAGCCGGGCCGGCGGGTGATGATCCGTTGGGACGAGGTGAACGGCCGCCATCGCTCGCCGGTTTCGCTCACATTGAACGTGCCGGTTTGCTCCATGTCGACGGCCGCCACCATGGGCTGGCCGTCCTTCAGCACGGCCTCGAAGTATCGTCGAATCGGTTCAGGAAGACCGGCCAGTTCGGCGCTGCGGTATGTCTTCCCCTCAATGGGGAGACGTCCCGCCTCGAGCCGGGCATGGATCTCCGCCGTAGAGTCTCGCCGGCGCCAAGACCCGTAGGCGATCGCTGCTGCGGAAAAACCCGCCACGCCGAGCAAGGAGAGAATCCAGAGCTTCGTCATGGGGAATCGTGCGGGCCGATCGGAATGCGCCGGGTTTTAGAGCAAGCCTCCCGCGGGTGGGCGGCCAGGCCTCTATCGCCTGGAGCCGGGCCCCCCCCTGATGCCCGGCAACCCCGTGGCCCCGGAGCGCAGGAGGCTTGGAAAGTGCAAATCGATACGGGAATGGACATGCCCTTTCCCGGCTCCCATGGCGATCGATTCCGGCCGGGTAGCCCACGATGGAGCCCTCCCGTTCGAAAAACTCCGTCCGTGCCCGCGCGCCGGGCCATGGCATGAGCGCCGGCTCAAGCCCCGCCGCTGGGAATGCACCCGGGCGGAAGGGGGCCGCTTGTCCTCGGGGCGATCAACCGCCGAGGCGCGCTCTACCGGCTCGGGGAAAAACGCCGCCGGTGAAGAAGTTCTTCCTCACAGAAGGCGCACACATGCTTCGCCGAGGCTGCGAACCCTCATGCGGCCGGCGGCATCCTGCCGGCCTCAACAACGCCTCTGCTCTCCATTTCGAGAAGCATCGGTCAAGGGCGATGGACGCCCCGGCAAGTCATGGGGCGCCCCTCGCGGCCGCTCCCCCGCGGTCCACGGTAGATCTCCGGCAGAACGCCGGAGCCGTTCTTCACGCCGTCAACGAATGAGCGATTCGACGCCGCCTGACGGGTGCGCCGCTTCCTGCCTCCCCCGGCCGAAGGTCCCATGCCCTCGCCTTCTTCAACCAATAAAACAATGGACGTCCCCTCTTTGTTTCTCATTGTTCCCGTTCGCCTCAGGGCAGGTTTCTCAGAATTCCGGTCTCGGTCTCGGTTGTCTTTTTCAAAACTTCACTCAGGAGCCGGAGCAATTCCTCGTGGTTTGCGGTGGCATCTCCGAAAGCGGAACAGAATTCGGCGCGGTTTTCGCAGAACTTGAAACAAGCTGCCAAATTGCGTTCCTCGACTTCTCTCAGGGGACTTCCGGGGGTTGCCGAAACGGGGTTTTTTTGTGTGCAACACCCCCGGCACTCGATCGGGTTGCACCCATTGCATAACCTGGGCTCATCCACCTTCGGGGTGCTGAGATTCGAATTCATTTCCTTCTGCTGGGCCTTGAGCGCGCGCGATAGATCCTCGGCCGCCTTGCGCTCCTTTGCGAGCCCCTGGAGAGACGAGGGAAGGCATCGCCGTTCCGGGGCCTGCGCCAGCACCCCCCGGCCGAGCGGCCTTGCCCCGGCATCCACGATGGCAAGCTGTTTTTGCACTTCGCGCAGCTGTGCGACGATGCTCCCCTTCATGCGGTTGCCGTTCCCGCGCAAAAGCCGGATTTCCTCCACACCTTTCATTCCGGCCCGGGTCAAATCCCCGGCCTTTGCACCCGATCCCTCGCTGCGCTCACGGGCGACGACCTCCTTTGGGGGCGTCGTGGGGAGATAGGCCTGTTTGAACTCACGCCGGGTTCTGGATTCGGCCTCATTCATTTTGCTGCCGTTCTGGAGATACTCGCGGGTCGCCTGGTTGGCCGCCCTGAGCTTCGAGGCCGCGTCGTCGATGTCCCGGCACAAGCGGTTGACGGAATCGGCAATCGGTGCGTGGCGGCCGCTTCCTGCGCTTTCGGGTGCCGGGGGTGAAGCCGCGGACGCCGATTTCCGGGGCTCCGGCGTGGAGCTGGCTGTTTTGAGGTCGCCGGAAGCCGCCCGTTCTGCGGTCAAAAACAGTACCATCATCGCCGCCACCAAGCCCCGCAACACGGCATGAGCGTCCCTCGTTCTCATGGCCGACCTCCTTTCACCATTTCGTGGTTGCCGAAGGAGCCCGATCGGGTTGCCTCGCAATGGGGTGTACTCCGTTCCTGCGTGGGTCGCCGCGACAATCGAACCGCGCACGGATCGGCGCGGCTGACACTGCTCAACCTATAATCTGAACGGACTTCCCCTGTGATGCGTCTTGGAGGGTACAAACGACGCTCAAGTCTTCCCGATCCGCAAGTCCACGGGCGGCCATGCGCCTCGCCGGCGTGTCCGCAGCGGTTCCGGCTCCGCCTTGGAGCAGGCAAACCCGCGGCTTCGAAACATCAGGCGGTTTCCCTTTCCGGTAGGGAACGGAGTGGACACGTTTCCGCCCGCCGTGCAGGAAGGGGTTCCGCTCGGGGTCCTCCCGCCCGGGCACGAGCGCAGTCACTGCACCGAGTGCCTCAAGCACCAGGCTCGGCCGGGGGCCTCCGGGGGTTTTCAGGCTCACTTGATTTCCCGGTTCCCGGCGCGGCACGGATGCCGCCTGCCGACATGCAAATGTCCCCCCCCGGATAGAAGCCGATATATGAATGGACGTCCCCTTATATCCTAAAGTTTTGCTGAGGCCAACCGATAAGCGTTTATAGATAGGACGGGGTTATCGTTGCGCGAAGAGAGGAGCCATGCGGCCCGTCATCCCCGAGGGGAAGCCCATCTTTCAGGGTCTTCAGTCGTATTATCTCGACCTGCCGAAATTCATTGAACATCACCGCAACGAGGTCCCGGCCTGCGCGATTCACCTGAAATCGGCGGCCGCCGAGGGGGTGCTCTACCTCGACTCCGGTGAATGCATCGGGGCCTTCTGCCGGAGCGGGTCGACGAGCCTGCAGGGGGACGAGGCCGTCGCTGCGATCCTCGAGACGGCCGGACGGCAGAATTTCCAGGTCAACGTCCAGGAACTCGACCCCGCACTGGTTGGTTTCTGGGCCCGCGCCGTCAACGCCCGCCCGCTCCACCGCGACCTCACCAGCGACATCACGGACCTCGATCGCCTGATCACGAAGATGGCCAGGGAGCGGCTGAACGGGTTCATCGAGGCCGCGACCTCCGACGGCTCGACCGCCGGGGTCCTTTACTTCCAGGCCGGCGAAATCGTCCATGCCACCCTCAACTCGAGCGAAAGCCCGCAATCGATCGAATCCGTGAGGGCCCGCCTTTCCGAGGAAACCCGGGCCAAGGGCGGGACCTTCCAGGTGAGCATCCTCACGGTCCCGGAGGAGGGCCGAACGGTCCAAACCGATGGATCCTCTTGCGCAAGGGACCGAGCCCCCCTGGCCGCGGCTCCCCGGCGGCAAAGCACAAAGAGCGACCCGGCGTTGATCCCGGCCCTCGAGGAGCTGTTGCGCCTGGTCGAATCGCTTTGTCGGGAAGAGCGCAAAGCAGCCGATTTCGAGGCCCTCTGGCGCAAGGCCGCGCTCCGGGCGGCGGATCGATACACCTTTCTCGACCCCTTCGCCAAGGAGTTCCATTACACGGAAGGAAAGATCCGGCTGGAGACGCCGGTCGAGGGCCGCACACTGGCCGCCGCGGTCCTCGAGTGTGTGCAGGCGATCATCGTCTCCCTCGGGCTGATCGGCCGCTTCAGGGAAAAAGCGCCGGCGTGGTTTGCACGCCACGCCGCGTTGTTGAACGACCTCGGCCTGCGGAATCCGGCCGGGGGGCCGGTCTCCGCTTCCTGAAGGGATCCGCAGGCACCCGCCTTCTGCACGACCCGCACCGGCCGCGCGGCGGAAAAGCCGAACCGGGCGCCGGGGCGAACCGCTTGAGGCCCGATGCGGGGGGTGGGCGGCTTTCGGGGTCATCCGGCGCAAAGCGGGAGAGGGTTTATGGGACAACCCCTTGCGGACGACAGCGTCTATCGCCGCACGACGAACTTCAGCGAGAGCGACGTCAAGCTGCTTTCGGGAGCGGCGCTGCGGGTGCTTCTGGAAATCGACGGCAAGCGCACGCTCGCGGAAATCGGCCGGCGCCTGGGGATGCAGCTCGATGAAGTCGCCAAGGCGATCAAGGAACTCGAAAAACAGGAGCTCGCGGCTCTCTTCGAGCCGCAGGTTCCGCTGGAACTGCTGCGGCGGATCCAGGGCTTGATGGTCAAGATCCTGGGCCCGCTCGGCGAATTCGTCCTGATCGAGAAGATCGAGGCCATGGGTCATGCGGTCGAGGATTTCCCGGTGCGGCTCTTTCCCGCCCTGACCGACGATCTCTGCTCCGAGATCAAGAACCCCGAGACGGCCCACGCCTTCCGGCGTCGCATGGCCGAGCTGATGCAGGCCTTAAATCCGTCAGCGGCTTGAAGAACGGCCTTTGTTGCGAAAGGAGCCCTGCCCCATGAACATTCGGTGCGCGAAGTGCGGCAAGGATTTCAAAATCGTCGATCCCCACACCTTGAGCGGCGACCGCAACCGGATCGCTTTCAAGTGCTCGGCCTGCGGCCACAAGGAGCCGCTCACCAAAGAGCCGGGACAGAGCTGGGCGTCGTTCTTCGCCGGCCGCGCCGCCCCCCGCCACGCGGCGGGCGAAACGGCGGCCCCGGAGGCGAAGCCGCAGGCGGCGGCCCCGAAGGCAGCCCCCCTTCCCCCCGGGAAACCGGAGGCTCCCGCCGCCCCTGGAAAAGAGGAAACGGTCTCAAGAATCGCTGCCGCCACGGATCTTCTGGCCGAGGAAACCCCGCGCCGCCGCTCCGCCTTCTCGGGCCTGACCGGCAAGGTGGCCCTCTTCATGCTCCTGGCGAGCCTGCTTCCTCTTTCCATTTACGCGGTCGTGATCCACTTCGAAACCATCCAGCGCATGGAGAGGGAGACCGACCACACGGGCCGGCAGATCGTCTCCGGCCTTGCCGCCCAGGTGGACGAATGGGTGGACAAGAACCTGCGCATCCTCCAGGCGGCGGCGGACCTGGAGGCCATGCGATCCATGGCGCCGGCAAGCCAGGAGCCGCTTCTCAAGGTGATCCAGGCGAACTACCCCTGGAAGTACCTCGTTTTCACCGTGGACGAGGCGGGACGCAACATCTCGCGCAGCGACGGCAACCCGCTCACGGACTACGCCGACCGGCAATACTACAAGGATGTCGTGCACGGGAAAAAGGCCTTCTCCTGGCAGACCCTCATCGGCCGCACCACCGGCAAGCCCGCCCTGATCCTCGCCGTGCCCATCCGACAGGGGGAGCGGGTCGTAGGCGCGCTCTGCTCGGCCATGCATGTCGAGGCGATCTCCGACCAGATCGCCGGGTGGAGAAAGGGAAAAAGCGGGCTGGCTTTCCTGGTGGATCAGACGGGCAAGGTCGTCGCCCACCAGGACGAGGCCCTGGCCCGCTCCGCGAAGAACCTCTCCGGCCATCCCCTGATCGCAGGGTTCAAGCCGGGAGGCTCGGGCATGATCCGCTTTCAAGAGGGCGGCGCGGACAAGGTGGGCTTCGTCCAGGCGACCCGCTTGAACTGGAAGGTCGCCATCGAGCAGAAGGAAGAAGAGGTCTTCGACCTCATCCGCGAGGCGATGATCTTCGCCGCGGCGCTTCTGGCGGCGACCGTCACGCTGGTGCTCCTCGTCGCCTTTTTCGCGAGCCGGGCGATCGTCAAGCCGATCCGGCAGCTCACGGAGGCGGCGGAGCGGATCTCGACCGGCGACCTGGAGGTGCAGATCGCGGTACGCTCCCGAAACGAGATCGGCGAGCTTGCCGCCGCCATCGGCCGCATGCAGGAATCCATCCGCATCGCGATCGAACGCATGAAACGCACCCGCGGCAAATCGCCTGCAATCGGAAGCCCGAAGGCACCTGGGGCGGACGCCGTGGACGGTCTTTAAGGGGAAGGAGCCTGCTCCGCGAAACGGCGCTGTTCCGCCGCCCGGCGGGAAAACCCGGAGAATCGGCCGTGTCGGGGGATGAGTGTCCGCATCGCGCGGACGGCTCCTTTTTCGAAGCCCCGGCATTGGGCCTGCTTGCGCGGCCGGACCGGAACGGGGGCCGGGCCGTGCCGTCTTCACGGGGGGAATCCGCCGGGCGGCGGCCGGCCGCTTAAACGGGGCCGCCGCCGACGGCTCGCTCTTGATGGGGGGGCAAAATGAAAATAGGGGTGGAGGCGGCACCCGGATTCGAACCGGGGAATAGTGGTTTTGCAGACCACTGCCTTCCCACTTGGCTATGCCGCCAAAAAAAATGGAGCGGGAAACGGGATTTGAACCCGCGACTTCGACCTTGGCAAGGTCGCACTCTACCACTGAGTTATTCCCGCTCGAAACAGCCTGTTCTGATAACCTCTCCTGCGGTGTTTGTCAACAGGATTTGAACCCCCCGGGCTGTCGGCGGGGTTCTTCCGCGCGCAAGGACCCAACACGCAGCCGGATGCGCCCCCTGAGCCCGGCCGCGAGCTTCGGGTTCGGCGCCCGCCTTGCGCGGTTCAGATCGCGCGCTTGAATTTCAGGTAATAATCGGCCCCCGACCAGACCGTAAAGCCCAGGGCCGGCCACAGAAGACTCCAGCCGATCAGCTGGGTGTCGAGCCCGAGGAAGGGGTAGTGGATCATGAGGGGGATGATGGCCGCGATCTGGAAGCCGGTTTTGAGTTTGCCGAGGTGGGAGGCCGAGATGTCGAGGCCGCGTCCGGCGAGAACGCTTCGCAGCCCCGTGACCGCAAGCTCCCGGCCCACGATCAGGCAGACCATCCAGGCGGGGACCCAGCCGTGGGAGGCGAGCATGATGAAGGCCGAGCAGGTGAGCAGCTTGTCGGCGACCGGGTCGAGGGCGACCCCCATGAAGGTGATCTTGCCCTGCCGGCGGGCGAGAAAACCGTCGAACCAGTCGGTCAGCGCGGCGATCGCAAAGACGATCGCCGCCATCAGGCAGAGGAAGGGCATCTCCGGGAACGAAAAAAAGAGGATGATGATGGGGATGAGCGCGATGCGGATCAGCGTGAGACCGTTCGGCTGGTTGGCGGTGCTGAGCAGCCGCTGCCAGAGACCGCCGGGAAGCGGGGCCGCCGCCGTCGCCGAGGCCGAGGCATCCAGGCCTCCGGCTTGCGAGCCGTCCGGCTGACCGGCATGCGCCCCTGCGGAACTGAGGTTTGGGGAGTCCATCGGAAAGAACCGCCTCAGCCTTCCGACCTTTCGCGATCGGCCAGATACTTGTCCCGGCATTCGGGGCTGCAGAAGACGAGCTCGCCTTCCGGGGTCTTCACGGTGACGCCGTCGCGCCGGGCGACATAGGTGCCGCAGTGCGGGTCCTTCACCATGACGTCGTCGATCCGGCCGCGCGGCCCCTCGGGCATGCTCCGGGTCGCGCCCTTCTTCTGGAGGTAGCCGCGGATCAGCCGCCAGGCAAGATAGCAGGCGAGCAGGATGACGATGATGCGGATCATCAGGGGATCTCTTCCACCCGCTGGCTGCTTTCCTCGAGCCTGCGGAGCAGCTCCCGGGCCGTCAGCCCGAGCACGGGGTGCCGGATGCCGGGGTCTATATCACACAACGGCTGCAAAACAAACCGCCTCTCGGCAAGCCGCGGGTGCGGCAGCGAGAGCCCGGGCAGATCGAGCACGAGGTCCTCGTAGAAGAGAAGGTCGAGATCGAGCACGCGGGGCCCGTAGCGGACCCCGCCGGCGCTCCTTCCCGCCCGGCGCTCGATCTCCTTCAAGCACGTCAGCACCTCCGCGGGGGAAAGCCCGGTCTCCCCCCGCACCACGGCGTTCACGAACCAATCCTGGTCCCGATAGCCTACGGGCTCGGTGCGGTAGAGCCGCGAGCGGCCGGTGATCCGGATCCTCCCCCCCTCCTCGAGCGCGCGGATCCCGAAGGCGATGTTTCCCGGCTTGTCGCCCAGGTTGGACCCGAGGCCGACGAAGATCGTGCGCCCGCCGCTCACCGAAGAGGTCCCGGCTCCCAGGCCTCCGGGGTCATGACGCCGCGGTAGATCAGCCTCGCCTCGCCCTCGAGGGAGACGTTCCGGAAGCCCCCCCCCGCCTCCTCGAAGAAGACGCGCAGCCGTTCCCCGCCCCGGGTCAGGGCCTCGACCGGGGAGCGGAGGCCCAGGGTCTTCGCGGCGACGAGGGCCCCGGCCACGGCCCCCGTGCCGCAGGCGAGCGTCTCGCCCTCGACCCCGCGCTCGTAAGTGCGGATCGCGATCCTGCCCCGGCCGTCGGGGCAGATGAAGTCGGCGTTCACCCCCTCCGGGGCGAACACGGGGTGGCGGCGGATCTCGGCCCCGAGCCGCTCCACATCGAGCCCCTCCACGGCGGGGAGAATCACCACCGCATGGGGGACCCCGGTGTCGATGCGCCGCGCCGCAAAGCGCCCGGCGGAGAGCTCGAGTACCGCCTCCTCTTCGATCGGTCCGGGGTCGGTCATGCGGATGCGCACACGGCGCCCCTCGACCCGGGCCTCGATCAGGCCCGCCCCGGTCTCGAAGCAGACCTCCGGCCCGCGGATGCCGCAGAGCACGGCGAAGCGCGCGGCACAGCGGGCGCCGTTGCCGCACATGGCGGCGGTGCTGCCGTCGGCGTTGAAAAAGCGCCAGCGGAAGTCCGCGCGGTCCGAGGGCTCAAGCAGGATCAAGCCGTCCGCGCCGATCGAGACCCTCCGGCGGCACACCGCGCGCACGAAGTCGGCCATCCCCGCCTCGGGGAGAAACGGGGGGCGGTGGTCGATCACGATGAAATCGTTGCCGCTGCCGCTCATCTTGACGAAGGGGATCGCGTCCATGGAAACCTGTCGGGGCGGGGGGAAGACCGACGCTCAGCGCCGGGGTTGCAGCACGGCCGACTCGCGGGAGACCAGGCCTTCGGCCGAGTAGGCGGTCACCTTGTAGCGGTACAGAAACCCCGGGGCGGGCCGGTCGACGAAGCGGAAGCGACCGTCTTCCCCGCGGCTCTCCACCCTCACCTGCCCGACCACCTCATAGCGCACGGAGCAGCCGCGGCAGTTCTCCTCGCCGGGCTGGAGCCGCGCCCGCAGCACCCGGAAGCCTTCGGCCGGGCTTTCCTTTTCCCCCCGCGGTGCGGGCGCATCCCAGGAAAGAACGAGGGCTTCGCCGTCTCCCCAAGCGTAGCCGAGATTGGCGACCGCGGGCGGGGGGTAGGAGCCGGGCCGGATGGGGGGCATCTTGCGGCCGCAGCCGGCCGCCGCCTGGCAGACCAGGAGGAGTCCCGCAAGGAAGAGGAAAAGCCGTCTGCCGCCGCTCAATTCAACCACCGCCTCCCGGGGCTGTGCCGAGGCGCTTCTCGGCCGCCTCGAGCGCCGCCCGGACCGCCGCTCCCGCCGTGCCGCCGGAGACCGCCCGCCGCTCGACCGCGCTGAGCGGCTCGAGGCACGCATAGAGGTCCTCTTCGATCAGCTTGGAGAAGCGGCGCAGCTCGGGGAGCGGAAGCTCGTTCAGCTCGCAGCCCTTTTCGATCGCCAGACGCACGGCCTCGCCCGTGACGTGATGGGCCTCGCGGAAGGGGAGCCCCTTGCGCACGAGGTAATCGGCCATCTCGGTCGCGTTGAGATACCCCGTGCGGAGCGCCGCCTCCATCCTGTCGCGCCGGACACGCAGCCCGGGGAGCATCTGGCCGAAGACCTCGAGGCAGGAAAGCAGCGTGTCGGCGGCGTCGAAGAGAGCCGGCTTGTCCTCCTGGAGATCGCGGTTGTAGGAAAGGGGAAGCCCCTTCATCATCGTGAGCTGGGCGAAGAGGTGCCCATAGACCCGACCGGTCTTGCCGCGCACGAGCTCCGGGACGTCGGGGTTCTTCTTCTGCGGCATGATGCTGCTGCCGGTCGCGAAGGCATCGGGGAGCTCGATGAATTGGAACTCGCTCGAGGACCAGAGCACGAGCTCCTCGGAGAAGCGGCTCAGGTGCATCATGCAGATCGAGGCCGCCGCCAGAAACTCGATCACGAAATCGCGGTCGGAGACGGCATCGAGGCTGTTCGCGGAAACCCCCTCGAACCCCAAGAGCGCCGCCGCGTGCGCCCGGTCGAGCGGGTAGGCCGTCCCCGCGAGCGCCGCCGCCCCGAGCGGGAGCACGTTCACCCGCCCCCGGCAGGAACGCATCCGCTCGACGTCGCGCGCGAACATCTCGACGTAGGCGAGGAAGTGGTGCGCCAGCCGCACCGGCTGCGCCCGCTGCAGATGGGTGTAGCCGGGGAGGAGCACCTCGAAGTGCTCGCGCGCCAGCCGCACGAGCACCCGCTGCAGATCCTCGAGCCGTCGCACGGTCTCGTCCACGACATCGCGCAGGTAGAGGCGCAGGTCGAGCGCCACCTGGTCGTTGCGGCTGCGGCCGGTGTGGATCTTCTGCGAAGCCTTGCCCACGAGTTCGGTCAGGCGCGCCTCGACATGGGTGTGGATGTCCTCCAGGGTGTCGTCGAAGGCGAGGGTCCCGTTTTCGATCTCGCGGCGCACTTGGTTCAGCCCCTCGATCAGCGCATCCTCCTCCTCGGGCGTCAGGATCCCGGCGCGGGCGAGCAGACGGCAATGGGCGATGCTCCCCTCGATATCGTAGCGGAAGAGCCGGCGGTCGAAGGCGATCGAAGAGGTGAACCGTTCGACCACCGGGGCCGTTTTTTCGCCGAAGCGTCCTTTCCAGAGTTTTTCGGCCATGGCGGATCAGGATGCCTTTTCCCGCTCCGCCCGTTCGAGGAGCCCGTCCAGGCAGGCGACGAGCGCGTCGATCTCCTCGACGGTGATGACGAGCGGGGGGACGAAGCGCAGGACGTTTCCCTGCACGCAGTTGATGAGGAAGCCCGCTTCGCGGCAGCCCTGGACGAAGGGCTCGCCGTCGACCGCAAGCTTGAGGCCCAGGAGCAGCCCGAGCCCCCGCACCTCCTCGACGAGCGGGTGTCGGGCTTTGAGCTCCTCCAACCGGACGCGGAAATGGGCGGAGACCTCTCGGGCGTGGGCGAGCACCGCGCCCTCGCCCAGGATGCGGCAGACCTCGAGGGCGGCGGCGGAGACGATCGGGGTCCCGCCGAAGGTCGAGGCGTGGGCCCCGGGGCCGAACGCGGCGGCCGCCTCCTCGCGCGCGAGCATCGCCCCCATGGGCAGGCCGTTGGCGATCGCCTTGGCGAGGGTCATGATGTCGGGCGTGACGCCGAACTGCTCGTAGGCGAAGAGGGTCCCCGTCCTTCCCATCCCCGTCTGGATCTCGTCGAAAATGAGGAGCACCCCCGCCTCGTCGCAGAGGCGGCGCACGGCCGCGAGGTAGCCCGGGTCCGGCCGGCGCACCCCGCCCTCCCCCTGGATGGGCTCGAGCAGCACGGCCGCGGTCCGGCTGCCGATCGCGCGGCGGAGCGCCGCGGCGTCGTTGAAGGGGACGAAATCGAAACCCTCGAGGAGGGGGTCGAAACCGAGCTTCACCTTCTCCTGCCCCGTCGCCGACAGGGTCGCCATGGTGCGTCCGTGGAAGGAGAGCTCCATCGAGACGATGCGGTAGCGTCCGGGTTCGCCCTTTTCCTTGAAGTACTTGCGCGCGAGCTTGATCGCCGCCTCGTTCGCCTCGGCCCCGCTGTTGCAGAAGAAGACCCGGTCGGCGAAGCTGTGCTCGACGAGCCAGGCGGCGAGCTCGATCTGCGGCTGCGTGTAGTAGAGGTTGGACACGTGCCAGAGGACCTGCGCCTGCTCGGCCAGGGCCCGGGCGAGGCGCGGGTGCGCGTGGCCGAGGTTGCAGACGGCGATCCCGGCGACGAAATCGGTGTAGCGCCGGCCCGTCTCGTCCCAGAGGGTGGCGCCGCTGCCGCGCGTCAACACGAGCGGGATGCGCTTGTAGGTGTGGGCGATGCAACGTTCGGCCCGCTCCATGGTTGCGGAAGCCATCGCGGTCTCCCTCCCGGTTCAGAGAATGTAGCGGCTCAGGTCCTCGTTTTCGGCCACGTCTTTCAGGCGCCCCGCCACGAAGACGCGGTCGACCACCACACGCTTTCCGGGGACGTCGGGGGCGTCGAAGAGGACGTCCTCGAGGAGCCGCTCGAGAATCGTGTGCAGCCGCCGCGCGCCGATGTTTTCCGTGCGCGCGTTCACCTCCTCGGCGATGCGCGCGATCTCCTCGACCGCCTCGGGCAGGATCTCGAGTTCGACCCCTTCGGTGGCGAGAAGCGCACGGTACTGGAGCAGGAGCGCATTGCGCGGCTCGGTCAGGATGCGCACGAACTCCTCTTTTCCCAGCGCGGAGAGTTCGACGCGGATCGGGAAGCGGCCCTGCAGCTCGGGGATCAAATCCGAGGGTTTGACGGTGTGGAAGGCGCCGGCCGCGATGAAGAGGATGTGGTCGGTCTTGACCGGGCCGTATTTCGTGTTCACGGTGCAGCCCTCGACGATCGGCAACAGATCCCGCTGCACCCCCTCGCGGGAGACGTCCGGGCCGTGCCCCCCCGCCCCGCGGGAGACGATCTTGTCGATCTCGTCGATGAAGAGGATGCCCGCCTGCTCGACCCGCTCGATCGCCCGGCGCACGACCCGGTCCTGGTCGATCAGCCGCTGGGACTCCTGCCGCGTCAGAACCTCGAGCGCCTCGGGCACCTTGAGCCGCCGCTTCTTCACCGAGCGGGGGAAGAGGTTCCCCAGCATGTCCTTGAACTGGATGCCGAGCTCCTCGAAACCCGTGTTCGAGAAGACCTCGACGAGCGGCGTCGGCGCCTCGGACGTCTCGATCTCGACGATGCGCTCATCCAGCTTCCCCTCGCGGAGCATCCCCCGCAGTTTTTCGCGCGTGGACGGGGCCTCGGCGTGCGCGGCCGTCTCCTCGACCGCATGCGGCGCCGTCGCGGGAGGCCGACCGAATCCCCGCGGCCCCGGCGAAGGCAGCAGGAGGTCGAGCAGCCGCTCTTCGGCGAGCAGACGCGCCTTTTCGCGCACGGCCTCCTGTTCGCGGGCGCGGAAGGCGCCGATCGTGAGATCGACGAGCTCGCGCACCATGGATTCCACATCGCGGCCGACATAGCCCACCTCGGTGAACTTGGAGGCCTCGACCTTGTGGAAGGGCGAGTCGGTCAGCATCGAGAGGCGGCGGGCGATCTCGGTCTTGCCGACACCGGTCGGCCCGATGAGGATGATGTTCTTCGGGGCGATCTCTTCGCGCAGCTCGGGGGGCACCTGCTGGCGCCGGTAGCGGTTCCGCAGGGCGACGGCGACGGCGCGCTTGGCGCGCTGCTGCCCGACGATGTAGGCGTCGAGCGCGGCGACGATCTCCGCGGGCTTGAGCGCCCGTGCGGCCACGGGGGGACCGGAGGCCCCGCCGGTGTTCGGGTTCGCCATCAGCCGATCTCCTCCACGGTCACGGACTCGTTCGTGTAAATGCAGATCCCGGCGGCGATGCGCACCGCCTCCTCGGCGATCTCGCGCGCGGAAAGCCCCGAGTGCCGCATGAGGGCGACGGCCGCGGCCTGGGCGGCGGCCCCGCCGGAGCCGATCCCGATCACCCCCTCGTCGGGCTCGATCACGTCCCCGCTTCCCGACAGCACGTAGAGGTGGGCCGCGTCGGCCGCGACCATGACGGCCTCGAGGCGCCGCAGGGCCTTGTCCGTCCGCCAGTCGCGGGCGAGTTCGGATGCGGCCCGCGGCAGGTTCCCGTTGTAGCGCTCGAGCTTCTCCTGCAGCCGTTCGGAGAGGCTCAAGGCGTCGGCGGTCGCGCCGGCGAAGCCGACGACGATGCGGTCGTTGTGGATGCGCCGGACTTTCCGCGCGCGCTGCTTGATCACGCGGTCGTGCAGCGTCACCTGGCCGTCGCCGGCGACCGCCGTCTTGCCGCGGTGCCGGAGGGCGAGAACGGTCGTTCCGTGCAGGCGGAGCGGTCCCGAAGAAACCTCGAATCCGTCGCTCATGGCAGGGGTCCCTATTTCCGCGGATGCGCGCGGTCGTAGGCTTCCATCAGGCGGTCGATGCTCACGTGGGTGTACTTCTGCGTGGTGGAAAGGCTCTTGTGGCCGAGCATCTCCTGCACGCCGCGCAGATCGGCCCCGGCATCGAGCATGTGCGTGGCGAAGGTGTGCCGCAGGGTGTGGGGTGAGACCGGCGTCGGGATGCCGCAGAGTTCAGCCAGTTTCTTGAGGACCCGGGCGACCGATCGGCCGGAGAGCCTCCCCCCCCGGCGGTTCAGGAAAAGCGGCGCGGCGGGCTCGCCGGCGACGGGCTGCCGGCCGTGGAGCATCTCGCGGTAGGCGGCGACCGCCTCGATCGCCTTTTTCCCGATCGGGACCACCCGCTCGCGGGCGCCCTTGCCGCGCACGCGCACGGTGCCGCCTGCGGCGTCGAGGTCCCCCACGTTCAGGCCGGTGAGCTCGGAGACGCGAAGGCCGCAGGAGTAGAGGGTCTCGAAAATCGCCCGGTTCCGCGCGGCGAGAACCGTATCCGGCTCGATCGCCTCGAGGAGGCCGAAGACCGCATCCACCGTCAGCACCGCCGGGAGCGCCCGGCCGCGCTTCGGGGTGAGGATGCCGTCGACCGGACTTTTCTCGAGCACACCTTTCTTCACCAGGAACTTGAAAAAACTCCGCAACGTCGAGAGCTTGCGTGCGATGCTCGACTTCTGGTTCTTGCGGTGGAGCATCGCGAGGTAGGCCCGGATCGCAATCGCCGTGACCTCCTGGGCCCGGGGCGCCTCGGCCGCCGCACCGTTTCCGGCCGGCAAGAGTCCCGACTCCTCGAGAAAGCCGACGAATTCCTCGAGATCGTGGGCGTAGGCGCGGCAGGTGTGGACCGAATAGCCTTTTTCGGAAGGGAGCGCCTCGAGAAAGGAGCGCACCGCCTCCCGCAGCGGGGAGGGCTTCGGTTCGGGGGGAACGCTCACCATCGGATCAGCTCTTCGATCTCGCCCCAGCTCGCCACCTCGAGAAAGGGGTGCGGCATGCGGTTCCAGGGCTGCGCGAAGAGGACGGGCCGGATCCCTTCGCGGTCGACGGCGAAACAGGTCTCGAGCCGGTCCTCCACGAAATGGGTGATGCCGCGGCGCTTGAGGATCTCCGTCTTGGCGGCGAAGGAGCCGGTCGCCACCAGCTCGAAGCCCCCCGCCCCGTCGGGGAACAGCCGGCGCAGGAAGGTCTCGACGGGGCCGGCGATCGGCCGCGCGGTGACGAAGAGAACGCTCCCCGCACGGCCGGCGATCCGCCGCAGCACCTCCGGCGCGCCGGGGAGAGGCCGCAGGTCCCCGCGGTAGCCCCCGAAGATCAGCCGGCGCAGCAGCCCCTCGATCACCGCGCCGGGCAGATCCAGGCATTCCTCGACGTTGTAGGTGGTGATGTCCTCGTAGCGGATGCCGCGGATGCCGTACTCCTCCTCGGCGATCTCGAGGAAGAGCCGCATCGTGTCGGCGATCACGCCGTCGACGTCGAAGGCGATCTCGGCGGCGTCGATCCGCGGGGCGGATTCAGCGAGGGCGAGCGAGGAGCGGGCGGAAGAAGCCATGGCCGTCCGCTCAGGCCGCCAGGCGGCGGGTCTTCTTTTTCAGGCGCGCGATCTTGCGGCGGCAGATATCGGCCGTCTTGCGGTCTTTCGCCTGGAGCGCCTCGGCGCGCTTCACCTTGAGGGAGCGGATGGTTTTCTTCAGCGCGCGGATCGTGTCGCTCGCCCGGCGGGCGCTCTCCACCACGATGCCCTTGGACTTGCGCAGGGCCTCGATGAGCTCCTCTTTCTTCATACCGTGGACGCCGGTGATGCCCTCGATCCCCTTGGCCGCCTCGCGGAGCTCGGTGGTGGTCATCTTTTCGAGCGGGCGGCCCCAGATTTCGATTTCTTTCTCGCTCATCGGTCGATCCTTTCCGTCGAAAAGTCGGGCGGGAGCCCGAACCAAGCCCCCGCCCGCATGGAGAATCCACACCTCCGCCGCGCCCCGCCATGGGCGCCCGTGGCCCGTGGGAAAGCGCCCCGTTCTTTAGACCGATTCCGTTTTCGATGTCAAGTTTCCGGGACCGGCCGTCGGGGCGTCTCCGGCATCCCGCTGGGGCAGGAAAATCCGGAAGAGATCGAGCGGGACCGGCAGAAAGGTCGTCGAGTTGCTCTCGGTGGCGATCTCGCGCATCGTCTGGAGGTAGCGCAGGTGGAGCGCGACCGGGTGCTTCTCGATGATGCCCGAGGCCTCGGCGAGCTTCGCGGCCGCCTGGAACTCGCCCTCGGCGTTGATCACCTTCGCGCGCCGCTCGCGCTCGGCCTCGGCCTGGCGGGCCATCGCCCGCTGCATCTCCTGCGGCAGATCGATGTGCTTGAGTTCGACCGTCGTCACCTTGATCCCCCAGGGGTCGGTGTGCTTGTCGAGGATCTCCTGGAGCTGGGCGTTGATCTTCTCGCGATTGGCGAGGAGGTCGTCCAGCTCGGCCTCGCCGCAGACGCTCCGCAGCGTCGTCTGGGCCAACTGCGAGATCGCATAACCGTAGTTTTCCACCTCGATGATCGCCTTGACGGGATCGATCACGCGGAAGTAGATCACCGCGTTCACCTTGACCGAGACGTTGTCGCGCGTGATCACGTCCTGGGGGTCGACGTCCAGCGCGACCAGCCGCAGGCTCACCTTCACCATGCGGTCGATCAGGGGAATGAGAATGATCAGTCCCGGCCCCTTTGCGGCGATCACGCGGCCGAGCCGGAAAATGACCCCGCGCTCGTACTCGTTCAAGATCTTGAGCGCAGCCGAGAGAAAGAGGGCCAGGAGAACGACGATCGCGATCAGGGTGTACATGGGAAACCTCCTTGCCGGGAAGGACGACCCGGCGAACGGGGAAAACGGGTCAGTCGGGTGACTCCACGGGCTCGACCTCGAGGAGGAGCCCCCGGACCTTGACCACGCGCACGCGGCGCCCCTCCTCGATCGGCTGCCTCGAGACCGCGTTCCAGAGCTCGCCGTGGACGAAGACCTTGCCCTCGGGGGCCAGGCGCCGCTTCACCTCGCCCACCTCCCCGATCATGCCCTGGGCGCCGGTCGCCGGCCGGTGGAACTGGGCGCGGAAGACGAGGAAGGCGACCCCGGCGAAGAAGGCGGAGACGACGAGGACCGTCGGCAGCAGGACCTCCCAGGAGACGCGGCCCGCCGGGCCCTCGCCCTCGAAGAGCATGAGCGAGCCTAAAAACAGCGAAACGACCGCCGCGATCGAGAGCAGCCCGTAGCTCGTCACCTTCATCTCGAGGATGAAGAAGACGACGGCGAGCGCGATCAGGAGCACCCCGGCGAAATTGACCGGAAGCGTCTGCAGGGCGAAGAAGGCGAGGATGAGTGCGATCGCCCCCACGACCCCCGGGAAGATCGCCCCGGGGTGGGAGAACTCGAAGTAGAGGCCGGCCAACCCGATCATGAGCAGGAGGTAGGCGATGTTCGGGTTGCTGATCGCGCGCAGGATCCGGGAGCGCAGGCCCTCCTCGTGTTCGACGATGTTCGCCCCGGCGAGGGAAAGCCTCCCCTTGCCGGCGATCTCGCGGCCGTCGATCTGACGCAGCAGGTCGGGGACGTCGGATGCGATCACGTCCACGATGTTCTCGCGCAGGGCCTCGGTCTCGGTCGCCGAGACCGACTCGCGGATCGCGCGCTCGACCCAGTCGGCGTTCCGCCCCCGCCGCTCGGCGACGCTGCGCGCGTGGGCGACCATGTCGTTGACGACCTTCTCGGACATCTTGCCGTCGATCTCCTGGCCGCCTGCGCCGACGGGGTGCGCGGCCCCGATGTTCGTCCCCGGGGCCATGGCGGCGATGTCCGCGGCCATCGTGATCATCACCCCCGCGGAGGCCGCCCGCGCCCCGCCCGGGTAGACGAAGACCGCAACCGGCACCGGGCTGGCGAGGATGTCCTGCACGATCTGCCGCATCGAGTCGGCGAGCCCGCCCGGCGTGTCGAGCTCGATCACGACGAGAGAGGCCTTCTCGGCCTCGGCCTTCTTCAACCCTGCCTGGATGTAACGCGCGGTCGCCGGGGTGATCGCATCGGCGACCCGCACGATGACCACTCCCGGGATCGCCGCAGCCGGGGGGGCGCCCGACAGCCCAGGCAGGACGATCGCCCCGATGAGGGCAAAAAGAAGAAGGCGGATGCTACGCGTCATAGGGGTATTCTTTCATGAGGAGCTTGAGATCCTCCCAGGCTTCGCGCTTTTTCTCCGGGTTCCGCAACAGATACGCCGGGTGGTAGGTGGGGACGATCTTCACCCCCCCCTGCTCGTGGATTTTCCCGCGGAGCCGCGAGACGGGCTCGGACGTGCCGAGCAGGGCCTGGGAGGCGCAGGCGCCGAGCGTGCAGATCAGCCGGGGCCCGACGGCCGCGATCTGGCGCATGAGAAAAGGCAGGCAGGTGGCGATCTCGTCCTCCTCGGGGGTTCGGTTCCCGGGCGGCCGGCACTTGACGACGTTGGCGATGTAGACCGCGGAGCGGGAAAGGCGCATCGCCTCGATCATCCGCGTCAGCAGATGCCCCGCCGCGCCGACGAAGGGCTCCCCGGCCCGGTCCTCCTCCTGCCCGGGCCCTTCGCCCACGAAAAGCAGCACGGCCCGGGGGTTGCCGCTCCCGAAGACGATCTTCGTGCGGCTCTGGTGGAGCTTGCAACGGGTGCACTCGCCGATGTCGGCGCGGATCGCATCGAGCGACTCCCCCGCCGCCGCCTTTCCGAGGGCGGGCTTTCCCGCCCAGGATTCGAGGACGGCGCGCGTTTCGGGGCGGCAATAGACCCCCCCCACGCCCGCCTCGCGCCGCTGGAGCAGCGCCCGTTCGAACTCCCCCACCCAGGCGGCGAGGTCGCGGCGCATCGACTCACTTCTTGGGTTCATAGTCGAAGCTGTCGTTTCGCGGCACGACCCAGACATCGGCGAAGGTCTGGAAGGTCGAGTCCTCGACCGCGATCACGGCGATCCGGTTTTCCTTCTCGAAGATCAGAAGCGAGTGCGGCGATTGATACCGCGTGACCAGCCGCCAGCCCTCGGCGGTCATGTTGTTCTGAAAATAACGCAGGAGCGACTTCGAATCCACCCGGCCGTACAGCCGAAGCAGCCCGGCCTGGACCCCGCCGCGCTGGGTCACGTAGGAGGTCTCTTTCTGGATGTCCATCTCGCGCGGGATGAGGACGTCCCCCCCGAATTCCCGCTGGTCGGGAAGGCGCTTGGGCTCGGGTGTCGTGGACGGCCCCGCGCTGTCGAAGACCGAGCAGCCGCAGCAGAGGAGAAGGGCAAGGGCGATAGGCGCAAAACGGGTCGGATTCATGGGCGAAACCCCTCCTTTCGGTCAAGGCCCCCCCCTCGAACGAGGCCGGGAAGGGCTTGGATCGCCCCCTTAACCTATGCGAAAAGGCCCTTGCGGACAACCCCTTTTGCGTCCTCGCGCGGTCGGGCGCCGGGTGCCTGTGACATGAAATTCCTTGTCGGGGGCCCGATTCTCGACTATAGAAGCCCCTTCTCGACTCCCAGGAGGCTCCCCCATGATGCACGATACCGGGAACGTCTTTCACCGTGTCCTCGACCGGCACCTGCCGCAGGCGGCCCGCTCGCACGGGGTGTGGATCGAAACCGTGGACGGCAGGCGCTTTCTCGACGCAAGCGGCGGCGCGGTGGTTGTGAACGTGGGCCACGGCCGAGCGGAAATCGCCGCGGCCGTCTCCGAGCAGCTCCGCACGCTCACCTACGTCCACCCCACGATGTTCACCTCGCCCCCGCTCGAGGGGCTCGCCGGCGCCCTCGCCGCCCACACTCCGCGGGGCCTGAACCGCTTCTATTTCATGAGCTCGGGCTCCGAGGCGGTCGAGACGGCGATCAAGTTCGCCCGCCAGGTGCACCTCGCACGCGGCAACAGCGAGCGCCACCTTCTGATCGCCCGCTGGAACTCCTACCACGGGTTGACGATGGGAGCGCTCGCCGCCGCCGGGAGGACCCCGTTCCGGGTCCCCTTCTACCCCATGATCCGCGACGCGGTGCACCTGCCCGCGCCCTACTGCCTGCGCTGCTCCTACGGGCTCACCTTCCCCTCCTGCCGCCTGCGCTGCGCGCTCGCGATTGAGGAGACGATCCGCTGCCTGGGCCCCGGCGCGGTATCGGCCTTCATCGGCGAAACCGTGGGCGGGGCGAGCATCGCCGTGCTCCCGCCGCCGCCGGGCTACTGGCCGCTCGTGCGCGAGATCTGCGACCGGCACGGCGTTCTGCTGATCATGGACGAGGTCATGTGCGGCATGGGCCGGACCGGCAAGTGGTTCGCGGCCGAGCACTACGGGGCGACCCCCGACATCCTGGTGCTGGGCAAGGGCCTCTCGGGCGGGACGGTTGCGCTCTCGGCGATCGCCGTCCGCGAGGAACACGTCGAGGCCGTGCGCCGGACGGCCGGGAACTTCGCCCACGGCGGGACCTTCAGCCACAACGTGATTGCCTGCGCGGCGGGGCTTGCCGCCGTGCGGCTGCTCGAGCGCGAAAACCTGGTCGAGCGCGCGGCGGCCGTCGGCGCAAGGATCGGCGCGCGGCTGAAGGAGGAGCTCTCCTCCCACCCCCACGTGGGCGACATCCGCGGCCTGGGGATGATGTGGGGGGTCGAGTTCGTCAAGGATCGGGGAACCCTCGCCCCCTTCCCCCGCGCCGAGAAGCTGACCGAGCGGCTCTGGCAGCACCTCTTCGACCACGGGGTGATCACCTACAAGTCGGTCGGCATGGCGGCGGGCGACGGCGACGGGCTGATCGTGGCCCCGCCTTTCGTGATCACCGAGGGGGAGATCGAGCTGGTGGTCGCCGGGCTGAAGGCCGCCCTCGAAGCGGTCCTGGGAAGCTGAAAGAGAAGCGGCGGTTGACAGGGAAAGCGTTTTTCCGGATCATCACGCCATGGCGGTCACCAGGCCGGAGGATCTGAAGGGGCTCTCCCTTCTGGGCGGGAAGAAGGCCGCGCCTTCGCGGAGGCTCGAGGTCTTCCCCAACCACCACCGCGGAAGGCGCTACACGGTCGAGCTCCGCACGCGCGAGTTCACCTGCCTCTGCCCGGCAACCGGCCAGCCCGATTTCGCCGAGCTCACGATCCGCTACGTCCCCGACCGCTGGATCCTCGAGTCGAAGTCGCTCAAGCTCTACCTCTGGTCCTTCCGCGACCAGGGCGCCTTCCACGAGCACGTCGTGAACGCGATTCTCGACGACCTCGTGAAGGCCCTCGACCCGCACCGGATCGAGGTCGTGGGCGACTTCCACGTGCGCGGCGGGATTGCGATCACCGTCGAGGCCGCCCACGAAAAGAAGGCCGCGGCCCCCCGGCGCCCCGGCGGCCGAAGGCGCTGAAGCCCATGGAAGGCCGCCGCCACCTGCCGCTCGTCACGGCGCTCTTCGTCACCTGCCTCGTCGTCTCGAACATCATCGCCGTGAAGGTCGCCTCGTTCGGCGCCCTCCCCGGCCTGGGCCCCCTCTACCTCCCGGTCGCGGTGATCCTCTTTCCCGTCTCCTACATCCTGGGGGACATCCTGACCGAGGTCTACGGCTACGCGCAGGCGCGCCGTGTGATCTGGACGGGCTTTGCGTGCAACCTCCTTGCGGTGGCGGCGATTCATCTGGGGGGTCTTTTGCCCCCCGCCCCCTTCTGGGCGGTAGGCCCCTTCCCCGACCCAGCCGCGTCCCAGGCCGCCTGGGATGCGATCCTGGGCTTCACGCCGCGGCTTTTGGTCGCCTCCTTTGTCGCCTACCTCGCAGGGGAGTTCCTGAACGCCTACGTGCTCGCGCGCCTGAAGATCGCAACCGCCGGCCGCCTGCTTTGGCTGCGCACGATCGGCTCGACCCTCGCCGGCCAACTTGCCGACTCGGCCCTCTTCATCACGATCGCCTTCGCCGGGGTTCTCCCCGATACGGCCCTCCCCCGCGTCGTCCTCACGCAATGGCTCTTCAAGTCGGTCTTCGAGGCCGCGGCCACCCCCCTCACCTACGCCGCCGTCTTCGCCCTCAAGCGCGCCGAGGGCGCCGACCCCTTCGACCGCGGAACCGACTTCAACCCCTTCCGCCTGGGCTGAAGGCAGGAAGTCCAGGAGGGGTTTCGCCCGGAGGCGGGTCAACCGCCGATGACCCCGTTCCACCTCTCGATCATCGCGGCGAGACCCTCGGGTGCTTGAGCCCCGATCATCCGGCAAGGCGAAAGGACGTCACCAAAAGCGTCCATCAACAGGTGTCGCGGGCAATTTGCTCGATGATGCGCGAGGCGGCCTCGAGCAAGCAGGCCCGAATCCCCTTCCCCCTCGCAGGAGTCTAAGAGCACGAGAAAATGACACCCCTCCAGCACATCGTCGCCGTCATCATCGATCCATAGACCCTGCCCACCTTGGCGAAGGCAAACTCCCTCTGGCCGAAACCCCCCGATACATAAGGGCGGATCTCGGGATACTCCTTAATTACCCGGCGCCCGTTTTCTTCCCCGGCGATCGACCACAAGAACACCGGCGCATGCCCCGCAAGCAAACGCAGCGCCTCCACGGCCGGCGGGCGGGCCGGCCTGCGACCGTTGCGATAGACCCCGGCCGGCGTCCCATCCACATCGACCAGCACCGCGACACTCAGGCGCGACTTTCCGTTCCGGGATCTTCTCCGCATGAAAAAACCCAGGCAAGTTGACCCGTTCAGACTGCCTGCATTTAGATCGTCGTCCTCTTTTGCAGCCGGCTGCAAAATCCTCCGGCTTGACAATCTCTTCCATAAAGCCCCATCGCGATCCCTTCAAATCGGGTCAAGCATTCTAAGGACCAAGCAAGCAAGGTACGGGGTGAACGGGTCCATGCTCGTCTCAATCCCCTCAAATCGGGTCAAGCATTCTAAGCTATTCGGCCCCGAAACCCGCACGGTATTCTCAGAATTCGTCTCAATCCCCTCAAATCGGGTCAAGCATTCTAAGCGATCGAGGCGCTACGCGAGGGGCGCCTCGAGGACGCTCTGTCTCAATCCCCTCAAATCGGGTCAAGCATTCTAAGACTACGCCGTTTCCGACCGCTATGTGCGGTCGGATGACGTCTCAATCCCCTCAAATCGGGTCAAGCATTCTAAGATTATTCGGTGTCCGACCGCTATGTGCGGTCGGATGACGAGTCTCAATCCCCTCAAATCGGGTCAAGCATTCTAAGGCCAGGCGCTCCCGCACCGCCGTCTTGAATTCGCGAATGTCTCAATCCCCTCAAATCGGGTCAAGCATTCTAAGCCGCTGCCGAGAGAAAGCTCTCAATGGAAGAGGCAACGGTCTCAATCCCCTCAAATCGGGTCAAGCATTCTAAGGATAGAATGGGAGCGTTCATCAACGGGCGCCAGCTAGTCTCAATCCCCTCAAATCGGGTCAAGCATTCTAAGGCGGTTAAGGCCGCGAAAAATCGTTTCTTCCCGCCCTCGTCTCAATCCCCTCAAATCGGGTCAAGCATTCTAAGAGAGGAGGGGGAAGAGGAGTAGGCGGGCCCCCATTCGTGGTCTCAATCCCCTCAAATCGGGTCAAGCATTCTAAGAGGTCGACCAGGGGGACGTCCCCCGGCCCGCGTGGCCGGTCTCAATCCCCTCAAATCGGGTCAAGCATTCTAAGCAACGGAGTCGGCAGGGCGATCCGCGCCCTGCGGGCGGCGTCTCAATCCCCTCAAATCGGGTCAAGCATTCTAAGGGTACAGGGAAGGCGGTTAACAGAGAGTGGGCCGCCGTCTCAATCCCCTCAAATCGGGTCAAGCATTCTAAGTCGAAGCCATCAATCCCGGGGAAGTCCCCCGGCCCGCGTGTCTCAATCCCCTCAAATCGGGTCAAGCATTCTAAGGCATCGCTAGAACGGTGGTTTGGCTGCAAGCCACTGGTCTCAATCCCCTCAAATCGGGTCAAGCATTCTAAGGCGCATTGTGGCGAAGGCCACGATCTATGAAGACGGGCGTCTCAATCCCCTCAAATCGGGTCAAGCATTCTAAGGGGCAAATAGCGCCGCCCAGCCCAATGGCGGCCAGAGGAGTCTCAATCCCCTCAAATCGGGTCAAGCATTCTAAGACTCTCTTTCCGACCGCTTCGTGCGGTCGGCTGATGATTTGTCTCAATCCCCTCAAATCGGGTCAAGCATTCTAAGGCCCGCGTGGCCGGGGTTCCGGCCTGAACTTCATCTCGTCTCAATCCCCTCAAATCGGGTCAAGCATTCTAAGTCGCGTGAGGATCTCAACGGTCTCTGGACCGCCTGCGGGGTCTCAATCCCCTCAAATCGGGTCAAGCATTCTAAGTATGATGCGGCGGAGCTGTGGCGGCGGTACCGTACCGCGTCTCAATCCCCTCAAATCGGGTCAAGCATTCTAAGGGGGAACCATGAAAATCTACACCGTCGGCAGCGGTCAGTTGTCTCAATCCCCTCAAATCGGGTCAAGCATTCTAAGTAAGGCCGCCCAGCTCCTCGCGGAGGCGCTCAGTGGGTAACTCAGTCTCAATCCCCTCAAATCGGGTCAAGCATTCTAAGACGCTGGGCCAGACGACCGCCGCTCTCTCTCGACTGTCTCAATCCCCTCAAATCGGGTCAAGCATTCTAAGTTCCGCGGGAAGGGGGCCGATGTATCTGTGCAGGTCAAGTCTCAATCCCCTCAAATCGGGTCAAGCATTCTAAGAATCAGGCCTGCGACTACATCCTCGAGCAGCTCGGGGAGTCTCAATCCCCTCAAATCGGGTCAAGCATTCTAAGCATCCCTCGCGAGATCCGTCGCCGCGTGATCCGTCTCCAGTCTCAATCCCCTCAAATCGGGTCAAGCATTCTAAGATATGACTACGTGCGAGTATTGCGACGGCAGAGGATGGTCTCAATCCCCTCAAATCGGGTCAAGCATTCTAAGGGGTGAACAATATGCCGCCCGCAGGGCGTGGCGACAAAGTCTCAATCCCCTCAAATCGGGTCAAGCATTCTAAGTTCGCCCGTGAATTCCCTAACGGCATCGGGCCATCTGGTCTCAATCCCCTCAAATCGGGTCAAGCATTCTAAGGCAGGCGACGGTGTCGTTCAGTGAGGAGGGCCGTTATTGTCTCAATCCCCTCAAATCGGGTCAAGCATTCTAAGATGTTCGGGCCGGAGACGAGGACGACATTCGCCGCATTGTCTCAATCCCCTCAAATCGGGTCAAGCATTCTAAGTCATCAACCTCAGCGCAAAAGCCCGGATGGCAATCGCGTCTCAATCCCCTCAAATCGGGTCAAGCATTCTAAGGCTGGGATTGGCCCGTTGACTTCTACGGGGAGGTCATGTCTCAATCCCCTCAAATCGGGTCAAGCATTCTAAGTCGATATCCCGGTCGTCGACCGGGAAAAGGCGATCACGTCTCAATCCCCTCAAATCGGGTCAAGCATTCTAAGGCAAAGCCCCCCCGGGCCCACAGGCCCGGCGGGGCTCTGTCTCAATCCCCTCAAATCGGGTCAAGCATTCTAAGTCGGCAACGGCCAATTCAGATCCGGCGCCCTTGTCGTCCGGTCTCAATCCCCTCAAATCGGGTCAAGCATTCTAAGGCGAAGGTAAGGTGGGCGGTGGCCCACCTCTTCCCCATGTCTCAATCCCCTCAAATCGGGTCAAGCATTCTAAGCGGAGTTTGGGGATGCCCCGGCCTACGGGCCGGCGCTTGTCTCAATCCCCTCAAATCGGGTCAAGCATTCTAAGGCTG
>JBBFLI020000026.1:26828-59268 GCA_037481615.2 Desulfobacterales bacterium
ATGTCTCAATCCCCTCAAATCGGGTCAAGCATTCTAAGGACCTCGCGGTGTACCACCTCCGCCGAGAAGAATTCGAGTCTCAATCCCCTCAAATCGGGTCAAGCATTCTAAGGCAACGGCGAGATGATCACTCGCCGCGTCAGAACCCCCGTCTCAATCCCCTCAAATCGGGTCAAGCATTCTAAGGTCTATGCCAGGATGTTACTCGATAAGGCAGAGAAGATGTCTCAATCCCCTCAAATCGGGTCAAGCATTCTAAGTGCATCTTGGACCTGATCGACGTACTCGTGGTCGCCTGTCTCAATCCCCTCAAATCGGGTCAAGCATTCTAAGTCCTATTCGACACTTCTGACCGCTGGGCCCCGGCCGCCGTCTCAATCCCCTCAAATCGGGTCAAGCATTCTAAGGAGGGCGACCTGTATGCCCGCGCCGAGAACCTCCCCCCGTCTCAATCCCCTCAAATCGGGTCAAGCATTCTAAGGCGAAATGTCGCAGATGTCGCAGATGTCGCGAGATGTCGCAGGTCTCAATCCCCTCAAATCGGGTCAAGCATTCTAAGAGAGCGGCGGTATCTGTGAGATCCTGAAGGCCAAGAAGTCTCAATCCCCTCAAATCGGGTCAAGCATTCTAAGCCGCCGCGTGAGCCGCCGGGCGATGGACGTCGGAAGTAAAGGTCTCAATCCCCTCAAATCGGGTCAAGCATTCTAAGGATGCGCTCCGGGAAGCAGTAGAGGCCATTGAGGCCGGTCTCAATCCCCTCAAATCGGGTCAAGCATTCTAAGGCTGTGCTGCCGGACACGACGTACGCGCAGGACGCGTGGTCTCAATCCCCTCAAATCGGGTCAAGCATTCTAAGTTTATGCCCAGACTGCTTCGAGGAGACGGCGGGATATGTCTCAATCCCCTCAAATCGGGTCAAGCATTCTAAGTTCGTGTCTTCCTTCCACCTCTACAAATTCGCAAACTGTCTCAATCCCCTCAAATCGGGTCAAGCATTCTAAGGGTGCGCGGCGTGGACGTGCGCACGGATGGCGGCTACAGTCTCAATCCCCTCAAATCGGGTCAAGCATTCTAAGGTGAGCGCGCCGCAGCAGCAGGCGTTGGGGCAGGGCGCGGTCTCAATCCCCTCAAATCGGGTCAAGCATTCTAAGAACGGCCAATTCCGATCCGGCGCCGCTGTCGTTCGGCACGTCTCAATCCCCTCAAATCGGGTCAAGCATTCTAAGGAAGCATGCAGTGCGGGAAGTGTAATGGAACTGGGCAAGTCTCAATCCCCTCAAATCGGGTCAAGCATTCTAAGACGCGGACAACGTTTGCCGCATTCCCGGGCGACGTCTTGTCTCAATCCCCTCAAATCGGGTCAAGCATTCTAAGGGGCTTCCCTTCCGCGGGAAGGGGGCCGACGTGCAGGTGTCTCAATCCCCTCAAATCGGGTCAAGCATTCTAAGGCGAGCAGATGACTCGCCGCATCCGCACCCCCGACGGGTCTCAATCCCCTCAAATCGGGTCAAGCATTCTAAGCGACAATTTGTCCGGCCTCTGGACCGCCTGCGGGCGGTTCGTCTCAATCCCCTCAAATCGGGTCAAGCATTCTAAGGAACGTAACCGGACACTGGTCGTCCGGTACGTACTACGGTCTCAATCCCCTCAAATCGGGTCAAGCATTCTAAGAAGCGCATTACCTGGGGGACGAGGGCCCGTTTTGCGACGATTGTGTCTCAATCCCCTCAAATCGGGTCAAGCATTCTAAGCTGGCTGCCCGACTGGCCGACCACGAATAACACAGAGCGTCTCAATCCCCTCAAATCGGGTCAAGCATTCTAAGCATAACTCCTCCTTTTAGCCCCCATCATTGGCCGGTCTCAATCCCCCCAAATCGGGTCAAGCATTCTAAGTTGGAGCGTTGGGGCCTGGCACTAGACGGAGGTCAAAATGTCTCAATCCCCTCAAATCGGGTCAAGCATTCTAAGTTATTCATGGCCGCTGTTCCCGGCAGCGGAATGATCTTGTCTCAATCCCCTCAAATCGGGTCAAGCATTCTAAGTGGAGTTCTCCGGCCACGCCGTAGCCGGAGAAGATGACGTCTCAATCCCCTCAAATCGGGTCAAGCATTCTAAGCCGAAATAATCCAGAAGGCCAAGTCCCGCTTCACTAGGTCTCAATCCCCTCAAATCGGGTCAAGCATTCTAAGGCTTCCCGGAGCGCATCCTTCATTGCTTTTCTCCCCCGTCTCAATCCCCTCAAATCGGGTCAAGCATTCTAAGGAACGGCAGCCAGACGACACGCCGCGTGAGGCTCCCCGGTCTCAATCCCCTCAAATCGGGTCAAGCATTCTAAGCCGCCGGGATCAGCGGCCCGGCCCCGGCGGGCAGACACGGTCTCAATCCCCTCAAATCGGGTCAAGCATTCTAAGCCACGAAGTCCCCCGGCCCGCGTGGCCGGGCTTCAGCGTCTCAATCCCCTCAAATCGGGTCAAGCATTCTAAGGGACAAGGATTACTAGAAATTATCGGTCTATATGCAAAGTCTCAATCCCCTCAAATCGGGTCAAGCATTCTAAGATCTAACCGGCCGGCACCCGCCTATGCGGGGCCGGCTTTGTCTCAATCCCCTCAAATCGGGTCAAGCATTCTAAGATCGAGCACCTCGTGGTGCTGATCTACATCGCAGCCCAGTCTCAATCCCCTCAAATCGGGTCAAGCATTCTAAGCCGGCCTACGGGCCGGTGTGCCGCCGGCTCGAGGCCGCGTCTCAATCCCCTCAAATCGGGTCAAGCATTCTAAGTATGAGGCTATATAGGATAACCCACTATGCCATCTCCGGTCTCAATCCCCTCAAATCGGGTCAAGCATTCTAAGGATATCTTCCTCGTGACCCATTTTTGCCCGGCCTCGCAGTCTCAATCCCCTCAAATCGGGTCAAGCATTCTAAGGCGAAGTGGTGGCGCGAGCCACCATCTATGCCGACGGGTCTCAATCCCCTCAAATCGGGTCAAGCATTCTAAGAGATGCTCGAGTGGCTGCGGGAAGAAGGCCACCAGAGCGTCTCAATCCCCTCAAATCGGGTCAAGCATTCTAAGGAGGAGGGGTTATGCAATTTTTCCGCATCACCCACTATGGTCTCAATCCCCTCAAATCGGGTCAAGCATTCTAAGTACACGTGGGACGGGACTGAACTGGCATGCTGCACCCTGGTCTCAATCCCCTCAAATCGGGTCAAGCATTCTAAGACGAGCTTGAGGCAAAGTTGAACAACTAAAAAAGAAAGTCTCAATCCCCTCAAATCGGGTCAAGCATTCTAAGCGAGTCCGCACCCCGTCGGGGGCCCGTGGCTGGGCCTGTCTCAATCCCCTCAAATCGGGTCAAGCATTCTAAGGACAATCATACAAAGGGGTCTGCGCGTGGCGGAAGCCAGTCTCAATCCCCTCAAATCGGGTCAAGCATTCTAAGATAATCAAATAAAGAGGCACGGGTACTACATATAGCACGTCTCAATCCCCTCAAATCGGGTCAAGCATTCTAAGCCGATGCCGTGTAGGTCGTGCCGCCGGCCGCGACGTACGTCTCAATCCCCTCAAATCGGGTCAAGCATTCTAAGGGCTACGTCATCGACGGCGAGGGCGATCTGTACGCCCGGTCTCAATCCCCTCAAATCGGGTCAAGCATTCTAAGGAATGGAGATGATTATCACCCAAAGAGGCAGGATTGTGTCTCAATCCCCTCAAATCGGGTCAAGCATTCTAAGGCTTGCTGACGAGCCCAAAGAGGAACAGAAGGAAGAAATAGTCTCAATCCCCTCAAATCGGGTCAAGCATTCTAAGTATGAAGGGGTTACCCCAATATTCGAGTGGGAGGTTGAGTCTCAATCCCCTCAAATCGGGTCAAGCATTCTAAGGAGAAATGGACCCGTCCGTCGTTGGGTGGAGGTCAGCGTCTCAATCCCCTCAAATCGGGTCAAGCATTCTAAGTCTACGCTAAATTTTACATAAAATTATAGGTTGTTGCAACGATACTGCGGCGCATAGAGCCAAAAAAGAGGCCTCGGGCCTCTTTAATGAGACATATAAAATCTAAAATATGATCATAACCAATTCTGATCATTGATATTTCTATATTTCCCGTATCTTGTACGCCATGATACACCAGGATGGTTGCCAGTGGATGGCCACAATAGTTGATAACATACTAAATCATCTTGAAATTATCAATATCCGGTAGGCCGCCCACCCCAGAGTATTCCATTTTGGATAGGCACTCCCGGCAGAGAGGGTAGTACCTCACAGAATCACAGCCGTGATCGATCCTGGCCTCCAATCTGTGTTTTAACCGCAACAGTTGCCCCTCATTCAGCCGAGGGCACTCGAAAACCGACTTCTGCACCCGGATGCCGTACTCCTTGATGATCTTCACGACCCGGTAACGATCCCGGTCATCGGAGATATCAAAACTGACGATGTAAAACAACTCAGGCCTCCCAAAGGAATGGCTGATAGGTTGCTTCAGGGCGTCCCAGGGATTCTGCAAAGCGACGAACCTGGTTCAAGATCAGCCAGCGCAAGTTCACTTTTTTGGAGAGCGGCGGGTAAAAAATGCTCCGCTGCATCGTCTCTTCGTATGATGCAATAAAGGCTCGACAAACCGCAGGTTTCATCTCCACCGGCCGCCTTTGGATCATTTCTTCCTCGTCGGTGAACTCCGCCGGCGGCTTGCCCCGGTAGACGAAGTCCTCGGGATTGATGCGCCGTCGGTTGACGATCCCGAGAACCAGCCGGTCAGCGATGAAGCAGCGATACTCTTCGGCCAGGTCACAGGCCAGCGAAGGCCTTCCGTACTCCTCCTCATGCAGGGAACCCAGATAAGGGTCAAGCCCGACGGCTTTGACGGCGGAGAGCACTTCGTTGGTGACGAGCGTATAGGCAAAGGAGAGCAAAGCATTGATGGGATCAAGGGGGGGCCTCCGATTGCGCCCGTGGAAGGGAAAGAGCGGGTTGCGGATCATGGTGGGAAAGGCGGCATAATAAATCCGGGCGATGGCCCCCTCGATTCCACGAAGCTCGGGGAGGCTTTGCGCTTTGGCCGCCTGGAGCACCAGGGGACGAATCTGCGCTGCAGCCGTCCTCAGATCCGGCGATTGGTAGTCCGACGCCCGGCGGATCAGCATCTGAACACAGTTTTCGGCTTTTCCGCGCACGATGGAAGCGGCCACCGCCAACGCCCGCTCAGGGTTCGAGAGCGTGAGGTACTGCGCCCGGCGCAAGGCGACATGCTTGTGCTCATCGGGCATCAGCCGCGCCCGGAAGCGCCCGGTCGGCGTGAGGAAGACCGTCTCGACACGGTGCTGGATAAGATAGTCCAGCACCGCACCGCTCAGGCTGACATGGCCGATGAGCATCAGACGCTTGAGCCCGTCCGCGGGGATGGTGTCGATCGTCTCCCCTTCCTTGACGACCTTCAGGGCAAGCCCCTCACGCCTAAGGTAGCTTCCCGGCTCGAGCACATAGACGGCCTCGGTCATTTCAGGAACCTCTCGACGCGGGCGATGGCCTCGCGCAGGTTTTCGATCGCCCCGGCAAGGTTTTCCTCTTTCTCGCTGCGATGAGGATTTGCGCACCGATCGTCCTCACCCAGGTGCAGCAGGGGGTGGGCATAATCTCCCGGTGCATCAAACGAGCAATAATCGCCCACGTAGGTCAACAGAGAATGAACCCGGCGACAGCCGATGGGGGTCCCCCGCAGCCTGCTCAGCCGGTAATCCACCATGTGAGGGTTGTACTCCGGCTGATTTCGCAGCAGGGAATGGAGCAGCGTTTTGGCGCGTTTGAGGAAACCCACGGTGTGATAAAGCACTTTCTCCTCCCGGAGCGACAGCGCGCTCCCGGAGCGGCAGGCGGCCAGAATCTGCCCGAGCGGCGGGCAGGAGAGCTCCAGCTTGTGGAGCTCGGGATGCTCTTCCGCCCACTTGGCGTGCTTCGGGTGCACCACGACCGCCGCGGGCCGGGTGCTGCTCAAAAGCCTGCCCACCCGATCGGGGTCGGTGAAGGCCGCCTGTTGCAGAAAGGAAAGCTGAGCCTCCGTGGATCGGTTTTCGCAGTCAACAAAATACGAACGCTTGCCGGTCAGGCGGTGGATGCCCAGGGGCAGCTTCACCAGGTTCCCCAGCCCCTTGCCGGAGAGGGAATCCTGCTTGGGGAAGACCTCGAGCTGAAAGGTGCTCACATCGCCGGCGATCGGTTTGCGGATGCAGTCCAGGAAAGCGCGGGCGAAATGGGCCTCCACAGGGGGATCGAAGAAATACCAGAAGTGGTAGCCCTTGCCGCCGCTGAACTCGATGAGCGGCCGGGTGGCGGCCTGGGCGGAGATTTCGCGGATGCGCTGAAAGAGGTATTCCCGCTCGCGGAAGATGAGGCGGCGCTCCTCCGCCGTGACCTTGCCCTGGCGGAACCGAGCTGCAAGATCCATGTCGATCAGCGCGGTGCGCACCTTGGCATCGGACTGGAGAAGATAGATGCCGTAGGTCTTGCGTCCTGCGAGATGCTCCTCGAGTTCGGCGAAGCCGAAGGGTCTCCTTTCGGGCACATAGCCGCTTTTTCCTTCGGCCCGGTCGGCCCACTGGCGGGCGAAGCAGTCTTCCCGGCCTGAAAAGAGCCGGAGATAGCGCTCCAGGGCCTGCCTGCGCTCGGCAAGCTCGACGAAGGGGGAACCGGCCTCCCCTTCCTCTTCGCGGAGATTCGGCCTCGGCTTCTCGCCGGGGCCGAGTCTTGTCAGCCAGAGCCGGTATTTCTCCTCCCCCAGAAAAGATCGGGCGGCGGGAAGCAGGCGCGCCAGGTCTCTACGCTCACCCAGGATCCAGAGAAGCTCGAGCAGGTCATCCCAGCCCTCGGGAAAACGGGGCTCCCGGCGCACCAGGTCTTCCAGCAGGCCGCGCGCGGTCTCAATCTCGCCGGCCATCTGGGCCAGGCGCGCAAGGCGCAGGAGGTCCTCCGCCGTCGCCTGCCGCCGCAGGTCCTCCCGCTGAAGCACCCGGATGATGGTCTCGGAAGTCCCCCGCTGGAAGAAATCCTCCTCCAGCCGGGATAGAAGAAGCCGCAGGTCCGCGCGGCCGCCTCGATCTTCCGTCTCGGGGACGTGAACCGTCATTGCTTCCCCCTACTTCTTCAGGAAGAGCCTTGCGTTTTGGACAGGAGAAGATCGAGTTTCTCATAGCCCGGCCGGTATGCCTGAAGCTCCTCGGCCAGGGAGCGCGCCTTGTCCCTGTCGCCCGACTTGAGAGCGCAGGCGGCCATCCAGAAAAGAGCATCCGCAGAGGGGTTTCCCCACTGCTCCCGGAAAAAGCGGTCTGCCTCGGCTGCGTGGCCGAAAGCCTTCGACGTCTCCCCGAGAAGATATTCGATCTGACAGAGGCGGATCAGGGTCTTGTGGCGCGAGCGTCCGTCCCGCTCGAGCGCCCGCCGCAAAACCTCCCGCGCCTCGCTCCAGCGCTTCAAGCTGCAGAGAGCGTCGGCCTCGGTCCATCGCACATAGGGGCGACGGGCCTTTTCCGGAACCTGGCGGACGGCCTCCAGGGCTTTTGCCGGCTCGTTCAACCCCAGGAACACTCGCCCCAAGAGCTCGTGGACGAAATCCACCGGCCCCTCCGTGCGGCAGCGCAGCGCGAACTGCAGCGCATCCCGCGCCTCCTCGAGCCGGTTCAGCAAAAAGTACACCTTGCCCAAGGCGAAATGCTTGTGGAGAAGGGACAGGTGACCGCTTTGCTCATCCTCGGCAATGCACTTCTTCAATACCGGAAGCGCGGCCTTGGGGCGCTCCACGGCGCAAAGGGTGGAGGCAAGCTGGTAGAGCGCCTTCACATAGTTCTTGCGCTCCTGGTGGCGCCTTTCGCGTTCCTCGTCGGCAAGGCTTTCCCAGTTCGCCACCGCTTTCTGGAAAAGAGGGAGCGCCTTGTCGGCCTTGCCCTCGATCTGTTTCCAGAGCATGCCCTCCCGGTAGAACACGGTCACGCCGTCCGGCCGGAGGGCCTGCGCCGCCTGGAAGTGCTGGTGCGCAAGGCGGATCCGCTCCGCGCGGTGGCGGCCGGCAAGGAGAATCTGCCGGTTTTTCGCCGCGTACAAGGAGTTGTAGGCTGTGTAGGCAAGCGAGCTGTGGGCGTGGAAGTTCTCGGGGTCACGGCCGACACAGATCTGGAGCTCGGCGATCGCCTCGTCGAAGCGCCCCAACTGACCGAGCGCGAAAGCGATCCTCTCGCGCACGGCGGAATCGAGGCCTTCATCGGCAAGCTCGGGGAGCTTCTCCTGGAGGGGGAAGAATGCGGCGAGGATATCCTGCCAGCGGTTTTCCCGAGACATCTCCTCGATTTCCGCGAGGGCGAGCCTCTGGCTGCGCTCGGCGGCGTTGCGCCTTGCCTGCACGATCGTTTCGGGGGAAAGGAACTCGTCACCGAGGGTTTCGTGAGCCTTTTCACCGAAATCCGGGGCGGTTTGATTTTCTGCGGCGTTGGTCATGAGGGGCCTCCCTTCTGCGTGAGGAAGCCGAACGGCATCTTTCCTTCCTGGAATCTTTAACGGCTTCTTCAAGGTTTTTTTCAAAAGAGCCCGCTCGGTACCTCGGCCTGCGGGATGAAAACCGGCCAGGCGAGGGGAAGAACGAAAGGCACGTCCTTATCCAGCTTCTCAACGATTTCCATCTCCGGGTGAAGGAAGGCGGGAAGCGATCCCATAGCCTCGTCCGCGGAGCGGAAAGGGAAGGCGCAGCAAGCCGGGCCGACAAGGGGTTGAAAGTCGGCCGAATAGCCGATGAAATAGTTATTGGTCCACTTTTTCCGTACGTAGCAGCGCATAGGAACCTCTTTGAATCAAAGCCTCACCGGCTGATTCAGAGTGAGATACTGAAGTGGGGGGGGTGAATCGAAAAGATATTACGGAGAGGATCGAGTGTCTTTCAAAACGGCGGTGGAGGGGTAAAAGGCATCAGCCGATAAATTTCTCTGTACTTTCAATGAACTCTGGGAGAGCCTTAGCGAATGTTTTTTCCGAGGCCGCATTTTCCCGATGACCGGCGTGATTGAGGTCGTTGCGTAAATTTTTTATATTTTTGATAGCGTCATAAATGGGCTTGTTTATTTCAAGAAAATCGATGATGCGCTTTGTAATTTCTTCATTTTTCCGAGCGGCGTCTTTCCAACACTCAGGTCGGTCTGCCAGCTCTTTATCTATGATCGCGGCTGCCTGAGAAGGCAATTTGCGTTTTTCTTTGTCTAGATCCTGGGTGTCACCAGTCGTCTCATGAAGAATTAAGCTTATCAACACCTCATTCAGGATTGTAAAACCCTGTTGAATCAGCCCGTGTTCCTTGCACCATTTGACAGCTTGAAAACTGTCGCGCAGCGCATCGCCGGTAAAGGCATTCAACTTTTCTTGCATGATATCGAATAGAGGTGCGAACGGGGGAAGGATGTCCAACCCTTGCAAAGCCGAGAACAAGCTCTTCAGGCGCCCCGCCGACTCGGTGATTTTTAAGCCTCTGCAGGTGGACATGACCGTGCAGAAGTTTTGGAGTCCGTTGGCAATATCGCGCAGCGTAACGGCGGCTTGGTCGGCCCCCCTGGTGTCCCTCAGTATCGGCTGCACCCCGGCCTTAGTGAGCTCACTGACCTTGGCGGGGTCGCCCGAGTTGACAAACCGATCTACGGCGACCGACCACTCGAGCAGCCCTGCGATCGGTGTAAGGTCCAGGATGGGGACCAGGCGGTCGGTTTCATTCAGGCGGTCAACGTCGCGCGGGTTGCCGAGGACATCGAAAGCGCCGTAGTAAATGCCGTTTATGGTGATCTTTTTCAGCACCCGGGCGTAGCTGAGTATGACGATCGCCAGCATCGGTATGGAGCGGAATGCATGGGTGATATCGAAAATGACCTCGTCGCCCCTATGGATCGAATTAAACACGGTTGTGAAAATTTCCCAGATCTCGGTCTCGCTGAAGCCACCCGGGATCTGGATATTTTGAACCGATAGGCCTGGGCGCAAACCCAAACCGGCAATTCGGGTCTTCAACCCCTCCGATGATGAATTTCTTCCGGCTGGATCACCCTCGTGGCCCCCGTCGAGCCAGTTTTTCCGGTAGGCCTCGCTGGTCGTGAAAATGACGATCCGGTCTCCGACCCCCCAGCCTTTGCAGAAACCGCCGATGATGGCTTCCTGGACGAAGCGCACCGGTTTCCTCTTCTCAGGAGAGGGTTTCTCTCCTTTGTAGTATACGCAAGCCTTGTAATGGCTGGTTCCCAAGAACGACAGGAAGAGACGCCCCATGTTCACTCTCCATATTTTCGGAACCGCACGTGCTTAAATTGGTGGGAAAGCTTCACCGTCCCGTCTTCCACAGCCTCCTCGACCGCTTTTCTCTCGGTGGTCGAGTAAACCGGGATCAAACCTCCCTCGAATGCCAAGTTTACCATAAGCCAAGTGGCGCCGAAGTCGCCCTGGATGAGGATGAAGTCCCCGGCCCGCGCCACCGAAGAGACCCATTCGGCGATGGGCTTCAAGTAACCTCCGATCCTCTCGAGTTCCGGCGGAACGCTTTGCCACAACCGCCGGATTTCTTGCGGAGGGTGCTCCACCAGAGAGACGCCTAGTGTCCGGAAGGCATCCTCGAGCTGCGATGGCGTCGGCTCATGGTTGAAAAGAAGCAGCAGCGAAGGGGCCATCATCTAAGGTTCCGTAATCCCATCGGCGTCTAATGTCATGATAAGCCAGCCGAAGGGCATTGGAAATGATTTGTTTTCCATAACGCAACGTGTGCGGGTTGACCCCATTCCGGTTATCGGTCGTTTTGCTTGAATATTGAAACCCTGACGGTAATTATCGACCGAAAGCGACTCGAAATGAGAAAAGTGCCCCATGCGCAGCAGCACACGCTTTCGCTTGAGTTCCCGGTTCTCCCAGTACGGTGAAATAGGGTCGAGGGTTACAGTTTTCCCGTCCTCAAAACGGGCCTTGGGAAACAGGTTGTAAATGGCTTGCCACGAAGCGCCGTTTTGTGATCTCTTATCGAACTTGTCTCCTTCTTCGGTCATACGGCCCCAATAAAATTTGTTACAGGCCCCGCAGATGAGATCAAGATCCAGGGTTCGCCCCAAGAGGGTGTTGAGTCTCGGGTCCTTCATCGATCGTGTATCGATGCGCACTTTGACCTCGAAGATCGGTGGCGATGGCATGTCGGCTTGAGACTTCAAGCGCTCCACCCACATCTGAATCTTTTCGGCGCCGGGTTTGTTCGGATTGATGTTCGCAGCTCGATCGATACGGGTCGAGCCACGCGGCAGCGCCACATCTTCCACGTGGACCAGTCGGAAAACGTCACGATGGGTGTCGCGGTGCTGGCGTGCCAGGGCTGCTTCTTCCAGTACCTGCCCCCGTTTTTTGATCTCGATATTCTTGATTCTCTGCACTTCAGCGGCAGTCCTGGGATTTACATTGGCGAAGTAGTTGATGACGGCCGTGCGGATGGCTCCTTTTATGCCGGAGCCTGGCAGTATGGGGTCGCCCGTGTATGGGTTGCGAGGCATCATTTCGACACGAAACTGGTTGTTGGGGCTGGATGCTTTGGTTGCGAATTCATTAAGGAAAGCTTTGCCGGCATCGACCTGGCCTAAAATATGGCGCCCCCCCCGCGCTTGGTGACGCAAAAAGTTTTGCATCTCCTTGAGGTCGGCTCGATCGAGAAATTGACTGAAACGTTCCCGTTCCATCGGCGCCAAGTCGTTCACCAAGGCCGCTATGTTCACGTGAAAAAGCTTATCGTCTGCAAGCACGAATTCCGTGGGGTCGATCTCCCGGCCACAGCCGACATGGATCGGCGTCAACGCATAAGCCTTGAATCGGTATGTGGTCATGCGGTCGCCTCCGTGAAAAATAGCGGCAGGTGAAGTGCGTGGTGTCGGACACCTGCAAGTGCAGGATCGTGGTGAACACCGGTGAGGAGCTGGCCGAACAGGCCCTCCCCTTCCGGGGTGAAGGTTGAGCCAGGTTTTACCATGAGAATGGGGTATTTGAATGGGCTGAAACCTCCCACAGCGAAGTGCCCGCCGAGTTTGCCGTGATGGGTATGCAACCGGTATCGCGGAGCAGTCATGTTCGGAGTGAGAATACCGTGCGAGAGAGTAAGCGCACGGTTTCCCGTGGCACAGAACAGCTCGGTCTCCTCAACTACATCGAACTGCATATGACCGCTTCCGGTGCTAGCGTTGGCACCAAAGCCTTGGGATCCGATGAAGTCGAGCAAAGCCTTGATCTTTTCTTTGCATGGAGTTGGGGTTTGTATGAAAACCTGAAATCGGCGTTCTTTCGGATCAAGGATGCGGTCGTGAAAGAAGAGCCCGCCCTCATCGGGTGTCCTACCGGTGATTCGGTTGATGCGATTGTGTGCCGTTCTTGACTCGCGTCCCCCTGTACGATGGGTAGCCGGAGGATACGGCATTTCACGGACCAGCGCGTTGGCCTCCATTTGACTCCTGAGTTTCAAGAAGGTTTTCTCTGCGATGAACTTGATTTTTCGGAAAGCCTTTTGCCGCTCGGCCGAGTCGAAATCGGGCGCCTCCTGGGCTTGCAAAGGCGGGGAAAGAATGGGTTTGGGCAGCATGCCCTCGGGCATGTAGCTCGAGACCAGCCAGGGCTCATGTTCCTGCTCCTCGAGCCATGCCGAGAAAGCGGTTTCTCCTTCAAGATACCGGACAGCCCATGCCAGATGCCCCCATATGGTGCCGGAGACCAGTTCGGTCTCCCGTGGTCCCAGCGGGGTAACGGTGATCCGGTAGTGTATCATCTTACGCAGCCCTCACGTTGGGTTTGAGTTCAGTGGGGTCGACATTGTCAAAATCCTCCTGGATATCGCGACCGTCGAGCTTCAGATCAGTGAACTTTACTCGGCCGTATCCGCGCGAGCCTGAGCCGCCCAAGGCATCGTGCTCGAGGAGCCGCATCACTTTGAACAGCAAATTCATGTTGGTCTTGTCAGTCTCACCACCGTCGCCGAGATCAAAAACCCGATAGACAAACTGGAAGTCGAATAGCGCTCCTGCGGGCACTCGTTCGATCTTACGGATGCCGATCCCGGCCTTGCCTTGGATGCGGTCGATGTTGTTCTCGAACTTTTCCTCGGTGAAGGATAGGCCGCGCTCAATTATGGAATCACGCCATGCGGTGTTCAAATAGGCATCGCGTACCACCAGCCGGCTGGGCCCGAACTTCCAGTTTTTGTGAGTTGTGCCGAAAATACGAAGCACCGGGTCGGCGGCCAACTTGCCGGGTTCGTTCTCTCCCCCACCTTCCCAAGGCTTACCGTCCCGCTCGATCCTTCCGGAAATCCACTCGAGCAGGCAGCGCATCTTGCCTTTGAGAGACGAGCCAGGGATATAAGGCTCACCGGTATAGGGGTTCTTCACAACCGGGCTGTCGACCCCTCCAATTTCGATGGCATCCTTTCCCGCTCCAATGTGAAGGCCTGTGATCACCTTAATAGATCCGATTATGGCGTGACTTTGAATGAGATTCATGCTTCCTCCTGATTCATTCTCGGCTACTTTTCTTTGGAGTAAAACTTGTGGAATGCCACCACCGCCTCGAACACCTTGAGGAAAGAACGAAAGTCGTTTAAATCTTTGATGGAAGCAACATGGTCGAATATAAATTGGGTAAACGCCCTCGGAGCGACTCCCCGCTTTTCAGCATAGGCGGCCTTGGCTTTGAAAAGCACCACCATCGGCCAGTCCCGCTTGAAATTTTCGGCCTGCGCCTGGGCGTCCTTTCCGGTCATGATCTTGCGCTCAATGGCCTTCAGGTCGTCATAAAAACGCCTCATCTGTGAAGTTTTTAGTTCTGCGAACGATTGGGCCCACTCCGCCGCCTTCGTATCGATCAGATCGGGGTCCAAGGTTTTGGAATTTTCGCCTTTGTAGTATTTGAGCGCATTAGGAGTCGGCAGCTGCCGGGCCTCATGTTGATCGCCTCCCCGGGAGCCGGAGAAGCCCTGCCTTTGACCTCCTCCGCCATGTCGTCCTGGATGATTCGGGTATCCTGGCATGTGAGTCTCCTTATTTTTGCTGATTTCGAAAGGAACCGATACCTGTCATAGCCGCTGCTTGTTGTATCCCCGCTGTTGACCTCCTTTCGCAGCCGCTTGTCCACTCTTACGGCGCAAGATCTCTGAATTACAAAATGCCATTAGATTGTTACCGGTTGCGATAAAGCGCTATGCTGATGGGAAGGCGCCAGTCGGAAAGGCTAGACTGCCCCCGAGTCAGTCTCAGCATGTTGTCCAAGCCCAACCTTTTCAGCCATTCGCCGATTCGTGCATTTTTCTCCTCGTTGGTCTTGCCTCGAATGTTCCTCGCGAGATGATAAGCGAGTTTGGCACGCCAGCCGGCGCGACGCGTATCGCCCGCATCGACCGCCTCGACATCTGCAGCAATCTCGAGGATGCGGTAAACAAAACCCGTCGAGACCGGCTCCGGGCCGTTGAGTTGAGTGTTCACCCATTCCGCCTCTGCAAGTCTTTCTTTGTAGCGCTGCCAGGTCATGGGCCTGCTGATCAAGGCGGTAATGCAATTCCGCCCCGCCGCTTTTGCATTGTCAAGCCGCTTTTCCGCTTCGTCCACCGCACGGTTTATGGGATGATTCGGGTGAATGATACTGAGTCCGGCAGAGATCGTAATATGCGGGCTCGAGCCCGTGTAGTTTCTGAAGGTTTCCTCGATCCGCAAAGCAAGCGATAGGCTCTGCCGCCAAGGGCCAATGAACAGCAGGTCGTCGCCTCCGGCATAAACGGTGTAAGTGTCCGGAAACTCCCTTTTGAGAAGCCCCTGCAGGTAACCGGCAAAGTAGAGATCGATCATGCGCGAAAGTTGTGCGAGGCGGGAGAGCGTGAATCGACTATCTTTTTCTTTCCTCCGAAGGCCATGGCTGAAGATGTAACCAAGCCGGTCAACATCTGCTTTCAAAACGGCCAGAAACGGCTTGCCTTTGAATGTACGCCCATCGTCTTCCGCCTCCAGCGCTTCAGCCCCAATGTGTCCGAAGGTTTTAAGGGCGTTTTCCTCCGCCTGGAAATCCTCTTCTGCAAGACCAGCGTATCGCGGCTCATTGGCTTGAGCTGCTTGTTCAAATCGTGGGACATAGTTGGCGATCATCCTCGGCGCCCAAAAGAACTCTCTTCCCTTTGGGTTCAGGCTGCGTATGGAAAGAAAGCGCTTGTTGTCGCCAAGAGCCTCTCCCGAGGCGCAAAGCAGTAGCCTAAGCCCGAGAACATCTTCCGATTTAGCCACGCTCAGGTTCCCAGGCGCCCATGCGTAAAGCGCCGCCCGTGGCAGCTTGCCGCCAACGCGAGCTTCCCGATCACAGGTGTTGCAGCGGAATTCTCGATCCTCGCCTCCTTGGGCCGGGCGGTTGCCACATGCGGAACACGAGCGGTCGAATGGCACCTCTTGGCGAATCACCCCCTGGCGACAGCTGGAAAGCGGCCGCTGTTTCGCCTCCTCCACTGCTTTAAGGAGCTGTTGGTATACGCTTTGAAAACCATCGTTTTTGAACTCTTCGCCTGCAAACGGATCGGACAGTGCAAGGTTCAGGGCAAGGCTGCCTGAGTAGTTGTTTAGTAGCCAACTGTCGAACTTTTTGCGGAGGTTTTCCACCACAGCCGGGGTACCGGGTGTATCGGGCGTGAGAATCAGGAATCTCCCGCCGGCCTGCTGCACAATGCATGAGCGCGGAAGTTTCATTGCATTGACGGCTTGAATCGCCCCGGACTCAACGATAGCCGCGAGCATGAAAGAACGTGCACGCAAAATTTTGTTGACAGACTTCACGCCTTGATGCTCGAGGGTAAAAAGCGTGCTCTGGATCCCCGAGAGATCGCCTGCGAGGAAACGGAATTTCGGGTGATTTTCGTCGTTGATCGCTCTAAGATCCTGAAGCTCATCCCGCTCTTCGTGGAAACGGTAAAGGCATACCGCGATGGCGGCAGTGGTCCGCATGTGGTCGAAAAGCGAGATGTCCGGAATGTCGATGGTGCTGGAAGGAATTGCCCATGCATAGCGTTCCAGAAGCCCTAAAAGGCACTCTTCAAAAAGCACGGGACTCAATTCCGCTTCCGAGCTTGTAAGGCGAAGGTAGTCTTTCTCGAAACCGGCCCAGAGCCTGGCATAATCGTTGGGAAGGCTTGCCCGCTCTCCTTCCCAAGGAACCGGCACAAGGGTTTCTTCCGAAAATGGATCGAGGGGTGCCAGACGATAAGCATGGGGCTTCACCGGTTTCTCACGGTCAGAGATGATGACTTCATCGAATATGCAGCGCAGCGGTAACCGGCGGTAAGCTTCGCGGCTCCGACCTTCGCCCGTACCCTCTTCCTCAGAGCGTCTGTCCATACCGGAAGAATACCGGTCAGCCAAAGCGACCATCCAGGCCAGCGATGGGTTCGAGGCTGATTCCGGGCGATGATGGAAACTTGCGATCTCGGCCACACGGTCAATATCGACGCCCTCTGGAAAACGGACCGCCTTTTCCTTCATCAAATCGAAAAATGCGCTCGTGAACAGCACATGGCGATGTGTATACCGCTGATGTTTGTCGGTGGGGCACAGGGTCGATTCCATGTCGTAATTTTTCCATGGAAGCTCTTTGGTAGAGCCGAATGCCCGCTGAACAAACTTTCCGATGTCATGGAGCAAAGCGCCGAGAACAAGTTCATGCACATTCACGGCCATAAATCCTCCTATCCCGTCATCCGCACGCTATAGTTCTCGTGCTTCATTCAAGCAATTCGAACCCGATCTTTCCCAACCCGAAAGACGTCTGCTTTCCAATATGAGTTTTCTTGGCGAATTCGAGTAAGGGCCGGAATTCGTCAAGATGGCCGTGGTAAGAAATCGCCCCCGTGAGGCCTCCCAACTGCATTCGCTGCCGCTGGCGGTTGGAGTAACGCTCCCAATCAGTCCAGCGCACATTGCACGGGCCGAGCGAGACAGTGGAGGCGCGGGCGATAAGCCCGCGATAGTCGAGTTCGGGCTCGTGCCTATCGAAAGCCTCCAAGAGCGAAGAAGCTCTTCGGAGCATCAATCGCACGAGGATATCAAAGGTCAAGCCATCGGAAAGGCGACCTTCCCTCTTGAAACGCAGGGGGGTTTCGAGGTTTAGCCGAACGGAGTTTGCAGCATTTCCATGGTGAACTGGCGCAAGGGTGATATCCTCAGTCGCTTCCTCAGCCTGCAAGCGGCCGTTTGAGGTCTCGTATAGTTGCCGGCCACCGCTTGTGACCCCAAGCAAGCGGTAGTTTCCGACTTTGCCCCCGGCGCCGCGGCGGCCGATTCCGATCCGCCCCATCTCCTCGAAGGCATGAATAAAATAAGGGAGCATGCGGTTCACCTCGCCGAAGAGGATGAGCCCGCACTCGAGGGTGTCACCCGGCTGATAGGAAGTCTTCGTTTCGAGGGGAGGCTCGATGACGAAGGGGTGGGGGATCGCGCCGTTGGGCGCAACCGCCCTCTTCGGGAGCGACAAAGGGGTCTCGAAAACCTGCGCGTAGAGGCAGTTCTCCCGCAGGATGCACGCGGGGCACTCCTGGTGGCGCAGGACACAGACCGTGCGCTTCAAGGCATGACCGAAGACGCCGCGGATCGTCGAGCCTTTGTAAGGGGGCAGCTCCGCCTCGGTTTCGAAACGGATCTGAAAACGGTAGTTTCCGTAAAGCATGACCTGCTCCCGATTTGCCTCCACGGCGGAGATGCCGGTTTTTTCAAAACGCGTCCATCCCAGGGCGCCCCCACGGGCCTACCGATACGTGAAGGGGAAAAATTCAGGCAACCGCTCCCGGTTTTCTTCCAGCGCCTGCGGCAGGGGTTGATCCAAAAACGCCCTGAAGTGCTTGGGGTTTAGACCGGCGGCGGCGCCGCGGATTCGAACCGCGATCGCCGGGAAATCTTCGGGAAGCCCGCGCAGGGTCGACAGGCCGCAAAGGGGCAGCAGGGCCATGACACAGACCGCAGGCTTCGCGGAAAGGCAAAGCTCTAAACTTTTCCGGAAGCAAGCAGCGGCCGCTTGGGGTTTGCCCAGGGAAAAGGCGAGCCTCCCGAGGTTGTAGGCCCAGAGTTGCCAGGGGTGCTCTTTCCCAGGAGGGTCGAAGGCGCAAGCAGCCGCCCATTCGAAATAGCGCTCCGCCGGCCCGGACGGGCCGACGTCGGCCAGAAAACGCGCCAGCAGGTTGTGCGCCCAGCGTGAATCGGGGGGGAGGGATTCCGGGGCCAGGGCCGCAAGCGAGGGGACTTTCAGGTAGCGGCAGAGATAATCTTCCGCATCGAAGACCTTTCCGGCATCCAGGCAGGCGAAGGCCGCATAGTGGAGCTGCCGCATCCACTCCCGCTCATGGTCAGGGATCGTCCCCTCGCCCAGGACGGATCGGGCCTTCGCAAACCACTCGAGCGCTTGACTGAGATATGCCGGGCCGCAGAAGGCGAAGTTCTGCCCGATGGTGCCATAAAGTTTCCCCAGCGGGAGGTCGAACCCCGTTCCTCTCGGCGAACGGGCTGCAGCGTAACGATTTTCGAGCCTCGTGAGGGTTCGCGCAAGGTCGGGGGGAATTTCCGGTTCGAATCGATAGCGGTTGTGGGCTGCAACCATCCGGCAGGCAAAATACTCGGCTGCCTCATCCGGCGAGACCTCCTCGATGCGTTCGAGCAAGGCGGCTGCCCGAGACGCAAAATCCTCTGCTCGCCCGACATCCCCCTCGTGATTGGCGAGAGCGAGGTTCAGAGCAAACCAGCGGAAGGCGGCAAGGGGAAAGGCAGAGGAAGCGTTCTGCACCGCATCAGGTTCCAGAACCGCACACAAGGCCGAGGATAGATTGAGATTCCAGTCCCTCAAAGCCGTCTTAAGGCGTGCTATCAGCTCCTCGAACAATTCTTGCGAGGAAAGAAGAGCGTCCGCGACGCGGCCGTGGCGGCCGTGCCTCACGGCCCACCGGAGCCAGTCGGGGGGGAGATTGGCGCAGCCGGAGGCGAAGGCCCCCGGCTCGTTCAGCACCCGCCTGAACCCGGCGATGCGGGATGCCTCTCCCGGCCGGTAAAGGCTACGGATGAAAAGAGCCTCATCGAGCGAGGAGACCGGAATCGTCTCCGGGAGACGGCATTCGCGAGGCTCTTCATTCTCGGCGGGGTAGACCAGCGCATGGATGCCACGGATTTCTTTCAGAAAACATGCCGCCTTGATTTCCAGCATGTTGACGCGGCGCACCCGTCCGTCGGGGTCCAGATCTCCGGTGGCGACGATCGTCGGGTGGCGAGGCGCAGAGCCATTCGAAAGTGCGGCGAATGCCATGCCAAGCGGCAAACCGAGCGAGCGGCCGCGGATGGAAGGCCTTCCCCCCGGGCTGCAAAGGGGGCAGACGATGAAGCCGCCTTTCGCGGAGCTGGGGGCCAGGAAACGGGCGGCCTGCAGGGCGTCCTCGATCGCCTGCTTGGCATCTTGATCCAGCAGGGCGGCTGCCCAGAGGGGCACCATGAGCCTGTCGGAGCCCCCGGGTTCCCATCCCAGGACCCACCAGCGGATGGCGGCATGTGAGGAAACGGCCTCGGCCACCGGGACCGCCACCCAGCATTTTGCATCCCGGGTGCCAGGCGGCAAAAGGCTCGCCCGGTCGATGTGTTCCGTCACGAAACGCTTCAAGCCGGCAGGGGCAAGACCCCCGAGAATCAGGAAGCCGGAGAGCAGGTTGAGGTGCAAGAGAAACCGCAAGGCGGGGTTTTCGGTGGTCGATTCATCCAGCTTTCTGAGAAGCTCTTCGAGCGCCCTCCCTGCTTCCCCCTCCGGCAGACCGGAGAGGTCCAGCGGGCGCATGAGTCGGATGCCGAGGCTTTCGGCTTCCCCGCGCAAGGATAGAAACAGCAGATGCTCCAGGTACGAAAACCCCGCCTCAATCATCGTCGCAGTAACAGAGAAGGGCGATTCGGGGTTCGGCGGCAACGCGATCTTCAGTAAAAAACTCGGCCGAGAAATGACCGCTCTCCGGGTCAAAAACGATCTTTCGAGGGGCAATCAGGGGGGCGTCCTGCGGGGCAAGGAAAATCAAGAGGCGAAGTTCCCCCTCCCGCCTGGGGGTCTCAAGGAATCTGCCGCCTACCACCGTCAGCTCGCCCTTCCCTTCGCGGGGAAAGAGCTCGACATGGACCGGCAGGATCTCGCGCACCAGATGATCCCGGATGACCACGAAATTCGCGCCGGCAATGAAGCGCGGCCTTTCCTCGGCCGCCAGGTCGTATTCCTCGGCGGGGAGCTCGGCCAGAACAAGCGCCTCCTCGGCGCTGCGCCAGCCTCCGGAAAGGGAGATGCGCGGCTGGATGCGGCGGATATCCTCCTCGATCGATTTTCCTGCCGACTTCAACTTGAAGCGGTGATCTTCCATCTTTTGGAGGATCGTCGAAACCGCGTCCCGGGCGAACAGGTGTGCGACCTCGACCTCGAGTTCCCGGAAGTAGACGCGGGGGTCTTCCTCTCTCATCTCCGGCGGTATGACCGCCCATTCGGGGTAGGCCCAGGGGTCTCGGGCCAAAGCCGAAACGGCCCCTGTCACCTCTTCGGACACGGCACCCAACCGAGCGCCCAGTTGTTCCGGGCTCACCGGGTAAGAATTCCAGCATTCAACCATCAGCTCCGCTGTTCCGGTCCGCGCGGGCTCCAGGACGAGATCGCCGGGACCGGCAAGTTCGGCGTCAAAATAGATTTGGGCGGCGCGGAAGGCGGTGGGCTCTTCCTGGAGCGGGTAAAGAAGCAGAACGGCCGGGGGCGTGTAATAGAGACCTTCGTACCACCGGCCGAGCTCCGGCCGGAGGAGGCGGATTTCCCCTGCACGAGGGGGGCTCTCGCGGCGGATTCTGTCTTTGAAAAAGCTTTGACGCCAAGAGTGAACAAGCTCGCTCCAGGGGTTCGGCGGTGTCTCGGAAGGCGCGGGGCAATCGGGGCAGATCTGCATATGCTGCCTGAGGTTCTCCTCCTGGGAAGGATCCTTCAGCACCCGTTCTGGGGGGCAGGTGCGGATTTTCTTGGCGAGAGCCAGGCCTGCACGGAGGTCGGTCATGATGAGTCCCTTCAGTTTCCGATGGTCCCTACGGCGGGGAAACGTCGCTTTTCAAAACCCTCCGCAACGCCTCGCAAAAAAAGTCCCACTCCAGCGCATCGAAATCTTCCGGGCCAAGCCTCTCCTGGTCCCTCAGAAAGCGTTTCAGCTTGGTCTCCCCCCGGCGGTAGCGGTATAAAGGCCCCGACGGCCCCGAATGCCCCGTGCGCGCTGCGATCTCGGTCCAATCCAGCCCTGCAAACATCCGTTGATAGAAAACCTCACGCTCTTCCGGCAAAAGCCGGTTCACGAAGCAGGTGGCCAGCCTCATGATTTCCGCGGGGAGAATAGTCTCCTCCGAGACCGGCTCAGTCGTGGTGTCGGGTCTCGAGGCACGCCGGGCAGAAGCCGAAGGTTCGTAACCCTCAGGCAGGGCAACCTCCTTGGGTGCGGTAATGTGCCGGAAAACCCAGTTCACGAAATCACGCAGATCAAGCCACAGATCCTCGCCCCGGAGAGCGCATGCCTCCCGCCAGAAATGGACGGCGACGGGGAGGAGCGATTTGGCCGGGAGAAGTTCATCTATTTGCAGAGGGCCTGAAGGCGGGTAGGCAATCCGCTCGATCTCCTCCTCTCTCAAGGGCGGCCGGGTGAGGGAGGGAATCTTCATGCTGAACATGAAGAAACGTCCGCTTCGCAATTGATGATGGACGCCTTTCGCCGCCCGCAGGATTTCGGATGAGGCGCGATAGAAAAAACGCCACGGATCGGTTTGAAGGCTCCGGCAGCGGTCCAGAAGGTGGTTGCAGAAAGCCCGCTCGAGGTATTTCTCGATGTGATCGGCCCCGGAAAGGATGAGCGACTGGAACTCACCGCCCCGTTCGAGCAAAAAGATCTCGAGCTCGGAGAGAATCTCCCCCACACGTTCCGGACCGGCCATTTCCTGACGGTCGATCGTGGCCGGTCGAATCCTGTGTCTGCGAAGCCAGCCATCGACATTCTCGGCGATCATCCGGAGCGTGCGGTGGGATTCCGGCTCTGCAAGCCATTTCCGGATGATTTCATCTCCCTGGCTGCCCATTTCCCCCTACCCGTCGGAGGTCTAACACCGCAATCGGGGTTATTCCGTCGCGGGATGAAAGCGGCTTCCCCTCAACAGGCACTCTTCCGGGACTTCACCCTTGAAACTCACCCGTTGCGCAAGCGATCTCGGCACCGGGAATGCCAGATTTTCGATCAGGTGGAAATTGCGGTCCATTACATAGCCGGTGTGAAGCAATCGGCAGCCCTTGCGGATGAAACGGAACTTGTCGACATCGGAAGGCCTCCGGCTGGAGCAGGGGCACACCCGTGCCCCGATGCCGTCTGGGAGAATGTCCAGGCAATAGAGCGGATGGGTTTTCCATCCCGAGGCTTGAGGGCTGAACGCCCCCGCGGTCAAGCGGTGCAGTTCCTGGTCAGGGGCACCGAAGAAGAGGAAACGGCTTCTCCAGAAGGTAAGCGGAAGGCGGGCGTTATCGACGAGGACCTTCTCGAGATGGTCCTTGGCCTGCAAGGTGCCCTTCACTTTACCCCAAGGGGATTCCATGACCTCAGCAGCCGCCTCGATGGGGTGAAAGATTGTCGAAGGTAAGCATTTTATACCATTCATTTACAGAAGATTCCAGGAGCGCGACACGGAAAAAATTACTTACGTAACTTTTCCTTTTTCGTCGTTTTCCGCTTTGCCGGGAAGGCGGGGCGAGGCGGGAGGATCGAGCTCGAGCTCGGCGATCGCGGGCATGCGGCCGCCGATGATGCCCTGCATGTCGCCGTAGAGGGCGGCGGTGTTGCGGACGACGCGCTGGATCTCTTTTTCGCGCTGGCTCCAGATTCGTTCCATCGCGCGGCGCTCCTTGTTCAGCTGGTCCTCAAGCGAGCGGAAAGCCTCGACGATCCCCTCGATCTTCTGCCGGAACTCCTCCCCGGAGAGGTACTGGTAGAGGGCCTCCATCTTCTCGTTTTTGCCGACCGCCGCCTCGCGCTCGCGCGAGAGCGCGATCAGGTGCTCGCGCAGCACCGCGGCAAGCGGGATCGCGCTCTCCGGGTCGCTCACCCAGACGCCGTCCAGGCGGCCGAAACGCCGCACCCCTTCCGGCAGGACGACGGAGACGAGGATCGCCACCGTCGCGCGGGTCGCGATCATGTCGTCTTTCAGCTTGGGGATCCAGTTGCCCGACCAAGCCTTCGTGTTCTTGGTCTCCCAGAGCATCACCCCGCAATCGGACCCGAGGGGGTTTCTCACCGTCTGGATAAGATCCGCCCCGCGGATCCCCTTGGGCACGGGTTGAACGTCGTCGTGGAGAAAGACGCTTTTCAGCCTGGCCTCGAAGTCGAGCTCGAGGACCTCGCCCTGGGTCTCCATCGAGCCCTGCTCGGCACGGCGCTTCATCTCCTCGAGGGCGGTCTTCAGGTCCTGGATCACCTTGTCCTTCTCGAGTTCTTTCAGGCGGTGCTCCTCGGCCGCCCGCCGCAGGGTCTCGGCGCGGATCACCTCGCGTTCGGCGTCGATCTTGCGGGCGACCTCGAGTTTCAGCGCCTCGCGCTCCTCCTCGAGCTTTCGCTGCCGGGCCCGGAGCTCGAGCTCCTGCTCGCGGAAGGAGCGGATCGCGGCCTCCTTCTCGGCGAGCGCACCCTCCATCTCCTTGATCTTGAGGCCGAAGTCGGCCTCGAGCCTCTTTCTAGCCGCCTTTTCGGCCTCGGAGAGCTTCTCCCGCAGCCTCTTTTCGAGTTCCTCCTCGAGCGCCGCGCGGCCGCGGGCGAGCTCCTCCTCGAGGGCTCGCAGCTGCTCGCTCTTCTTTCTCATCTCGGCCTCGCGGCGTTTCACCTCCTCGAGAAGCTCCGCGCGCAAATGGTCGCGGATTCTCCCCGCCAGGGCGTCGGAGAGCTCGAATTCGTGGCCGCAGTTGGGGCAAACGATTTGTCCGGGGCTCATGCAAAACATCTCCTCATGGGGATCAAGTTCTCGACATTGCTCGAAGATCATCCGCCGTGACCAGCGGGGCCTGGGCTCGCTCGATGCCGAAGCCGCGGTCGCAGAGGAGATCCCCCCGGCCGAGGAGCCGCTCGGCCCCGGCGCGGTCGAGGACGATCTTCGCGTTCACCTGGCTCACGACGCGCAGGCAGATCTTGAGGGGGAGGTTCGCCCGGATGATGCCGGTCACGACATGGCGGTCCGGCCGCTGGGTGGCAAGGATCAGATGGACGCCGGCCGCCCGCCCTTTCTGCGCGAGGCGGCCGACCAGCCGCTCGAAGGACTGCTTTTCGTTTCTTCCCGCAAGGACCAAATCCCCGAACTCGTCGAAGAGGATCACCCGGAAGGGGATGTCCGCGCGGCCGGCGGCGAAGCGGTCGGATAGATTTTCGAAACCCTCGCGCGAGAGCATCCGGTAGCGCTCCTCCATCTCCTCGACCGCGGCCTCGAGCCGCGGCAGGGTCTCTGCCGGCTCGGTCACAACCGGCTGATCCACGTGCGCAAGCGCCGCAAGCCTGGTGAAGGTCAGGATCTTGGGGTCGATCAGGGTCAGGCGGACGCGATCGGGGGCGGTGCGATGGGCCAAGGTGGCGACGATACTCTTCAAAAGCTCGCTCTTGCCCGCACCCGCCGCCCCGGCGACCAGCGCATGGCAGGTGTTGGGGTCGGCGAGATCGCAGACAAGGGGCCGCCCCTCGACGCCGACGCCGACGGCAAAGGCGACGGGGCTTGGGTGGCCTTTGAGCCCGGGGGATTCGATGACCTCCCGCCAGGGGACGGGAAGCGGCCTTTCGCGGGGGATGTCGATCGTGACCCGGCCCGGGCCGGCTTCGATTACGGGGACGAGCGGCAACGAGAGGGCGACTTTGAGATCCTCGGCGCGGCTTGCAATCGAGGAAACCCTGACACCGGAGGCCGGTTTCACCTCGTAGCGCACGAGCTGCGGGGCCTCGCGCCTGCCGATCACCTCGACCTTCACACCGAAACGTGAAAAGCACTCCCGGATCGCAGCCGAAAGGTCCCCCGGCCCCGGGGCGGGCGGGGAAAAATCGGGCGGGGCGGCGCCTCTTTTCCTCCCGGCGGCTTCGCCCCCAAGCAGAGCGAGCACGGGGGCGACGACATCGGAAAAGATCGCCTGGAGGTCCTTTGCCTCGACCCTCACCTCCTCGAGTTTGGGCTCGTAGTACTCGAGAACCCCCTCGTAGGCCCGGCCGGGGCGGGCGGCCTCGAGCATGCGGGCGTAGATCGCAAGCTGGAGGAGATCCAGTTTCATGCGCTCGCCGCGGGTCAGCTTGTAGTCGACGATTTCGAGCGCGCCGGGGGAGAGCGCGCGCACGGCGTCGATCTTCCCCGAGAGAAGGACGGCGCGGGCCCCGGCGGGCACGGGAATCGCCGCGAGCGGAAACTCGCTTGCCAGAAACAAGCCGCGAAAGCCCCTTGCGGGGCTTCGTTCCCGAAGAAGCGCGGCAAGGCGGCCGCAGAAGGCCTTGAGGGCCGAGGCGAGGTGCCAGGCGGAGTCGGCCTTGCCTGCGCGGCAGATGCGCTCGAGCCGCCTTTCCGCCAGCCGCTCGTAGAGAATCCCCCAGAGAGCCGTGGAATCGTCCTCCCCCAGGCCCTCCCCTTGGGCGACGAGCCACTCCGTGAAGCGCTCGGCCAGGCGGTGAAACAGGCGGCCGTAGAGGGGGACCTCGCCCGGCGGCGTGAAATGACGCGTCGGCGGCTTTTCCCCGCGCAGAAGCCGCTCGCGAAAGGCCTCGTCGAGGCAGGCGCGGCAGAGGGCGGACACGCTGATCGCCTTCATGGCCCGCCTCGTCACCCCCTCTTTCCGGTGCGCCACTGGAAAACGGTCATCCGCGGGCCGTCGAAGACCTGGATCTCGGGGATCGCGGCGCGCGCTTTCTCGATCTCCGCGGGCGTCGCGGGGGGGTGGATACGCTCGAGGATCTCCTGAAGGCTCAAAAATTTCTCGCGGCGCAAGAGCTCGCGCAGCCGCGTCTTGAGGGAAGAGCCCGTCTGCCCCGCGGGGGGCTCGGGCGGCGACCCCGGGGGAGCCCAATTCCCGGGCGAAGGCTCGAGCACCCGCTCCCAGAAGGGCTGAAGCTCCTGCTTGACGAACGCGAGCACCGCCTCCGGAGCGAGCGGGATGTCGCCCTCCATGGCATCCAGGAAGAGGTCGTGGGCGGCGTAGAGCCGGCTGAGCTCCTCGGCGTCGAGGGTGAGCAGGTGCAGGAATTTCCCGCGCGCGGCCTGGATGGCGAGCGCGGTTTTCCAGCGCGCGCCGGGGATGGGCCGCAGATCCGGGGTGCGGATGAAGACGAGCTTGCAGCCGGGGTCGGCGACCTCGAGGCTCTCGCCTTCCTTGACGATCGCCTGCCAGCGGCGGCCGTTGTGCCCCGCCTCGAGACCGAAATAGACCTTTTTCCCCGCCTTCTCCCAGCCGAGGACGAGATAGCGGCTCTTCGGTTTGAAGGTCGTGCAGCCCTGGGGGGCGGCGTTCTCGAGGAGCCAGAAGAGCGCATCGGGGTTGAAGACGCGGCGTCGCGGCTGGGTGCGGATCTTCTCCTGGCGGGCGCGATAGAACTCTTCGAGCTGCGGCTCCGGGTCAGGCGGTTTTCGGGGCGCCGGGTCGTGACGCGAAAGCTCCTCGAAGCGCAGGCTGCAGTTGCTGATGAAGTGGCGAATATTCACTTCAGGGTACTCGGCGAAAAACTTCTCCAGGAATTCCTGGGCGAGCATCCGGGAGGCGATCTCCCCGGGCGCCTCCGCCGCCTCGAGCCGCAGCCGGACCAGTTCCGCCGCCTGGCTGCGGTTGATCCCTTTGAGCTCAAGATACGGTTTGAGGATGCGGTCCTTGTGGGCCCATTGCCAGTGGGGGAGAACGCCCTTCTCCCAGGGGGTGCGATTCGCCGTGAGGAGGGTCAACTGGTTGGGGCATTCGGCGGTCAGCCCCTCGACGACAACCCCCAGGCTCGCCGCCAGCCCGGGGGAGGAGGCGTAGTTTTCCGTCTGGTCGAAGCAGAAGACGAAGGGCCGGAAGAAACCGGCGAGCTTGACGAGATCGGCAAGGCGGCTTCGGGCAAGATCCTCGGCGTTCTCGCCGGAGAGGTCCCAGGGCGGGCGGTCGGCCGGCGAAAGCCCGATCGCCCGGCCCTCCTCTTCGTCCACGCAGGCCGTCTTCAGCCAGTCGAGGCAGGCCTGGCGCAGCTCGGGCTGCGCGCGACCCTCGTAGGCGTAACAGACAAGGACGCGCAGCCACGCCGCGGGGGATGCGGTGAGCTGCAGGCCGCGCTCATAGAGCTGGCTCTTCAGGAGTTCGGAGAGTTTCGCGGTTTGCTGCCGCAGGAGTTTCTTCCAGGCGTCGTTTGCGCGCAGCTCCGCGATCGCGGCCCGCTCGAGGTAGGCGATGAGCCGGTGCGGGGCGCGGCTTGCGATCACCCCGCGGCGCAGGCCGTTCAGCGCCATGTTGACGAGGACACCGTGGATGAAAGCGTCGAGCTGGGTTTCCGACTCGGGGGGGGACAACCCCTGCCTTTCCGGGAACTCCATCTCCTGAACGGTCTTGAGAAGGATCGAGCGCCAGCAGGAGGCGGCGGTGGCGTAGGGCCGCAGGTAGACGAGGGTCGCCCGGCCCTCGAGCCGGCGGAAGAGACGCCCGATGAGGTGCGACTTGCCGTATCCCGGGTCGGGGGAGACCAGAAGCCGGGCCCCGGGGGAGCGCGCATTGCGCGGCGGCTCCTTCGCTTCGGCAAGATCCTCCACGAGTCGCACCAGACGCTCGAGGGGCTCGTCGTTCAAGCCGGGCACCGAGGCCGAAATACGGCGCGGCTCGGTCACGATGGCCTGCTCGAAAGGATTTGCGACCATGGCCCCCCTACCCGGTTTCGAAGGAAACGAGAAGATGGGGCCTGCCGAAGAGCTCGATCGCCCCCGCACGGGTCTCCTCGTCGGAGAGCGACCAGTCCCCCAGGCCCAGTACCGCCCTTCCCGCACGGCCCTCGGAAACGATGAAATCTTTCAGCGGGGCAAGCGGGCAGCCGGCCTCGCGGGCGAGGGCGGCGATCTCGACGTGGCTGAAGCCGCTCTTCTCTCTCAGCCGGCGGTAAGCGGAAAGAACCGCCTCGCGATCCACGGCGACCGGGGGGGAGGGGGCCGGCGCCCGGGGTGCGGCGGGGCGCCCCTCTTGCGGGAAGAAGCGTTTCAGGTGCTCGCGGTGAACGAGGTAGACGAGGCGGCCCCTTTGGAAGCGCAAGAGCCTGCCCGCCTCGAAAAGCCGCGCCAGGGCCTCGGGGACCCTCTTCTTCGGCTCCCCGGTCAGGCCGCGCGCGAGCTCGTCGCGCGTGAAAAGAGCGATCGGCCCCTCGGCCGCGGCCTTAGGCGGGAGGGCCTTTTTCTCGATCGCCTCGCAGGCGCGCTCCACGGGCTGGAAATGTTCGGGCAGGACGAAACATGGCCGAGTCCGGCTTCCCAGGTTGGCGACCCTCCCGGCGGCGAGAAGCCCTCGCAGGGCCCGCTCGCCCCGGGCCCCGAGGCGCTCAAGGAGTTTTCCTTTCGCAAGGCCGGCGGTGCCGGCCGCGCGCAGCCTTTCCAGGAGAACTTCGACCGCCTCGGCGGGGTTCCCGGACGCCACAGGCGCCTCCCATCGCGAAAGGTTCGTGGTGGAAAAGCGTTTCCGGCCAAGGCTCTGAGCGAAACTTTTATAGAATAAAAAATCTCCCGAGTCGAATCAACCGCCCCGAGGCCGGGCGCCGGCTGATCGGCGGCGTACGACCCGGCATCCGCCGGCGTACTCACCCAGCAAGGGGTGGGAATGCCGCCGGAGAGAGTGCTTGCCCTCCTCGGGGCGGATCTATTTCTCATGGTCGAGCAACCCGGGGTCCAGAGCCTGCGGCCAGGGGCGCACCGAGGCGACGCCCTCGATTTCGGGGACCGCAAGGCTGCGGGAAAGCCGGCCGACGGCCTTCTCTTCGCCGTTCTCCCGGGACCGCCCGCTTCGGGGCTCCTTGGTCAAGACCTTGTGCTCGGCGGCGACGCGGATCTCGAGACCCCCGATTCCGACGAGCCCGAAAACGAGAGCCGGGACATCGCCCCCGAAATCGACCTGTTTCGCCACCGGCGCGATCCGCACCCCGCCCAGCCGCGCCTCGCGGCGGGGGCCTGGAGCGGAAAGCGGGAATCGCCTTCGCCGAAGGCCGGGCAGGAATCGAGCGCGGCCGCCCAGAACCCGGTCAAGTGATCTTCCTCGCGCTCCCCGCAGAGGGACCGGGTGGAGAGGAAAGGCTTCGGTCTCATGTTCACCTCCGGGGAATCGTCGACGGCGCGGGAAGGGGGGAGGACGCGCCGGGGCGAAAGTCGGCCTCGAACCCCTGCGGCCCACCCCCCGCCCCCTCGAAGTTCACACCCTCCTGAGCCGGCGGCGGATCTGCCGCACGAGAAACTCCAACTCGACATGCTTTTCGCTTTCGACCTGGGGAAAAAGAACGAAGTGCACGATTTTCTCCTCGTGTTCCAGGGCGAACCCGGTCAGCTTCTCCGTTTCCAGGCGCAGGTCGACCCCGAGACCCACCGAGGGTCGGCTCTCCACTCGGGCGCTTTGCGCCGCCGCGAGAAAGGCGGAGACCTTCTCCTGGGCCGTGGCCGCCGGTGTTTCCTCTTTTTTCGCCGACAGGGCGTCTAAGGCATAGCTTTCCACCAGCCCGCGAAACATCGCGTGCAAGGTGCCGGGGCGGCCGAAGGCGTCGAAACCCATCACTTCCCCGCCGGCGAGGAAGGCCGCTCCGAGCTGGCGCTCGCAGGGCGAAAGCCCCAGGGCGTATTTTTCGAGCACGGGGGACTTCTTTTCGAAGACGAAATCCAGGTCCATGCTGGCGGAAACCGCCTCGTGCATCCGGGCGGTATTTTCGACCCCCGACCAGATGGTTTCCTGGTCGGCCGCAAACGTCCCGCAGGTGCGGAGGGAATGGTGGACGGTCTGCGCCTTCAGGCGCCGGATGCCGACGTTCAGCACGCGTTTTTTGGTCTCGAAGCTCTTGCCGCGGTAGGACCAGCGGCCCTGCTCGACACAGCTCACGGGGATCTCGAGCTCGGTGTCGGCCGGCACGAGGATCGTCGTGTTGACGATGCGGTTCTGCTTGGCCCCGACCAGCTCCTCGCCGTCCAGGATGAGGACCGGTTTGTCGCCGCGGTTCACGACACGGAGCTCCGGCACCGAGCCCGCCTCGCTCACCTCGCGGATCTCGAACAGGCCCGCCGCGACCGCCTCGGCGAGCGGCAGATAGCCCAACCCGTCGTCGTAATCGGAGACGAGCGGCACCATGACCAGGTTCTCGTGCCGCTGCGGCTCGCCCACCTGCAGCCGCTCGATGTAGGAAAGGATGCTCTGTCTCATGTTTCACCTCCCGGTAAGAGTAAAAGCCAAGAAAAATCCCCCCTGCAACCGGCTCCAGGATACCACCGCACCGTGACAGATCCGGTCACAGGTCGCAGAAAATTTCGCCTTGCGGGAAGCTGTCGCCGCTGCGTTCGAGGCGGCCGCCCCGGCTTGTCGAGCGTTTCTACGGCGCCGGGGGCGGGTTTTTCAGGGGGAAAAGGGGGAGAAAGCAAAAAAGCGCCGCGCCGCAAGGCGCAGCGGGGAGGCTTTCGCGAAAGGGCGCGGGGGTCTCGCCCGGGGCGGGCATCTTGTGGGCGGCCGGGAATTGGTGTAAGAGGCTTTTCCGGAAAGGGCCGAGCCCCCCCGGGGGGAAGGCCCCTTTCCGGGATGCCGAGCCGCCCGCCCCTGTAGCTCAGCGGATAGAGCAGCGGATTCCTAATCCGTTGGCCGCAGGTTCAATTCCTGCCAGGGGCACCAATAAAATCAATATGTTAAACAGCATTACGAGCGCCTTTTGTTTTTGCTCCATCCTCCGGGTGCGCCTGGGGTGCGGATGGCAGCGCCAAGAGCGAATCGAGCGCGTCCACTTGAGCCTTCTGCTGACCGGGCAGCCAATGGCTATACACATCGAGAGTGACCTTAACGGAATGGTGCCCCAACTGCCCCGCAACATCGGCAAGGTTGTCCCCCTTCTTGATCCGGAGCGTGGCGTATGTGTGACGGAGATCGTGGACGCGGATACGCCGCAGGCCGGCAGTCTGGAGGGCCGGGGTAAACACGCGATTGATAAAATGCGACTTGTCGAGCGGTCCCCCGCGGCGGTCTGAGAAGACGAGCTTGGGCGGGCCGCCAAGGCCGAGCCGAAGGCCTCGCTCCTTCTCTGAGGCGAGGTGCTTTTTTAATACCTCGGCAAGGGCCGGCGTGATGTCCACATGCCGGGGCTTCCCGTTCTTCGGGGTCTGCACACGGCCCATGACGAGATTTTTTGAAACGTTCAAGAAACGGCCCGCGAAGTCTACGTCACCCCATTCCAAGGCAAACGCTTCGCCAACACGAAGCCCGGTCAGCGCGAGCGTAAGAATAAGCGGGTAATGCTGCCTGAAACGAGGCTCTGTGCGGACGGTCTCCAGCAACAGGGCGAGCTCTTCCGCGGTCAGGGGGTTGATCTCGCGCCGCGCCTTGCCTGCTCCCCTGAACAACCCCCGATGGCCTAAAGCGCTGTTTGCAGGGATGATCTCCTCATCCACGGCAAGCGAAAGAATGCCGGAAATAAGGCTCCGAAGTTGTGCAACGCGGCTCTGGGATAATCCTGCGACCAGCCGGGCGACAAGGAATTGGCGCACACGGCCGCGGGTGATTTTATTCACGGGAACGGCCTCGAGTTCGACCAGGTGCCGCTTGCGAAGCGACCGGTAACCGACGATGGTCGATAATTTCATCCCGGCCGCTTCTGTGGCGTAGGTGGAAAACCACCGGTCGGCAAGATGGCCAAAGGTCGGAGCAGGCGCAGGGAGCGCGATCCCAAAATCGCGCAACGCGAGACGCTCTCTAATCTCCCGAGCTACTCTCTCGGCTACGGTACGGGACCCGCACTTGCGGGATTTGCGCCGCCCCTTGTCATTGACGAAAACCCACCAAGCTTGACCCTTCCCCGGCTTCTTCTGCCTGACAACAACGCCCACGCCACACCTCCCCCCAAAAATTCGCGCTCAACCACTTCCTACATCCGCTACATCCGCTACATCCGCTACAAACCTATTATTTCAATAAGTTGTAGTCTTCACCACCCGGCAGGCGTATCCGCTACATCCGCTACAAGTTATTAAACCGGCAATCAAATAGAGCAACTAGGCCGCATAAGCCACTTTTGGGTGTTTGAAGAACTTTTTTACTTGTTGAGGTCGCTTTTGCAGTGCTCTCAAATGAGATACTGCCTTCTTGGTTAGCTCAGGCCGGGTGCGGACGGCTTGGGTTC
>JBBFLI020000027.1:0-55540 GCA_037481615.2 Desulfobacterales bacterium
CCCCGAGGGGGGGGGGGGGGGGCGGTTCAGTCCGCCTTTCGGCGCAGGAACGTCGGGACGTCGAGGTCGTTTTCGTCGAACGCCTTGCGATTCCACGCGCCGCAGGACGGATCCTCATTGGCGCAGGAGGCCCGGCGGTTGCGCAGGAAGGTCGGCTCGTCCAAGTCCACGATGTCGCGGCGCTGCAGATCGGCCGGCGTGATGTCGCGCACCTTGCCGCGCGGGGCCGCGGCGATCACCCGCGGCATGCGCTTTTCCTCGGCGCGGGCTTTCTCGGCGGACTCCTCGGCCTCCGCCCCGATGCCGGTGGCGATCACGGTGACCCGCATCTCCTCGCCCAGGCTCTCGTCCACCGAGGTCCCCCAGAAGATCTCGGCCTCGTCGCCGACCTCCTGGTGGATGCGCTCGGAGGCCTCGGCGACCTCCTCGAACTCCATGCTGCTCGAGGCGGTGATGTTCATGAGCACGCCGCGGGCGCCGCGGATGGAGATGTCTTCGAGCAGCGGGTGCGAGATGGCCTTTTCGGCGGCCTCGACGGCGCGGTTCTCGCCCGAGGCGATGCCGATGCCCATGAGCGCCATGCCGGCCTTGGACATCGTGGTGCGCACGTCGGCGAAGTCCAGGTTGACCAGCCCCGGCATCATGATCAGGTCGGTGATCCCCTTGACGGCGTGGAGCAGAATTTCGTCCGCCTTGAGGAACATCTCCATGAGCGTCGCCTTCTTCGAGGCGAGCGCGCGCAGGCGGTCGTTGGGGATGGTGATCGCCGTGTCGACCACCTTCTTCAGTTCGGCCAGCCCCTGCTCGGCGATCAGGGCGCGTTTTTTGCCTTCGAAGCTGAAGGGTTTGGTGACCACCGCCACGGTGAGGGCGCCGAGTTCCCGGCAGATCTCGGCGATCACCGGCGTGGCCCCGGTGCCCGTGCCGCCGCCCAGCCCCGCGGTGATGAAGACCATGTGGCTGTCGCGCAGCGCGTTGCGGAGCTGCTCGGCGTTCTCGAGCGCCGCGTCGCGGCCGATCTGCGGGTTCGCCCCCGCGCCGAGTCCCTCGGTGATGCCCTCGCCGAGCTGGATGCGGACCTCGGCCTGGGAGACCTCGAGGGCCTGGGCGTCGGTGTTGGCGGCGATGAACTTGACGCCCTGGAGACCCGCGCGGATCATGTTGTTGATCGCGTTGCCGCCGGCGCCGCCGACGCCGATCACCTTGATCCGGGCCGACTTTTCATTGTCGATGTAGGTGAACATGATTTCGCCCTCCTTCCGATGCCTGGGGTTTGCCCCAGGGTTCCCGTTGTTCATACGACATCCTGGAACCATCGTTTCATGCGGTTCATCACGCGGTGGAAGATGTTCTTGTCGCGGATGCGGAATTTGCGCTTCTCCTGCCGCCGGTTGCGGGCGCCGTAGAGGACGAGCCCCACACCGGTCGCGTAGATGGGGTTGTTGACGACGTCGACCAGGCCTTCGATCGCGCGGGGGGTCCCGATCCGCGTGGGCAGGCCGAAGACCGCCTCCGCCGTCTCGGCCACCCCCTCGAGGAGCGCCCCCCCGCCGGCGAGCACGATCCCCGAGTGGATCATCGCCTCGACCTGGGCGCGCTGGATCTCGCGCTGCAGGAGCTGGAAGATCTCCTCCATGCGCGGCTCGAGGATCTCGCCCAGGATCTGCCGCGGCAGCTTGCGCGCCTCCCGGCCGCTCATCCCGGGGACCTCGATCACCTCCTCGGGCCGGATGGCCCGGGCGAGGCAGCTGCCGAAGCGGCGCTTGATCTTCTCCGCCTCCGGGTGCGGGCAGCGCAGCCCGATCGCGATGTCGTTGGTCAGGTTGTCGCCCCCGAGGGCCAGCACGAAGGTGTGCCGGATGTGCTTGCCGGCGAAGACGGCCAGATCCGTCGTCCCCCCGCCGAGGTCGAGCAGCGCGCAGCCGAGCTGCTTTTCCTCCTCGCTCAGCACGGCCTCGGCGGAGGCGAGGCTCTGGAGCACGATGTCGCAGACGTCGAGCCCCGAGCGGTTGGCGCATTTCACGAGATTGTGCGCCGAGGCGACGGCCCCGGTCACGATGTGGATCTTGGCCTCGAGCCGCACGCCGGTCATTCCCACGGGGTTCTGGATCCCGGGTTGCCCGTCGACGATGAACTCCTGCGGGAGCACGTGGATCACTTCCCGGTCCATGGGGATGGCGACCGCCCGGGCGGCGTCGATCACGCGCTCCACGTCCTGGGGGGTGATTTCCGGCCCCTTGATGCCGACCACGCCGCGGCTGTTGAAGCCCGCGATGTGGCCGCCGGCGATCCCCGTGTAGACCGAGGAGATCTCGCAGCCGGCCATGAGCTCGGCTTCCTCCACGGCCTTCTTGATCGACTCGACGGTCGCCTCGATGTTGACCACGACCCCCTTGCGCAGGCCGACCGAGGGATGGGTGCCCACGCCGACGATGTTGACGCGGTCGCCGGTGACTTCGCCCACCACGGCGCAGATCTTGGTCGTTCCGATGTCCAGGCCGACGAGCAGGTCTTCTTTGGACGGCATCGCGCTTCAGCCTCCGGGAGAGGGTTGCGGCCGGCCCGCCGCCGGCGGGGTCTCCAGCCCCACGAGCACGCGTTGCGGGTCGGTGAAATCGAGCCGCTGGAAGGGGGCCATCTCGGGATGGGCCCGGAAAAACCGCTGGATCTCGGCCAACCGTTCCAGTTTCCGGTCATAGCCGTCCCAGCCGAAGTCGATCGCACGTCCGCCCTCGTGGAGCAGGACCGTCAGCCCGAGCTGGCGGTCCACGCGGATCCGCCGGATCGCCCCGGGCGGAAGCACTTCCCCGGCCGCCGCCGCCTGCGCGAGAAACGCCATCACCGCGGAAAGCGACCGGCCGCGGGCCTGCGGTTCCTCCGGCGGCGGGGAGAGGAGCCAGCGGCGCGGGGAAAAGGGGGCCGCCGCGGAACGGTCGGCCAGACGCAGCTCCTCCACGGGGAGCCCTTCGATCTCCGGCAGGCCTTCGGGATCGCCCGGTTCCGCCTCCTTGAAGATCTCCCCCTCGCGATTGAGGAGAAACCCCCCTCCCAGCGCCACGCGGGCGATCGCCCGGTGCTCGCGCACGCGGATGTGCAGGCCGGAGGGGATCTCCCGCCGCACCTCGGCCTCGCGGATCCAGGGGTGGGCGATCAGCCGGCGCTGCGCCGCCGAGAGGTTCAGGCCGAGGAGGTTCATGCCGCTCTGCACGCCGGCGGCGGCGAGGATTTCGTGGACCGTCAGCCGCTCGGCGCCGGAGACCACGATTTGCCGCGCGGGGAAGAACTCGCCGCGGGTGAGCAGATCGTGCACGAGGAGGAAGAAGAGCCCGGCGCCGAGCGCGAACCCCGCGACCGCCGCTGCCCCGACGACGGCGTAGAGGCGGTCCCGCCGGCGCGCGCGGGCCTCCTGCCCGTCGCGTCGGCTGCGGTTGCGGCGCGCGGAGCGCCCCCGGAAGAGGCGTTCCAGGTCGCGCGCGGCGGTGGAGCGGTTTGCGTTTCGCATGCCGCCTCAGGCCTCCTCGAGCAGTCGGCTGCCGACTTTCCAGACGTCCCCCGCCCCGAGGGTGAGCACGAGATCGCCCGGGGCGAGCGTTTCGCGCAGGTGCGCGGCGGCTTCGGCGATCCCCGGCAGGTACCGGGCCTGCTTGTGGCCGTGCTCCACGATCGCCCGGCAGAGGTCCTCGGCGCTCACCCCTTCGATCGGCGCCTCCCCCGCCCCGTAGATCGGCAAGACGATCAGCCGGTCGGACTGGTAGAACGCCCGGGCGAAGTCGTCGAAGAGCGCACGCGTCCGCGTGTAGCGATGCGGCTGGAAGACCACGACCAGCCGTCGCTCGGGCCAGCACTCCCGGATCGCCTGGAGCGTCATCCGGATCTCCGTGGGGTGGTGCCCGTAGTCGTCGACCACGACGGCCCCGCGGGTTTCCCCCCGGACCTCCATGCGCCGCTGCACGCCCGGCAGCCGCGCCAGAGCCTGCCGGACGAGATCGAGGGCGATGTCGAGCTCGCGGGCGACGGCGATCCCGGCCGCGGCGTTGTAGACGTTGTGCAGCCCGGGCAGGTTGATCCGGAAGGTGCCGAGCGGGCGTCCCCGCTCGCTCAGCTCGAAGCGTCCGGAGCGGCCCTCGAAGGCCACGCCCCCGATCTGGTAGTCGGCCTGCCGGCTCCGGCCGTAGGTGACGTAGCGTTTCTTGACCCGCGGGATGAGATCCTGGGTCGGCGGATCGTCCAGGCAGAGGACGGCCAGCCCGTAAAAGGGGATGCGGTCGAGAAAGCGCAGGAACGCCTCCTGCACCGCGGCGAGGTCCGGGTAATAGTCGAGGTGCTCGCGGTCGATGTTCGTCACCACGGCGATGGCCGGGGCGTAGCGCAAAAACGAGCCGTCGCTCTCGTCGGCCTCGGCCACGATGAATTCTCCCCGGCCCAGAACCGCGTTCGTGCCCACCCCCCGGATCCGGCCGCCGATCACCACCGTGGGGTCGAGCCCCCCCGTTTCCAGCAGGGCGGCGATGATCGAGGTCGTGGTCGTCTTGCCGTGGGCGCCGGCGACGGCGATGCTGTACTTGAGCCGCATCAGCTCGGCCAGCATCTCGGCGCGGGGGATCACCGGGATGCCCGCCCGGTGGGCGGCCTGGACCTCGGGGTTGTCCTCGCGCACCGCCGAGGAGACGACGACGACGTCGGCGCCCTCGACCTGGCGCGCCTCGTGGCCGATGAAGACCGTGCCCCCGAGTCCGGCGAGGCGCTCGGTCAGGTCCGAGCGGCGCAGATCCGAGCCCGAGACGCGGTACCCCAGGTTGAGCAGGAGCTCGGCGATGCCGCTCATGCCGATCCCGCCGATCCCCACGAAATGGATGTGGTAGCGTTTACGGTACACGGGCGCCTCCCCGTTTCCGCACCGCGCAGCGGGCGGCGATCAGCCGCAGGCATTCCTCGACCACGGCGCAGGCGGCCTCCGGCTTGCCCAGCTCCGCCGCGCGGCGACCGCGCTCGCTCAGCAGCGCCGGCGCCTGCATCAGCGCGAGCAGCCGCCCGGCGAGACGCTGCCCGTTCAATTCGCCCTCGGCGATCATCTCCGCCGCCCCGGCCTCCACCAGCCGGGCGGCGTTTTCCGTCTGGTGGTCGGCCGCCGCATGGGGGAAGGGGACGAAGATCGCCGCACGGCCCAGGGCCGTGATCTCGGCGATCGTGGTCGCCCCCGCGCGGCAGACCACGAGGTCGGCGCGGCGGTAGATGTCGCCCATGTCGTGGAAGAAGGCTTCGACCCGCGCGGAGAACCCGGCCCGGGCGTAGGCCCCGCGCACGGCTTCCTCGTCGGCCGCGCCGCTCTGGTGCAGCACCCGCAACCGGCCGCGCACCCCCTCGAGGAAGGGCAGGGCCTCGAGCATCGCCGTGTTCAGGCGGTGCGCCCCCTGGCTGCCGCCGAGCACGAGCAGCGTGAACCCCCTCTCGGGGGGCGACGGGGAAGGCGACCGGGGCTCACGCGCCGCAAGAACCCCCCGCCGCAGGGGGTTTCCCGTCCACAGCGCCCTGCCGGCGGGAAAGGAGCCGACGGTCTGTGGGAAGGCGACGAACACGCGGTCCGCGAAGCGGGCGAGCAGGCGGTTCGTCGCCCCCGGGCGGCTGTTCTGCTCGCACAGCGCGATCGGGATCCCGAGCAGCCGGGCGGCGATCACGACCGGCCCGGCGGAGTAACTTCCCAGGCCGAGTACGAGGTCGGGCCGGAAGGCCCGGAGGTGCCGCCCGGCCTGCAGGCAGGCGCGCGGGAGCTTGGCCAGGGCCCGGAGCTGCCGGAATCGCCCGCGCCCCACGATGCCCTCGACCGCGATCGTCGCGAGCGGAAAGCCGGCGTGCTCGAGGGCCCGCCGTTCCAGCTCGTTTCCCCGGCTGAGGAACAGGACCCGCGTTTCCGGATGGCGGCGCCGGAACTCCTCGGCGACGGCGATGCCGGGGAAGAGGTGCCCCCCGGTTCCGCCTCCGGCGATGGCGATTTTCAGCGATGCCCCTGCGCTCATGTCGTCTTCGGCGACGGTTCGCGGCCGCTGCCGGCGATGTTCATGAGAATCCCCACGGCGCCCATGTTCAGGACGAGCGAGGTCCCGCCGTAGCTGAGAAAGGGGAGGGTCAGCCCCTTGGTCGGCAGCAGGGCGAGCGCCACCCCCATGTTGATCACGACCTGCAGGCCGAGCGCCGCCGTGATCCCGGCTGCGAGGTAGCTCCCGAAGAGATCCGGCGCCCGGCGGGCGATGCCGACCCCGCGCCAGAGGATCAAGGCGAAGAGCGTCACGATCAGGGCCGCCCCGGCCACCCCGAGTTCCTCGCCGATCACCGCGAAGATGAAGTCCGTGTGCGGCTCGGGCAGGTAGAAGAGCTTCTGGTGGCTCTTGCCGATCCCCGTGCCCCACCACCCCCCGCTCGCGAAGGCCATGAGGGAGTGGATCGCCTGGTAGCCCTGGTCGCTCGCGTACTGCCAGGGGTCCCAGAAGCTCTCCCAGCGCCGTCGGCGGTAGCCCGCGGATTGCAGGTGGATCCAGCCGAGCAGGGCCCCGAGCAAAAGGGTCCCGCACAGAAAGGAGAGCCGAACCCCGCCGAGGAAGAGCATCAGCCCCGCGAGCGCGGCCAGAATCACAGCCGAGCCGAAGTCGGGCTGCTTGAGAACGAAGGAGGCGAGCACGGCGGTCACGAACAGGTGGGGCAAAAAGCCGATCGAGAGCTCCCGCATCCGCGCCGCCTTCTTCTCCATCGAGTAGGCGAGGTAGACGATCAGGGCGAAGCGGGCGATTTCCGAGGGCTGGAATTGCAACGGGCCGATCCGCAGCCAGCGGCTCGCCCCCCCGGCCGATACGGCCAGGGGCGAAAAGACCACCGCCGCCAAAAGCGCCAGGGCGACCGCCAGCATCGGGTAGGCGAGCGGGCGGTAGAGCCGGTAGGGCAGATGACGGCAGAGGACCAGGAGACAGATCCCCGTCGCGGCGAACGCGGCCTGCTTCTTGAGAAAGTAGAACTCCGAGCCGAATTTCCGCAGCGCGAGCGCCGAACTGGCGCTGTAGACCATGACGATGCCGATCCCCACGAGGAGCAGGGTGGAGAAGAGGAGCGTCAAATCGTAGGCCGGCGCTCTGACCGCCCGGTAGGGCAGGCGGGAGGTGGCGGCGACGGTCGTCATGGGCGGCCCTTTCCTGACCCCGGCTCATGGCCCCGGCTCCGGGGGGCTCCCGCGTCGGCGCGCGGCGAGACGCCGGACCTCGCGCCGGAAATCCTCGCCCCGTTCGCGGTAATCCCGGTAGCGGTCGAAGCTCGCGCAGCCCGGGGCGAGCAGGACGGCCCCGCCCGCCGGGCTGCGGGCGAAGGCCTCTTCCACCGCCTCGCGCATGGTGCCGACCACCCGCACGGGCACGACCCCCGAAAGCGCCCTCCGGATGTTCTCCTGCTCCCCCAGGAGCAGGACGGCCCGCACGCGCTCGGCGGCGAGCTCCCGCAGCGACCCGAAATCGCCCCCCTTGTCGACTCCCCCCATGAGCAGAACGATCGGGGCGCCGAGGCTCTCGATCCCGCGGCGGACGGCGTCCACGTTGGTCGCCTTGGAATCGTTGATGAAGGTGACCCCTTCGATCTCGGCGATCGGTTCGAGCCGGTGCGCACCCGGCCGGAAGTCCGCCAGCCCCCGGCGCACCCCCTCGAGGCTTGCCCCGCAGGCGAGCGCGGCGAGCGCGGCGGCGGCCGCATTCTCGCGGTTGTGCGCCCCGAAGGCGGCGAAGCCCTCGAGCGGCACCTCGGCCCGAAGGCCCCCGGGAAGCGAAAGCCGGATCTGTTTTTCCCCCACGGCGGCCTCGACCCGCCCTGCGGGGAGCCTGCGGCTGAAACGGAGCGTGCGGGCGACGATCTGCCCGGCCCGTGCCGCGATTTCAGGGTCGTCGGCGTTCAGCACCGCGACGTCTTCCGCCTGCTGGCGGCGGAAGAGGCGCATCTTGGAGGCCGCGTAGGCCGCGAAATCCGGATAGCGGTCCAGGTGATCGGCCGTGAGGTTGAGCAGCACCCCCACGCGCGGCCGGAAGGTTTCGCAGGTGTCGAGCTGGAAGCTGCTCACCTCGACGACGAGCACCTCGGCCGGGTCTGCGGCCTCCACGTAGGCGATCAGCGGGGTGCCGATGTTCCCGCCGACGAAAACCTTGCGCCCCGAGGCGGCGAGCATGGCGCCGGCGAGTTCGGTGACCGTGGTCTTGCCGTTGGTCCCGGTGACGGCGAGAATCGGCTCGGCGGTGAAGCGGAAGGCGAGCTCGAGCTCGCCGATCACCGGCACGCCGCGACGGCGGGCCGCGGCGAGCGCCGGGAGCGAAAGCGGCACGCCGGGGCTCACGACGACGAGATCGGCGCCGGTGAAGGAGTCCTCGCGGTGGCCCCCCAGTTCGAGCTCGACGCCGAGTCCCTCGAGCTCCGCCACGGCGGGCCCGAGCTCGGCGGCCGTCGCCCGGTCGGTGGCGCGCACGACCGCCCCGCGGCGGCGCAGAAAGCGGGCCGCCGCCGATCCGCTCCGGGCGAGCCCCACGACGAGAACGCGTCGGTTTTCCAGCTCCACGAGATGCTCCGCGGAAGCCCCGGGTGTCGGCGACCCCGCCCCCTTCGCCCGCTCCCGGAGGAGGGCGGCCGGCCGGTCACAGGCGAAGGGGGGCGGGGCGCACACCGGGTCTACCTCAGTTTCAACGTGCTCAGCGCGAGCAGCGCGAGCGCGATGGCGATGATCCAGAAGCGCACGATCACCTTGGGCTCCGGCCAGCCCTTGAGCTCGAAGTGGTGATGGAGCGGCGCCATGCGGAAGATGCGCCGCCCGTGCGTCATCTTGAAGAAGCCGACCTGGAAGATGACCGAGAGGGCCTCGATCACGAACAACCCGCCCACGAGCAACAGCAGGATCTCCTGCTTGGTGATCACGGCGATGACCCCCAGGGCCGCCCCGAGCGAGAGCGAACCGGTGTCCCCCATGAAGACCTCGGCGGGGTAGGCGTTGAACCAGAGAAAGCCCAGTCCCGCCCCGGCGATCGCCCCGCAGAAGACGGTGAGCTCGCCCGCCCCCGGAACGTAGGGGATCTGCAGGTACTGGGCGATCTTCACGTGACCGGCGACGTAGGCGAAGATCATGTAGGTCGCCGCGGCGATGCTCATCGGCCCGATGGCGAGCCCGTCCAGCCCGTCGGTCAGGTTGACCGCGTTCGAGGCCCCCACGATCACGAGCACGGCGAAGAGGATGTACACCCGGCCGAGATCGGGGGTCACGGTCTTGAGAAAGGGGATCGTCACCTCGGCCGAGAACTGGGGGTGGGCGAAGATGAGGCATCCCGCGGCGAGGGCGAGCACCGTCTGCAAGAGCAGCTTGCTCTTCACCCCCAGCCCGCGGCTCTGCTTCTTGATCTGCATCAGGTAGTCGTCGATGAACCCGATGCCCGCGAAGCCGACCAGGACGAAGAGCGCGATCCAGATGTAGGGGTTGCCGAGGTCGCCCCAGAGGAGGGTCGAAATCGCGATCGCGCCCACGATCAGCACCCCGCCCATGGTCGGGGTGCCCGCCTTGCCGAGGTGGCTCTTCGGGCCGTCCTCGCGGATGTACTGCCCGACCTGGAGCGCGGAGAGCTTGCGGATCACCCAGGGGCCGAGGAAGAAGCAGATGAAAAACGCGGTCAGGCTGGCGTAGATCGTGCGGAACGTGATGTAGCGGAAGACGTTCAGGACCGAGAAGGCCGTGTGCAGCGGGTAGAGCAGCAGGTAGAGCATGGCTGTCGATCACCCTTCCCGGGGCGTTCGCCGCGAGAGCATCTCGACGATCGCCTCCATGGCCGCCGCCCGCGACCCCTTGACGAGCACCCAATCCCCCGGCCGCAGGGTTTCCCGCAGGGCCGCGCCGATCTCCTCGCGCCCTCCGGTGACGACAGCGGCGGGGGAAAGCCCCGCCTCGCATGCGCCCCGGGCGACCTCGCCGCTCCAGGGACCGCAGGCGTAGAGCCGGGCGGCGCCGCTTTGCGCGGCCAGCCGCCCCGCCTCGCGATGCCACGCCGCCGCCCCCGCCCCCAGCTCGCGCATCTCGCCCAGGACGACGATCCCGCGCGCCGCCCCCCGCAGGGCGGAAAGCGTTTCGATCGCCGCGCGCACGGAGGCGGGGTTGGCGTTGTAGCTGTCGTCGATCACCGTGATCCCGCCGGGCAGTTCCCGGATCTCGAGCCTGCCGGGGGCGGGCCGGAAGGCGGCGAGGCCGGCGGCGATCTCCTCGGGGGGAAGGCCCAGGAGCCTGCCGGCGGCGGCCGCCGCGAGGGCGTTTCCGACGAAGCAGGCGCCGGCCACGGGAAGCTCTACGCGGGCGTTCCCGGCGTCGGTGGCGAGATCGAAGGCCGTTCGGCCGGGGGCGACCTCGACCCCCGCGGCGCGCACGTGGGCCTCCTCGCCCGTGCCGAAGAGGATCACCCGCCGGCCGCACTCCCGGCCGAGCCTCCGCAGCAGGGGGTCGTCCGCGTTCAGCAGGGCGCTCCGGTCCGGGGCGAGCCCGTAGACGAGGGCGGCCTTCTCCGCGAGCACCCCCTCGAGCGAACCCAGCCCCTCGAGGTGCGCCGGCCCGATGTTCGTGATCAGGCCGGCGTCGGGGGCGCAGATTTCCGTCAGGCGCGCGATCTCCCCGGGGCGGTTCGTGCCGAGCTCGAGCACCGCCGCCTCGTGGCCCGGCTCCAGGCGCAAAAGGGTCAGGGGCACCCCCACGAGGTTGTTCCAGTTCCTCTCCGGCTCGAGCACCGCATAGCGCCGCGCGAGCACGGCGGCGGTCATGCGGCGGGTCGTGGTCTTGCCGTTCGACCCCGTGATGGCGAGCACGAAGGCCCGACGACGGCGGCGGTGGAAGGAGGCGAGGTCGCCGAGTGCGCGGAGCGTGTCGGCCACGGCGATGAGGGCCGCCCGCCCGCCGGCCCCGCGGGCCGCGTGCTGGGCCTCCGTCGCCCGGGCCTCGACGAGCACCCCCGCCGCCCCGCGGCGGAGCGCCTCGGCGACGAAGTCGTGCCCGTCGTGGCGCTCGCCGCGCAGGGCGACGAAGAGTTCGCCGGGCCGGAGGCTGCGCGTGTCGGTCGAGACCCCGCCGAAGGCCGTCTCCCGCGGGCCCGAGAGGCACTCCCCGCCCGTCGCGCGCAGGACCTCCGCAAGCCGCCAGGTCGTCCCGCGCGCCTCGGGATCCGGTTTTCCGTTCACGCCCGGGCCCGCCACGGCCGGCCTCCTTCCGGTGCGGCGAGTGCCGCCGCCGCCTCTTCGCGGTCGTCGAAACGGCGGCGTTCGCCGCCCACGATCTGGTAGGGCTCGTGCCCTTTGCCGGCGATGAGAACGATATCGCCGGGCCGCGCCAGGCGCACGGCGAGGGCGATCGCACACCGGCGGTCGGGCTCGCGCACGAAGCCGCGCGGAAGCTCCGCCGCATCGACATCGGCGGGGTTCACCTCGAGGGCTCCGGCCGCCGCGAGCCCCGGGGCGATCTCCTCGAGAATCGCCTCCGGCGGCTCGCTTCGCGGGTTGTCGGAGGTGAGGATGGCGAAGTCGCTCAAGCGGCCGGCGATCTCGCCCATGAGCGGCCGTTTGGCCCGGTCGCGGTCCCCGCCGCAGCCGAACACGCAAAGGAGCCGCCCCCCCCCTTTCAGGCCGGAGAGCGTCGCGAGCGCGTGCTCGAGCGCATCCGGCGTGTGGGCGTAGTCGACGAAGACCCGCCGCGGGTCGCCGGGGGCGACCTCCTCGAGCCGGCCGGGGACGCAGGCGAGTGCGGCGACGCCCGCGGCGACGGCCGGATGGGGGAGGTTCAGCGCCCGGGCCGCCCCCGCGGCGCAGAGGATGTTCTCGAAGTTGTGGCGCCCGACGAGCCTCGAGGCGATCGCGATTTCGCCGTCCGGGAAGCGGATCCGGCCCCGCAGTCCCGCAAGGTCGCAGCCGAGGAGTTCCCCGCGCACATCGCAGTCGGCTCCGGTGCCGACCCGCAGGACGCGGGGGAGCGTGTCGGCGAGTCGCCGGCCGAAGGCGTGATCCGTGTTGATCACCGCGAGGGCGCGTTCCGCCTTGGGTCCGCGGGCGAGATACTCGCTGAAGAGCCGGCGTTTGGCCGCCCCGTAGCGCGCCATGTCGCCGTGGAAATCGAGGTGGTCCTGGCTCAGGTTGGTGAAGACGGCGACGTCGAGCGGGCAGGCATGGATGCGGGCGAGCTCGATGGCGTGCGAGGAGGCCTCGAGGACCACGTGGGTCACGCCGTCTTCGCGCATGAGCCGGAGGGTGCGCTGGAGATCGAGCGACTCGGGGGTCGTGACCGGGGACTCCAGGATCTTTCCCGTCCAGCGGATGTTGACCGTCCCGATCACCCCGACCTCGCAACCGGCCCCGCGCAGGATGCTCTCCAACAGATAGCTCGTGGTCGTCTTGCCGTTGGTCCCCGTCACGGCCACCAGGGTGAGTTCGCGGGCCGGGTCCCCGTAGAAAGCGGCGGCGAGCTCGGCCAGGGCGCGGCGGGCGTCGGCGACGCGGACCAGGGGGACGGGGAGGGAAAGCGCCTCCTCGGCCACGACCGCCGCGGCCCCGCGGGCGAGCGCCTCGGGGATGAAGCGGTGCCCGTCGGTCGCCGTCCCGCGCACGGCGACGAAAAGGCCCCCGGGGAGCGTCTCCTGGGCGCGGCAATGCAGCGAGCCGATCTCGGGCCCCTCGCCGGAGAGCCCGGACACGGCGAGCGGCGCGAGGCGGGCGATCAGGGGGGAAAGCCTCATCCGCGCCCCCCGCCTTCGATGGCCACCCGGAATTTCCCGCCGGCGGGCGGGCTCGGGGGCACGTTCAGCCGGCTCAGGGTCGCCTGGGCGATTTTTTTGAAGACCGGCGCGGCGACCGCCCCGCCGTAGACCTGGCCGCGGGGCTCGTCGATGACCACGAGCACGGTGATCCGCGGCTCCTCGGCGGGCGCAAAGCCGATGAAGGAGGCGAGGTGGCGGTCGTTCGCGTACTGTCCGCGCTCGTCGACCTTGCGCGCCGTCCCGGTTTTCCCTCCCGCGGTGTACCCGTCGAGTGCGGCGAGTACGCCGGTCCCGCCGGGGAGGAGCACGCTCTGCAGGATCTCGCGCAGCGTGCGCGCGGTCTCCGGCCGGATGACCCGGCCGAGGGCGACCGGCTCGAAGCGCTCCACCTCGCGGCCCTCGGCGTCGGTGACCGCGCTCACGAGCCGCGGTTTCATGAGCACCCCCCCGTTGGCGATGGCCGAAACCGCGGTCGCCAGCTGCAGGGCCGAAGCGGACATCCCGTGGCCGAAGGAGATGGCGGCCGTGTCGATCTGCGCCCATTTCTTATAGGGGGGCAGGATGCCGCTCGTCTCCGCCGGGCTGTCGATCCCCGTCTTGCGGCCGAAGCCGAAGCGGCTCAGGGTTTCGTGGAGCTTCTCCGGGCCGACCGTGCCGCCGATCTTGGCCGCCCCGATGTTGCTCGAATAGCGGATGATGTCCTGCAGGCTGAGGACCCCGTAGTGGTGCACGTCGTGCACGGTGTACTTGCCGATCCGGTAACGGCCGTTTTCGCAATCGAAGGTCGAGCGCGGGGAGAGGGGGGTATGCTCGAGGGCCGCGGCGGCGAGGAAGATCTTCATGATCGAGCCCGGCTCGAAGGGGTCGGTCACCGCGCGGTTGCGCCACAGCGATTTGGGGGCCTCCTCGTAGGCGTTGGGGTTGAAGGACGGGGCGAGCGCGAGGGCGAGGACCGCCCCCGTGGCCGGCTCCATGACGATCGCCATGCCGGAGCGCGCCCGGCTGGCGGCGACCGCCTCGTTCAGCGCGGACTCGACGAGGAACTGGATGCCGTGGTCGAGGGTCAGGACGACGTTCTTGCCGTCCGGGTCCCGGCCCGCGGGCAGCTCGGTCAGGAAGCCGGCGCGGCGCGCGTCCTTGAGGACCCGCACGCTCACCTCCGATTCCCGCAAGACCGCGTCGTAGAAGAATTCGACCCCCTCGAGCCCGCGGCCGTCGACCCCCGTGAAGCCGAGCACGTGGGCGGCGAGCGTGCGGTTGGGGTAGAAGCGGTTCGTTTCGGAGACGAACTCGATCCCCGGCAGGTTCTTGCGGCGCAGGGCCTCGGCTTCGCGCGGGGTGGCCTGGCGCTTGATCCAGACGAACCGCCGCGGCGAGGAGAGTTTTTCCCGGATCTCCTGGGGCCGCAGCTGCAGCACGGCGGCGAGTTCGCGCACGGCGGCCTCGCGGTCGGCGATCTCGAGGGGTCGCGCGGCGATCGAGGCGACGCTCACGCTGACGGCCATTTCCTGGCCGCGGCGGTCGTAGATCGTTCCGCGTTTGCCGGCCGTGCGCAGCGAGCCCTCGACCTGGTCGGCCGCCTTTCGCGAAAGGCGCGCTCCGTCGACGACCTGGAGCATGACCGCCCGGGTGCAGACGGCGGCGAGCGCCGCCGTGAAGCCCAGGCCCACCAACCACAGCCGCAGGCGCAGATTGCGGTTCGGGTCCCGTCTCATGGCAGCACCACGATCTGCCGCGCCGAGGGCATCGTCATCCCCAGCTGCTCGCCCGCGATGCGGGCGATCCGCTGCGGGGCCTTCAGCCGCGCGAGTTCGATCTTCAGATTGGCCTGGAGCTCACTCAATCGCTGCTGCTCCTGCACGAGCTGCGAGATCTCGTAACCCGTCTGCACGCACTGCATGCGAACCCAGGCGTAGCCGAGGAGCTCGCCCAGGATGACGACGAAGAGAACGACCCACACGGCGACCCAGCGGGGCCGAAGGCGGCGGGGGGCGGCGCCCATCCCGGCCTCCCCTTCAGGCCCGCTCGGCGGCGCGCAACCGGGCGCTGCGCGCGAGCGGGTTGGCGTCGAGCTCCTCCGGCCGCGGCCGGAGCACCCGCCGCGTGAGCAGGCGCAGCGGGCCCGGCGCCTCGCGGCGGCCGGCGAGGGTGCGGAACCGGTGCTTCACGATGCGGTCCTCGAGCGAATGAAAGGCGAGGATGCAGACCCGGCCGCCGGGCCGCAGCACCGTCGGGAGCTGGTCGAGAAAGGACTCCAGCCGCTCGAGCTCACGGTTGACGGCGATGCGCAGCGCCATGAAGACCCGGGTGGCGGGGTGGATGCGGCCGCGCCCCCCGCCGGGGGTCGCGGCGTACACGAGCTGCACGAGATCGGTGGTCGTCTCGAGCGGACGCCGGGCGCGCGCCCGCACCACGGCCCGTGCGATGCGGCGCGCGTGGCGCTCCTCGCCGAAATCCTGGAACAGCCGCGCGAGGTCCTCCTCGCCCAGGCGGGCGAGCAGGTCGGCGGCGGTCTCTGGGCCTCGCGGGTCCATGCGCATGTCGAGCGGCTCCTCGCGGCGGAAGCTGAAGCCGCGTCCCGAGGACTCCAGCTGATCGAGCGAGATTCCAAGATCGAGCACGATGCCGTCCACCGCCGGGATCCCCCGCGCGGCGAGCACGCCGGCGATGCGGTCGAAATTCTCCTGCAGCAGTTCCACCCGCTCTCCGAAGGGGCGCAGGGTCCGGGCCGCCCGCGCGATCGCCTCGGGGTCCTGATCGAGCCCGATCAGGCGACCGCCCGGCGCGCTCGCCTCGAGGATGGCCGCCGCGTGGCCGCCTCCGCCCACGGTGCCGTCCACGTAGATCCCGCCGGGGCGGCAGGCGAGGAGCGCCAGCACCTCGTCGAGCATCACGGGAACGTGGCGGGCGGTCTGCGGCTCAGATGCCCAGCTTGGCGATTTCGTTGCGGGCCTCCGGGTCCTTGAGGTCGTTCGCCAGCATGAGCTCTTCGTTCTCGTAGTTTTCGCGCGACCAGATCTCAAAGTGGTCGAGCACCCCCACCAGCACGATCTCCTTGTTCAACCCGGCGTACTGCCGCAGGGCCGGCGGGATGAGCAGCCGGTCCTGCTTGTCGCAGACGCACTCGTGGGCCCCGCCGATGAAGACGCGCCGGAAGCGGCGCATGACCTCGCTCTTCTCGGCGAGCTTGAGGATCCGCTCCTCGAGCCGCACCCAGGAGGACATGGGAAAGGCGACGAGACAGCGGTCCATGCGGGAGATCATGAGTCCCTCGCCGTCCTCGGAGCGGATCAGCTCCCGGAAGCGGCTGGGGATGACGATCCGGCCCTTGTCGTCGATCGTGTGGTAAGAGCTCCCGCGGAACATGGGCGACCAGTTGCTCCACTTTCAACCACTTTGCTCCATTAAAAGCGAATTCGGGGGGGGAGTCAAGCAAAAAAAAGATTTTTTCGTGATTTTGAATTCTTAATCGGCGGACGGGCTGGGTCGGGAATTGCCGCCGACTCGATCGGCAAGAAGGATCGCGGCGGGGGGATTGCCTGTGCCGTCAAGGAAATGGCACCCGGGCACCTGGAGGAGTGCCGGCGAAAGACGCTCGCCGTCCGCCCATCGCCGTTTTTGCGTAGAGAAAAGATGCATTGTTTCCAGGTGGTTGATTCCCTTTTGGACCATGGTTCGGCGGATGTTGCGGAGGATCCTTCGCCGAAAGGCGGCACATCTATTGCAGAAATGGCGTCGGGCATCTCCTGCTTAAAACAAATTCGATGTCGTTACAAGCAGTTGATTCACAGCGCACTCTGGAATCGACGGGGCGGAGCCGTATCGAGACCCTCTTTCCACGCTCTCTGCGCGAGAAGATCCTGCGCAACGGTCTCTGGAGCACGGCCGGAAAATTTTTCTGCATCCCGCTCAATCTGCTGTTGGTTCCTTTTATCGTCTCCTCCCTCGGCCCCGAGCGTTACGGGCTGTGGGTCGCCCTCTTCGCGCTGGTCGACTATTTCATTCTCTTCGATCTGGGAGTGGGTGCCGCGACGATCAAACTCGCCGCGGAGTTCGAAGCCGAAGACGACACCGGCCGGCTGGCGCGTCTCGCGGCGACGGCCTTGCTGCTCGGCCTCGTCTTTGTCCCGCCCCTGGCGGTCGCCTATGGGTTTGCAGCCGAACTTCTCGAACTGCTGCGCCTCGCGCCGTCGGACCCCGCCGAAGCGGTGCGGGTTTTCCGCTGGGTTCTCGCCCTGTTCGCGCTGACCCTCGTGCAGGGCGTTTTCCGAAATCTGCTCTTCGGGCTGCAGCGGATCCATCTGCTCAACCTCTGCGAGATGGTCTATTTTCTCCTCTATGCGCTCGCGACGGTGGCGATCCTGCGCTGCGGGGGCGGCCTGGAGGCGCTGGCGCTGGCGATCTTGATCCTGAGGGGGGCATTGGGAATCGCCGAGGCGCTGATTTTCCTCCGCTCGGCGCCGCAGCTGCGCCGACACGCTTGGCGGCCCGATCGACGGATCGCCGGCAGGCTTTTTCGCTACGGCGGCAGGCTGCAGTTGACCTCGGTCGCGGGGCTCTTGAACTTCCAGTACGACAAGCTTTTGATCGGCTATTTTCTCCGCGTCGAGTTCGTTGCGTTCTACGAACTGGGAAGCAAGCTGGCGGGGCTCGTCCGTCTGGTGCCTTCGGCCCTGCTCGGGCCGGTCATTCCGGCGGCCGCCGAACTGGCCGCCGGAGAGAAAATCGGGGCCCTGCGGGAACTCTACCGCACGGGGACCCGCTACCTGGTTCTCCTCGCCGCCCCCGCTGCAGCCATCCTCTTCTTCCACGCGGAAGCGGTCCATGCCCTCTGGCTGGGAGGCCAGGCGGATCCGCGGGCCGCCCTCGCCCTGCGGTGGCTCGCGGTCGCCTATTTCTTCAACGTCTCCACGGGGGTGGCGAACTCGATCGGCCGCGGCGCCGGCTGGCTCCGTCCGGAGATGGAAGCCTCGGCGGCGGTCAGCCTGATCAACATCGTCTCCAGCGGGGGGCTGGTCCTTCTCTGGGGCTATCCGGGGGTCCTGGCGGGAACCGCGCTGGCGATGGTTGCCGGCAACCTGATTTACCTCCAGCGATTCGGCCGATCGATCGGTGAACCCTGGGGCCGGCTCCTCCGCGAGACGATGGTGCGGCCGCTGGCCTGCGCGGTCGGTGCGGGCTTCGCCTCGCGCCTCTTCTTTCTGCTCCTGAAGCCGGAGGAGTCCTTCCCCGGCCGCCTGGACGTCCTGGCGCCGCTTGCCGCCGCGCTGTTGTTTTTTTCCCTCCTCTTCCTCGGGGGAATCGGAATCGCCAAATCGGTTTCGCTGCAGGATGTGCTGCGCGTCCGCGAAGCCCTGGGACTCATCAGACCTCGGTGACGATCGCGAAAACAGCGGGCGAAGAGCCTCCCTCCTGCCCCCTCTGTGGTTCCAGCCGGCTCCGCGTGCGGATCGAAGGCGCCCCGGCGCGTGCAGGACCCGAAAGGGGCTGGCGGGTCCTCGAGTGCCGCGCCTGTTCCTTCGGCTTCACCCATCCCCGCCCGACCCCCGCGGAGATCGCCGCACTCTACCCTCCGAGCTACGGCCCCTACCAGCGAGGAGGGATTTCGGGCAGCGAGATCTTCAACGGCGGGACATCCTCCTTCGACCGCCTCAAGAACCGGCTCAAGGGGGCTGTGCTGCGGCAACGCTACGGCTATGACAGGCTTCCCCCGCCGGAGGCCTCGCATGCCATGCCGCTCAGGCCCCGGCCGATCCATCGGCTGCTCGTCAGCCTGGTTTACGGCTACCTGCGGTACTACTACCCGCGGCTTCCGCACTGGCGGACCGGGGGAAGGGCCCTCGATGTGGGCTGCGGCAACGGCGCGCATCTGTTGCTGCTCAAGCGCCTCGGATGGGAGGTCGCCGGTTTTGACCTGGCGGACCACACCGTGCCGGAGGTCCGGGAAGCCGGAATTCGGGTGCATACGGGGTCGCTGGAAGCCTGGGCCTCGGGCAAGGACGGCAGCTTCGAGCTGATTACCCTGTGGCACGTGCTGGAACATGTCGAAGAACCCCGGGCCGTCCTGCGGTCGATCCGGCGCCTGCTCGCACCGGGGGGGATCCTGATGTTGGAGGTCCCGAACCGCGAAAGCCTGCCCGCGAAAATTTTCCGGCAACATTGGATCGGCTACGACCTGCCCCGCCACCTTTCCCATTTCACGGCGAAGACGGTTTCTCGGCTGCTGCACGAAGCCGGCTTCACCGTCATCCGCCGGGGAACCTCCTGGAAACAGCACCTGCCGGCGAGCATCCGGCGTGTGGACGAAGGCTCCGGCGGCGTTCGCGCGGCAGACCCTCGGCTGCGGCGCCTCCCGGTACGCCTCCTGCTCAACGCCGTCGGCCATCTTTTGGCCCTGACGGGCACCGGAGAGTCGATTCACTTCACGGCCCGCAGGACCCCGGCGGAATGAAACCTCGGCGGGGATTCCCGGCATGAACGCTCGGCCCGAAGTTTCCGTGATCCTGCCTTTCTACGATGGATCGGCCTGGCTGCCGCGGGCGATCGAAAGCGTGCGCTCCCAGCAAGGGGTTCGCTGGGAGCTCATCGTCGTGGATGACGGCTCCCGGGAAAACCCCTTGCCGATCATCGGGGCGCGGAAGGATCGCCGCATCCGTTGCTTGCGTATCCCCCACGCCGGCAAAGGGGCCGCCCTCAATTGCGGGCTGAGACACGCCGCCGCCCCTGCCGTCTGTTTTCTGGACCAGGACGACATCATGCTGCCCGGCAGGCTGTCCCGGCAGATGGACGCCCTCGAACGGGATCCCGCGCTGGACGGCGTGTACTCCGATTACGAACGCCGCCGGCAAGACGGCCGGATCATCGACCGCTTCATCCCCCGCCAGGTGAGCCCCGGGGAGGCGTTGCATCTGACGTCCCTCGGCCGCAGCCCGGTCACCATGCAGACGCTCCTTCTCCGCAAGCGGTGCATCGAGGCCCTCGGCGGATTCAACCAGGCGCTGGAACTCAACGGCCTGGAGGACGTCGAGTTCTTCGTGCGGCTTTTCCTCGCGCAGGCCCGCTTGCGCTACGTCCCGGGGGCGGTGCAGGCCTGGGTCCGTCACGGGGGGAACTTCTCGCGGTCCTCCGCTTTCCAAGAAGCCCGGCTGCACTGGCTGCGGCGACTCGGGCAACTCGCCGGCCACCACCCCGGCCTGCGTCGCGAAGCCCGCAACTTCGTCTTTCACGCCCGCAGCATGCGCGGCCTCTACTTTTTGGAGCAGGGGCGGCCCCGGGAGGCCGTCGGCGAATTCCTCCTCGCCGCCCGCGCCCGCCCCCTGCGGCCGAACAATTATTATCTGCTCCTCAAGGCCGTCTGGGGTTCCCTCGTGCCGCGCCGGCCGATGAGCGAAACCCCCCGCGCGTAAGCCGATGCCCTGAGCCTTGCCCGCCGTGCGCATCCTCGTCAGCGGTCATCACAACCCCCGCTTCATCACGATCACCGAGTACATCGAGCGGGCGATCCTTCGTCTCGGCCACGGGCTGGTCGTTTTCGAAGACCGGCGCCACCTTTTCCCCGGGCGTTTGCGGCGACGCTGGGCCGTTCTGCAGCGGCTGAGCATCGCCGCGATCAACCGCGCCCTGGTGCGGCTCGCGGAGCGGACGCGGCCGGACCTGATCCTCGTGACCGGGGGGCATCGGATCACCCGGCCCACGCTCGATTCCCTGACCCGCCGGGGGGTTCCGGTCGTCCTGTGGACCACGGACCCGCTCAAGGCGACCGATCCCCTCCCGCAGACGGCGCCTCATTACCGGGCGGTGTTCTGCCAGGGGTCGGACGCCGTGGAATTGCTCCGCGCGGCGGGGGTCCCCGGGGTGCGCCGGCTGCCCATGGCCTGCGACCCCGAGATCCACCGCCCCGTGGCCCTGAGCGAAGAAGAAAGACGGCACCTGGGCAGCCCGGTGGTCTTCGTGGGCTCCTACTACCCGCACCGGGCCGCGCTTCTGCGCCGGCTGACCCTCTGCGGCCTGTCCATCTGGGGGCCGGGCTGGGACGCCCTGGCCCCGGGCGACCCTCTTCGCCGTTGTGTGCGCGGGCCGGGGATCGGGCCCGACCGATGGGTCCGCATTTACTCCGCCGCCCAAGTCGTGCTCTCCATCCATTACCGCAGCGATGATGAGCGCTTTCCGGTCTACCAGGCGAGTCCCCGCGTTTTCGAGGCGCTGGCCTGCGGTGCGTTCTTGTTGACGGACCGTCAGCCCGATGTCCTGTCCCTGTTCCGGGACGGCGAACATCTGGCCTCCTTTTCCGGTGGGGAAGAGCTGCAACGGCAAATCCTCCACTACCTGCGTCATCCCGGGGAGCGGCGCCGGATCGCCGCAGCGGGCCGCGGCGAGGTCTTGGGCCGCCACACCTATGTCCACCGGATCGAGGAACTGCTGGAATGCCTCGACGCCGGGGAGGGGAGGAGGGAGGGGTGGGCGCCCCGTCGAGACGGCGGCCCTTTCGCCCGAAGGAAGCCGCGCGGCCGAGCCGTAACGTGAAACGACCGCTGAAGGTGGTTCAGCTGACCGAGGACCTGGGCATCGGCGGGCAGGAGAAGGTCATCGCCATCCTGGCCGAGGGGATCGATCGCCGGAAATACGATCCCGAAGTCTGGTGCCTGGCGCGGGGCGGCCCGCTGGCCGAAGCCCTCGGGCGATCCGGCATCCGGGTCAGAGTCCTCGGTCTGGACAACTACCACGACCCCTCTCAGGTTCTGCGCCTCTCCCGCCGTCTTCGTCGCGCAGGCGCCGACATCGTGCACGCCCATGGGAGTTTCGCGGGGACTTTCGGCCGCCTTGCTTGCCTCTTCGCCGGAAGACGCCATGTCCTGGTTCATGTACACACGACGGAGCCGCATCTCACCCGCCGCCATCTCGGGGTGCAGCGCATGCTTGCGCCCTTCACCCGGGCCGTCGTCTGTGTTTCGCATGCGGTGCGGCGGTTCGTGACCGGCCCCCTCGGCATTCCCGCGGGCAAGTGCCGCGTGGTCTACAACGGCGTGCCGGAGGCGACGAGCGGCGCTTCCGGTATCCCGGAGCGGGCGGGCCCTGCCGAGGGGTCGCTCGCCGTCGCGCTCGGTCACCTGGTGGAAAACAAGGGCCATCGGGTTCTGATCGAGGCTTTCCGGCGGGTGACGGAACGGAGGACCGATCTCCGCCTGTGGATCGTCGGCGACGGCCCGTTGCGCGCCGACTTGGAGCGCCAGGCGCAGGGGCTCCGTTTCCCCGATCGCATCCGCTTTACGGGCCGTCTCGCCGATGTCCATCCGGTGCTCGCCCGGGCGGACATGGTCATCCAGCCGAGCCTGTACCGGGAAGCCCTCTCGCTGGCGCTGATCGAGGCGGCGCAGCACGGCCTTCCCGCCGTGGCCAGCCGGCTGGGGGGAATCCCCGAGGTGATCGCCCACGGCCGCACCGGGCTCCTGGTTCCCCCGGGAGACCCCGAAGCGCTGGCCGCGGCCATCCTCCAGCTCGCCGCGGATCCCGGTCTCCGGTCGCGGCTGGGGAGAGCCGCCCGGGCCGAATACGAGCAACGCTTCCGGGCCGAGCGCATGATCGCCGAAATCGAAGCCGTCTATGCCGCGTTCTGAAAACAGCGGACACCGCGGGCCGGGACGCACCCGTGTGCTTCTCTTTTCCAGCTTTCCCGATCGGGGGCGGGGAGGGCAGGAAAGCCTGTACCACCTCGCCTGCAGCCTGGATCCGCGAAGGTTTCATGTGCAGGCCCTCGTCCCGGCCGAAGGCAGCCTTGCGCGGAGCCTCCGATCCCGCGGGGTCGAGCCCCACGTGCTCGATCTCCCCCGTGTCGCCTGGGGGAAGGGGCTGCGGTTCCTTGCCGCGTTGCGCCGGCTCCTTGCGCTGGTCGACAAGCTCGGGATCGAGGTCCTCCACACCGACGGCCCGCGCAATACGTTCTATGCCGGCCTGGTCGGACGGCTCCGGGGCCGACCCGTGGTCTGGCATGTCCGGGCATGCACCCCGGACCCCTACGACCCCCTGTTGAGCCGCCTTGCTTCACGGATGCTGCTCGTGGCCGACGCTCTGAAATCCCGCTTTCCCTCCCCGGCGACGCGGCGCAAGATCCGCGTCATCCACAACGGGGTGGACTTGAACCGCTTTCGCCCGGCGCAGGGGGAAGGGACGGATGAGCCCCGAACCGGCGGTGAGGCTCTCCGGATCGGCACGGTGGGCCGGGTGGAAGAGGAGAAAGGAACCCTCTTTCTGCTCGAGGCCGTGCGCCTGTTGCGGTCTTCCGGGGCGGAGATCCGCCTGCAGGTGGCGGGCGGAAGCCCCGATCCGGCCTATTTCCGGCGTTGTCGGGACTTCTGCCGTGAGGCCGGAATCGACGACCGGGTCGAATTCCTGGGCCCGATTCCCCACCCGGAACGCTTCTTGAGAACGATCGACGTCTTCGTCCTTCCCTCGTCCGCCGGGGAGGCGTTCCCGCGGGCCGTGCTCGAGGCCATGGCCTGCGGCCTACCGGTCGTGGCCGCGGCGATCGGGGGCGTCGCCGAGGCGGTCGAGGAAGGGCGCACGGGCTTTCTGGTTCCCCGCGCACGACCCGAGGCCATGGCCGAGAGGCTCGGGCGGCTGATCGAAGACGCCGGGCTGCGACTCCGGATGGGGAGGCGGGGGCGCCGGCGGGCCGAGGCGCTTTTCGGGCTCGAACGAAACACGGCGTCGACCCAGCAGGTCTACGCAGAGGTGCTGCAACGCTGATGGGCGCAAGCGGCTGCCCGCTCTGCCGCGGAAGGAGGCTCCGCGTGTTGGAAGAAAATGCGCACCCCTATCGCGTCTTCGGCTGCGAGGGGTGCGATCTGGCCTATGTCGATCCGCCCCTCCCCCGCGCCGCGCTGCGCCGCCGCTACGGGGCCGAATACTATGCCGCGTGGGTCACCGCGCAGCCATCGCGGCGCGAGCGCATGTGGGCCGAGCGATTGAAGATCGTCGAACGCCTCGTTCCGACGGGTCGCCTGCTCGACGTCGGCTGTGGCGACGGTTCGTTCCTCTCCCTGGCGCGGCGGCGGGGGTGGGAGGTGGCGGGAACCGAGATTTCCCCGTGGGCGGCCGAACATGCCGGCAGACGCCTGGGGCAGCCCGTCTTCCGCGGCGAGCTGCGGGATGCCGGGTATCCCCCGGAGCATTTCGACGCGGTCACCCTCTGGCATGTTCTCGAACACGTCACGGCGCCCCTTCCGCTCCTCGAGGAGGTCCGGCGCATTCTGAAGACGGGCGGCCTTCTGTTCGTGGCCGTGCCCAACCGCGATGACCGCGTCATGCAGGCCGTCTACCGGCTGATGAAGCGCCGCAGGCCGCACCTCTTTTCCCCCCGGGACCGGGAACTGCATCTCTTCCATTTCTCGGTACCCAGCCTCACCCGGATGCTCGACTCCGCCGGCTTCACGGTCGCCCACGTGGGCCCGGATCGCGGGATCGTCGAGCGATCGAAGCGCCTGGTCAACACGGCGGCGATCGTCCTGTCGCGGCTGTTTCACCGTCCCTGGTACAACGCGATTCTCACGATTTCCCGAGGGGCCTGAGTGCTCGGAGCCGGCGGCGCAAGCTCACGGAAGCGGTTCTTTCGACCGGCGCCCGCCGCTTCCCGGAGGGAACCGACGCCGGAGGCGTCGACCGCTCCCGCGGCGACCGCAGCCGGCGAGCCCCGGAGCATTCTCTTCCTGCGGATCGACCGCATCGGCGACATGGTGCTTTCGCTGCCCGCCCTCCGCGCCCTGAAAGCCAGGTTCCCCCGCGCAAGGCTCGCGGTGCTCGCCAGCCCCTCCAATCAGGCCCTCCTCCGGCATGAACCCTACATCGACGAGGTCCTGGTGCTGAGGAGCGGCCGGCGCCGCCTGCCCCACCTCCTCGCCCTGCTCCCCCGGCTTCGCCGCCGTCGCTTCAGCCTCGTTCTGGACCCCCTGCCCGAGGAAGACCCGGCGGCGCTGATCCTGGCCCTCCTTTGCGGCGCGGGCCGAACGATGGGCTTCGGCGGAGGGATCCGTTCCCGGCTCTACGATACGGTTCTGCCCCCGCCGCCGCCCGGCCGGCACTTCTGCGACCTCACCTGTGACCTGATCCGGTCCTTCGGGGGCTTCGCCGACCCCGGCCTCCCCCGCTGGGTGCCCGGGGGGGAGGAGCGGGATTTTGCGCGGCGCTGGTTCGCCGATCAGGGAATCACCGGATCCGAGGTGATCGGGATTCATCCCGGCGGCTCCTATCCCTCCCAGCGCTGGCCCCTCCGGCACCATGCCGCCTTGATCCGCATGCTGGAGGCGGGCGCCCTCGGCCGAGTGCTGCTTCTGGGAGGCGAGGCCGAGGCGCCGCTCACGGCGGAGATCCAGCGGCAATGCGGCCGGCGGGATCTGCCGGCATTCATCTCCCGCGACCTGCGCCAGGCGGCGGCGGTGATCGCCCGCTGCCGGCTCCTCATCGCCAACAATTCCGGGCCGCTGCACCTGGCTGCAGCGCTCGGGGTCCCCACGGTTTCGACCCGCGGGCCCACCCGGTCCGGCCGCTGGACGCCGCTCGGCGGGCCGCACCGCGTGCTGGAGCGCGAGGGGCTTTCCTGCCTGGGCTGTGAGAAGGGGGTCTGCCCGCGGGGAACGCACGATTGCCTCGTGGGGATTTCCCCGGCGGAGGTCTTCGCCGCCGTGGAGGATCTGTGGCGCGCGACCCGCACCTGAAGATCGTCTTTCTTGCCGACGTCTCCGCCGCGCGGGTGATCGGCGGGGCGGAGCGGGTGCTCGCGGAGGAGGCCCGGGGGCTTGCGCGCCGGGGCCACCGCGTGACGGTCCTGTGCCGTGCGCCGGGGCCCGCTCCGACGGCAGAGGAGGAACTCGCCCCCGGGCTCCGGGAGATCCGCTGTCCCTTCGCCCCCCGCCGCCCCCATCGCCTCCTCAGCGCGACCTGGCCCGCGGTGCGCCGGACCCTTTCCCGCTTGCGGCGCCACGGGGGGGTGGACTGCCTGGACATCCACCAGCCGATCGCCGCTTTCGGGGCCGCGGGCGTCGCGTTCCCCGAGCTTCCCGCCGTCTATACCTGCCATTCCCTCGCGCACGAGGAGTATCTCTCGCGGAATCGCAAACCGGCCATGCGGCGTGTGCAGGCCGGAATCCGCCGCCTGATCGAGCGCCGCGTGATGCGCTCCTGCCGGCGGGTCGTGACCCTGAGCCGTTACACCGCCGAGAAAGCCATGCGAGCGCACGGGATTCCGGCGGAGCGGATCGAGTTCATCCCCGGCGGGGTGGACCCCGAGCGTTTCCGCCCCGCCCTCGACCGCGAAGGGCTGCGGCGGCGGCTGGGTCTCGAGCCGGGGCGCCGGCTGCTCCTCACGGTGCGCAACCTCGTGCCGCGCATGGGGCTGGAGAACCTGATCGCCGCCATGGCGGATATCGCCCCCGGGGTTCCCGAAGCGGTTCTCTGGATCGGGGGGGAAGGCCCGCTGCGGGAAGCCCTCGAGGCCAGAACGCAAGCCCTCGGCCTCGAGCGGCGGGTCCGCTTTCTGGGGTTCGTCCCGGAGGAGACGTTGCCCGAGCTCTACGCGGCCGCCGACCTCTTCGTCCTGCCCAGCCTGGATCTCGAAGGCTTCGGCATGGTGACCCTGGAAGCGCTGGCGAGCGGCCTGCCCGTGCTTGCCACCCCGGTCGGCGGCTCGGTGGAAATTCTCTCCCCGCTCGACCGCGGGCTTCTCCTCGAGGGCACCTCGGTCGAGGCCCTCGGCCGGGGCGTTCTCTCCTTCTTGCACCGGCTGGCGGCCGACCCCCAGGCCGGGCGACGGCTCTCCGCCGCCTGCCGCCGCCATGCCGTGGGCCATTACTCCTGGGAGCGCCATCTCGACCGGTTGGAGGCGCTCTTCCAAACGATCGCCTCTCCGTTCTTGCAGGCGACACGGACGGGCTGAACGCTCCATGTGCGGCATCTGCGGCGCGGTCTGCTTCGAGCCACCGGCGATCCCGCCCGAGGCCCTGCAGGCCATGTGCTCCGCGCAGCGGCACCGCGGGCCGGACGGCGAGGGCGTCTGGACGGCCTCGTTCCGCGGGCTCGCCGGCGAACCGGGCTGGGTCGGACTCGGCCACCGGCGGCTGGCGGTGATCGACCCCGTCGCCCGTTCGCAGCAGCCGCTGGCCAACGAGGACGGCTCGATCCAGCTCGTCTGCAACGGCGAGATCTACAATTTTCGCGAGCTGCGGCGCGAGCTCGAGGCGCGCGGGCACCGCTTCCGCAGCGGCTCGGACTGTGAGGTGATCCTCCACCTCTACGAGGAGGAAGGCTTCGCGGCCGCCTCACGGCTGAACGGCATGTTCGCCTTCGGGCTCTGGGACGGCAATCGGCGGCGCCTGTGGCTGTGCCGCGACCGGCTGGGGGTCAAACCCCTGGTCTGGGCCGGGGACGGAAGGCGATTGCTCTTCGCCTCGGAGATTCGGGCGCTGCTCGCCTCCGGCCTCGTTCCCCGCGTTCTCGATTGCCGTGCGCTCGCCCTCTACCTCGCCTTCAATTACGTCCCTGCTCCGGCGACCGCTCTTTGCGGAATCCGCAAGCTCGAGCCGGCCGGCTCGCTCGTTCTGGAGGCGGGGCGGGTGGAAATCGGGAGCTGGTGGCGGCTTCCCCCGCCGGCGGAGGAGCCGGGAATCCGTGCCGACCCGGGCTTGCGGCACCGGCTCTTCCGGGCGCTGGAGGAGGCGGTCAGCGGCTGTCTCCTCGCCGATGTCCCGGTCGGGGCCTTTCTGAGCGGCGGCCTCGACTCGGGGATCGTCGTGGCGCTCATGTCGCGGATTTCCCGCCGCGCCGTTCCGACCTTTACGGTCGCCTACCCCGAGGACCCCCTGTGGGACGAAAGCGCCGCCGCCCGCCGCCTGGCGCGCTTCTTCGGCTGCGAGCACCACGAGATCCCCGTCGGCCGCCGCGATCTTTTCGAGGCCGCATTCGCCGTTCTCGAGGAATTCGACGAACCCTTCGCCGATTCCTCGGGGATCCCGACCTGGATCGTCTCTCGTGAGGCGGCGCGGCGGGTGAAGGTCGTCCTCTCCGGGGACGGCGGCGACGAGCTCTTCGCCGGCTATCGCTCTTACCTCGCCGCAGGGTGGCGGGGCCGGTACCGAAAAATCCCCCCGGGGATCCGCAGCCGGCTCATCCGGCCGTTGCTCGAACGCTTGCCCGACGGCCGGGGCGCACGCCTGGGCGAGATGGTGCGCCGGGCGAAGAAATTCGTCCGCGCCGCCGAGGGCGATGAAATCGAAGGCCTGCTCGCCCTGAAAGAGGTGATCCCCCGCTCCCTGCGCCGCCGGCTGACGCCCGCCGCCGGGGAACAGCCCGACCCCGCCCGGAGCTGGGTGGAAACCCTCTGGCGACGCCACCCGGCCGATCCCCTGAACCGCATGCTGGCAACCGACCTCTACGATTCGCTCCCCGGGGACATGCTCGTCAAGGTCGACCGTATGAGCATGGCGCATTCGCTCGAAGTGCGGGTGCCGCTCCTCGATCACCGGGTGGTGGAACTCGCCTTCGCCGTCCCGGGGGCCGTGAAGATGCGCCGGGGGGTTCCCAAGGCCCTGCTGCGCGACATTTTCTGCGATCTGTTGCCCCCCGGCCATGCCGGGCGGCCCAAGGCCGGCTTCGAGGCCCCGATCGGCCGTCTGCTGCGCGACGGGCTGGCCCCCCTCGTCGCGCGGAACCTGAATGCCGAGCGGGTCCGCGCGCAGGGCATTCTGGATCCTGCAGCGGTCGCCGAAATCCTGGCCATCCACCGCCGGGGGAAAACCGACAGCGACTGGATGGTCTGGAATCTGCTCGTCCTCCAGAGCTGGATCGAGCGCCATGGGGTCTCCTGAGGCCGGGGGCGGAAGGCGCACGCCTCCCGGCACGGTTTCGATGCCTCTTTTCCGGGCCTGCAAACCCTACCGCAGAGGGAATCGGCCGATGAAAGTCCTGCACGTCATCACGCGGCTCGATCACGGGGGGGCGGCGAAGAACACGCTGTGCACCTGTCGCGAGCTCGCACGGGAATTCGAGACGGTGCTCGTCCACGGCCTGTCGCACGAATCGCATCTCACCGCGGCCGAGGAGGCGAGGCTCGCGGTGGACCGGGCGGAGGCGGCGGCGCGCGGGGTGCGCTTCATCGCGGTCGAGACTCTCGTGCGGCGGATCGCGCCCCTCCGGGATCTCCGGGCCTTCCTCGCCCTCTGGCGGATCTTCCGCCGCGAGCGGCCCGATGTGGTCCACACCCACACCTCGAAGGCGGGGATGCTCGGCCGGGCCGCGGCCCGCCTCTGCCGCGTGCGCCACGTCGTGCACACCCCCCACGGCCATGTCTTCCACGGGCATTTCGGCCGGCCCGCCTCGATTCTCTTTCTCCTGCTGGAACGGGCGGCCCGGCCCTTCACCGACCGCCTGGTCGCCCTGACCGAAGGGGAAAAAAGGGATTACCTCGCTCGTTCCGTCGCTCGGCGCGGCGCGATCGAGGTCGTCCCGAGCGGCGTCGACCTCGCGCGGTATGCGCCCCGGCCGGGCGACCGCCGGGCCGCGCGGCGTGCGCTGGGCCTCGACCCGGAAGCCGAGCTCGTCGGTTTCGCCGGCTGGCTTTCCGCGGTCAAGGGGGTGCGCGAGCTCCTCGAGGCCATGCCTGCCGTCTGGCGCGAGTTTCCGAAGTGCGGGCTCGTTCTCCTCGGGCGGGGCGAGCTCGAGGAGGAACTCCGCGCGCGCTCGGCACAAATCGACGGCAAGGGCCGGGTCCGGTTCCTCGGCTGGCGCGATGACCTCCCCCGGATCCTGCCCCTTCTCGACCTCTTCGTTCTCCCCTCGCGGAACGAGGGCATGGGCCGGGTGCTCGTCGAGGCGATGGCCTGCGGCGTCCCGGTCCTGGCCGCGGCGGTGTGCGGGATCCCCGACCTCGTGCAGGACGGCCGGACGGGGATCCTCTTTGCGCCCGGGGACGTCGAGGCGCTCGCCGGCGGCATCCGCCGGCTGCTCCGCGATCGCGATCTTGCCGCGAGACTCGCCGCCCGCGGCCTCGCGCACTGCCGCCGGTACGATCTCGCCGTGATGGTCGATCAACTGCGGCGCCTCTACCTCGCGCTCGCCTCCCGGCCGGGCACATCCTCGGAAGTGCCCGCGATCCCGGCTCCGCCGTTCGCCGGGGTCCGCCCCCTCCGCCCTTGAAAACGGAAACCGGACGTCTTTTCGCCTTTCTCCGCGAGACCCTGCGCGGGGGGGCGTCGTCCCCTGCAGAGGGATCCGACCCGCTGCAGACCGCCCCCGGCCCGACAGGGATGCTCGAGGGGCTCCGGCCGCTGCTCCCGGTCTTGCGCCCCCATCGGCTGCTCTTTCTCTCCGGAAGCCTTTGCCTTGCCGCTTCGATTCTTGCCGCTCTCTTCCCCCCGCTCTTCGCGCGCGATCTCGTGGACGAGGTGATCCTGGGGGGGAGGATCGAACGCCTCGCCCGGGTCCTGCTCGGGCTCGCCCTGCTCTACGGCGCGGAGAAGAGCCTGCGTCTCGCCGAGGAATTCTTCTTCGCCCTCTTCGAGCGACGCGCGCTGCGCGATCTGGAGGAGCGCCTCCTTCGCGCCGTGCAACGCCTGCCGCGGGAAGTGCTGGATCGGCGCTCTTCGGGGTATCTCGCGCGGCGCGTCGCGGAGGAGCTCGAGGGGCTCCGACCGCTTCTCTCGGGGCTCCCGGCGCGCACCGCCGGGCAGGCCCTGCGGCTCGGCGGGGGTGCGGCCTTTCTCTTCGCCCTGGAATGGCGGATCGCGCTTGCCGTGCTCCTCCTCTTCCCTGCGCTCGCCTTTCTCCTCCGGCGGGCGAGCCGGGGGTTTTATGCCTTGAGCCGCCGCCGGCTCGAGGACCAGGCCCAGGCCGCGGGGCTGATCCAGGAAGCGGTCGCCCTCTCCGACCACCTGCAGTCCCGGCCGGCCGCGGCCAACCGGCGGCGGGCGATTCTCACGGCCTTCGAGCGGCAGCTCGACGGCGCTTGTCTCCTGGCGCTCCTTGCTTCCGGCACCGCGCTTCTCATCCAGTCGATCCCCGCGCTCGCGCGGGCGCTCGCCCTGGCCGCGGGAGCGGTCCTGATCCACCGCGGCGAGTGGACGGCGGGGGGGCTGCTCGCCTTCCAGGGCTACCTCGGGCACTGCTTCGGGCCGGCCCAGCACCTGGCGACCGTGCCGCTCGAACTCGAGCGCGCGCGCGCCTCCCTCGAGCGCCTCGGGGCCCTGGTCGGTGCGGCAAGGCGGCCAGGCGAGGGCGGCTTCGCCCCCGGTCGGCTCCGCGGGGAGATCGAGTTCCGCGGCGTCTGCTTCGCCTACGCCGAGGGTCCGCCCGTCCTCCGGGGGCTCTCCTTCCACGTCGCGGCGGGCGGGGCGCTCGCCGTCCTGGGGCCGAGCGGGGTCGGCAAGACGACGCTTCTATCCCTCATCGGCCGGCGCCACGCGCCCACGGCCGGGGACATTCTCCTGGACGGCCGCTCGGCCGGCGACTACGACCCGGCGTTGCTGCGGGAGCGGATCGGTTTTCTTCCCCAGGAGCCGCGCCTCATCGCCGGGAGCGTCCGCGAAAACCTGAGCCTCGACCGGCCGCAGGCCGCCCCGGAAGAGATCGTGGAGGCGGCCAGTGCGGCGGGGGTCCACGAGGAGATCCTCGCTCTCCCCGCCGGCTACGAGACGCGGCTCGGCGAGGGGGGAAGCGGTCTTTCCGCGGGGCAGAGGCAGCGGCTGGCGCTCGCCCGCGCGCTCCTTTCCGACCCCGACATTCTCCTGCTCGATGAGCCCACGGCCTTTCTGGACGAGGAGGCCGAAGATCGGGTCCTCGCCGCGCTCCGCCGCCAGAGGGGAAAGCGGACCCTGATCGTCGTCACCCACCGCCCCTCCGCCGCCCGCATCTGCGAGCAGGTGATTCGCCTGGACCGTCTGCAGCCCGGGACGGGGAAAGGCCGCGGGAAGTCCCTTCGCGTGGGGGCGCGGCCCTTCGTCGGCTGAGGGGGAAAAAGGGAAGGCGCATGGAGACCCTCGATTACTCCGCCTGGGGGATGCGGCTGCGGCAAGAGATCGCCGGCCGCCGGCTGCCCCTCGGGGGCACCCTCGAGCTCACGCGTCGCTGCAACAACCGCTGCGCCCACTGCTACAACAACCTCCCGGCCGAGGACGCCGCCGCGCGCGCGGCCGAGCTGGGGAAGGAAGACTGGCATCGCCTTCTCGACGAGGCCGCCGCGACGGGATGCCTCTATCTTCTCCTCACCGGCGGCGAGCCTTTGCTCCACCCCGGTTTCGCGGCGATCTACGAGCACGCCCGCCGTCGGGGCCTTCTCGTCACCGTCTTCACGAACGGCAGGGGCCTCACGGCGGAGACGGTCGATCTCCTGGCCGCGATCCCCCCGCTGGCGGTCGAGGTCACCCTTTACGGCGCGACACGCGACACCTGGGAGCGGGTCACCGGGGTTCCCGGCTCCTACGCCCAGAGCCTCGCGGGAATCGAGCGCCTGGGCAAGCGGGGCCTTCCCCTGCGTCTCAAGACGACGATCTCGCGGGTCAATTCCCACGAGCTCCCCGGCATGCGGCGGCTCGCCTCCTCCTTCGGCGCCCCCTTTCGTTTCGATGCGCTGTTGAACGCCCGGCTCGACGGCTCGCGGGGGCCTCTCTCCCTGCGGTTGTCGCCCGAGGAGGCGGTCGCGCTCGATCTCGCCGACCCCGAGCGGGTGCGTGCGCTGCGGGAAGCGAAACTCAGGCCGACTCCCGCGGCCTGCGGGATCTACGCCTGCGGGGCGGGGTTTCATGCCTTCGCCGTGGACCCCTACGGCCGGCTGCGGCTTTGCGCGCTCGCCGCCGAAGGGGGCGGTTTCGACCTCCGCCGCGGCACGTTCCGGGAAGGATGGGAGGAGTGGGCCGACCGCGAGCGCGCCCGGCCGGCCGGTGCCGCAACCCGTTGCTCCGCCTGCGGCCTCCTCGATCTCTGCGGGGCCTGCCCTCAGGCCGCGCGGCTCGAGTGCGGCAAGGAGTCGGCGCCGGTCGAATTCCTCTGCGAGGTCGCCCATCTGCGGGCCCTGGCGCTCGGGGTCCGGGTCCCCGCCCACGGTGCCTGCGATTTCTGCCCCGGCGGGGCCCGGCACGAGGAGATCTCCGCCCGCGCCGAGGCCTTGAGAAAAACCCTCCCGGCCGCCGCGACCTGAAACCCGCATGCTCGCCGAGCTCGTCGAGGAAGCCTTGAAAAGCGGCCGCCGCGTGCGCTTCCGGGCCAGCGGGGCGAGCATGCGGCCCGCCATCCGCGGGGGAGACCTCATCACGGTCGCCCCCGTGCCGATCGAGGATCTGGCGGTCGGCGACATCGTGCTTTCGCGCGTGGGGCCGAAGCTCACGGCCCACCGCATCGTGGCGATCGAGAGGCTTCCGTCTTCCGGCGGGGGACCCCCATCCCCCCGGTTTCTTCTGCGCGGGGATGCCGCGGCGGTCGACGATCTGCCGCTTCCTGCCGAGAGAGTCATCGGCCGGGTGGTCGCCGTGGAGAGAAAGCCTTGCGTCCTCGCAAGCCGAATCATTCACGGAAGCCGGAGGGAAAGGATCGAGAGGTGGGTTTCGATCCTTCGCCGCCGGATTCCAACCCTCTTTCGGAAGGTTCCCTGAAATCGGTGCCGATCGCCTGACTTTCGCGGGCGTTCCGCCGGCCTTTCCTTCCAACCGGCCGGGGGGGCGAGAACGGCCGGCGCCGGCCGCCCGCTGCGCCGCAGGCGCTTTCTCAAGGCGATCCAATTACTGCCGATATTCATGTCCGGGGAAGTCAACCGGCCGCCCCCCCGGCCGCGGGCCGGGCCGTTGGGGCAGATGAGTTCCGCATCCGATCACCGGGTGGCCCCCCGCGGCCGCCTTCCCCGGGGCCGCGCCGCGGTTTGAGAGGATGGCCGGGCCTTCCCACGGCCCCGGAGCGGGCGCCGGGTCGGAGGCGGCGGCTTCGAGTCGAAGGGCCGCAAAGACGAGTTTCTTTCCCCGCACAGGGCGCGGCGGCTGCAACGTTGGAGATTCCCACAACCTTTTTCCCGCGCCGGGAAGACCCCCTCGGGGGAAGCGCGCGGGCTACCCGGTGTCGAGGTGGGGCGGCGACCTCCTCCACGGAGGGCGTCTGGAAGCATTCGACTTCCGGCTTGCAAAGAAAACGGCGGGGAAGGCCGGATGAACAACGATCTCTTTGACCGTCTCCGGAGAGTCGTCACCGGGTTCAGCATCCGGCTGTCCGCTCGGGGCGGGGGTCTCCTCGCCGGCCTGCTCGGCGCCTTCCTTTTTTCCGCGTTCGGAGTCCCGGCCCACAGCGCGACCCTGGAAGTTTCGATTTCCAATACGGGCGACGACGCGACACAAAGCACGCTCACCCTGCCGGCCATCACCACCGGATCGACGGTCGCCGTCTATTCCAACACCAACCCCGGGATCACGAATTACAAGTCCGGCGGGCTGCGTTTTCAGAGCATCACCATCCCCCAGGGAGCGAAAATCAACAGCGCCACCCTCCGCCTTTACATGATAGCCGGCTACGGCAACCTGAACTGCTTGATCTACGGCCATGCCGCGGACGACGCCCCCGGTTTTTCGACGAGTCCCTACAACACGATCACGAACACGACCTACCGGCCGCGCACCTCGGCCTATACCGCGGAGTACCAGACAGGACTGCCCGCCGGCTGGCATACCATCGATGTCAGCGCCGTCGTCCAGGAAATCGTGAACCGGCCCGGATGGAGCAGCGGCAATGCCTTGGCGTTGCTCTTCATCCCCAACACCGACAGCGTTCTCTTCGGTCAGTTCTACGATTATTCCGGGTCCTCGACCTACGCGGCGAAGCTCAGCATCGACTACAGCCCGTTCCGGGAGGTCTACTATTCGATCGGGACCTCGACGGCGGATCTCAAGACCGGCTCCCCCACGATTTCGATCGTGAACGGCACGGCCACCCTTTCCGTCGCCCAGACCGGCAACATCGGCGTGGGGGATGTCATCACCTACAACACCAGCAGCAAGGTGTACATCAAATCGGTCACGAGCCAGACGACCTTCGGGGTGACGACCGCCACCGGCGACACCCCCGGCAACGTCAGCAACGCCGCGGTGAACTCCATCCAACGCGTGTTCAACAACATCGCGACCGCCGTCAGCAGCTCATCCAACGCAAGCTACCTCAACACGAGCGATCTCGTCTCGAACAACGCGGCGCTGACCTGGGTCCTTTACAACGACGGCCCCTTCAGCGTGTCGAGCCCGATCAACATCTCGGGCTGGACCACGGGAGCGAACAACTTCCTCACCTTCACGGCGGCGGGATCCTCCCAGGTGGCGAGCGGCGTCACCCAGCGGCACAACGGAATTGCCGGCGCCGGGGTCATGATTGAGGCTGGGAGCGGCGTGACGCTGTTCTCGGTCGCTCAGCGGTATACCCGCATCGAGTGGCTCGAGATCGACGGCAACGGCCTCGCCTCCACCACCGGCATCCATACCAGCGGTTCGGGCAGCTACGCGCTGTTCCGGAACCTGATCATCCACCACGTCACCGACGGCATTTTCACCCAGTCCACGAGCGGCAACGAGGAGATCCGCAACTGCTTCGTTTACAAGTACGCCGAGGACGCCATCCGTGTGGCGTCGCCGGGCGTCAAGGTCTACAACTGCTCGCTCTACGACAGCACCGGCACGGGCGAAGGGGTCCAGGTCGAGTCCTCCGGCAGCGCGACGGTGAAGAACGTCATCGCCATGGACAACAGCCCGGACTTCTTTTCCGCAGGCACCCTCAGCCTGAGCCACTGCATGTCCTCGGATGCCTCCGCGGGAAACTACGGCGGCACGGGCAACCTCACCAACCAGAGCGCCCTCTACCAGTTTGTCTCCATCTCCGGCACGATCGACCTGCACCTGAAAAACGGCTCGAACGCGATCAACGCCGGCCAAGACCTTTCTTCCCTCTTCACCGACGACATCGACGGCAGCACCCGGTCGGGCGGCTGGGACATGGGGGCGGACGAAAGCAGCCGCGCGGCGCCGCTCAAACCCCTGGTCCTCTACACCGAGAAGGACAGCAGCACCGACGACCTGGTCCGGTACTCGACCTACGCCGGCGGCTGGGAATCGGAGGCGACCGCCTTCGACTCCAACGACGCCGAGGCTCTGGTCTGGCACGTGGCCCAGGCCGGGCCGAACGGCCGCGAGTACGTGGTGCTCGCCTCCGGCCGCACCAGCACGACGCTTTACGCCTCGCTTTACAACGGCAGCGCCTGGAGCGGCGGGGACGCCGGTACGTACAAGAACTTGGGCGGTACCCAGACCACGGACCAGCGCCCCTTCCACGCCGCCTACGAAATGGCGAGCGGACGGCTGCTGATCGTCAAGGGGACGCCCGCGAGCGCCCAAATCACCTACTGGCTCTGGGACGGCTCCTCTTGGGTGGTGAACGGCCAGACCTATGATTTCTCGACGCTGTCCCGGTCGCTTTATTGGGTCCAGATGGCCTCCCGGCCCGGCGCGAACCAGATCGCGCTGGTGGGGATCGACCAGCTGAACAACGTCGTGGCTCTGATCTGGGACGGCGACGCCCGCAGCTGGGGGAACGAGAAGCTCCTCGGCACCGCCACCCACTATGACGGCGCGGTGATCGACGTCGAGTACATGCAGGCCGGGACCAACGCCGGAAAGGCGCTCTTCGCCTGGGGCTCCGGCACGACGCTTTACAGCTGGACCTGGAGCGGCACGGCATGGGAAGGGTCCGCCAAATCGAAGACGGGCTTCGGCGGGGACATCCGCTGGGTGGTCCTGGCCGCCAACCCCGGGGACGACACGATGCTCGCCGGCGTGGAGCATGCGAATTCGAACGGCCTGCAAACCGTCAACTGGACCGGCAGCTCCTGGGGGACGATCCAAACGGTCGACACCCTGAACGGATCTTATGCCGACAACCGCCCCTTCGACATTATCTTCGAGTCCGCAAGCGGCCATTCCGGCCACGCCTTGCTCGTCTACTCCGACAGCGGATCGGGCAACGGGCTGCGCTATCGCCACACGAGCAACATCGGCGGGGCTTGGGAGGCCGAGGCCTCGGTGGACCTTGTCAACCCCTCCGACATCGACTGCTACTGGGTTGAGCTGGCGCGCACGCGCGAAGGGACGATCCATCTCGCCTGCCAGGACCACGTCGGGACGACGCAGGACCAGCTGCTCGCCTACACCTGGGACCATTCCGCCTGGGGCGCGTCGGCAAGCCTGGAGGGGAACCTCTACTACGGCCCCATCAACCGATCCCACAAGGCCTTTGCCGTCGCCGCCCAGCCGCCCCAAGCCCCGGTCGTTCTTTCGCAGGTGCACTACCGCTGGAGGAACGACGACGGCCTCGAGCAGGCGACGACGGACACCCTCAGCCTCAACAGCTCGGGGTACAACAGCTACAGCTCGGGCAGTTCGATCTCCCTGACCACCACCGTCAACGCAGGCGCCGACCGGGTGATGGTGGTGGCCGTATCGTTTGCCCGCTCGACGACGACCTTCCCGCTGCCGACCGTTTCCTCGATCAGTTTGAACGGGTCGGCCATGACCTCTGTGGTCAGCGCCAACAATTCGAGCTATGCCAGCGCATCCCTCTACTATCTCGTCAACCCGCCGACCGGCAATCCCGTCTTGAGCATCACGCTCAGTTCCAGCCTCTACGGCGCCAGCGACTATGTCGAAGCCGTCGTCGGTTATGTGGTCTACAACGGCGCCGACCCGAGCAACCCCGTCCGCGACAGCAGTTCCGCCACCGGGCTCGATGCCTCCCCCACGGTGACGGTCGCCAGCGCTCCCGGCGACTGGGTCATCGGTGCCGCGCAAACCCGCCTTGGCACCGCCATCAGCTTCTCCACGGTCGGCGGAACCTCGCGCTGGAGCGTCAACGCTTCTCCCAGCCGACGGGGCGCCGGCGGCGACATGCCGGCCGATTCCACCAGTGAAACGCACACCTGGTCGATGGGGGGATCTCAGTACTGGGCTGCGGTTGCGGCCTCCATCAAGCCCAACAGCGACGCCGCCGCGACGTTCGCGCTTGCCGAGGACAGCAAGCTCGGGGTCGCCAAGAGCACCAGGATGCGGCTGCGCTTCCTGGTCTCGAACTCGGGGACCGGGACCTCGTCGGCGGCCTACAAGCTCCAGGTGGCCGAGACGGCGAGCTGCGCTTCGGGCTCCTACGGCGATGTCCCCACGGCATCGACCGGACACTGGCAGATCGTGGATTCCCCTTATTTCACGGACGGCGCGGTCACCGCGAACCTCGCTTCGGGCCTGACGGACCCGGCCGGAGGCGCCTTCACGGCCGGCCAGCTCAAGGATGCCGGCAATACGACCGGGAGCCTCGACCTGGATGCCGACGAATTCACCGAGATCGAGTTCGCCCTGCAGGCGACGTCCAACGCCACGAGCGGGGGGGACTACTGTTTCCGGCTCTACAACGCCGCCGCGGGCGGCGCCTTGAACAATTACGAGACTTACGCCCAGGCGAGGGTGCTCGGCGTGACGGCGATCCGCCTCCTGTCGTTCGCGGCCCGCGGCGAGGAAGGCGGGGTCCGGCTGAGGTGGCAGACGGGGCAGGAGGCGGAGAACCGGGGCTTCAACCTCTACCGCGGCGCGGGACCGGCGGGTCCGTGGGAGAAGCTGAACTCCCGGTTGATCCCGAGCGCCTCCGTCGCCGGCGAGGGCCGCGGCTACGAGTTTCTGGACACGGGCGTCGCCCGCGGTCGGATCGTCTATTTCCTCCTGGAGGATGTCGATGCCTCGGGGACGCACACCCCGCACGGGCCGGTGTGCGTGGACTGGGACGGGGACGGGCTGCCCGACGACTGGGAGGTCGCCCACGGCTTCGACCCGGCCCGGAACGACGCCGATCTCGACCCGGATGGCGACGGGCTCGCCAACCGGCTGGAGTGGGCCCGCGGGACCGATCCCCGGAACCGCGACAGCGACGGGGACGGGGTTCCCGACGGCGAGGAGCGGAAATCGCCCTCCTCCGGTGACCGGGAGCGCGGCCCCGCCTCGCTGTTCGGGACGGGGGTGACCCTGCTCGCCGCCGACCCCGGCGGGATGACGCTCGAGCTCCTCACGCCCGCCTGCGACGTGACCCCCGTGAGCGTAAACGGCGAGATCTTCGAGCGCCTGAGGCTCCCGGGCCTGGTGCACGGCTTCACCCTCGAGCCGGGCCGGCCGCAGCTTCCGGTGAAGGGACTCTTCGTCGCCCTCCCCGCCGGGAAGACGGCGCGCCTCGAGGTCCTCGAAACCCGGACCCGCAGGCTCCCGGGATTCCGCGTCTATCCCGCGCCCTCCTTCCGCGAAGAGGGAACGGGGGGACTCGCGGAAGTCTTCCGGTGGGACGAGGCCTTCTACGGTCGGGATCTCCTCTACCCGGAGAAGGAGGTCGAGCTCGCCGCGGCCTATGTCTCCGGCGGGACGACCCGCCAGGGGATCCGTTTTCAGCCGCTCCAGTTCAACCCGGCGACCGGCGAGCTCCTCCACCACGAGCGGATCCGGGTTCGCGTCCATTTCGTCGAGCCGCCCGTGGCGGCGCCCGCCGCGCGGTCCGCGGCCTCGCTTTCCCCCCCCCGCGTACCGGCAGCCGCCGTGAGCGGCTGGAGACCGCCTGCGGGCGCGGCCTACAAGCTCAAGGCGGAAGGGGAGGGGATCTATCGGCTCACGCGGGCCGATCTTCTGGCCCGGGGTTTGTCGGCCGGGGAGATCGACGCCCTCGATCTCGAGGGGATCCAGCTCTTCCACGAGGGGGTCGAGCAGCCGCTCTTCATCCGCGATGCGAACGGGAACGGCCGGCTCGACGCCGAGGACCGGATCGTCTTTTACGCCGCGCCGGTCCCCGCAGCCCATGCCAAGTACAGCAAAACCGCCGTCTACTGGCTGGTCGACTCCCGCGACCCCGCCGCGCGCCGCATGGCCGTGGTCGACGGCACGCCGGCCGGGGGGCCGCTCGCCGCAACCCACCGCGACCGCCTGATCCACGAACGGGATGAAGTCTACTACCCCCAGGCGGCGGGGGGCCATGAGCTCGACCGCTGGATCTTCGCGACCCTCCCCCTGGGCGCGGGGTATGCCGGCGGCGGGGGGTGGGCGGATTACGGCTTCCGGCTCGCCGATGCGGCCGGAGGGGGGGCGATCCGCCTGCGGCTCTACAGCCCCTACGATCTCGAACACCGGGTTGCGGTGCGGCTGAACGGGGTCGAACTCGGCACGGCCCTCTGGAACGGCCTCTCCTGGCACGAGGCGTCTTTCGACGCGCCGTCCCTGGTGGACGGCGAGAACACGATCAGCCTGCGTTGCGAGGTCGAGCTCGACAAGATCGCGGTCGACCGCTTCGTCGTCGACCACGATCGGGCCTTCGCGGCCGACGGCGACCGGCTGCGCTTCACCCACGAGGCCGGTCATCGCTTTCGGGTGACGGGCTTCTCGGAGAGCGAGATCGAGCTCTACGACATCACCGCGCCCGTGGAGGTGCGCCGCATCGTCGGCGCGGCCGTCTCCGGCTCCGGGCCGTTCTTCGTGGAGTTCGAGGCGCCGGGGGAGGGCGAACGCCGCTATGTCGTCCTGACCTCCTCGGCGTTGCGCGCGCCTTCGGCCGTCGAGCGCGACCGGCCTTCCGCCCTCTCTACGGCGGAAAACGGCGCGGACTGGATTCTCCTCACGCAGCGAAGCTTGGGCTGGCAGGAGGGCGGCCGCCGCAGGGAGTGGGTCGATCGCCTCGTCGCCCTGCGCGAGGCGGGGGGGTTGCGCACCGCGGTCGTGGACGTGGAGGATGTCTTCGACGAGTTCGCCTTCGGCTACCCCGCCCCCGGCGCGATCCGCGATTTTCTCGCCTTCGCCCGTGCGAACTGGCCGCCCCCGGCCCCGCGCTTCCTCCTGCTCGCGGGGGATGCGAGCTACGATTTCAAGGACAACTGGAATTTCGGCACGGCCTGCCTGCTTCCGGCACCCCTGCGCTACACCCGGCACTTCGGGGAGACCGCGGCGGACGACGCCTACGGCCGGCCGGAGGGCGAAGGGGGGCTCTCCGAGCTCGCGATCGGCCGGCTGCCGGCGGCCGACCCGGACCAAGCCGCCGCCATGGCGGAGAAAATCATCGCCTACGAGACCGCCGCGAATTCGAAGAGCTGGGAGCGGCGGGTGCTGCTCGTGGCCGACGACATCGATAGCGCCTGGGAGGCGGTCTTCGAGACGATGAACGAGGATTTGGCCGCGCTGCTCCCCGGCGGGTTTTCCACCCCCGGCCGCTTCTACCTCCAGGAGTACGAGGACGAGTCTCTCGCCGTGTCCGACCTCACCGCGGACCTTCTGGCCGCGGTCGATGCGGGGGCGCTGCTGGTCAACTATGCCGGCCACGGCCAGCAGGCGATCTGGGCCGGGGAGCGGATCCTCGACAACCGCGGCGCGGACTACCGCGCCGATCTGGCTGACCTCGCCAATGCGGGGCGCCTGCCTTTCGTGGTGAACCTGAGCTGCCTCACCGGCTACTTTCTCTACCCCGAGGGGGGCTGGTTTGCGGCGGATGCCTGGCGCTCGCTCGCCGAGGGCTGGCTCCGGCCGACGGCGACCGGTGCAATCGCGGCCCTCATGCCGACCGGCATGACCGACACCGTGGGCCAGCAGCTGCTCGGCCATGCGCTCTACGAGGCGATCTTCCTCCTCGACCGTCGCACCCTGGGCGAGGCCGTCTCGTACGCCAAGGAGCAGCTTCTCGCCAACGGCGGCTCGGCGTACGAGGAGACGGCCGACACCTTCCTCCTCTTCGGGGACCCGGCCCTGACGCTCAAGGTTCCGCTTCCCCGGAGACCCGCCGCTCCTGCGGTCGAGCGCGCGGGGGACGGAACCGTCCTGCTTTCCTGGCCGGCGAGCCTGGACGCCGACGGGCGGCCGGTGGCGGGCTACCGCGTCTTCCGCCGCGGCGAAAGGGAAACCTCCTGGACCCGGCTGACGCCGGAGCCGGTCGATGCGCTCTCTTACCCGGATGCGGGCCTTGCCGGAGCCGCGCCCGGCGCGCTCTTTTTCTACGCCCTCACCGCGGTGGACGCCGATGGCGACGAGAGTGTCTTGTCGGAATCCGCAAGCCTCCGGATCGCGGATGCTTCGGGGGGCGGGGGCTCCGGCGGCGGAAAAGGCGGCGTGGACGGCGGGGGAGGGGGGGGGTGTTTTCTCGACACCGCCTCCCCCGGGGTCGCAGGGGAACTCCTCGGGCCCCTGGCGACCCTCGCCCTGCTTGTCTTCTTGCTGTGGATCGGAGGAAACCGGCGAGGGAAGATCGGGAGCGATCATGCAGACGACGGACCGATGGTACGCACGCAGCGCGGATTTCGTCTTTCGGGCGATCGCCGGCGAGACGATCCTCGTCCCCATCCGCCATGAGGTGGAAGACCTGGTGGCGATCTACAGGCTGAACCCGACCGGCGCCTTCGCCTGGGAACAGCTGGACGGGGAGCAGGCGCTCGGCGAAATCGCAGTACGGCTCGCCGCCGGCTTCGAGGTCTCCCCGGAGCGGGCGGCCTGCGATCTCGCGGCCTTCGTCGCCGAGCTCGCCTCCGTGGGCGCGGTGACGGCCCGCGGGGGGGCCGGGGCGCCGCAGAAGGGGGAGCCCCCGCGGGCGGCCCGCAGGAAACCCTACGAGCCGCCGACCGTCACCCGCGTCCCGCTCGACGCCCGCTGCGCCGTGCTCGGCTTCTGCAAACAAGCCGGAACCGGCGCCGGCCCCGCGCTCCCCGGCTGCCGCGACCCGCTCTTCTCCCCCTGCCTGTCTCAGGGCTCCTGAAACGTGGGGTCTTTCCCCGGGCGATGAGCGATTCCCTCCTTTTCACCATCGCCGGCGTCACCCTCGAGCTTCGGCCCGAGGGAACGCTTACCCTCCCGCCGCCTCCGGCCTCCTTCGCCCCCTTTCGCCGTGCGGCGGGAAAAGAGGATCTTCTGCTTCATCTTGCGGCCGGCGAGCCTCCACGGGAAAAAGGCGAGCGGCTCTTTTCCAGTCCCCCGGTCTGGTCCCTCCACCGCGCCGGCGACGCGCTTCTTTTCGAGATGCTCGCCCATCACCCGCCGCGGCGGCGGAGCCTCACCGTGGACGGCCGGACGGGGGCGCGACGGCTCTATTTCCAGGGGCCGGATCGCGATCCCTTCGCCGGGCCGGCGCTCGAGCTGCTGTTCGTGCTTCATCTCGCGGAACACGGAGGGCTGCTGCTCCACGGCTGCGCGTGGGCGCAAGGCGGGCGGGGGCTGCTCTTCCTGGGGGAGTCGGGGGCGGGGAAGAGCACGCTCGCCCGCTTGCTCGGCGGGAGAGGGCGGGGCGGGATCCTGAGCGACGACCGGGCGATCCTGCGCCCCGACGGCCGGGGCGGATTTCTCCTGTACGGGACCCCCTGGCATGGGGAGGAACGGTTTGCCGCCTACGGCGGGGTTCCCCTCGCCGCCGTCTTCCTTTTGCGCCACGGCCGGGAAAACCGCCTCGGCCCGGTTTCGCGGGCGTCGGCCGTGTGCCGTCTCCTGCAATGCGCGTTTCCCCCGCTCTGGGACCGGGAGGCGATGGGTAAGACCCTCGCCCGCTTCGAGGAGCTCTCCGGCGCCCTGCCTTTTCAGGTCCTCGAGTTTCTGCCCGACCCCCGCGTTCTCGACCTGCTCGCAGGTCTTCCCTGAGATGCCCCTTCGGGAAAAGACCCGCCGCCCCCCTCCTCCCTCCTGGATCCAGGCCTTTCTGCTCGTCGCCGCGGGCGGGGAAAGAGAAGGCGGGGGGCCGGTTCCCTCCAGGCTTCGGCCCGCTCAGGCGGGGGAACTCCTGCGTCATGCCCTGGCCGAGGGCATGGGCGGGCTGTTGCGCGACCTGCTCCGGCGTCGGGGGCTCGACGCCCTGCTCCCGGAAGGCGAACGCCGTTTCCTGGAAAACCTCTACTACCGGGCGGTTGCCGAAAACCTGCGGCGGCTTGCGCTGATCGATGAGGTCGAGCGCGCCTTCGCCGCCCGGGGGGGGACGGCCGTCGTGCTCCAGGGGGCGGCGCTTCTCTTCGGTACCTACCCCGATCCGGGGCTGCGCCCGTTGACGGATGTCGACCTCTGGGCCCCGGAGAGGGAGAAGGCGCGGGAGGCTCTGGGCGCGATCGGCTTCGCCGTGGAGCAGGCGCGCCCGCTCGTCCTGCGGCGGGGCAGGGATGCGATCGACCTGCACGCCGATCCCCTGGGGGCGGAGCGCATCGAGAGCCGAAAGCATTTCCTGCCGCGGGGCGCGGCAAGGATCCTCGCCGCCTGCCGGCCGCTCTCCCCTGCGCACCCCCGGCTGCTCCGTCTCTCCCCGGAAGACGAGATGCTCTATCTCGCCTTCCACGCGGCGAAGCACAACCTCGAGCGCCTCGTGTGGCTTGCGGATCTGGCGCGGCTTTCACGCCCCTGGGGGGAAAAAGAGTGGCGCAGGCTCGAGCAGCGTGCCCGGGAACTCGGCGCCGCAAGCCTGGCCCCCCTTGCCGCCGCTCTCGCCGGATGCCCGGCGGGGCGCTTGCCCGCCGCAAGGGGGGGGCTTTCCGTCGCGGCGCGGTTTCTCATCCGGCGGCGGCTCAAAGGAAGGCGCCTTCCGGCATGGGCCTTTCTCGTCCTGCTCCGGCCGGCCGGGATCGCCCGCCGGGCGGCCTTCCTGGTGGAGAGCATCTTCCCTCGGCCTGCGGTCCTTTGCCCGGGCGGGGGGCTGAAGGGTGTCTTGCGGCACCACGTGCGCCGGGCGGCGGGGGCGCTCCCCGGCTTCCCCTGAGCCGATCGGGGAGAGTTCCCCTCCCCTTTGCCGGCCCCCCGGGGATCTCCTCCCGGGGGGCCGGCCGTTTCAGGGGGCGGGGTGTTCGATCGCCCCCAAGTCGACGGCCGCCCCCTGGACGCGGGGTCGACCGAGGATGTCGATCGGAGGGAGAAGAACGCTCACGACGCCGGCGTCGATGCAGGGGGAGTCCGCCGCCGGCCGGAAATCGCCTCGCTCGGGGTCGACCCAGCGGGGGTCCGCGCGCAGGTTGCCGCGGCTTCCGGCGAAGCCCTCCTGGTCGAGATCGCTTGCCGCGACCGACGCCGCCGGCGAGGCGAAGAGCGCGACTTCCGGGTCGATGGCGGCGCTGTTTCCCCAGAGGATCGAGTTCTCCACGCGCGTGTCCGCGAGGTAGGCGAAGAGGGCGCCGCCGCGGTTGCGGGCGTATAGGGCGCGGTTGCCGAAGAACGTGGCGTTGACGATCACGGCACCCGTCCCCTGCGTATACACGGCCCCGCCGCCGGTCAGGGTCTGGCCGCTCGCGCCGGCCGCGTTGTCGACGAAAATCGAGCCTACGACCTCGAGCGCGGCATTCTCGGAGGCGATCGCCCCGCCGCTCCGCAGCGCGCGGTTCGCGGTGAAGAAGCAGTTTTCCACGCGGCCGGAGCCGCCGCGGGCGAAGAGGGCGCCGCCGACGATCGCCTGGTTTTCCTCGAAGCGGCAGTCGGTGATCGCAAAACCCTCCGCCCCCGAGGCGTTGACCGCCCCGCCTTCGGCGGCGTTTCCGCCGCGGAAGACGAGCCCGTCCAGCCGGATCCCCGCGGCGGCGAGGAGCAAAAGCCTCCGTTCCCCCGTCCCCGCGATCACCGTCTGACGGGCGCGGAAATCGCGCCTCTCCCGCCTTCTTTCCCCGCCGGCGAAGCCGCCGTAGAGGGCTACGGGGCGATCGATGCGGATCTCGGAATCGAGCCGGTGTACGCCGGCGCGGAGCCAGATCTCCTCCCCCGGGCCGGCCCGCAAAACGGCCTGGGCAAGCGCGGGGCAGGCCTTCTCCCAGCTCGTGCAGTCGCCCCGGCCTTCCGGGTCGACGAACCAGACACCCGCGAGGGCGGGTTGAACCTCGTCGGCGCCGATATCCCAGCCGGAGCCGGCGGGGCGCGGCTCACCGTCGATGTCCCGGTCCTCGGCCGAAGCCTGAAGAGCCGCCGCCGGCCCGGCGGCGAGGAATCCGCCGCGGTCCTCGGGGCCGAGCCCGCGGTCGACGGCGGGGGAATCCTCCTGGAGATGCAGGTCCTCGGCGCCGGCAGCGGCGGAGACGAAGAGCGCCTCGGGCCGGACCCGATGGAGCGATCCCGCTCCCCCGGCGCTCGCGTCGGAGGAGAGGTTGTGGGACTGCCCGCCCCGGCGGATGTGGAAGTCGCCGGCGCGGTTCGCCGCGCTGATCGTGTTGACCGCGGTCAGCCGGCCCGCCCCCTCGTCGACCCCGCGGCCGCGGATGCCGAAGACGGTCACCTGTTCGAGGAGCGCCTCCGCGCCGGGGAAGCGGGTCGCGATGCCGCTGCCGCGGCCGCCGTAGACGATGCTGTTCCGGACGGTGAAACGGGACCCCGGGCCGCCCTCGATGCCGGCCGGCAGCAAACCGCGGTCGCCGTCGAAGTCGTGGATCAAGAGCCGCTCCAGGGTCACGCCTTTCGCGCGGCGGACCGAAACCGCGGCGGGCAAGAGGCCGCGGCTGAAACCGCGCAATTCCAGGCCTTCGACCCTTGTGTAGTCGTCGGCGATCACGATCCCGTGGTGCAACCGGTGCCCGCCTTCCAAGACCACACCCGTTCCGGCACGCCCGCGGTGTCCTTCGCCGGGGGCGGCGCGCAGCCAGAGGAAGTGCTCGCGGTCGGTGCGCGAGCCCTCGATGCGCACGAGGGCGGTACCCCGGCGGGCGGTGAACGGCCCGTCGGAGTAGCAAAGCCCCACCTCCAGTCGGTCCTCGCCCACCAGATCCCCCCGCCGGTCGTTCACCCACGCCTGGAGGGAATCGTAGGCCCGCCGGACGGCGTAGGGGCCGCCGCGGTGATCCCGGCTCGCCGCCTGCTGCAAGGTGAGCCGGTCGTCGCCGTCCCGGGAGAGGACATAGAGCTCCTCCTCGTCGATCACGATTTCATCGCCGCAGCCGACCCGCGGCGAAAGCGCACCCCCGGTGAAGACGACCGTGGTCGAGCCCTTCTCCACCCAGGCGAGGCCCGTGCTGGAAAGCGCATCCGGATGAACCCCGATCGAGCGGTAGTGGACCGTCGCCGCGGATGCGACCGCCGGGAGGCCGAGCGTCCCGCAGACGATGAACACCCCGCAGAGCAAGAACCGAAAACCCTGAACCATGGGAGCGAACCTCGCAAGAGGGATTTCAGCCCGGATCTCAGCAACCCCCGTGCCAGAAGCGAAGGTGCGGTGCGGCCGAATCCGTCCCCGGCGGCTTTTCAAGGCCCCCCGGGGGGGATTTCCCGCGCGGGGTCGGGCCTTCGCGGCCGGGATGGCGTAAGCCGGGTTTCAGAGCTGAAATTTCGACGCAAGGTGCGGCAGGGCGAAGAGGGCGGTGTTCCCGAGGACGTGAATGGTGATCGGGACGAGGAGGTTTTTTTCGACTTCGACCGCGGTGGCGAAAATCAGCCCCCCGATGAGGGGAACGACGGGAAACCCGCCTGCGCCGGCGTGGAGCAGGGCGAAGAGGATCGTCGTTCCCCCCACGGCGAGGATTCGGCCCTGCGGGCGCACGACGCGGTAGAGGAGCCCGCGGAAATAGATTTCTTCGACCAGGGGACCGACCCCGCAGCCGACGGCGAGGTAGAGCCAAGGGGGGGCGGACGGGGGGCGGCCGATCCCGAAGAGCCGGAGAGGGTCGCGACCGCCCCACCAGAGCGCGGCGAAGGCCGCAAGCGACAGCGCCCCGAAGACGGCCGACCAGAGAAGCCCGCGCCGCAACCCGCGGCACAGCCCGCCCTCGGGGAGGAAGATCTCCCCGCGGCCGAGACCGAGAAGGAAGAGGCTCGTGAAGATCCAGCAGGCTTCGGCCGCCCGCGCGAACCCTGTCAGGAGAAGCGACGGCGCCCGCAGCCGGCCTCCCGCCCGGGAGAAGAGGATCTCGAGCAGCGCGATCCCGAGCGTGGCGAGCAGAAAGGCCTTCAGGAGGCGGCGGTTTGTTTCCATCCGAGGCTCCGGAGCACGCGGTAGGCGTAGAACTGGTCGTACCAGGTGTGCGAGCGTTCGAGCAGCAGAAGAAGCGCCTCGCGCGCACGGCGCCCGCCGCGCCGCCCGGTCGCCTCGATCGCCGCCGTGCGCACATGGAGATGCGGATCGCCCAAGAGAAGGGCGAGCACCGGACCGGCCTGGGGGGAAGGGGAGGCGGCAAGGCCGCGGGCGAGAAGCGCGCGCACGCGGGGGTCGGGACTCCGGGCGAGGGAGGGCCAGTCGGGAAGGACGGTGGTCAGGTCCTGCCCCCGCGCGAGAAGGGCGCGCAGGGCGGCTGCCTGGGCCGGCGGGGCGAGGGATTCGATCTGCGCCGGCGGGGGGCCCGCCGCTTCGGTTCTCTCGCGGCCGCTCACGAAGAGGGCGAGGACCAGCGCGGCGACGGAAAAGCAGAGCAGGGCGGCCAGCGCCTCGGCTTGCCGCGCCTTCGGCAGAAGCGGCGCCGCCTGGATCCGGACGAAGGCGTAAGCGGCAAGGTAAAGCGCCGAGGGGAAACCGAAGAGGAAGGTGAAGAAGACGAGGCGGCGAAAGGGGGCCATCCGGTCGGCGGCGTGGAAGACGTTCTCCAGGACGGCATCGGGTCGCGCGAGAAAAGAGCCGATCTTCGTTTCCGCGAGCGGTCGGCCGTCGCGGCTGAAACGCAAGAGCCCCCCGGCGGCGACCGCCGCGAATTGGGCGCCCCGCTCCTGAGCGACGGGGAGCACGTCGCGGGCGGCGAGCGCCGTCGCGACCGCGGCCGTTTCTTTCTCCGCGGGGTCGATCTCCAGCCGGACGGTGCGGATCTGCTTCTGGGCCGGGGATTTGAAGGCCTCGGCGGGGTAGAGGGTCCAGCGGTAGTAGTAATCGTGCACGGCCTCTCCCACGGGGTTCGAGAGCAGCAAGCGATCGCGGATCGCGGTGAAGAGCCCGCGGTCGTACTGCGTCGACCAGGCGAGCGCGAGAACGCCGAGCGGAAGAAGGCGCGTGAGGAGCGCGGATCGCCGCGCGGCCCGCTCTGCTCCGCGGAACCCTCCCTCGGCCAGGACGAAGGCGACCGGGGGAACGAAAACGGCGTAGAGCGTGGGAAACAGGGAGAACCCTTCGGCATTCACGAAGAGGATCAATCCCCCCCAGAGAATAAGAACAGGGAAGCGGCGCGTTCCGGCGGCGGCGGCGAAGGCCCCGGCACAGGCCGCGACCAGCGAAAGCCCCGCGCCCACGCTCAGGGCGAAGAAGACCCCGCCGTGGAAGGCGCTCTCGAGGGCGGAAAGTTCGGGCCAGAGATTGCGGTTGGGGACGGGGAGGTAGCCCGCCGCCGCGGCGGCCTCGAGCGCGGCGAGCAGCTCGCGGTTGGAGAGATGCACCTGGACGACCGCCAGCGCCTGGGCGACCGCCATCCCGGCAAGCATCTCCACGAAGGGGAAAGCCGCCTGCTGCAGGCGGCGGGCAGAATCAACGATTTTCAATGTGATCTCAATGGATTGTTTTCGATTGGCGCCGGACCGGCGATTGCACGCCGGTTTGGCTCATGATAGCATGGGAAAAAATCGATGGAAACCCGGCGGGGCCCCGTTTTGCGCATCGCATCCGTCCATCAGCCCGGATATCTCCCCTGGGCGGGCTACTTTGCGAAGATGATGCAGGCCGACGTCTTCTGCCACCTCGACAACGTGCAGTTCACGAAAAACGGCTGGCAGAACCGCAACCGGATCAAGACCGGCCGCGGGGGGCAGTGGCTGACGGTGCCCGTGCGTCACCGCCATCCGCAGACGATCGCCGAAGTGGAAATCGACGGTCGCACGGACTGGGCCCGCAAGCACCTCCAGAGCCTGCGCACGAACTACGGGCGGTCCCCGTTTTTCGCGACCGTTTTCCCCGCTCTCGAGGAGGTGCTTTCCCGCCCCTGGCGGAGGCTCCTCGAGCTCAACCTCGCCCTGATCGAGGTCCTGCGCGGCTTCTTGGGCCTGGAAGCGCGGCCCGCGTTCCTCGCCTCGAGCCTTCCCGCCCGCGCAGAGCCGACGGAGCGGCTGATCGATCTCTGCCGGGCCGCAGGCGCGGACGCCTACCTCGCCGGGGCGGGGGCCCTCGACTACCTTGATTTCGCGCGCTTTCAAGCTGCCGGCATCCGGGTGCTGCTGCAGCGCTTCCGGCCTCCGGTCTACCCGCAGCGCTTCGGCGCTTTCGTGCCGCAACTGTCCGTGGTCGATCTCCTGTTCGCCTGCGGCCCCGAGAGCGGACGGCGGATCGCCGCCGCGGCGGAGAGGCCGCTCGAAGCGGCGGGCGATCGTCCGCCGGAAAGGATCGGGGCCCGATGAACCGTGTTTCCATTCTGGCGATCGGCGCTCACCCCGACGACATCGAGTTCGGCTGCGGCGGGTCGCTCGCGAAATACAGCCGCAAGGGGCACCGGCTCTTCCTGCTCGTCCTCACCCCCGGCGAGCGCGGCGCCGCCGCCGAGGTGCGCACCGGCGAGCAGGATGCCGCGGCCCGCCTCCTCGGGGTCGAGGAGGTCTTCTGGGGCGGCTTTCCCGACACCTCGCTCACGGTGAGCATCGAGCTGATCCGCCGGATCGAGGCGGTGATCGCCGCCGTGCGGCCGGAGTTCATCTTCTGCCATTTCCCCGACGACACCCACCAGGACCACCGCCACCTCGCCCAGGCCGTGCTCTCGGCGACGCGCCACATCCGCAACGTTCTCTTCTACGAGGGGCCGACGACGCAGAATTTCAACCCCCAGGTCTACGTGGACATCTCCGAGACCCTCGACGCCAAGCTCGCCGCGCTCGAGGCGCACCGCTCGCAGGTGATGAAAACGAACATCGAGAACCTCTCCATCCTCGAGATGGCCCGCTCCTTCGCGAACTTCCGCGGCACCCAGGGCCGGGTCAAGTACGCCGAGGCTTTCCACTCGCAGAGGCTTTTCATCAACATCGGATGAGACCGATCCCCCACTCGCGGCCCTGGCTCGGCGCCTCCGAGGCGGAGGCGGCCGCACGGGCGGTCGCCTCGGGCTGGATCGCCGAGGGGCCCGAGACCGAGGCCCTGGAGCAGGAATTCGCCGCCCGCCTCGGTGTCGCCCACGCCGTCGCCTTCAGCTCCGGGACCGCCGCGCTCACGGCGATTCTCGCCGCGCTGGGGGTCGGCGCAGGCGACGAGGTGATCGTCCCGGACTTCGCTTGCGCCTCGCTGCTGCACGCGGTCGGCATTCTGTCGGCGCGCCCCGTGCCCGCCGACATCGACCCCGGCGGCTATCACCTCGACCCGGCGGACGCCGCCCGCCGCGTCACGGAACGCACGCGGGCCGTCGTCGTGGCCCACATGTTCGGCCGGCCCGCGCCTCTCGAGCCTTTCGCGCGTCTCGGGGTCGCGCTCATCGAGGACGGCGCCCAGTCGCTCGGCTCCGAGAAAGGGAGCCCCCACCCCCCGGCGGCCTTCGGGCCGGCCGCCTTCTATTCTTTCCACGCGACCAAGATGATCGCCGGCGGGACGGGCGGCATGGCGGTGACCCGGAGCCCCGAATTCGCCCGGCGGCTGCGGGAGATCAAGGCCTATGACAAGCGGCACGAAGCCGGGTGGCGTTTCAATTTCTGCTGGAGCGATCTTTCGGCCGCCGTCGCCCGTGTTCAGCTCGCCAGGCTCGATGACTTCGTCGCCCGGCGTCGCGAAATCGCCCGGCGCTACCGGGAGGCCTTCGCCGGCCTGGGGGCGGGGCTTCCGGAGGACGACCCGGCCCATGTCCATTTTCGGTTCGTGATCGACCTCGGCCGGGAAAACGATGACTTTCTCCGCCGTGCCCGAGAAGCCGGGATCGGCTGCGAGCGTCCCGTTTTCATCCCCCTCCACCGGCTGTGCGGCACCTCCCCCCTTCCCGCCTCGGCGGCCGCATGGCGCCGCACGGTCTCGATACCCCTCTACCCGGCCCTTTCCGAGGAGGAGATCGGCCGCGTGATCGGCCTCGTCCGCAGGCTTCTCCCGCCGCCGCCCGCCGGAGAGTTCTGAGCGCTGTTCATTTTTTGACGGCCGACGTCCTCGCGCCGCATGGCGATATTGCCGCGAGGCAGGCAACGGCCTAATATTCCAAAATTTTCCGCGCCGTCCTCCCGCCTGGCACATTCCCTGCAAAATCCTAAGGCCGATAACCCACGTAGAGGTCCATCAAACGGCGAAGTGACAGGAAAAGTGCTTCCGCAAGGCATGGTGGCGTGATGGATGTGTGCGGCGTGCCCGGCCTCTCCCCCGCGATGCGCGGCTGTTCAGACCCCCCGTTGTCGGCTTCCGTCGCCGCGGCCGCGGTGCCCGGCCGGTGTTCCCGGCGTGCGACGCAGTGGGTGCCCGGTCTGCTTGCTTGCGCCGCGGCGCTGTCCCTTCTTCTTTGGGGTGCAGTCCGGGGGGGGTCCGACGAGATCGTTCCGCAAAGCCTCTTCGTGGCCGCGGTCGCCTTTTTCGTTTCCTTCTCCCTGACGCCGCTTGCCGCGCGGCTGGCCCGCCTTTGGGGGCTGGTCGATGTTCCCGATGCCCGCAAGATCCATGCGCGGCCGACCCCCCTGCTCGGCGGGGCCGCGGTCTACTTGGGTTTTCTGGTCTCCGTCGGGGGGGCGGGGGCCGGTTCGGCCCCGGTCGCCGCTCTCCTCGGCGCGGCCTTCGTCCTGCTTGTCACCGGCATCCTCGACGACCGCCGGGAGATCCCGGCCGCCGTGAAGCTCATGATCCAGGGGCTGTGCACTCTTCTCGTGATGGCTGCCGGAATCGTGCTGCGTATCCTGCCCGCCGGCTGGGGGGGCTGGGCGGAGATCGGAAACGGAGTGCTCACGCTGCTCTGGATCGTCGGGCTGACCAACGCATTCAATTTCTTCGACGGCATGGACGGCCTGGCGGCCGGGCTGGGAGCGCTGATCGCCTGCTTTCTCGCCGCCGCCGCCTTTTCGGGCGGGCAGCCCGCAACGGCTTGGATTGCGGTCGCCCTGGCCGGAAGCTGTCTCGGGTTTCTCCCGTACAATTTCCGTCCGGGAAAACCGGCGCTCGTCTTTCTCGGCGATGCCGGCAGCACGGCCATCGGCTTCGTGCTCGCCGCTCTTGCCGTGCACGGGGAATGGGCGGAAAGCCGTCCGCTCGTCTCCTTTCTCTGCCCCATCCTCATCTTCTGGGTGCCGATCTTCGACATGGTGCACATCACCTGCGACCGGATCCTCTCCGGCAAGGTGAACTCCTTCCGCGGCTGGCTCGAATACGTCGGCCGGGATCACCTGCACCATCGCCTGGCCGATCTTCTCGGGAGCCGGGGGCTCTCCGTCACCCTGATTTTTCTCCTGAGCGCCTGCTTCGGACTGAATGCCCTGGTGCTGCGCGAAGCCGCGACCGCCGGTGCGCTGCTTCTATGCGCCCAGTCGCTGCTGTTCGTCATCGGGGTGACGATCCTCGAACGGGTCGGCCGGCGCACGCCCCGGCGACGGGATTCCGCGGCGGCCGCGGCAAAAGAGACGGCGGTCCGGGACGCCCCTTCCCGGGACGGAGTCGCCGCCCCGCCGCCGCCGAGAGACGCCGTTCGGCCGCATCGGGGGGGGCTCCCCGGCGAGGAGCAAAAATGTCGGATGTCGAGCGCATCCTGATTCAAGATTTTTTCAAAAAAGGCCGATCAGCTTCATGCACTGCGCTTTCGCGCAGAGCGCGTCTTTCTCCTCCGGGGAATGATGCCCCGGGGGGCACGCGCGCGAGACCCTCAAGCATTCGGGGAAAGCGGGCCCGGGCCTTTCCATGACTGAAACCGTCCTTCAGAGCCCAAGAGCCCCGGCGCAGCCGCGACGCACGGCCGGCGCGGAAGCCCGGCTCCGGCTCTCCCCGGGGAAAAGCGGCGCCGGCGGGCTGAAACTCAGCCTTTCGCGCATCGCCGCTTTGCGCCCGGCCGCGGAGCAGGCGGCGGAGGCGGTCGCCGCGGCCGAAACGGAGCGGCCGGTCGCCGCCCGGGGCGTCTACGAGGAGGCCTTTCTCTTTCTCCGGAAGACGTATGCCGAGGTGCGCAGGCGGCGGACGGTCGATCTCGAGGCCGCCTCCCAGATGGTGGCGAGGCTCGACCAGGCCCTCGAGCGCTCCGAGGCGCCGTATCTGGCCGCCCTTCACCGCGACGACCCGGAATGGTTTGCGGTCCAGCACAGCGTCAACGTCGCCGTGTTCACGCTGAGGCTCTCCCGCGAGCTCGGCTACGAAAGCGGGCGCCGACGCGAGGCCGGGTTGTGCGCCCTCGTGCACGATGTCGGGGTCGCGCTCCTGCCGGAGAGCCTCGTGGCCAAGAAAGGGGAGCTTGCCCCCCGCGAGCTCGAAACCCTCAAGGAGCGGCCGCTGCTGGCCCGCAAGATCCTCGCCGCCGGTGGGCCGGCAGCCGCCCTCTGCGCCGAGGTGGCCGGGCAGGTCCACGAGCGGATCGACGGCTCGGGGCACCCCCACGGCCTGAAAGGCGACGAACTGCACGAGTACGCCCGCCTGATCGGGCTGCTCGACCTCTACGAGGCGCTCACCCACAGCCGGCCGAACCGCGAACGGATCGGCTTCTTCGAGGCGGTCAAGTACATCTGCAAGAGCTGCAAGAGCTGCTTCGAGCGCCGCCACCTGAAGGCGCTGCTGCAGGCGTTCACCGTCTTTCCGCTGCAGAGCCACGTGCTCCTGAATTCGGGCGCCGTCGGCCTCGTGGTCCAGACCCACGGCGACCAGCCCCTGCGGCCCGAGGTCAAGATCCTGCTCGATTCGCAGGGAAGGCACGTGCTCACGGAGCGTATCGTGCGACTCACCGTCGAGCCGCTGCTGCACATCGTGCGCTGTGTTTCGGAGAGGGAACTGGCGCGGTTGCTCCAGGGGGCTTCGGCCTCGGAGCTCGCGCCGGAGAAAGGGTGGGAGGAGGTGGCGGGGCCGCTCCTCTGAGGCCCGGTCCCCCCCTTCGAAGGGCCATGGTGCTGGAACACTGGGAACTCGAGCGGGAACCCTTCGCCAACGTGCCCGGCGGGTCCCTGTTCTACGGCTCCCCCCAGCACGAGGAGGCCCTGAACCGCCTGCTCTATGTCGTCCGCCATCGCAAGGGGGTGGGCATGCTGACGGGCGAGGTGGGCTGCGGCAAGACCACCGTCACCCGTGCGCTCGCCGCCTGCCTGAGCGGGCAGCCCTACGAGGTCGTGGTGCTCTCGAACCCCGCGCTCTCGCCCGAGGAACTCCTGAAAGCGATCCTCCTGAAACTCTCCGGCCGCATGGAAAACGGGTCCAAGGCCTGGGTGCTCGAGCAGATCCAGCGGCACCTCGTTTCCGCCGAAGCGGCCGGCCGCCGGGTGGTGCTGGTGATCGACGAGGCCCACGTGATTTCCCGGCGCGAGACGCTCGACGAGTTGCGCATGCTGCTCAACCTGCAGACGGAGGACTCGTTTCTGCTCACCTTGATTCTGCTCGGGCAGCCGCCGCTTCTGCGGACGATCTCGGGGCTGCAGCCGCTGCGCGAGCGGATCGCCTTGCGCTACAACCTGCAGCCGCTCGATTTCGGCCACACGGTCCGCTACCTGCTCTACCGCCTGCAGCAGGCCGGGGCCCGGCGGGGGATTTTCACGCGCGAGGCGGCCGGGTTGATCCACGAGGCCTCCGGCGGGATCCCCTTGCGCATCAACAACCTGGGAGACCGCTGCCTGCTGATCGGCTGCCAGTGCGGGGCCTCCCGGGTGGACCGCCGCATCGTGCAGGCGGCGGTCGAGGACATGGAAGAATGAAATCCCGCGGGAAATACGGCGGGCGGCGAAGGGCGGGCCGCTGCGGATGGGGGG
>JBBFLI020000028.1:0-51280 GCA_037481615.2 Desulfobacterales bacterium
TTGCGGGGGGCGATGAACGAAAACCGCTCCGCCAGGCTTTCCGCGACCGCGGCGGCGAACCCCCGGAGCGGGAGATCGGGCATCCGCCTGCGCGCCTGCCCCTCGAGCGCGGCCGCGGCCAGGGTGATGATCTTGCAGAACGGGGGAAGCAGGTTTTTGCCCGTGGCGGCGCTCGTGACCCAGCAGGGCCGGCGGAAGGCGCGGTTCAGGTCGGCGGCGAGGGTCGCCGGCGGAAGCAGCAGCGCGCCCGAGGAAAGAAGGTCGTACTTGTTGAACTGGAAGACGAGCGGCAGCTTCTCGAGGCTTCTCCCCGCCGCGGTGAGCGCGGCCTCGATGCGCTTGAGCGCCAGAATGTTCGTCTTGCGCATCGCCGAGGCGTCGGCCACGAAGACGATCCCGTCCACCCCGCGCAGGGCCAGCTTCGCCGTGCTCTCGAAGCGTTCGTCTCCCGGCAGCGTATAGAGGCGGACGTGCAGGCGGAAGCCCGAAACCGGGGGCAGCCCAAGGGCGGCAAAGTCGAAGAGGACGGTCTGGCCTTCGCCCGCTCGCACCCGCACCAGGCGGCTGGAGAAGCTGCGGGCGAAGCGGCGGTGGATCCAGGCGAGCGAGGCGCTTTTCCCGGAGCGGGCCGGGCCGGCGTAGACGATCTTGAGCTGGATCTCGCCCGTTTTGCGGTTGATGAAGGCCATGGCCGAAAAAAAACGCCGGGAAGCGAACCCTTGCCTCGCTTGCCCGGCGTTTCCTTCTGAAACCCGGCTCGCGCTTGCGGCTCAGGCTTTCTGCCGGCCGTCCATCCCGCAGGCGAAATCTTATAGCAAAAAGCGTGCGTGGAGGCCAGCCCGCGCCGCCGGTTTGTCGAGAAATCGTTTAACTTCAAGGGATGAAATGAAAAAGGCGTCTCGCCGCCGTAAGCCGCGGAGGAGGACGAATGACAAGAAGTGTGAAGTCGAGGTTACTATTCGGGGAATCCGGATCTCCTTCGGGCGGCTGGGGGGCCGGCGGGCCGGCCCGTGAAACGCCCGGACCGGGGACAGGTCGATTGCTTACGGGCGACTTCTGCCTGATAGAGATGCCAGCCGAAAAAACAGCTCAGGCGGTCGGGCCGTCATCGCCCAACCGCCTGGTTTTATCTGGTAGGCGCTGCTGGATTTGAACCAGCGACTTCTACCGTGTGAGGGTAGCGCTCTCCCGCTGAGCTAAGCGCCCGAGCTCTTTTTTCCTTCGCCCTCTTTCTTATTGATCCGGGGCCTCGAAATCAAGTCTTTTTTTCGTGATCTCCGGCTGCGGCCTTTTCTTGATTCCCCCCTGGGCCTCTGCTAACGTGCCCCGCAATTGGGCTCGAGCTTGCCTGTATCCAGGGAAGGAAGGAAGCCATGAAGCCGCCCGTCAAATCCTGCCGTCTCTACGAGCGTGCCATGCGCCTGATCCCCGGCGGGGTGAACAGCCCGGTGCGCGCCTGCAAGTCGGTCGGGGCCGAGCCGCTCTTCATCCGCCGCGCCGAGGGCGCCTGGATCGAGGATGCGGACGGAAACCGCTACATCGATTACGTCGGATCCTGGGGACCGATGATACTCGGCCACCGGCACCCCGCCGTCGTGCAGGCGATCGCCCGGGTGCTCGAGCGGGGAACGAGTTTCGGGGCCCCGACCGACCTCGAGATCGAGCTGGCCGAGATGGTGATCGAGGCCGTGCCCACGGTCGAGATGGTGCGCATGGTGAATTCGGGGACCGAAGCGGCGATGAGCGCGATCCGGCTCGCCCGCGGGGTGACCGGCCGCGACCTCGTCGTCAAGTTCGACGGCTGCTACCACGGGCATGCCGACACGCTGCTCGTTGCGGCGGGGTCCGGCGTGGCGACCCTCGGCATCCCCGGCAGCCCCGGCGTTCCCGCGCCGACCGCCCAGCACACCCTCTCGCTTCCCTACAACGACACCGCCGCGTTCGAGACCCTCATGCGCGAGCGGGGGGCCGAGGTGGCCTGCGTGATCGTCGAGCCCGTGGCCGGCAACATGGGGCTCGTTCCCCCGCGGCCCGGCTTTCTCCAGACCCTGCGCCGGGAGACCGCACGGCACGGGGCGATCCTCATTTTCGACGAGGTGATGACCGGCTTTCGCGTCGCCTACGGCGGGGCCCAGGCGCGCTACGGGATCCGGCCCGATCTCAGCTGTTTCGGCAAGATCATCGGCGGGGGGCTCCCGGTCGGCGCCTACGGCGGAAAGAAGAAAATCATGTCGCGCATCGCCCCCGAAGGCCCGGTCTACCAGGCGGGGACCCTTTCCGGGAACCCGCTCGCCATGGCGGCCGGAATCGCGACGCTCAAGCAGTTGCGGAGGAAGGGCTTCTACGAGCGGCTCGAAAAGAAGAGCGCCCGACTCTGCGCCGGGCTGAAGGAAGCCGCGGCGGCGGCCGGGATCCCCGTCACGGTCGACCATGTGGGCTCGATGATCGGGCTGTTTTTCCACCCCGGGCCGGTCGGCGATTTCGCGGCGGCGAAACAGAGCGATCTCGGCCGCTATGCCCGCTTCTACCAAGGCATGCGCCGCGAGGGCGTCTACCTCGCCCCCTCGCAGTTCGAGGCGCTCTTTCTCTCGAGCGCTCACGGAAGCGGGGAGATCGAGCGCACGATCGCGGCGGCGGCCAAGGTCTTCCGGCAGATCGCCTTGTAATGCGAAGGCCGGCACCCGGGCGGCCCCGGCAGCCATGGATCTCCGCCTGAACCGCATCCCGGAGACCGTCCGCCGCGTCCATTTGATCGCCGTCGGCGGGACGGCGATGGGGGCGCTCGCCTGCCTGCTGCAAGAGCTCGGCTGCGAGGTGCGCGGCTCGGACCGCAAGATCTACCCCCCGATGAGCGGCTTTCTCGCCGCGCGCGGCATCCCCGTCCTCGAGGGCTTCCGGCCCGAACACCTCGACCCCGCCCCCGATCTCGTGGTCATCGGCAACGCGGTCACCGCCGCCAACCCCGAGGCGGTCGAGTGCGCCCGCCGCGGAATCCCCTTCTGCTCGCTCCCCCAGGCGGTCAACCGCTTCGCGGCCCGCGGCAAACGGGCGCTCGTCGTGGTCGGCACCCACGGCAAGACCACGACTTCGGCCCTTTGCGCCTGGATTCTCCACGCCGCGGGGCGGGACCCCTCCTTTCTGATCGGGGGGATCCTCGTCGACTTTGAAAGCAACTTCCGCCTCGGGGCGGGAGGCGAGATCGTGCTCGAGGGCGACGAGTACGACACGGCCTTCTTCGACAAGGGGCCGAAGTTTCTACACTACGAACCGGCGCGGCTCATCTGGACGAGCCTCGAGTTCGACCACGCCGACATCTACCGCGACCTGGCCGCGGTCGAGTCCGCCTTCGGCCGGCTCCTCGAGCGGCTCGCCCCCGAGTGCAGGCTTTTTGCCCGGGACGGCGAGCCCGCGATGGACCGGCTCCTCGGCGCCACACCCGCCGCGGTGTCGCGCTACGGGATGAATCCCGGATCGGACTGGCGGATCGAGATCCTCCCCGCGGGGGAAGGCTTCCGCCGCTTCGAGGTCTTTAAGGGGAAGACCTTCTACGGGCGCTTCCGCACGCGTCTGATCGGCCGTCACAACCTGTTGAACGCTCTTGCCGCGATCGCGCTCGCCGAGAGCCTGGGGGTGGGCCCGCAGGATGCGGCCCGGGCGCTCGAGAGTTTCCGCGGTGTGAAGCGCCGCCAGGAGGTGCGCGGCGAAAAGCGCGGGGTGCTCGTGATCGACGATTTCGCGCACCACCCGACCGCCGTGCGCGAGACGATCGCCGCTGTGGCGGAGGCCTACCCGCGAAGGCGGATCGTCGCCGTCTTCGAGCCGCGCTCGAACACGAGCATGCGCAACGTCTTCCAGGAGGTCTACCCGCAGGCGTTCCGGGGGGCCGACAGCGTCTTGGTGCGGGAGATCGCTCTGCCGGAGAAAGTGCCCCCGGCCGAGCGCTTCAGCGCCGCGAGGCTTGCCGACGCGCTTCGGGCGCAAGGGCGGGAGGCCTTGTCCTTCGCCGACACCGAGGGGATCCTCGAGCACCTTCTCCACACGGCACGGCCGGGCGACGTCGTGCTGATCATGTCCAACGGCGGCTTCGACAACCTCCCCGAGCGACTGCTCGCCGCCCTCTGAGTCACCGCGCGGCCAGATGCCCCCCGACGGCCCGCGCCCTCGAAGGGAAACGCCCCGGGAAGGGCTCCAGCCCCGCCGCTTGACTCCCCCAACCCTTTTCGTTAACCTCAGACGAATCAAAGGTTAACCGAAGATGAAGTCCGCGATCTTGCGCGTTTTGCGTTCCAACGAAGGGCCCGTCTCCGGCCCCGTTCTCTGCGAGCGACTGGGGGCCACGCGGGTCGCGGTCTGGAAACACATCCGGCGCCTGATCGAGCTGGGCTACGAGATCGAGGCCGGCCCGCGAGGCTATCGACTGGTTGCAAGCCCCGACCGGCCCTACCCCTGGGAGTTTCCCGGCCGCGAGGAGCGGATCGTCTACCTCGAGGAGGTCGGCTCGAGCATGGATGTGGCGCGCGAGCTCGCCCGGCAGGGCTGCCCGGCCTTCACCGCGGTGGTGGCCGAGCGGCAGACGGCGGGGCGCGGCCGGCTGCGTCGGCCCTGGGTTTCGGAGGAGGGGGGGCTCTATGTCACGATCGTGATGCGGCCGCGGATCCCGGTTCTCTTCAGCCCGCGGGTGAACTTTCTCGTCTCCTGCACGCTGGTCACGCTTCTCCGGCGCGATTTCGGGGTCGATGCCGGGGTCAAATGGCCGAACGACATCCTGGTCGGCGGGCGCAAGCTCTGCGGGCTCCTATCGGAAATGGAAGCCGAGGGGGAGGAGGTCGCCTTCGTGAACGTGGGGGTCGGGCTGAACGTGAACAACGACCCCCCACGGGTCCGGCCGCCCGCGGTTTCGCTGGCGCAGCTCCTGGGGAGGAAGATCTCACGCCGGGAGGTCCTCGCCCGCCTGCTCGACGATCTCGAAAAGGAGGCGTCCGCCGCGCCCTGGGAAGGGATCATCGCGCGCTGGAAGGGGCACACGGTCACGCTCGGAAAGCCTGTGCGCGTCTCGACCGGAACGGAGGAAGTCCGGGGGGTCGCACGCGACATCGACCCCTTCGGGGCGCTGCTCGTGGAGGAGCCGGGCGGGCGGCTGCGCACGGTCCTGCACGGCGACTGTTTCCTCTGAAAAGGCAAGCGAAAGGAGCAAACGATGGACAGGATGGATTGCCCTGCGGCGACCTCGACGGCGGCATCGCTCCGCCCCGTGGTCTTTGCCGCCCTCTTCGCCGCCCTCACGGCGGTGGGCGCTTACGTTGCGGTTCCGGTCGGTCCGGTGCCGATCGTCCTGCAGAACTTCTTCGTCATGCTGGCCGGGCTTCTTCTGGGCAGCCGCTGGGGGGTGGCGAGCGTCGGGATCTACCTCCTGGCGGGCGCGGTCGGGCTTCCCGTTTTCGCCGGCGGGACGGGCGGTCTTGCCCGTTTCGCCGGCCCGACGGGGGGCTTTCTCCTGGGCTATCTGCCGGTCGTCTTTCTCGTGGGACGAATCGTCGAGGGCCGGCCGCCGCGGCTGTGGCGTGACCTGACCGCGCTCGTTCTGGGATCGCTTCTTCTCTATCTCTGCGGGGTGAGCTGGCTCAAGGTCGTGACCGGGATGAGCGTCTCCAAGGCGATCGCCGCGGGCATGCTGCCCTTTCTCCCGGGGGACGGCCTCAAGGTTGCGGCGGCCGCGCTCGCCGCGCGCTCGATCCGGCCGCTGCTGCAACGGCAAGAGATTTCCCCTGCATGCTGAAATCGGGCCCATGGCCGCGATGATCGAAATCGACCGCCTGAGCCATCGCTTCGCGGACGGCACGTGGGGGCTGCGGGAGGTTTCGCTCACCGTGGAGGAGGGCGAATTCGTCGTCGTCGCCGGCGAGAACGGCTCGGGGAAGACGACCCTGCTCCGGCACCTGAACGCGCTGCTCCGGCCCACTGCGGGGCGGGTGCGCGTCTGCGGCGTCGATGCGGCCCGGGAGCCGCTCAAGGCGCGGCTTCTCGTGGGGATGCTCTTCCAGGATGCGGAAAGCCAGATCGTGGGCGAGACGGTTCGCGAGGATGTGGCCTTCGGGCCGGAGAATCTGGGGCTTCCCCGGCCGGAGATCGATCGTCGGGTGGCGGAGGCGCTCGCGCGCACGGGGCTCGTCCACCTCGCCGACAGGAGGCCCCATCTTCTCTCGGGGGGCGAAAAACGGAGGTTGACACTCGCCGGCGTGCTGGCCATGGAACCCCGGGTCGTCGTCGGCGACGAGCCCTTCGCCAGCCTTGATTACGCCGGCGTGCGCGGGGTGCTCGAGGTGCTCGTTTCGCTCCAGCGGCAGGGGCGCACGGTGATCGTCACCACCCACGATCTCGACAAGGTTCTCGCCCACGCCGACCGGCTGGTGCTGATGAAAGGGGGAAGAATCCTCTGCGAGGGCAGACCGGGGCAGGCACTGGCTTGCGTCGAAGCGTGCGGCGTGAAACGGCCGGCGACCGACGCTCGAGGCATCCGGGGGCTTACATGGCTTTCGTGAACGGCCTCCGCCCGCCTGCGCCCTCTGCGAGGAAGGGGCTTTCGCTCCTCGACCCGCGGGTGAAACTGGTTCTGCTCGCCGCCTGGTCGATCGCCGGCATTCCTCTCGGCCTTCCCGCGCTGATCGGTTTCGGCTTTCCCCCGGTCGTCATCGGCTGGCGGGAAGGCGCTCTGCGCGGTATCGAGAAAAGGTCGTCTCTTTCCTTTGCCGCCCTGCTCTTCTTCGTCTTCGCCGCACGCGCCCTTTCGCTCGCCGGCGAGCCGCTTTTCACGGTTTTCGGGTTTTCGGTGAGCAAGGAGGGGATCCTTTCGGGGGCGGAGGTCGCCTTGCGGCTGCTGTTGGTTTTCCTCCTGGGGGCGATGCTCGTCACCACGACGCCCGCGGCCGAGGTCAAGGCGGCGGTCGAGTGGTTTCTCCGGCCGCTGCCCGGCGTGCCGGCGGCGCGCGTGGGGACTCTGCTCGGCCTCATGGTGCGCCTCGTCCCGCTGGCGTTTGCGGAGATCGAATCCCTGCGGGAAGCCCAGGCGGCCCGGGGGGGAGGGCGGCGGGGAAACCCCGTGCGGCGGATCCGGTGTCTTGCCCTCCCCGCACTCGCGCGGATCGTTCTGCGGGCCGAGAGCCTTGCGCTCGCCATGGAGGCCCGCTGCTACCGCGACGAACGGAGCCCGCGGCCGATGCGGCTTCGTCCCCGGGATCGCAGGGTTCTCGTCGCCGGGCTCGCCTGGGCGGGGGCGGTTCAGTTTTTTTGAGCCGCCTTGCGGGATTCCTTTGATGTTGACAAGGGCGGGTTCCGCCCGTATATAGACTTGTTTCATACGCGACCGGGCCGTTAACTCAGGCGGTAGAGTATCTGCCTTTTAAGCAGAGAGTCGCTGGTTCGAGTCCAGCACGGCCCACCAGGGCAATACCGTTTGCGGGTTTCCGTCCCCATCGTCTAGCCAGGTCCAGGACACCGGCCTTTCACGCCGGCAACAGGGGTTCAAATCCCCTTGGGGACGCCATCGATGAATTCAAGGGGTTTCGGTTAAAACCGAACCCCTTGTTTTTTTCCCTCCAGGTTGTCTTCCAAGCCTGTGCCGAGCTTCAAGCGAAAAAATGATCTCCATTCTGGTTTTCGAGACGCAACGTGAAGTGATTTGGAAGAAACAGGTGCCCGCTGCTGATGAGAGAGGATACTATCTTGGTTTGAGTCGGGCACGCGATGCGCAGCCCATATTTCAATTGCCGAAAAACGCATAACCGACGCTCTTGTCTTCCTTTCGCCGTTCCCGTTGGCCGAGCGCATCAATACTCTTTTCGGATTTCAACCCAATCCATACACGAAACCGAGGACTCGCCTGTGTTGTCGGAATCATTCATGAGAGCGACTGTTGCCATCTCGGGAGCCTTGCCGTTGAAAGCGCGATCATAATCTTAAAAAAGTCGACCTCCTCAACCGTCCACCGGCCGATATTTGAGGGCGCTCGCTGAAAAGGAGGGCTGAACGATCGTCCTCTTGACTCGGCTTTCTCCCGTCTTTCCTTTCCACCTGCTCCACTACGCCTGCGGATTGACCAAGGTAAGCCGGCGGCACGACTTCTTTGCATCGTGGAGCGGCATGATTCCCGGCGCCGTGATCCAGGATCGCCTGCAGGAGACCTCTCCAGTTCAGGGGTGGGGGGGCACACCCACACCAGCGCCGAATGGGTGCTATCCGGCGTCTGGCTTCTGGCGACGTTCCTGGTGACGGTATATGTTACACATGTGGCCCAAAAAGCGTAATCCGCAGGAATTCCTTCGCCAAGGAGCCAACCATGTCGGAGAAAAATAACGGCGACCCGATTGTTCAGCCCTGGGATGAGCACAACCGTAATTTGGCCGCGCATGTGCACCCGTCCGATTGGGTGAACCCGAAACCCGCCGCGCGATACAACTTGGTCGTGATCGGGGCCGGGACGGCCGGTTTGGTCAGTGCGGCCGGCGCGGCCGGGTTGGGTGCGAAGGTGGCTCTGGTCGAACGTCATCTGATGGGGGGGGACTGTCTCAACTTCGGCTGCGTTCCGTCGAAGGCGCTGATCGGTGCAGCGCGCGCGGTGGCCGCCGTCCGCGGTGCCGCCGAGTTCGGGATCCATGTTCCAGAGGGGGTGCGGGTCGATTTCGGCCGGGTCATGGAGCGCATGCGCCGGCTGCGGGCCTCGATCGCCCCGAACGACTCCGCCAAGCGGTTCAGCGGACTGGGGGTCGATGTCTTCATCGGTCACGGACGGTTTGTGGATTCTCACACGCTTGAGGTCGGAGGAGAGAAGCTTCGCTTCAAGAAAGCGGTCATCGCCACCGGCGCCAGGGCCTCGGCTCCGCCGATTGCCGGTCTGGATCAGGTCGAGTACCTGACCAATGAGACCCTCTTCTCCTTGACGGAGCTGCCGAAGCGGCTTGCCGTCATCGGCGCCGGGCCCATCGGCTGTGAAATGGCCCAGAGCTTTGCCCGGTTCGGCTCGGAGGTGCTTCTGGTGGAGGCCACCCACGGTATCTTGCCGCGTGAAGACAGTGATGCCTCCGGGCTTGTCTTGGAATCCATGCTCCAGGACGGCGTGAAACTTTTGTGCTGTGGCCGGGACCTGAAGCTGTCAAAGGCGGAGGGAGGCCGGGTGCGACTGGCGGTTGCATCCCATGGACGGGTTTATGACGAGGTCGTGGACAAGCTCTTGGTCGCGGTCGGACGCTCACCCAATGTCGAGGGTTTGGGGCTGGAAGCGGCGGGGGTGACCTATTCAAAGAAAGGCGTTCAGGTCAACGACCGGCTTCAGACGACCCAGCCCCATATTTATGCGGCCGGGGACGTCTGTTCGCCCTATCAGTTCACCCATGCCGCCGATTTCATGGCGCGAACCGTGATCCGGAACGCGCTTTTTTTCGGTCGCGCCAAGGCGAGCGCCTTGACGATTCCCTGGTGCACCTACACGGACCCGGAAATCGCCCATGTCGGGCACTATCCGAAGCAGGCCGAGGAGCAGGGGATCGCACTGGAAACCTTCACCCGGGAGCTGGCCGAGGTGGACCGCGCCGTTCTCGAAGGCCGAACCCGGGGCTTTGTCCGCGTGCACGTGCGCCAGGGCAGCGACACGATCGCCGGGGCCACCATCGTGGCTCAAAACGCGGGGGACATGATATCCGAGATCACCCTGGCGATGACGAACGGACTGGGGCTCAAACACATTGCCGCCACCATTCATCCGTATCCGACGCTGGCCGAAGCCGTGCGCCAGGTCGGGGATGCATACAATCGCACGCGGCTCACCCCTTTCGCCAAGAAGCTTTTTTCCCGGTTGATGGCGTGGCGGCGTTAAGCCACGCGTCGATTTTGCTCTACCCATGCAGCCGTGAAAGGAAAAATGCCATGAGCGAGACGTACTACGAACGGCAGAAGCTTGAGGACTTTACCAACATCGGCGAGGATGCCCCCGAGGCCGGAGCCGAGTTTTTGATTACTACGGAGTCGCCACCTCAAGTGCCTTTCGCTCGGAGTGGGACGTGACGAGATGATGGAGGCGGTGCATGTCGGTGCGGCGATGGTGGCCGGCGACACCTTGGCGCATGCAACGCCGATCCGAAAGATCATCCACCAAAGGGAGATGTAATCCGTGAACGCTAATCAACCCGCCATCGCACCCGACAGCTTCATCGACCGGCTGAAGGCGTGCGGGTTTTATCCCTTGCGGGCTGAAACCGTCGAAATCCTGCAACTGAACATCACGCGTCGATGCGATTTGAGATGCAAGCATTGTCATGTTCCGGCCGGGCCGTAGCGGACCGAAATGATGTCGCGCGGGATCCTGGAGCACTGCGTCCATGCCGCCGGGTATGCGGGGGTGACGACCATCGACATCACCGGAGGCGCACCCGAGCTCCACCCCGACATCGAATGGCTGGTTCACGCCATGGCCGGACTGGGCAAGCGGCTGATTGTGCGCAGCAATCTGGTGGTGTTGCTCGAACCCGCCAACCGGAGCTTGATGGAATTTTTCGCTGCCCACAAGGTCGAACTCGTCGGGTCGCTGCCGGAATATCGTGCCGAACGAGCCGACCGGCAGCGAGGTGCCGGCACGTTCAACCAGGCGACAGCGGCGATTCGGGAATTGAACCGGATCGGATACGGCAGAAGCGGCGGCATCTTGAAATTGGGTCTGGTCCACAACCCTGCGGGCGCTTATCTTCCCGGTTCCCGGACGTCTTGGGAAGCGGAGTATCGACGAAGATTGCAGCATGAGTTCGGTGTGAATTTCAACACGCTCTTTACTCTGGTCAATTGCCCGATCGGGCGCTATTTGGAGTATCTGACCGCAAGTGGGAACTTGAAGGACTATCTTCGAACGCTTCAATCCGCACTCAACGCCCAAACCGGGGAAAAAGTGATGTGCCGCAGAACCCCTTCAGTGGGTTGGGGCGGACACCTTTATGATTGCGATTTCAACCAGGTCTTGGACCTCATGGTCAACAGCGGCGCTCCGATTCATATCAAAGATTGCGATATCCGCCGTCTTGCCCACCGCGAAATAGTCGTCCGCGAGCACTGCTTTGCCTGCACAGCGGGTACAGGATCGTCCTGCCAGGGCTCTTTGACGAAATAGTTCTGTGTATCCCTCGTGTTAAAATCGATTTTCAGATGCGCCAACCGATTCATTGTTGAAATTCTTTACAGGGCGATGGTTGTTATCGAAAAAACAACCGTTTGCCCGCAAAGAAGGCCGAGAAACGCTACGCCATGCGAGCCTGCAGGGGTGTCAATCTACGAGCCCGAGCATACCCATGTGGACAGGAAGACCTTTCGGTGATCCATGCGCATGCATGAAAAAGCAGGACGGGCGAAAGCGGGATGCGAAGGCACTGAAGCAAATTCGGACCCGGGCCGTTCAACGCGTTCACGGGGGAGAAAGCCCCGAAGTGGTCATTAGGGCTTTTGGCTTCGCGCGGGGCTGGATTTACAACCGGCTTGCCTGGTATCTTGCCGGCGGATGGCGCGCGCTGCGCAGCGGCAAGGCCAGCGGGCGCCCCAAGATACGCTCTCCGCGCGGCATATCCGACGGATCCACAAGGCGGTGAGCGGCAGTGATCCGCGGCAATTGAACTTTCCCCTTGCGTTGTGGACGCAGGGCTGTGGCCATGGCGGTCTCCCGGCTGTTCGGGATTCGGCTCAGCGGGAGCTCAATGGGAGGGGTTGCTCCGGCGGCCGCTTTACCACGCCTGTTCGCTGGACGCTGAAGCGCTAGAGCGTCGGCAACAAGAATGATTTCCGTGCGTGAAAGAAGATGAGACGGGCGTGCGGTCAGATTTTCATCAGGGGCAAACCTGGGCCCTGCGAGGAAAGACCCCGGTGGTTCGAGCCACCGGCGGGAGGTTCAGCCTGGACATGGTCGGCGCGATCAGCCGGCCGGGAGCGCGTCGGTATGGATTGTGTTCGTGGAAGACACCCCGGCGGCTGAGCAGACCTGTGAGTTCCTGAGCCGCTGATGTGCAAAGCGCTGCGGCCCCTTTTTCTGATCTCGGATCGGCATCCGGTGCATCGGTCGAAGAAGGTGCCGAAGCAGATCGCGCCGTTCGAAGGCAAACTGCGTGTTTTCGCAATTCCTTCGTACTCTCCCGGGCTCGACCCGGCCGGGCAGCCGTGGACCCACCCGAAATCCCGCGGGGTTGGCCGTCGGGCCCTGATGGGACCGGGTCCGTTGGAATCGGCTGCGCTGTGCGGTTTGCGGCCTCTTCAAAAAGAATCTCCAAGTTTGTCTGCATCTTTTCAAACGCCCGAAGTGTCCCCGTGTTCTTGGATATTTCTGAATAGCAAGGCCCGCCTTGGTATGCGATGCGATCCGCGGCAGGATATAGGTGGAAATCTTCCTGCTTGACGCCGTGATCCGGCCGGGGCCCGCGATGTGGGTTCGTCGGTTCCGCGTGCGGGGCCTCGAAGGTTGAGGCCGCCGGCGCCGAGAGCCCGGGCCGGGATTCCACAGGGGCGGCGAATCCGGAGAAGGAGGAGGTGCTGGTGAAGGTTCTACCAACGCTTTGCGTGGCGATCGCGCTTGTGTCGGCGTCGCCCCCGTGGGCTCGAGCCGTTGAACCGGGCCAGGTTCCGCCCCCCGTCGAACTCCAGGGAAGCTCAGGAGGACGCTTGGACGGGACCCCCTGGCGCAGCGACGAGCTCAGAGGCAAGGTCCATGTCCTCTTTTACGTGGACCCCGATGAAAAAGACACCAACCACGAGGCGAGCGAGGCCCTCGACAGGGAGAAATTCCCGGCCGAGAAGTTTCAGTCCGTGGCCGTGATCAACATGGCGGCCACCTGGATGCCCAATTTCGCCATTTCGCTTTCGCTCGAGGAAAAGCAGAAGCGTTACCCCCGGACCATTTACGTGCGGGACGATCAGCGGGTCCTCGTGGGGGCCTGGAAAATCGCCGACGACAGCAGCAACGTCCTTGCCTTCGACAAGGAAGGGAAACTGATCTTCCGCAAGGACGGCAAGCTCACCGCCGAGGACATCCAAAGGCTGATCCAGGCGATCCAAACCCACCTCGATCAGTAGTCCCCCCGGCTCGCGCGGCTTCTCGCTCCGCCGGCGCCGTACTCGACGGGTCCGGCGGTGCCGTCGCTTCCCCCCCGGCCGTGAGAGGGCCCGCAGCGGATGCGCCGGCAGGGCGGGGTTGGCGGCGCAGCGCATCCGACCGGTTCAGGCGGACGGCTTCCTCTTGCCGCTTGGGATACCCAGCCTGACGGCCAGGTGGTGGAGGTTGCTGCGATGAAGCCCCAGCGCCCGCGCGGCGGCGGCGCGGTTCCCTCCCTGTTCCTCGATGGCCTTGAGGATGAGGTGCCGCTGAAACTCTTCCGTCAAGCGGCGCAGGCTTTTGCCGGCGGCGTTGGCGGGGGGAGGCGCGCACCCTGCGGCAGCAGAGGGGCGGGCCTCGGTTCCCGGCTCAGGTCGGGCTTACCCAAGCCGCTGCGGGCATGGAGCACGGCCTCTGGATGGCGCGCAGCGCCGAATTCCTGCAGCAGCCGGTCCTTGATTTTCTGCACCGGCTGCGGATTGTCGGCGACACGTTGTTTCTCGTGGGGGTTGCCGCGCTGGTCTGGTTCCTTGCCGGCCTCAAGACCGGCTGGTCCTGCGAGCGTCTTCCCGACCGATCGCCTGCCGGGCTGGGGGTCAAGGGCGAAAAGGCCTATGCGGCCGTGGGCACGAAATGAGCGAACCGCTCTTGCCGGACGATGCGCTGGCCGGATCCCCTTTTCCGCGCACCGCCTTGAAGGAGACCGCCATGGATCCGATTGCAGAATTGAAAACCGAACACCGCACCGTGCTTAAGAGCGTTGCGATCCTGGAGAGCAGGGTCGAAAAAGCGCAGGGCGATGAGGCGGCCTTCGCCTGCCTGATGCCGGAAGCGGAGCGCTTGCTCGAGTTTTTTGAGGTCTTCGTCGACGCCTGCCATCCCGGCAGGGAGGAGTCTTTTCTCTTTCCGGCGCTCCAGGCCTTGGGGGTGTCTCGTCAAGGCGGGCCGATCGGCGTGATGCTCGACGAACACGAAGAAGGGCGGCGTCTTGTCGCCTCGATGCGCGAGGCGCTCGCCCGCATCCCCGCCGGCGGGGCGGAGGAAAGGTTCCGTTTCACCGCCGCCGCCCGTCAATACGCCCTCCTGCTCCGCCGACACATCGAGAAAGAGGAATATGCCCTTTTTCGCATCGCCTCCGAGCGCCTGGATGAAACCGCGAAAGAGCACCTCGCCCGCGGCTTCGAGCGGATCGAAGCCGAAAAAGTCGGGCCATATAGAATATAGGGGACGTTCATTCTTTTATCATTTTGACGTTTTGACGATCCGCCCTACGGGAAGAGACTCCGGCGGCTGCTTTTCCATTCCTCCCTTGCGCCGGGAGCTCTCGGCGGGGAAGGGAAGGGCGGCGGATCGGGCTTGCGCTCAGATCGCAGTTGCCCGCTTTAGTAATATATTTATGCACGTCCCCTATGCGCTGGGGCGCTTGCCGAGGACCGGGATCGGAAGATCCAAGCGCTCAAGCAGGATGCCTGCACCGAAGAGAAGAAGGCCGGCGATGCTGTATTCCAGGGGGCCCAGGATGAGCAGCCCCGCGGCAAAGTAGATCAGCCGCTCAAGAGCCGTCGAGTGCTTTCTAAAATAGCCCATGGCCCCCGCTTCGATGGCCAGCATGGCGACCGTCCCGGAGAAGAGCAGGTAGAGGATCCACCACAGTTCCCCCTCGAAGAGATAGCCCGGCATGAACAGAAAGTAAAACGGCATGATGTAGCCGCCGATCCCCAGCTTCATCGCATCCCAGGCGGTTTTCAACCAGTTACTGTCGGCGATGGCCGCGGTGGTGAAGACCGTGATGCAGACCGGCGGGGTGAGACCGGACTTGATGGCGAAATAGAAGATGAAGAGGTGGCTGGCGAGGGCCGGCAGGCCCAAGCCCTGCATGGCGGGTACGAGAACCGCGGCGGCGATGACGTAGGCCGCGGTCGTCGTCATCCCCATCCCCAGGATGAGGGCCGTCAGCATGGTGGCGATGACCGCGAGCACCAGGCTCGTCCCCGCAAGGTCGATGATGATCTGGGAGACCTTCACCCCGAAACCGGTGAGCGAGATCATCGTCACCGCCATCTGCACGCAGGCCATCATCACCATCAGCCAGGCGAGGGCGGTCGTGACCGCCTGGAAATAGCCCCCCCAGATGGTTTTGAGCCTTTCGACGAAGGGGGGTTCCGATCTCAGGAAGAGATAAATCGCCATCGCCACGACCAGGGCCCAGGCGGCGCACATCTGGGGGGGGAGGAAGAGGGCGAGCATCACGATCAGGGTGCCGACCGGCAGCGCAAAGGTGAGCACCTGCTTCAGCCCGAAGACCTCCCGCACCTTGGGCATGAGCTCCTCGGGGAGTTTGCCGAGGTTGTGCCGGCCCGCCTCGACCCAGATACCGCAGGAGATGCCGACGAAGTAGAGAAGGGCGGGGATGAGCCCGGCGATCATGACCTTGGTGTAGGAGATGTTCAGGAACTCGGCCATGATGAAGCAGCCTGCACCCATGATGGGCGGCATGATCTGGCCGCCCGAGGAGGCCGAGGCCTCGATGCCCGCGGCAAACCGGGCCGGAAAGCCCAGCCGCTTCATGGTGGGGATGGTGAACGACCCCGTGGTGGCGGCGTTGGCGACCGAGGAGCCGGAGAGCATTCCGAAAAAGGAGCTCGAGATCACCGCCACGTGGCCCGCCCCGCCGCGGAAGCGCCCGCCGAGAAGCAGGCTGATGTCCATGAAGCTCTTGCCGACGCCGGTGGCGAAGAGGACGGGGCCGAAAACCACGAAGAGGGCGATCAGCCGGCTCGTCATGTCGGTGAGCAGCCCCCAGATGCCTTCGCTCATCAGGTAGAGCTGGTAGAGGATCTCCTCGAGGTCGAAGCCCGCGTGCCCGAAAGAGCCTGGGACATAGACCCCGAATAGGGCATAAAGCAGAAAGAAGAGAACCAGGATGGGGATGGAGTTCCCGAGCGCACGGCGCGTGCCCTCGAGCAGACACAAGACCAAGCCCCCCCCCAGGACCAGCTGGTAGGTCTCGTACATCCCCGGCGAGCGCACGATGCTCTCCCAGTCGGCCATGATGTAGATGCAAGGGACGACGCTGATCACGATCAGAGCGAGATCCAGCACCGACGGCGATGTCTTGGTCCCGAAGAGGAGCGTCCCCAGGCCGCCCTTGGCCTCCAGCCTCCCGGGGTGGAGGGGATACACGAGAAAGACGATCGCGAGTCCGAAGATGAGCGAGATCGCGCCCATGAGCAGCGGATGAAGCGCCATGTAAAGCGCCGTGACCAGGAGAAAGAGGCTCCAGCCGGCGACCAGAACGTTGAGAAGTTGTCCCCAACCGCCTTTCAACTTGCGCATGAATCACCTTCTGGGATGTTGGATAGAGATCATTCGCAGAGGTCCTGCCGATCGTCGGCGACCGCGATCGATTCCCCTGACGACGTCGCCCGACCGGCAAGGGGGTCCGTACACGGCGGTAAGAGAAGCGGCCCGCCCTCATTCTTTTCAGGCCGGTGTGCAGGCGGGGCGGGCCGGAAGCAGTTTTAGGGCTGGACGACCAGTTGCGCCTGGGCCTTGCCGCCCTTGTTTCCTTCGGCGATCACCTTGTAAGTGCCCGGCTTCGCGTTGACCGGAATCCCGGAGTTCACCTTGAAGGCCCCGGCGGCGTCGGCCTTGATCTCTTCCACTTTTTCCGTTCCCAGCCCGACCAGGTTGCCCCCGCCCAAATCGAGCGTGATGTCGATCATCTCTCCCGCCTGAAATCCCTTGCCCTCGATGGCGATCACGGTTCCTTTTTTCCCGGCGGCGGGGTTGAGGGTGATCTGGGCCTTCGACTCCGGGGTGACGACCGGAGCGCTGCAAGCGAAGGCGGTCAATCCGAGGATCAGGCAAAGCGTGATCAGCCGATGGACGGCATCAAACTTCATGATGTCCCCCTTTCCGGTTCGGAGAGAAGCGGAAGAGGGGGCGGCGTGAGCCCACCGCCGCCCGCTCTTCGCGAGGAATCGGTTTTCGGCCGGCGTCGATCACTTGGGTGCGACCAGATCCGGCGGGATCGTGACCTTCAGCGTGTCGCGATAGAAAGCCGCAGCCCCCGGGTGGAAGGGGACGCCCAGGCGGAACTCGATCGCCATGTCGTACATCTGGTCGAAGCGACCCTCTTTGAGGGTGGTGAGATTGGCGACCAGTTCCTGGCGGCTGTCCCAGACCGCCTTGACGATCTTGTAGACCACCTCATCGGGCACATCCTTGTGCACGAAGTCGCTCACGACGTAGGCGAAGCTCAGCTGCTCCTTGGGAAGCGCCTTGAAGAGCCCCGCCGGCACCATCATGCTCAGTCCGTGCCGCGGGTATTTCTGATTCATCTTCTCGATCGATTCCTTCGTGATGGGGATGATGTTGATGTCCATCGTGGACTCGAGGTCGAGGATCGCGGCGTCCTTGAAGCCGGCCTTGAACCAGCCGTCGACGACGCCTGCCTTCATGGCATCCACGCTCGCGGCCAGACCCATCATCTTATAATTGGGCTTGATGCCGAGGGCGTCGAAAAAGAGCTCGATCACCCGGCCGGAGGTGGTCCCGGGGTTCATGGCGAAGGAAAGACCGTTCAGGCCTTCCAGGGTCGTCACCCCGCTTTTCTTCGAGGTGATGATGTGGATGGGGGTCACGTAGCCGCCCCAGAGCGAGCGCAGGTCGGGCATCTGTTTCCCCTGGTAATCGATGATGCCCTTGTAGGCGGCATAGGCGGCGGAGGCGTCGGCCGGGCCGAGTTGGATCGACTTTTTCTGGATCCGGGCGAGGTTTTCCACAAACCCGCCGGTTTCGACGACCGTCACCTGGATGTCGTTGGGGAAGGCCTTGTTCACGGCTGCGCCGAGGGACACGGTGTTGGCGTAAAGGCCGGAGCGGACGCTGGTCGCCCCCCACTTGATTTTCACCGCGGCCGCGGCGACGTCGCCTGCCGCCAGGGAAAGCATGACCGCCGTCATTCCCAACGCGATGAGCCAGAATGCATTTCTTTTCTTCATGCCTGCTCTCTCCTTTCCAGGGGCGTTGAACGCAGCTTCGGGGAGTGCCCTCGGCCGCAGTGTGCACCGCACAAACCATCCCTCCGGCGGAGAAAACCCGTAGGGCTGAAATCTGAATGGGAATCAGTCGTTGTTGTCGCCGTTCGGGACTGAAGACCCCTCGCCCCTCACGACGCTCTAAAGGAAAACCACGCTCCTGTCAATGCCTGCCACCCTTTCAGGGGACGTCCATTGATCTATTGTTTGTGTCTCTTTCCGCCTTTTCGGCCCCCCCCTTTCTGTTCAGGCGTCAGGATCGATATCGACGAAGTGATTTCACACCGCTGCCGATTTTTCGGCATGGCCGTCGAGACGGCGTGGATTTGCGACGGCCCGTTCCCCCTGAATGAAAAGTGAGCCCATGGCTGATGCGTTTCCCGGACCGCTGGGGCAAGAACCGAATTCCCGATGGCCCAGCCCAAGCCCCCGGATAGCGCCGGGATTGAAAAGAAGATTCTCGCAAGCCCCAAACGCAGAGAATGCAAACGAACGCCAGCCGGGGAATGAAGCTTTCCGCAGCAGACGGCAGGGAGTCTTCTTCCGGCGAGCGGGATTCGATCTTTTTGGAGTCTCCCGCCGATGCCGCCGGTGACGACGACGGATGCCCTCGCTTTGCGGGTCAAGATCCCGTCGGAAACGGATGGGCGTTTGAAATTCGATATTCTTTTCAAAAAAGAAAACAAAAAGAATAAAAATCTGTTGATTTTTTTTTGATCATGCTGATACCATAAACGAGACGGTTCGAGATCGTCATACTGGTTCTTCATGTCAAAGAAAGGAGAAACCGAACATGCCGAGAAAGAGATCCTTTGACGGGGGAAAGCTGATCCGGATGATCGAAGAAGGCGTGCCGCAGTCCGAGATCATGAAAAAGATGGGCTTCAAGACTTCCATGCAATTGAAGACCGCTTACATGAACGCCCTGATCGCCGAGGGGAAGGTTCCCGCGATCCGCGGCGGCCGGGGAGCGGGAAAGGCCGATAAAACGAGGGAAATCGGGGTCGGCAAGCGGGGAAGCATCATTTTATCCAAAGAGCTGGTCGCCAGTCTCGGCATCGGCGCCAAGGAGCGCTTCATCGTCCGCAAAACCAAGGCGGGGATCAGCCTCAAAAAGATCTGACGAGCCGTCCATTCTGCACCGGAGGAAGGACGGCAACGAGGAGGCGCGCCCCCCGCTCCCGTCCTTTCTTTTTCTGAAGGAACGGTGCCCGGCAATCCCCTTTCCGCCCGGGCAATCGCCCCTGTTTTTCGAAAGCAAAAGGCGGTATCCCGACCGGTCCCGGGCGGAAAGGATGCACGGGTTTTTTGCACGGATCCGGAAATTTCCATGGCCTCACCGGAAGCAGACGATTTCATCAAAATCGCCGTCGTCGAGAACGCGATCGAAGCGCAACTGCTGACTTCACTTCTCCATCAATTCGGCATTCCCCATTTCCTGCGCTCCTACCACGACACAGCCTACGACGGGCTCTTTCAGTTGCAGAAGGGCTGGGGCGAAATCCGCGGGCCGGCGGAGCGGCAAATGCAGATCCGCGAAATCCTCTCCGACATCCGCTGGCATGCCACGCATCGCGGGGATTAAGGAACCCGGCGACTGAAGTCCTTTTTGCTTGACAAGGGCCGTCCGCCGCTGGCAGGATTCCCCTGACCGAGGGGTGCCGGCTTGCACGGCTGAGATCAGACCCTTTGAACCTGACCTGGGTAATACCAGCGTAGGGACGGCGGAATCGGATCCGTGCCTCATGGGGCGCACCTCGCTGCCGCGGTGCGCCCCTTTTTTTCGCGGCAAGGTTGCCATCCCGCCCGAAGAACAGCGCAGATCCCGCCTGCCGGCTCACCCCTTGCGCAGGATGTTTCCCTTTTCGGAGCAAGGAGGATGAAGCCATGCCACTCGATGAAGTCGTCATCACGCGGGCCATCGTATCGAGCTACCTGGAGAAATTTCTGGACTGCACGCGGACCGACGTGGCGGTGGTCGGCGGCGGGCCCTCCGGCCTGGTCGCCGCCTGCTTTCTTGCGCGTGCCGGACGCCGCGTCGTTCTCTTCGAGCGTAAACTCGGCGTCGGGGGGGGCATGTGGGGCGGCGGCATGCTCTTCAACGAGATCGTCGTCCAGGACGAGGCGCGCGGGCTGCTGGAATCCTTCGGCGTGCGCACGCGCCGTTTCGCGGAAAATTGCCACACGGCCGATGCCGTGGAGGCGGTGAGCGCCCTGGCCTTTCATGCCGTTCGGGCCGGCGCCCGCATCCTGAACGGGGTGAGCGTCGAGGACGTCGTGGTTCGCGAGGGACGGGTGATCGGGCTGGTCGTCAACTGGTCCGCCGTCCAGGTCGCCGGTCTCCATGTCGACCCGCTTACGGTGCACGCCGATTGGGTCATCGACGCGACCGGCCACGACAGCGAAGTGCTCGCCGTGATCGAACGCAAGGCGGGGATCCGACTCTTCACCGCCACCGGAAAGCGTTTGGGCGAGCAGTCGATGTGGGCCGAGCGCGCCGAGCAGCTCACGGTCGAGAACACAAAGGAGATCTGCCCCGGCGTCTATGTGGCCGGCATGGCCGTCAACGCCGCCTTCGGCGGGCCCCGCATGGGACCGATTTTCGGCGGCATGCTCCTCTCGGGCCGCCGGGCGGCCGAGCTCATCCTCTCCCGGATGGGGGCAGGGGAGGAGAAACCATGACCCCGGGATGCAACCAGCGTGAAGCCGCCCTGCGCGGGATTCTCACCCCGGAAGTGCGGGCCTGCGCGGAGGTCGAGAAGCTCCCCCCGGAGGTGATCCGGGATCGGGTCGCCGACGGAACGGTCGTCCTCCTGAAAAACCGGCGACGCGAGACGCTCCGGCCCGTTGCCGTCGGCGCAGGCCTCAGGACCAAGGTGAATGCCAATCTCGGCACCTCCCCCGACCGGGCGGACCCCGGGACGGAACTCCTCAAGGCCGAAGCCGCGCTGGAATCCGGGGCCGACACGATCATGGACCTTTCGATCGGGGGCGATCAGGCTTCGATGCGCCGCCGACTGCTGACGACGATCCCGCTCCCCTTGGGGACCGTACCGGTTTACGAGGCCGCCGCCGAAGCCCTGCGGCGCGGCAGGCCGCCCGCCGAGTTCCACCCCGAGGATCTCTTTCGGGGCATCGAAAGGCACGCCGAGGAGGGGGTGGATTTCATGACCATACACGGCGGGGTGACGCAAGCCGTGCTCGAGGCCCTGGAGCGTTCCCCCCGGGTGCTCGGCATCGTCAGCCGCGGCGGGGCGATCCTCGCCGCCTGGATGCGTGCAACCGGCCGGGAGAACCCTCTCTACGAACAATTCGACCGTATCCTGGAAATCGCCCGCGCCGGGGACATCGTCTTGAGCCTGGGGGACGCCCTGCGGCCGGGGTGCCTCGCCGATGCCGGCGATGACGCCCAGATCCGGGAGATGGTCGTCCTCGGGGATCTCGTCCGCCGCGCACGGGCGGGCGGCGTCCAGGTGATGGTCGAAGGCCCGGGGCACGTGCCGCTCGCCCGGATCCGGCAACAAGTGGAACTCGCCAAGCGCCTCGGCGAGGGGGCCCCGCTTTACGTCCTCGGGCCGCTTCCGACCGACATCGCGCCCGGCTGGGATCACCTCGCCGCGGCGGTGGGCGGGGCGATCGCCGCCTGGGCGGGGGCCGACTTCCTGTGCGCGGTGACGCCGGCCGAGCACCTGTCTCTGCCCGACGTCGCGGAGGTGCGGGCCGGAGTTCTCGCCGCCCGGATCGCCGCCCACGCGGCGGACATCGCCAAGGGCATCCCGGGAGCGGACAGGCCGGATCGGGACATGGCCGCCGCCCGGCGGCGCTTGGACTGGGAAACCCAGGCCGAGCGGGCGATCGACCCCGGGCTCGTGCGAAGGCGCCTGGAGCGAAGCCCCTCCGCCGGGGGAGAGGCGTGCACGATGTGCGGCCGCTTGTGCGCCGTGCGCCTGCAGTCGAAGGCCCCGCGGGGAGGCCCCCCGGAGGCCCTCCTTCCTTGACAGGGGCTTGGACTGGATAGTATGGTTGAACCATTGAAATCAGAGACCGGGGAGGGGCGGGTGTTCCAGCGGGTGCAGCCCCAGCGGGCGTTCGAGGCGGTGACCGCACAACTCGAGGCGGCCATTCTGGGGGGCGCCTACGCCGAGAACGAGCGGCTGCCGGCCGAACGCGACCTGCAGCAGGTTTTCGCCGTCAGCCGCAACACGCTGCGCGAGTCGCTGCGCGTGCTCGAGCAGAAGGGGCTCGTGGAAATCCGCAAGGGCCATCGCGGCGGGGTGTTCGTCAAGACCGTGAACGCGGGGCCCATGGCCGAGCAGCTGCGGATTTTCCTCCAATCGCGGGGCATCTCGCTCGCCGAACTCTCCGAGTTCCGCCGGGACCTCGAGGGGCTTCTCGCCCGTCGCGCCGCGCGGCGATGCAACGGACGGGCGCGAAAGCAGCTCGAGGCGCTTCTTTCCCGCGCCGCCGCCCTTGCCGCCGAAGGCCCCCGCCGCTGGGAGGAGTTCATGGCGGCCGACCGCGACATCCACCTCGCCCTCGCCCAGCTCGCGGGGAACCCCCTGCACCGCTTTTTCCTCGAAACCGTGCACCAGAACGTCCACCAGGGACACATCCGGGCCTTTCTCCCCCGCAGCGCGGAGGTGATCCGCGCCACACTCGCCGAGCTCGAGGCGCTCGTCGAGGCCGTCCGCCGGGGCGACGGAGAGCGTGCCGAAAGGCTCGCGCGCGAGCATGTGGCCCGCGCGACCCGGATCATGCAGCGGGCCGCCGCCCGCAGGCCCCAGGAGAAGATGTCATGAGAAGCGCAGCAGCGGAAGGCCCGCATGCCGAGATCCGCCCGGTTCACCCCACGCCACGGGTGGTTTTGGGGATCGAGCGCAACCGCAACACGACCCCCGAGGTCCACGCCCACCGCGCGGTCTCCGTCACGCGGAGTTTCCGCGAGACCGAGGGCGGGCCGATCGCCCTGCGTCGGGCGAAGATGCTCTCCCGGGTGCTCGACGAGCACCCCGTCGTCATCCAGGAGGGCGAACTCATCGTCGGCATGAAGGCCCTCACCCCCCGGGGCTCGCCCGTCTACCCCGAGATCAACTGCAGCTGGCTCGAGCGCGACCTCGACCGGCTGGCGACCCGCAAAGACACCCCCTTCTTCGTCAGCGATGAAACCAAGCGCACCCTGCGCCTTGAGGTCTTCCCCTACTGGAAGGGAAGACAGATCGCCGACCGCATCGAGGAGGCCGTGCCCGCGGAGATCCGCAGAGCGGACGAACGAGGGGTCATTTACAACTATTTCCGCTCGCGCTCGATCGGACACATCCAGGCGGGCTACGAAAAAGTCCTTCGGCTCGGGATGCGGGGCATCCTGGGCGAGGTCGACGCCGCGCTCGCCCGGCTCGACCCGAAGACCCCCGATTTCGCGAGCCGCCGGGTCTTCCTCGAATCCGTGGCCCTCACCTGCGAAGCCGTGATCCGCTTCGCCGCGCGGCATGCCGCCGAGGCGCGGCGGCTGGCCCGCATGACCCCCGACCCTCGCCGACGCGCCGAGCTCGAGCGGATCGCCGCCATCCTGGACCGTGTGCCCGAGCACCCCGCACGCGGATTCCACGAGGCCCTGCAATCCTTCTGGATCGCCCACCTCGTCCTCAACCTCGAGACCCCCGGCCACGCCTTCGGGCCCGGACGCTTCGACCAGTACCTCTATCCATACTTCCGCCGGAGCCTGGATCACGGGGAATTGACGGTCGACGAGGCCCAGGAGCTGATCGATTGCCTCTGGGTCAAGTTCGACGAGATCACCCTCGCCAAGGATTCCGGCGAGTCCCAGACCTCGAGCTCCTACCCCGACTTCCAGAACCTGAACATCGGGGGCCTCACCCGCACCGGGCGCGACGCGGTGAACGAGCTCTCCTACCTCTGCCTCAACGCCCTCGAGCGCACGAGGCTTCCGCAGCCCGGGCTCTCCGCGCAGATCGCCTCGGTCACGGCCCCGAAATTCCTCTACCGCTGCTGCGAAGTCCTGCGCCTGGGAACCGGGATGCCCGCCATGTTCAACGCCGATGTCCTCGTGCTCGGCATGGTGAACCGCGGCAAGACGCTCGAGGACGCGCGCGCGAGCAGCCTGAACGGGTGTGTCGCCGGTTTCTGCGACGGCAAGGACCGCATGGCCTCGAGCGGCTACTTCAACCTCGCCAAGGCGCTGGAGCTCGCCCTGAACGACGGCGTCGACCGCCTGACCGGGGAAAGGCTCGGCCCCCCCACCGGAGACCCGCGCGGCTTTTCCCGCTTCGAGGACGTGATGACCGCCTTCCGCAGGCAGGTGGAGCATTTCGTGGCCCTCAAGGTGCGCTACGACGACCTCGTGCGCACGATCTACGCCGAGCACTGTCCCGTCCCCTTCACCTCGGCCCTGATCGAGGACTGCATCGCCGCCGCGACCGACTGGCATGCGGGCGGGTCGCGCTACAAGATCGCCACGATCTCCGGGGTCGCCGTCGGCACGGTCGCCGACTCCCTCTCGGCCGTCCGCACCCACGTCTTCGAGCGCGAAAGCCTCCCCCTGGGGCGTTTGATCGAGGCCCTGGACCGGAACTGGGAGGGGTTCGAAGATCTTCGCCTTCTCCTCGTGAACCAGACCCCCCACTACGGAAACGACGACGAGGCCGCCGATGAACTCGCCGTCGCCGTCCAGGAGATCTTCTGTTCGGCCGTCGAGCGGCACACCGACTGCCAGGGCGGCCGCTACTGGGTGGATCTTCTGCCCACCACGAGCCACATCGCCCTGGGCGAGCTCACCGGCGCCACCCCCGACGGCCGCCGCGCCGGGGCCTGGCTCTCCGAAGGGGTGAGCCCCGTGCAGGGGCATGACCGTCGCGGGCCCACGGCGGCGATGCGTTCGGTCGCCAAGCTCGATCACGCACGAACCAACGGGACGCTGCTCAACCTCAAGATCAGCCCCCAGACGGTCCAGAGCGACCGCGACCTGCACAAGCTCGCCGCCCTGATCCGCGGCTACTTCAGCCAGGGAGGCCATCACGTCCAGTTCAACATCGTCGACCGCGCCGTCCTCCTCGAGGCCATGGAACACCCCGAACGCCATCGCAACCTCCTGATCCGGGTCGCGGGGTACTCGGATTACTTCACGCTGCTCAGCCGCGACATCCAGCTCGAGATCCTCGCGCGCGCCGAGCACGGCCTCTGATGGATCGCGACCCGAGCGGGCTGGTCTTCGACATCCGCGGCTTCAGTCTCCACGACGGGCCGGGGATCCGCACGACCGTCTTCTTCAAGGGCTGCCCGCTCCGCTGTCTCTGGTGCTGCAACCCGGAGTCCCAGCAGGCGCACCCGGAGACGGTCTGGATCGCCGAGCGTTGCGTCGGCTGCAACCGCTGCCTGGAAGTCTGCACCCTCCAGGCCATTCGCCCGTCGGAAGACGGCGCCCGCCTCATCGATCCGGCCCGCTGCGACGGCTGCGGGCGCTGTGTGCCAGCCTGCCCCGGGATGGCGCTCCAGGTGTTCGGCCGGCGGGTGACCGTCGCGGAGGTGCTCGCCGAGGCCGCGCGCGATGCGCTCTATGCCGAGCACTCCGGCGGCGGGCTCACCCTTTCGGGGGGCGAGCCGCTCGGCCAGCCGGAATTTGCGCTCGAGCTGCTGCGGCGCTACCGCACGGAGGAGAAGGGCGCCCACACGGCGATCGAGACGAGCGGCGAGGCGGACTGGGGGATTCTCGAAACGCTGCTCCCCGTGGTGGACCTCTTCTTGTACGACCTGAAGCACGTGGACCCGGCGGTGCACCGCCGGCTCACGGGCCGCGGAAACGAGCGGGTCCTCGAAAACGCGCGGCGGCTTGCGGCGGCGGGGGCGGAGCTGGTGATCCGCATCCCGCTGGTGGACGGCATGAACGACGATGCCCCGGCGCTTGCCGCAACGGCCGATTTCGTCGCCTCTCTCCGCTCGGTGCGCCGGGTGGATCTTTTGCCCTACCACCGCCTGGGAGAGCCCAAGTACCGGCGCCTCGGCCGCCGCTACGCCCTGGAGGGGAAGCCCGCCTGCCCGCCGCGGCGGGTCGAGGAGGTCTGCGCTTTCTTCACCGGGCGGGGCTTCGAGGTGCGGGTCGGCGGCTGAAGATCAGAACGCCGGACGGGTCAGAAGCGGCTCGATGCGTCCCAGCAATGGGTGCAGAGCTTTTCGCGGGGAAGTCCGATCGCGGCCACCATGTCTTCGAGGCGCTGGTATTTCAGGGTGGTGAGGTTCAGCCGGCGGCGGATGATCTCGACCATGGCCAGGTTTTCCGGGGATCCGGCGCGCGCATAGGCCGCAAGGTCTCGGGGGGAATCACCTTCCAGCTCCCGGATCGCGCGGCGCCCGGCGAGGTCGAGGGTGGACCGCGAGGTGGAAAAGTTGATGAACTCGCAGGGATGGATGAGGACGGGGCAGGCGGGTCGCATGTGGACTTCCCGCGCCCCGCAGGCGTAGAGGGTGCCGATCGTGTCCTTGAGCTGGGTGCCGCGCACGATCGAGTCCTCGCAGAAGAGCAGCCGTTTGCCCTCGATCAGGCTGCGCACGGGGATGAGCTTCATGCGGGCCACGAGGTCGCGCATTGCCGGGTTCTGGGGCATGAAGCTCCGCGGCCAGGTCGGCGTGTACTTGACGAAGGGCCGCCGGTACGGGATCCCCCGCGCCGCGGCGTAGCCGACAGCGTGGCCGATTCCGGAGTCGGGGATCCCGGCCACGTAATCGACGGCGGTCTCATCGCCGCGGGCGAGCGCGGCCCCGCAGCGGTTGCGCGCCTCCTCGACGTTGATCCCCTCGTACTCCGAAGCCGGGTACCCGTAGTAGATCCAGAGAAAGGCGCAGATCTGCATCTCGGGCCCCGGGGCCAGCCTTCGCTCCCAGCCCTCGGCGTCGAAGAAGACCACCTCGCCGGGGCCAAGGAAGGCCTCCGTGCGAAAGCCGAGATTGGGAAAGGCGCAGGTCTCCGAGGCCGCGGCGACGGCGTCGCCGCGGCGGCCGATCGCCAGGGGCGTGCGGCCCAGGCGGTCGCGCGCGGCGTAGATCCCCTTGTCGGCGAGCAGCAGCAGCGTCAGCGACCCGCGGATCGCTTCCTGGGCGGCGCGGATCCCGGCCTCGAAGCTGTCGTGTTCGATGATGAGGTTCGCCGTGAGTTCGGTGGGGTTGATCCCCGCGCCGGTGGTGTCCGAGAAATAGCGCCGCCTGCCGAAAGCACGCCGGACGAGTTCCTCGATGTTCGCGATCTTGCCGACGGTGACCAGACCGAAGGTCCCCAGGTGCGAGGCCATGAAGATCGGCTGGGGGTCGGTGTCGCTGATCACCCCGATGCCCGTCGTGCCTTTGAACTGCGGCAGATCCGGCTCGAACTTGGTCCGGAAGTAGCTGTTTTCGATGCTGTGGATCGAGCGCTTGACCCCGCGCGCATTACGCACCGCCATGCCGCCGTAGCGGGTCCCGAGATGGAAATGGTAGTCGGTTCCGTAGAAGAGATCGCCGGCGCAATCGGAGCGGGACGCGATACCGAACAGGCCGCCCATGGTTTTTCAGCCTCCTCGGGTGGCAAGGGATCTTCTTGTGATCAGCGGATATCCGCGTGGTAGCGCTGCAGGGGCCTCACCTGGGGGGCCCCCTCGCGGCGGGCCGCGATGCCCTTGGCGGCGGCGATCGCGGCTGCCGTGGTCGTGATGTAGGGAACCCGGTGCCGGATCGCCGCGCGGCGGATGTCGGAGCTGTCGGCGGCGCTGCGGCGGCCGCTCGGGGTGTTGACCAGAAGCTGAACCCGGCCTTCGCGGATCGCGTCCACGAGGTCGGGGCGGCCCGCGCCGATCTTGGGGACGGGAATCGAGTCGATCCCCTTTTCCTTGAGAAAGCGGTGCGTGCCTTCGGTCGCCATGAGCTGGAAGCCGAGCTCGCGGAAGCGGCGGGCGGGCTCGATCGCCGCGTTCTTGTCGCGGTCGGCGATGGTGAACAGGACCGTCCCCTCGAGGGGGAGCCTCCCCGAGGCAGCCTCCTGGGCTTTGAAGAAGGCGCGGCCGAACGAGTAGGAGAGCCCCAGAACCTCCCCCGTCGAGCGCATCTCGGGACCCAGCACGGGGTCCACTTCGGGGAACATGTTGAAGGGGAAGACCGCCTCCTTCACCCCGTAGTGGGGGATGCGCCGCTCGCGCAGGCCGATCCCGGCGATCGTTTCGCCCAGGATGACGCGGGTGGCGATCTTCGCCATGGACAGGCCGCAGACCTTGGAGACGAGCGGCACCGTGCGCGAGGCCCGCGGGTTCGCCTCGAGCACGTACACCGTGTTTTCGAAGATGGCGTACTGGATGTTCATCAACCCCACGACCCCCAGCTCGAGCGCGATGCGGCGGGTCGCTTCCCCGATCGTGTCGATGTGTTTCGGGGCGAGGCTGATCGGCGGGATGACGCAGGCCGAGTCGCCGGAGTGGATGCCCGCCAGCTCGATATGCTCCATCACCGCGGGGACGAAGGCGCTTTTCCCGTCGCAGATGGCGTCGGCCTCGGCTTCGATCGCGTTGTCGAGGAAACGGTCGATCAAGACGGGTCGTTCCGGGGAGACCTCGGTCGCGGCCCGCATGTACTGCTCGAGCATCGCCTCGTCGTGCACGATCTCCATGCCGCGGCCGCCCAGGACGTAGGAAGGGCGCACGATCACGGGGTAGCCGATGCTTCGGGCGACGCGGCGGGCCTCCTCGAGGTTCCCCGCCATGCCGGCCTCGGGCATGGGGATCCCCAGCCGCTGCATCATCCCCCGGAACCGGTCACGGTCCTCGGCGAGATCGATCGCCTCGGGCGAGGTGCCGAGGATACGAACCCCGGCGGCGGCGAGCTCGCGGGCGATGTTGAGCGGGGTCTGCCCGCCAAACTGCGCGATCACCCCCTCGGGGTCCTCCTTTTCGTAGATCGCGAGCACGTCCTCCACGGTGAGCGGCTCGAAGTAGAGCCGGTCCGCCGTGTCGTAGTCGGTGGAGACCGTCTCGGGGTTGCAGTTGACCATGATCGCTTCCCAGCCGGCTTCGCGCAGGGCGTAGGCGGCGTGGACGCAGCAGTAGTCGAACTCGATCCCTTGCCCGATGCGGTTGGGGCCGCCGCCGAGGACGAGCACCTTGCGCCGCCGGTCGACCGGCGCGCGGTCCTCGCCGTGGTAGGTCGAATAGTAGTAGGCGGCGTCCTCCACCCCGCTCACCGGGACGGGCTGCCACACGGGCGCGATGCCCGCTTCGCGGCGCAGGCGCCGGATCTCGCCCTCCGCGAGCCCCAGAAGGCCGGCAAGATAGCGGTCGGAGAAGCCGTCCTCCTTCGCCCGCCGCAGGAGGGCCGGCGGGATCGGTTTTCCCTGCAGGGCGAGGATCTCCTCTTCCAGGGCGACGAGTTCCCTCATCTGCCGGAGGAACCAGGGCTTGATGTGCGTGAGGCGGTAGAGGGCGTCGATGTCCGCGCCCTTGCGCAGCGCCTCGTAGAGAAGAAACTGCCGCTCGCTCGTCGGGACGGCGAGCATCTCCATCAGGCGCGCGAGCGGGAGCTCATGGAAGTTCCGGGCGAAGCCCAGCCCGTAGCGGCCGATCTCCAGGCTGCGGACCGCTTTCTGCAGGGCTTCCTTGTACGTCCTTCCGATGCTCATGACCTCGCCCACGGCGCGCATCTGCGTCCCCAGCCGGTCTTCGATCCCGCGGAATTTTTCGAAGGCCCAACGCGCGAACTTGACCACCACGTGGTCGCCCGAGGGCTCGTAGTCGGCGAGCGTCCCCCCCTTCCAGTAGGGCAGCTCGTCGAGCGTCATGCCGGCGGCGAGGAGGGCCGAGACTCGCGCGATCGGAAACCCCGTCGCCTTGGAGGCGAGCGCCGAGGAGCGGGAGGTGCGGGGATTGATCTCGATGACGACCAGGCGCCCGGTCTGCGGGTCGTGGGCGAACTGGATGTTGGTCCCCCCGATCACCTCGATCGCCTCCACGATGCGGTAGGAGGCCTCCTGGAGGCGCCGCTGGAGCTCCGGGGCGATCGTGAGCATGGGGGCGACGCACAGGCTGTCCCCGGTGTGGATGCCCATGGCGTCGACGTTTTCGATGAAGCAGACGGTGATCATCCGGTTTTTCGCGTCGCGGACGACCTCGAGCTCGAGTTCCTCCCAGCCGAGAACGGATTCCTCGATCAGCACCTGGTGGATCAGACTGGCGGCCAGCCCGCGGGCGGCGATCTGTCGCAGTTGCTCGGGGTCGTGGACGAGACCCCCGCCCGTCCCCCCCAGGGTGTAGGCCGGCCGCACGACGACGGGATAGCCGAGGGCGTCGGCAACGGCCTCGGCCTCGGAGACGCTCTGCACCGCCTGGCTGCGCGGCATGTCGATCCCCAGCCGCGCCATCGTCTCCTTGAAGGCCGTGCGGTCCTCGCCGCGCTGGATCGCCTCCACGTTGACCCCGATGACCCGGACCCCCCAGCGCGCGAGCACGCCGCTGCGGTGGAGCTCGGAGGCGAGGTTGAGTCCGGTCTGCCCGCCGAGGTTGGGGAGAATGGCGTCGGGCCGCTCGGCGGCGATGATCTCCTCGAGCACCGCCGCGTTCAGGGGCTCGATGTAGGTCGCATCGGCCGTCTCCGGGTCGGTCATGATCGTGGCCGGGTTCGAGTTGACGAGCACGATCGTGTAGCCGAGCGAGCGCAGCGCCTTGCAGGCCTGTGTGCCGGAGTAGTCGAACTCGCAGGCTTGGCCGATGACGATCGGGCCCGAGCCGATGATCAGGACCTTGCGAATATCGGTGCGCTTCGGCATGCGGTCACACTCCCGGAAACGTTTTGCGGGTGCACAGGCCCGGTGCGGCCGGCTTTCGGAATTGCGGGTTTCCCGGTGGGAAAAAGACGGCTCTTGCTATGGCAAGATCGGGGGAAAATCAAGAGCCTTCCGCCTTATCCCCGGCCTTTAAGGGAAAGGCTTTCCCTGAGTCGCGATCCTGCCGGCCCCGTCTGCAGCCGTGCGGGGGCTTGCGCAGAATCCGGTATCGAGGGGGGGGGCCTGCCACCGGCCTTGGCCGGATCCGACAGCCCCTCTTTCCAGGGGCCCGGCGACGGTCTTGGGGATTGGGCAGGGGGCGGGGCTGTGGTAGAGGGATTTCCAAGGATTTGCCCGCGATGTCGAGTTCGCTGAACAACGAACGGGGGGGCGGATGCGACCTCCCCGTCGCCGCCGTGCTGCCGGAGCTGAGGCGAGCGCTCGCCTCGTCGTGCGCCGCGGTGCTCGTGGCCGCACCGGGTGCGGGCAAGACGACCTTCGTCCCGCCGGTTCTTCTCGAGGAGCCCTGGCTTGCCGGGAAGACGATCCTCATGCTCGAGCCGCGGCGGCTCGCCGCCCGGGCGGCCGCTTCGCGCATGGCGTCTCTTCGGGGCGAGCGGGTGGGGGAGACGGTCGGCTACCGCGTGCGCCTGGAATCCAGGGTCGGGCCGCGGACCCGAATCGAGGTCGTGACCGAGGGGGTTCTCCTCCGCCGGCTCCAGGCCGACCCGGGCCTCGAGGGCGTGGGGCTGATCGTCTTCGACGAGTTCCACGAGCGGCACCTGGAATCGGATCTGGGGCTCGCCCTGTGCCTCGACCTCCGGCGGGTGCTGCGGCCGGATCTGCGGCTGCTCGTCATGTCGGCGACGCTCGAGGCCGAGCCGGTGGCCGCCCTCCTGGGCGGGGCGCCCGTCATCCGGGCCGAAGGCCGCGCCTTCCCGGTCGCCGTGCGCTACCTGCCGGACCCGCGCCCGCTGCCGTTCGAGCGCAAGGTCGCCGACGCGGTAAAGCGCGCCGCGCCCGAAGCCGGGGGCGGTCTTCTCGTCTTTCTTCCCGGAGCGGCCGAGATCCGCCGGGTGAGCGGGCTGCTCCAGGGGATGGCGGAAGAGGACGGGTGTCTCGTCCTGCCGCTTTTGGGGACCCTGCCGCGGCCGGAGCAGGAGCGGGCGATCGCCGCGGCACCCCCGGGAAAACGCAAGATCGTGCTGGCGACCTCGGTGGCCGAGACGAGCCTCACGATCGAGGGGATCGGCTGCGTCGTGGACGGCGGGCGGATGCGCGTGCCGCGCTTCGACCCTGCGCGCGGCTTGACCCGGCTGGTGACGGTGCCGGTGTCGCAGGCCGCCGCCGAGCAGCGCCGCGGCCGGGCGGGCCGGACCGGACCGGGCCTGTGCATCCGCCTGTGGGGGGAAGCCGAGCAGCGCTTGCTGCCGGAGAGGAACCGGCCCGAGATCCTCGAGTGCGATCTGGCCGCGGCGGCGCTCGAACTCGCCCTCTGGGGGGTCAGCGACCCGGCGGCGCTCTCCTGGCTCGACCCCCCGCCGCCGGCGTCCTGGCGGCAGGCGGTGGAGCTCCTGCAGCTGCTCAAGGCGCTCGACGCCGAAGGCCGCGTCACGGGCCACGGCCGGGAGATGGCCGAGCTCGCCCTTCACCCGCGTCTTGCGCACATGGTGCTTGCGGCGCATGCCCGGGGGCAGGGGAAGACCGCCTGCCGCATCGCCGCGATCCTGAGCGAGAGGGATTTTCTGCACTTCCCCCCCGGGGAAGCCGACGCCGATCTCGCCCTGCGCCTCGAGGTGCTTGCCGATGCGGGGCGGGGTCTTGCCTCGGCGGGGGAAAGCCGCCTCCGGATCGACCGCGAGGCCCTGCGACGCTGCCGGGCGTTTGCCGCGGTCCTCGAGCGCCGTCTCGGGATTGACGCCCGGAAGGAGCCCGAAGGGGATCCTGGCCGTCTTCTCACCTGGGCCTACCCGGAGCGCATCGGCCGACGCCGGCCCGGGCCCGCGCCGCGTTATCTCCTCGCGAGCGGCCAGGGGGCCTTCTTCGGGGGAGCCGAGCCGCTTTCGGCTGCGGAGACGATCGTGGCCGCCGTGCTGGACGGGAACCCCCGCGAGGCGCGCATCTTCCTCGCCGCCGCCTGCACGGAGGAAACGCTGCTCGAGGATTTCGCGGACCGGCTCGAGGTGCGGCGGCAGGTCCGCATCGAGCGCGAAACGGAAACGGTGCGGGCGGAGACGCTTCTGTGCCTATCGGGCCTCGTGCTGCGGCGGGATGTCGACCCCCAGCCCGACCCGGAAGCGGTCGCCGACGCCCTGCTCGCGGCCTTGCGGGAGAAAGGGGCGGAGGGGCTCCCCTGGACGGAGAGCGCCCGGCGGTTGCAGGGGCGGATGCGCTTTGCGCGTCGATTCGCGGAGCGGCCCGAAGAGTGGCCCGATGTCGCCGATGAGACATTGATCGCGGGTCTGGAGCGGTGGCTCAAGCCGTTCGTTTCCGGCATCCGGCGACCCGCCGACATCGCCCCCCGGCGGCTGGAAGCGGCGCTGCGCGCGCTTCTTTCACCCGCACAGCTCCGTTGGCTCGCCTCGGGCGCCCCGGAGACGATCCGGCTCCCCAACGGGCGGGAGTTCCGCCTTGATTACCGCGGGGAAACACCGGTCCTCGCCGCCCGGGTGCAGGACCTCTTCGGCTGCCGGGAAATCCCCCGGCTTGCCGGCGGGAGGGCGCCCGTCACCGTGTGCCTGCTCTCGCCCGCGGGCCGGCCGGTCCAGGTGACCGCGGATCTTGCGGGGTTCTGGCGGGGGAGCTACCGCGAGGTCCGCAAGGCGCTGCGCGGGCGTTACCCGAAGCACCCCTGGCCGGAGGACCCGCTCCGGGCCGAGCCTCCCGCCGGGGGGGGACGCCGCCGCGGCGGGCCGCGGTGAAGCGCCGCCCTTATTCCACGATGTCCGGGAGCCGGATCAGCAGGACCGGGACCTTGCTGCGGCGCAGCACGCTGCGGCTCACACTTCCGATCACGGCCTCCTCGAGCCGCCCCCGCGTGTGATAGCCCATGACGATCAGGTCGGCCTTGCGTGCCTCGGCTTCCTGGAGGATGCAGTCGACCGGGTCGCCCTGGGTGACGACGATCTCGTCCGAGCGCGTGTTTCGGGCGTCGAATTCCTTGCGGGCGCTGTCGAACATCTCCCCCAGGGCCTGGCGGATCATCGCGCCCTCGCGCTGCTTGCCGATCAAGATCTGGCGGATCTCCTGCTCGTGGGACTTGCGCAGCTCCTCCCAGCGCTCCTCGCCGATAAACCCCTGGAGGTGAAGGGTCTGCTTGGGCGAGAAGTCCTCCATCACATAGAGGATGGTGAGCACGGAGCCGTACTGGTTGGCGATGCTGAGGGCGTATCGGAAGGCGTGCCGGGTCTGTTTGGAAAGATCGGTGGTGAAGAGGATGTTGCGGAATTGGGGAAGCTCGACGTGCATGGGGTCCTCCTGACGGCGTGATGGACCGAAATCAAGTGCCGCGGGCCGGAAACCGCGCGCCTCCCGCGCGGGACGAACCTCCCTTTAGCCCATTTCCCCCCGTCGTGCAAGAAACGAGAACCCCCGGGGTGCGCCGGCGGGCCGCAGGCTTCCGCCGCCCTTTACGCCGGGCGCCGAAGGGGCTATGAATCCGGAAGGTGGCGGTGGGGGGGAACGCCTGTCACGGAATCGCCCAGGACGGAGGATCGCCTCCCGATGATCGTCGGGTCCCTGGTCAAACGCTTGCCGGCCGAGGCGATCGGCCGCGTCGCGGGGCGGGTGCTCTTTGCGTTCGCCCCGGCGGCGCGCCGGGTCATCCGGTCCAATCTCGCCTTCGCCTTTCCGGAACGGACCCCGGCGGAGATCGAAGCGCTGCGGCTCGGGGTGGAGCGCCATTACGGGCGACTGCTGGTCGAGCTCCTGCAGATGGGCTTCTTCGAACCCGGGGACATCCGCTGCCGGGTCCGGTTTTCCGGCCTGGAGCGGGCGACCCGTGCCGTGGGGTTGACACGCGGCTTCATCGCCGTCTCCGCGCACCTCGGCAACTGGGAACTCGGCATGCAGGTGCTGCCGGCCTGTTTCGGGCGGCCCCTCACCGCGGTCGCCAAGAAGTTCAAACGCGGCTGGGTCGAAAACTACCTGCATCGCACGCGGACGCGCTTCGGAAGCCGCATCCTCTACAAGAAGGGCGCCCTCGCGGAGATGACCCGCATCGTCCGCGACGGGGGGGTGCTCGCGATCCTCGTCGACATGGCGCGCCGCAAGGACGGGGTCGAGGTGCGCTTCTTCGGAAGACGCGCCACGGCGACGCCGGCGGCGGCCATGCTCGCGCTGCGCTGCCGCTGCCCGGTGCTGCCGGTCTTCTGCCTGCACGAGGCGGACGGGACGTTTGCGGTGCGGATCGAGGAGCCGCTCGAGATGCTCCGCACGGGCGACCTCCGCGGGGATATCCTCATGAACACCCAGCGCATCACCGAGGTGGTCGAGAAGATGATCCGCCGCCATCCCGAGCAGTGGCACTGGCTGATGCGCCGCTGGAAGGAGTTCCACCCCGAACTGTACGCTCGCGCCGGCCGTGGGGGGCCCGGGGAGAGCCCGCCGCACGGGGAGGGGCTTGCCGGGGGGCGCGGCTCGCCCTGATTCAGGCGGCGCCCGCCGAGGCGCCGACCAGGCTGTCGATCTGCAGGCGCTCGAGGGTTTCCGGGAGCGGCCGCCCGGTCTGCGGGTCCCAGCCCATCTCGCGCCAGAAGTCCCCTACGAACCTGTCTGCGTCGAAGATCGTGACCCCGGCGAGCGGGCCCGAGGTCTGGGGCGGCCTGCCGAGCAGGCGGTCGGGGAGGCGCACGGCCGCGGGGTCGATCCCCTCGCGCAGGTTGAAGGACTGACGCAAGGTTTGAATCCGCGCGCCCGTCTCGAGGGCCTCGGCGACATCCATCTCCCAGCCCGTTACCGCGTTCAACAGCTCGATCAGCGGATAGTTCCCGAAGAACATGAAGGGCATGATGCACACCCCGGCGCAGTTTCCCACCTGGAGGTAGCAGGAGGCCCGCGCGGCCATCGGCCCCTTGCCCTCGGCGGCATAGCGCTCCAGGGCCCCGAAGCGGAGTTCCGGGTAGGGGGCGAAGGCGCCTGCGCCGCCGTCGAGGCGTGCCATGGGGGCCGCGGTGTGCCGCCCCGGCGTTGGATCGCCCACGAAACCGGTTCCCCGGCCGGGGAGGAAGAGGGGGTTGTGCAGGCCGGGCTCCTGCCCGCCCACGTGCACGGCGCAGGCCGCGGCGCCCCTTCCGATCCGCTCCGCTGCGGCCTTGACGCCGTCGGCGAGGAGATCGCCGATCCCCTCGCGGCGGATGATGCGCTCGAGCAGCGCGATCATCGCCGCCGCGTCCCCCCAGGCGAGCCGGATGCCGTCGGTGTCCGCGGTGGTGAGGATCCCCCGCTCGCAGCACTCGATCGCGAAGGCGAGCACGTGGCCGGCCGAAATCGTGTCCAGGCCGCTGCGGTTGCAGAGATCCTGCAGCTTGAAGACGGCCGCGAGATCGTTGCACAGGCAGAGAGGCCCGAAGGCGGCGAGCGTCTCGTACTCGGGCTTGTGGACCTCACCCACGGGATAGGGGCCCCCGGTCACCTTGCAGATGCCGCCGCAGCCGATGGGGCAGCCGCTGCAGGCGTATTTGCGGGTCTGGTAGCGGATCACGGCCTCGGGGTCGGTGATGGCTGCAGCTCCGGGGAAGGCCTTCTCACCGGCCTCGAGCCAGTTCTTGACCGGAGTCGCCCCCCCGGCGAGCAGCGCTCCCGTGAATCCACAGGTCCCATAGCGCAGGAGCGCCTGGGGCATCCCGGCCATGCCGCGGATCTCGCGGGCGAAGGCGCTTGCCAGCGAATGGAGGGACTCGGGCCGGGCGACCTCCACGCGACCCGCGCCGTGTACGGCCACGGCTTTCAGTTTCTTGGCCCCCATCACCGCCCCCAGCCCCGAGCGGGCGGCGATGCGGCCGCCGTCGTTCACGATTCCCGAAATGCGCGAGAGCCGCTCGGAGGCCGGGCCGATGCAGGCCACGCGGGTGCGCGGGTCGCCCGTGAGACGCCGGATCCCCGCCTCGGTTTCGATGCTGTCCTGCCCCCAGAGCGCATCCGCGTCGTGGATGAGAACGCGGCCGTCGGCCACTTCGAGCCAGAGGGGTCGATCTGCGGTCCCCTGGACGAAAAGGGCGTCGAGCCCCGCCGCCTTGAGGCCGGCGCCGAAACGGCCGCCCGCGTTGGCATCGCCCCAGCCGCCGGTGAGGGGGGACTTGCCGCAGGCCATGTAGCGGCCGCCCGTCGGCGCCGGGGTGCCGGTCAGCGGACCCGTGGTGAAGCCGAGAATGGCTTCCGGCCCCAGGGGATCGACCCCCGCCGGCTGCCGCTCCAGGATCACCCGCACCCCGAGCCCGTAGCCGCCGATGAAGGACCGGGCCCACTGTTCCGCCCAGTGTTCGGTTGTGACCGTGCGCCGGGTCAGATCGACCCAAGCGATGCGCCCCGTGTAACCACCCGCCATGCGTCCGCCCTCCTCCTCCGGAAATTCGAAGCGACTATAGACCGCGGGCGTCGGTCCTTGCAAGGATCGGGGTAGGCCTGGGGGCGCGGCCGGTTGCAATCGGCGGCGGAACAGCTATCATGGGAATCGGGTCTTGGCGGATCGACGCCGGCGACGAGGATTGCCCATGTTGCGATGGCTCAGAGCGTTTTCCAGGCGTTCCCCCCGCGGCGAAGAGCGCGAGGCGAAGCTTTTCCAGTCCAAGTACACGAGCTTCAAGGAACTGCTCCAGGCGAACAACCGGGCGCTCGAGATCATCGCCGACCTCGAGTCCGCGGTGTACCAGGACAAGCCGTTTTCCTTCCTGCATGTGGTCTCCCAGGCGGAGGCCCTTTCCGTCGAGGTCGACGCCATCGTGCGCCGCCTGAACGCGATCTCCGGCGGCCGTTACGCGGAACTCGAAGAAGTCAGCCGGCGGATCGCCGGCGAGGTGCTCTCGGAGCTTCTGCGCAAGCGCCGCTTCGAGGACACGGGGTTCGTGCAGCCCCTCGAGCGTCTGAGCCGGGAGAATCTGCAGGAAGTGGGCGGAAAGGCGGCCAACCTCGGGGAGATCGCCAACCGCGCCCATCTGCCGGTGCCTCCCGGCTTTGCGATCACCGCCTTCGCCTACCAGCTCTTCCTCGACTACAACGATCTCGGCGAGTTCGTCCGCCGGCGCCTGGAGAAGGTGGACCTGGACGACACCGAGGCCCTCAGCCGCGCCGGCCAGGAGGTTCAGGAGCGGATCCTCCGGGCCGAGCTTCCCGCGGATCTCGATCAGGCGATCCGTCAGGCCGCACGGGATCTGCGGGAGCGCTGCGGGGGGAAACTCCTTCTTGCCGTGCGCAGCAGCGCGACCAGCGAGGATACCGAGGCGAGTTTCGCCGGGCAGCACACGACCGTGCTCAACGTCGCCGAGGAGGGGGTGACGCAGGCCTACAAGGAGGTCGTGGCGAGCATGTTCAACCCGCGGGCGATCTACTACCGCCGTCGTCGGGGTTACCGCGAGCAGGATGTCGCCATGAGCGTCGCTTGCATCGCCATGGTGCCGGCCGCGGTGAGCGGGGTCCTCTACACCCGCGACCCGAACGACCGCCAGCGCGACCGCATCCTCATCAGCGCCGTCTGGGGGCTCGCCGCGGACGCGGTCGAGGGGGCGGCGGCGACCGACTACTTCGAGGTCGACCGTAGCTCGCGGCGCGTGGCGGTCCGGCAGACGGCCTGCAAGGAGACCCGGCTTCGGCTCGACCCCCAGGGCGGCGTGCGGGAAGAGCCCCTGCCCCCGGAGTTGCAGAAGGAGCCCTGCCTGAGAGACGAGCAGATCAGCCGCCTGGTCGACTACGGTCTGAAGCTCGAGGCCCACTACGGGGGGGTGCCGCTCGACATCGAATGGGCGATCGACGAGAGCGACCGGGTGTTTCTTCTGCAGGCGCGGCCGCTTGCGCGGCGCGAATCGTCCGTCGCGGCGGAGGTCGCACGCTTCGCGGTCGCCGTCGACCCGGCCGAACACCCCGTGCTTCTTCAGGGCGGCCAGACGGCAAGCGAAGGCACGGCCGCGGGGACGGCCTATGTGCTCGGCTCCGACCACATGCTCCATCACGTCCCCGAGGGGGCGATCGTCGTCACCCGGCAGACCTCCCCGCGTTTCGTGCCGCTGATGGGGCGGGTGGCCGCGTTCGTCACCGACGTGGGCAGCGTCACGGGGCACATGGCCTCGGTGGCCCGCGAGTTCCGCGTTCCGGCCCTCGTCGGGGTGGGCAACGCGACGGAAGTGATCCGCCACGGCGAGGAGATCACGGTGGACGCCAGCCGCCGGGTCGTCTACCGCGGCCGGGTCGAGGCCCTGCTCGCCGCACCCTCCCCGGTGAACCCCATGCGCGGCAGCCCCGCCTACCAGCTGGTGAAGTCCGTTCTGCGGCGCATCGCCCCGCTTCATCTCACGGACCCCCGAAGCGTGCAGTTCACGCCCGCCCAATGCCGCACGATGCACGACGTGATCCGCTTCGCCCACGAAATGGCGATGCAGGAGATGTTCCGCATCGGAAACCGGCTGGATCCCGACGCGATCCACGCCGTCCCCGTGCGGGCCGGTCTCCCGATCCGCATTCTCGCCGTGGATCTGGGAAACGGCCTGCGCGCCGACCGCGGGGCGGACCATGCCGAAATCGAGGATGTGACCTCGATCCCGTTCCGAGCGCTTCTCCAGGGAATGCGCCATGAAGGCGTCGACTGGTCGCAAAACGTCGGCTTCAGTTGGGGCGGCTTCGCCTCCATCGTCGCCCAGACGGCGATCCGCGACCCGATGAAAGAGGGCCGGATGGGCGAGCCGAGCTATGCGCTGGTCGGGGGGCGATACCTCAATTTCAATGCGCGCATCGGCTACCACTTCGCCACGATCGACAGCTTCTGCAGCCGCGAGGTGAACGACAACTACATCCTCTTCCATTTCAAGGGCGGGGCGGCGGATATCGGCCGCCGCACCCGGCGGGCGGTCCTGATCGCGCAGATCCTCCGGCGCCTGGGGTTCAAGGTCGATCAGAAAGGCGACATGGTGCGCGGTGAGCTCAAGAAATACGACGAGACGGCGGTCCAGGAAAAGCTCGACATGATCGGTCGGCTTCTCGGGGCGGTGCGGTTGCTCGACATGCATCTCGCCGAGGATCGCCAGGTCGAATGGTACGTGGAGCAGTTCTTCGCGGGAAATTACCGTTTCCTCGAGGGGCGCGCCGGGTGAGGGGCACCGTGCTGGCCTTGGCGCTGCTCTTCGCCTCGGCCGCGGCCGCCGCCGCGGATCGCGAGGAAGAGCCCCGAATCCCGCTACGCGGGGTGTTCCAGGCCGAGCGCCTCGGCGGGCGGGTCACGGCGGTGGCGCAGTTCGTCGGCGGGGCGCCCCCCCCCGAAAGAGACGCCTTTCCCCCCGGTCCGGCAAGCCCTCCCTGCTCGCCGGGCGGGGGGCCGCTCCTTCGCCTGTCGCTCAGCGTGCAGATCGAACTCCCCGCCCGGGGCCCGATCCACATCGAGAACCACCTCTGGATGGAGCCGCAAAGCGGCGCCCCCTGTTTCCTCCTTCGCTCGCGGCGGGGTCTCAAGGATCACGAGCAGGCCTTCCGCTTCACGCCGGGCGGCGCCATCCGGCGCCAGCGCGAACCCGCTTCGCCCCGCGAAGCGAGGCTTTCCCCCGCGAGATGGAGCCGGGTCCAGGAACACGTCTACCCCTTTCCCGCGGGCTGCGGGGCGGTTCTCGAGACCTCGGGGCTCTTCTACCGGCTGCTTGCCGACCGCCCGCTTCCGGGGGAGGCGGAGGCATTCTGTGTCTTTCACAAACGGCAGGTCCATCGCGTGCGGCTGGAAGAGGAGGACCTCGCGGAGGTCGCCTTCGATTACCTCGAAAGAAAAGGTGACACCGTCGAACGGCGCAGCGGCAGGGGCCCCGCCCGGGGCCTGCGCTTCCACTCGGAGCCGATCGGGACCTGGCGGGGGGAGACGGAGGAATTCTTCCGGGACGGGACCCGTCTCGTCTTGAGCCGGGGGGAAGGGGTCCCGCTTTCCGCGGGCTTCGAGGTGCCCCTCCTCGGCGGGGTGGATCTCCGGCTCGTGGAGCTGGCGTGGGAGTGAAGTCTTCGGCCGGATCAGCGGTGCCGGTAGTAGCGTTGCACGAGGTTGTCGTAAAACCTCTTGAAGATGTTGGCGTGCCCCTTCGCCGCGAGCGTTTTCACGTACTCCGACGAATAGCGGGGCTCGATCGCGGGTTCCTCGGCAAGAGACCAGTCCTCCGGATCGTAGCCCACGGCTTCCATGTAGGGAAGATAGATCGGTTTGAGAAGGCGGATATCCTCCTCGGTGAACCAGTGACGCCAGTCGCCGAAGGCCTTCTTGCGGACGACCTTGTCCTTGCCTGACCCGCGGGGGACCTCGGCTTCCTGCTTCAGCTCGAAGCCGAGGTAGCGGTTGATCTCGGTGAACCGCCCGCCCACCATGTCCTCGTATTTGAATACGAACCAGCTCTCATCCAACCCTTTGACGAAATCCCGCATCCGATCGTAGCGCGTCTTTTCTTCCTGCACGACTTCCTCGGCCTTCATCGGCCAACCGAAATAGCCGGCGTAGCGGCAGATCTCGACCAGGGGAATCGCGCGCGGATCGGCTTCTTTCTGAAGAATCCGTTCCAGATAGGCGTTGAATTGTCTGCGGTTGAAGAGGATCCCCTTGTGGAAGCGGTACAGGGTTCGGCTGACGAGGACATCCCGCGGGTCTCGGGCCATCCAGATCTTGCGGTCGTAGTGAAACTCCCGGAAGTGTTTCTGGTAGAGTTCGAAGCTCTTGCCCTTGCGCTCCTCGTGGGTGTGCTTGTAGACGGCGTTTTCGTAGTTTCCGGCATATTTCCCCGGCTTGCCGCCGGAGAACGCGTGGCAGTGGGGCAGTCCGGCGGAGACCTTGTAGACCATCGCGGTGGTGCCGGATTTCCCGGTACCGAAAATGAGGACTTTCATGAACATCCCCTTCCGTTCGCTAAGTTTTGGGGGTCCTGCGGTCCGGCCCCGCCGTCCGGCGACGGGACGGCCGCTTCGGCCGAACCCGGCCGCTATATCGGACGGCGCCTGAACCTGTCAAGCGGACCATCCGTCGGAAGACGGGGTGATGTGGACGATATGCGGGGCGATCCATTCCGCCCGCGGCGGCGGTCCCTTTCCGAGGATGTCCGTGAGGCGCCTGAGTTTTGCGGCCAGCTCTTCGGGCGCGATGCCGGGATAGCGATGGCGGTGGAACTCGGGGGGTGCGTGCGAGCCGGGGAAATAGGCTTTCATCCGCTTCACCGTGAGACGGGCGGCGGCGAGAACCCGGCCGGTGATCCGGCTGCCGAGCGGCGGCGCCGGAAACTGCGGCTCCCGCTCCGCGATCCCCGCGATCACCTCGAGCATCCGTTCGCAGGCAAGCGGGCCTTCCCGACCCGTTAAGTGCCGCTTCACGAGCCGCTCGCGTTGTTCCCCCCCGGCCGCGCCCAGTCGCCCGCCCAAGACATCCGCGATGCCCGCGATCAGATCCTCGCGCGTGAAACAGGCATGACTCAACCCGTGGGGCAGCCGGTAGAAGGTGCCGTCGATCGCTTCGCTCACCGAGGGCCGGTAGGTGAAGGCAGGGATCCGCATCACATAGGCCTCGACCCCGGTGGTGCACCCGTTGTGCACGAGCGCGCGCGCCCCCCGAAGCCAGGGGACGACGTTTCCCTCGTTCGTCACGTGGACGTTGGCGAGACCCCGCGCCGTTTCCCGGTAAACGGCCTGGCCTTCGGTGGGGTGCGGCCGCACGATGATCGACACCCGCGGAAACGCCCGGGCGAGCTCCGGGATCATCTGCAGGAAGGCGCGGAAGACCGCGCTCTTCTGCTCGTGGAGGGCGCGGGCGAAGTCGAGCGGCATGCCGACCCCCGCCTTGCCGTACACCGGGCGGCCCGTCTCCAGGGTCCCGGGCCGGAAGAGGTTCTGGGCGGGGAAGAAGGCGTTCACATGGTTGAAGTTGGTGTTGACCAGCAGGTAATCGCCGTAGCGCTCGCGGATGCGCCGGACGTCTTCGTCGTAAAAGGCCTGCAGCTCGGGGCGGAGCATGTCGTTGCGGGGGTTCCCGGTGACGTGGATGGGGAGATCCGGGGGCAGATGCGGCCAGTTGCGCCAGAGTCCCGCGTTTTCCTCCCCCCAGGCGAAGAGATGGGAGAGGAAGCCGATCGCCTCCGGGGAGAGCCGGCGCGAATAGTAGATTTCCGGCGGCAGGTGAACCAGGGCTTCCTCGTCCCAGGCGAGGATGCGGTGGCCGAGGCGCCGGAGGATGTGGAACATGTTCAGATTGCGGGCGGTCATGCTCTTGTTCAGATAGAGCCCGCGGGGAAAGGAGGCGATCCGCAGATCGATCTCCCGGTGCGAGCCGAGAAAGGACTCGAAGCCGCGCTGCGCCGCGAGGCAGGCGAGCAACAGTTTCGCGTCGAGCTCGCGCACCTGGTTTTCGACGGGGATGATCAGCGGAGGGGCGGCGGCCATGGGCAAATCTCCTCGGCTACGTCACCCGGATGCGATAGATGGTTTCGGTGATCGGCTCGACCGCAAGCGGCACGCGAACCCCGCCCAGGAGGTTCTGGAACCGCTCGAGCCGCTCGGCCACCTCCGGCAACGGCAACCCCGGGTAGCGGTGGCGCTGGAACTCCGGGCGGTTGTGCGATCCGGGAAGAAGGGATTTGACGTTGCGCAGAACGCTCAACCCCGCGGCGGTCAAGCCGCGATCGAACCGGCGAAACCATCCGTCGGCCGGAGGAACCGCCATCCGGGCGGCGATGCCCTCGAGGACCTCCACGATCCGTTCGCAGGCGAGCGGCCCGTCCGGGGCCGCCAGGTGACGTCGCAGCAGCCGCTGGCGCTCCTCCCCCCCGGGAGGGCCGAGCGACCCCTGCACGATGCTCCGCAGGGTGGCCACGAGCTCCTCGAAAGAGAAACAGTTGTAGCTCAGAGCGTTCGGCAGACGGTAAAACCCGCTGTCGTAAGCCTCGTTCACCGTCGCCCGGTAGCTCAGCGCGGGAACGCCCAGCTCGAAGGCCTCCACCCCCGTGGTGCAGCCGTTGTGCACCAGGGCGGTTGCGCCCAGAAGCCAGGGGACGACGTTGCCCTCATTGGTGACGCGGACGCGGCGGCAGCGGGAGGCGATCGCGCGATAGACGTCGTGTCCTTCGGTCGGGTGCGGACGCACCACGACCGTGAAATCGGGAAATGCGGCCTCCAGGCGGGGGATCATCTCCTGGAAGTCGCGGAAAAGGGCGAGCTTGTGGTCGCGCAACCCCTCGGCGTAGGCGCGGCTCATGCCCCGTGCGGCACGCCCGAAACGCGGCTTCTGTCCCGGCCGCTTGACGGGCTTGAAGAGGTTCATGTCCGGCCCGAAGGCGTTCACGTGGTTGAAATTGGTGTTCACGAGAAGGTAGGGGCCGAAATCCCGACGGATCCGGGCCAGATCCTCGGCGTAGTAGCCGTGCAGTTCCCGGCGCAACAGGTCGCTCCGCGGGTTGCCGGTCACGTGGATGGGGATTCCCGGGGGCAAGTGGGGATAGCCTCTCCAGAGATCCGCGTTCTCTTCGCCCCAGGCGAAGAGATGGCTCACGTAGCGGATGGCCCGCGGGTGAAGGCGTCGCGAAAAGTAAGTGTCCGGGGGCAGATGGACGAGCGCCTCCTCGTCCCAGGTGATGATCTCGTGGCCGTACTTCACGGCCACCTGGAAGAAGAGCAGGCTGCGCACGGTCATGCTCTTGGAGAGGTAAATGGCGCGCGGGAAGCGGTCGATGCGCATTTCCATGTCGCGCCGGGCGCCGATGACCGAGGAGAAGCCCCGACGGGCGGCGATGCAGGCGAGCAGCAGCTTCGGGTCGAGCTCGCGGACTTGGTTTTCGACGGGAATGAGCAGCAGGGGTTTGAGACGGTCCATTTTCGATAGATCGGAAAGGAATTTGGCTTTCTAACTCGTCCTTCGTTCGTTTGTCAAACGTTACTTCGCTCATCGCTTCCGAACCCTGCCCGACCATTCCTCCATCGGCCCCCGCCGCGCCCCTGCCGGGCGTTGCAGAGAGCCCCGGCGGCTCCTTGCGTTGAGACGAAACATGGGATAGGAAGAACATTCTTTCGCGGAAACCCCGGTTGGGAGTTCGGCTGCCGCATGACGCAAAACCCGCCCCGGGTTTGCCTGGGGATGCCCGTTTACAACCAGGTCCAGGCCCTGTGCGAGGCGCTGGATGCGCTTCTCCGCCAGAGCTATGGCGACTTCCGGTTGGTCGCGCTGGATGATTCGACGGACCCCGAACCGGGGCGGATCCTCAAAGAAGCGGCGGAGCGCGATCCCCGGATCCACTACGCGGCCAACCCGCAGCGGCGGGGGTTGATCGACAACTGGCGCGCCTGCGTCCAGGCCGCCGGCGACGCCGAATTCTTCGCCTGGGTGAGCGATCACGATCTTCACGAACCCCGCTGGCTGGAATCCCTGGTGAGGATTCTCGAGGAGCACCCGACGGCCGTACTCGCCTACCCCCTGACCGGCCATCTGGAGGCCGACGGCGGGCCGCGGAAGAAAAAGAAGGTTCACCGCTTCACGACCCTCGGGCTTCCCCCCCGACAGCGGGTGCAGGCGGTCTGCCGGCAGGCGAAGGGGTTCGGCAAAATGGTCTATGGACTCTTTCGCCTGGAGGCCTTGAAGCAGGCGGGGGTGTTGCGCCGCCTGTTGACCCCGGATGTCATCCTGCTGCTCGAGCTTTCGCTGTTCGGCGATTTCGTCCAGGTGCCGGAGGTGCTCTGGTACCGGCGGAAAACCGCGGATTTCAGCGTCCAGCGCCAGCGCAAAGCGCTCTTCGGCGCCGATGTCCCCTGGTATGCCCATCTGCCCTGGCCGCTCGTGAACAGCGCCGCGCTGCTCTGGAACCGCAGCCTGCGCCGCGACGCCGGGCCGTGGAGCCGAAGGCTCCTGGGGCTGAATCTCGCCGCCTTTTATTTCACCCGATGGATCGGCAAGTACGGCGAGGGAAGCTGGATCGGCTCCTACCACGAATGGCGCCACGGGAAAAAACCGTGGATGAAACGCATCAAGAAACGGCTCCGGTCGCGGAACGCCGAAACCTGAGCCCTGCGGTGCCGGAGCGCTGTATCCCGAGCCGCAATGTCGGAGAGAATCCCCATGGACCGAAGGGATGTCGTACAGACCGTGATCGACCGGCGGCGAGGCCGGACCTATCTCGAAATCGGAGTCAAAAAAGGCAAACTCTTTCTGCAAGTGATCGCCCGCAAGAAGATCGCGGTGGACCCGGTGCTCAAAATATCCCGCAAGCGCAAGATGAAGGCCTGGCTGCGCAGCCCGTTCAACCTCTTCAACGAGTACTTCGAAATGACCAGCGATGAATTCTTCACCCGCGCCCGGCAACGCCTCGAGCGTCTCGGCGGGATGGACGTGGTTTTCATCGATGGACTCCACACCCACGAGCAGAGCTGGAAAGATGTCCTGAACAGCCTGCGGTATCTTTCGCCGGGCGGGGTGATCCTGATGCACGACTGCAGCCCGGCTTCCGCCGCCCAGGCGACGCCGGCCGCCTCGCGGGAGGATGCGGCCGAGCGGCAGGCCGTCCCCCGGGCGGGATGTTGGAGCGGGGACGTCTGGAAGACGATCGTCAAGCTGCGGGCCGAACGGGATGATCTGCGGATCGGCGTTCTGGACTGCGATCACGGAATCGGCGTCATTCTGCGGGGAGAACCGGAACGGCGCCTTTCGCTCTCCGGCGCCGCGCTCGAAGCCCTGGGCTATGACGATCTGGCGGCCAACCGCCGGGAGCTGCTCAATCTTCTGGATCCCGAGCGCCTGGGTTCCTGGCTTTCAGCCTCCCCCCTGCGCTGAGGGCCTCTCCCCCGGGGAACGCCGCCACACGGTGACGGTCCGTTTCCCATCGGCGAATTCTCGGATCACCTCATAGCCCTTCAACGTGCCGGGCCCCTCCAGCCTTCCCTTTTCCGCATACACCGCCACGATCTCGATCCCTTGCCGCGCCGCCGTTTCCTCCAGACAGGCGTAGTCGATCGTGAAAATCTTCCGGCAGGGAACCTCGTTTCGCAGCGGCAGCCGCTGGCGGCCCACGTAGAAGGGAATGCGATCGTCGGTCGCCATCCAGCGTGCCCCGAGGAGGTCTTGCCGGCCGGCCAGCCAGGCGGCGGCCTCGACCAGCGCATCCGGCGGCCCCTTCATGAACAGGTGATTCGACTTGCTCAGGGGGATCAGCACAACGAGAGCCGCCGCCGTCAGGGAGAGCATCGCGCCCCCGCGGCGGCCGGAAAGCCGGGACAGCGTCCGGACGATCCCCCAGCCGGCCCAGGGCATGAGGGCCGCCAGCGGAACATACACGAAGCGGGTGTCGAAGAAATCCCGGTACAGCACGAACAGATAAATGAAGGATGCGTAGCCGAGGATCACCCAGAGAACAAAGAGATGGCGCAGCCCGCAGCGGAAGCGGGAGAGCCCGATGCCTGCGGCAAGACACGTGGAAAAGGAAAAGGCCTTCACGCAGCCGGCGATCATCCCGCCGAAGAAAATCCAGGGGATCAGGCGGCGGGCGAGGCTCGCGAAATTCTCGCCGGCGATCTCGTATGTGCTCTCCTGCTCGAGGATTTGGAGCCGGTGTCTGATGCGTTCGAGGTTGTGAAAACCCTTTCCCCCCGACAAATCGAGCAAGTAGTCCGTGTAGTAAGGGTTCGCCCGGGTGGTGAAGGAAAGCCACACAGGGCCGGCAACGCGGGCGACGACGGCCACGAGGCAAAGGGATGCAAACCACACCACCGTCGGCTTGAGCCGCCGCTTCCACTCGCGCGGGCGGAGCAAGGCCGCACCGAGGCAGAAGACGACGAAGAGGGGGAAGGCCATGGCCCCTTCGGGGCGGATGAGGGCGGCGAACAGAGCCGAGAGGGCCGCCAGCAGGCTGTGACGGTGAAGGCCCGATTCCAGCGCCCGAGCCCCCCAAAAGACGAACCACAGAAAAAAGAGGCCGAACAGGGGGTCGCGGATCACCTGAAAGGAGAAACGCAGCGTGTCCGGCGCGACCGTGAACAGAAGGGCGCTCCAGCGGGCCGCCTGCTCACCGAAAAGATCCCGCGAGAGCAGATAAACGGGGACGACCGCGGCGACTACGGCCAGGCAGGAGACCATCCGGCCGGCGGAGACCCAGTCGGGCAGGAGCGGATGGAGGAGGGAAATGAGCCAGGGGTAGGCCAGGATGGGGTGAATGGCGGCCGCATCGGTCCACCCGCCGGCGGCGATTACCTGGGAGGCGGCGAGATAGGTCAGGGCGTCGTGGTTGACGGCGGTGTTTCCGCGCTGCAGCCACACCATCCCGTTCAGAGCGGCGGAAACCGGCAGCAGCCAGAGCAGACCCCCTGGAAATCGCCGCGCGACCTGCCGCCGAACGATCGCCATTGCGGTGCTCTCCGCGCCGGAAGCTCAAAGGCTCCCGGTCAATTTGACCCGGCGGTCGAGGAGGCGGCCGAAAAACGGCCGTGCAGGGGCCTGCCGCCGGGGGGGAATGCGGGGGGTGCCGCTGCGCACGTGGACGGGCGCCTCGCGCGGTCGCTTTTCGAGCAGGAGGATGCTGTCGTAGAAGTGAAGGGAATGCGTCGTTTTCGTGAAGTCGGTGACGGAGAGCTTGCGCGGCTGCCGGGAGTGCCAGCCGTGGAGGGCGTCGATGAGCGCCTTGCTGTGCTCGATGAAGGTCCCGCGGCGGCGGACGCCTCCGCCGAAGTTGGGCCGGCAGGAGGTGTGGAGGTCTTCGCAGACGTAGAGGCCCTCGGGGGCGACGTGAGGATAGGAGATCTCGAAAGTGGCGATCTGCTGGTCCATCGTGTGGCCGCCGTCGTCGATCACAATGTCGAGGGGGGGGAGTTCCTTTCTCCGTTCGCAAAGGAACCGACGGTCGCCCTGATCGCCGATGCGGATGTGGATCCGGTCCTCTTCCAGCGCCTTGCAGGCCGGGTCGATGTCCACCCCGTAGATGACGGCCCGCTCGCCCAGATACGATTTCCACAGCTGAAGGGGGCCGCCGTGCGAGACGCCGAACTCGAGCAGCCGGATTTCGCGGTCGCGGAAGCGGGCGAAATGGCGGTCATGGATTTCGAGGCAGTGCCTCCCCTTGTGAATCAGGCCGCCGCGGTTTTCCTCGAAAAAACGGATCAGGTCGTTCATGGCGGGGCTCCTGCGGGGCGACCGGGGAAGGCGGGGCGGTCGATCGTGCAGAGCTGCGCCTCCCCGCGCCGCAGGAGCAGCTCGGCGAGTTCCCAATCCTCCGGGTGGTTGACATCCAGGCCCTCGGCGCCGCGGGTGAAGAAGGGCATCAGCACATGTCCGGCGATCGTCCCGGTCTCGAAGACGACCCGGCTCCAGGCGATCTCGAGGCTTGCGTTCTGGACGTAAACCACGGGCAGCGAGGGGTACTGGCTGCTGTGCCAGGGACGGTCTTCCGGCCCGAAGGGCAGAAGCGGCACCATGCGTCGGCCGCGGACGATCCACATCTTGCCCGGGTGCTGGCTGCATTTCTCGACGGCGCGCAGCGAGTCGACCCCGGTTTCGGCCAGAAACTCGGACCAGGCCCGACGGATGGTCTCCGGGAGGCGGAAGGGGCTGGTCGGCCGAAGGATGCTGAAGCAGTCGTAGCGGCGCCCCGATTCGGCCAGCCGCCGCAGCGTATAGTCCACCCACTCGATGTCCGGGGAGGTGTCGCCGGAGAGCTCGGCCGGGCGGAGGAAGGGCGTTTCGGCCCCGTAGTGGCGGGCGATCTCGGCGTAGCGCTCCGAGTCGGTGGAGACGACGATGTCCCGGAAGACCCCGCTCTGCCGGGCGGAGGCGATCGTGTAGGCGATGAGCGGGTGACCGGCGAGGGGGCGGATGTTCTTGTCGGCGACGCGTTTGGATCCCGATCGGGCGGGGATCAGGGCGATGCAGGAGGGTTCGGGGCGCATGAGCTGTTTCCCGGCGGTGGATTCCCGGCTCACCAGACTGTGAACCCCCCGTCGACCTGGAGGTTGATGCCGGTGACGTAAGCGGAGGCCCGGGAGGCGAGAAACAGGAGCGGACCGCGCAGGTCGTCGGCTTCGGCCATGCGTCGGAGCGGCACCCGGGCACAGAACTTGCGGCGGAATTCCTCGTCCTGGCCCCCGCGCACGCCGCCCGGGGACAGGGCGTTCACGCGGATGCCGAAGGGCGCCCAGTGGGCGGCGAGGTATTTCGTCAGGTTGATCACGGCGGCCTTCGAAGCGCCGTATGCCGGCGGTTTGACGAAGGGCGGGTCGCCGGGAAGATGGTCGTAGTAACGCGCATCGGGGGAGACCACGGCATAGAGGGAGCCGATGTTGATGATCGACCCGCGACCGGCCTCTTTCATCGCCGCGCCGAACACCTGGCTGCAGAGAAACAGCCCGGCGGTGTTCACCTCGAGAATCCGAAGATTCTCCTCGATCGGGATCTCCTCGATACGCCATCCCCCGCCGTCCGCCGCGGGCGGGGCGTCGACGCCCGCGTTGTTCACGAGAACGGTGGGGGTGCCGAAACGGCGAAGGCAATCGTGCAGGGAACGCTCGAGTTCGTCGCGCCGGCGCACATCGGCCGCCCCCGAGGCGAGCCGCCCCGCGCCGTGGGCCTCCTGCAGGCGGGCGAACGCGGGCGAAACGGGCTCCCTCGGCCGGTCGAGGGCATAGACGCGGGCTCCGGCGTCGAGAAGCGTCTCCACCCAGACCGGGCCGAGTTTGCCGAAAGCACCGGTGACGACGGCGACTTCCCCGTCGAGGCGAAAGAGATCCATCAAGCGACCTGTTTCCAGGACTCGGCGCCGTTCAAGATGTCGAAGGAGATCGCCTCGTCCTGCTTGAGCGCGGTTCGGGTGGTGCGGCCGACGACCTTGTCGATCTCGTAGGGCTCGAGCCCCCCGCCGGGGGACTTGATCGCGATGTCCTCGAGGCGCAGCGCATGGCCCGCGGGCAGATCCCGCGCGGCGACCAGCTGCTTGCCCATCTTCACCATCGGGGCGACCTCGCTCGGGTAGACGCGCTTGACCCCGTCGCCGAGGGCGATCCGCGCCCGGCGCAGATCGCGCACCATCTTCTGGAAGCCGATCGGCTCGAGCGAGAAGGCGTGGTCGGTCCCCTTCCAGGTGTGGTTCAGGGTGAAATGCTTTTCGATCACCCGCGCCCCCAGCATGTAGGCCGCCAGCGCCATGGCGATCCCGTTGTCGTGGGAGGAGAGCC
>JBBFLI020000029.1:0-49579 GCA_037481615.2 Desulfobacterales bacterium
GTGCCTTCGTCTCGCCGGTCGCGAGTCCCTGCTGGACCTCGACGAAGACGTTCTCGGCCACGTACTTGCCGGCACTGACATACGCCTCGGACGGGCTCTCGCCGCCGACATCGAGCGTGTCGACGCCGACCGTCTCGCGCAGGCGTCGGTAGCTGCCGGCCGCCTCGGCCTGCCGGACCCCCGGCTGGCCGCGCAGAAAGGTGAGCAGCGCCTCCACCTGCGGCCGGGCCTCCCCGAGCGGGGTGCGCGCCGGGCCGGCGGAAGCCCGGGTGAGGGCCTCGAGAATCTGCCGCTCGAGGGTTTCGCCGAAGCCGGGTAGCGTCCGGATGCGTCCCTGGGCGGCGGCCGGGAGCAGCTCCTCGCGCGTCGTGAGGCCCAGCTCCCGGTAGAGCGCCCGCACCCGCTTCGGGCCGAGACCCGGAAGCCGCAGCATCTCCCGCAGCGCGGCCGGGATCTCCGCCCGCAGCCGTTCCAGGGCCGCCGTGGTCCCCGTCCGGAGGATGTCGGCGATCTTGGCCGCGAGCTCCTTGCCGATCCCGGGAAGCTGCCGGAGGTCCTCGCCGGCGGCGAGCAGATCGGCCGCCTCCGTGCCGAGTCCCCGCAGAACCCGCGCCGCCTGGCGGTAGGCGCGGATCTTGAAAGGGTTTTCGTCCTGCAATTCGAGCAGATCGGCGATCTCCTCGAAGATGGCGGCGATTTCGGAATTGCCGATCATGCACCCCCCAGCCGGTGCTTCTCGCCCCTTTCCGCGGCGCACCCCACGAGTCCTTTTCTTCCCGCGGGAAAAGAAGCTTTCCCCCTTCGGGCAGCCTATTTTCCCACAGGAGAACCTGCCGCGCCAAGGGAGAAGGAGGACGTCAAGGGGATTTCTCGCCTCGGGGCCGCGGGGTCTTCGGGGAGGACGGGACGCCCGACGGGTTTACGCCGGGGAAAAAGTCGGGTAGACATCGAGAGGGAAGCGTCTCTTGGGTTTCCCGGAAAACCCGGTAGAGAGGAAGGGATAGATGGCGACGCGCAGGGAAAGCATGACCACCGCAGAGTTCTCCCGGGCGGCCGGAATCCCGGCGACGGCGGTCACGCGGCTGATCCGCGAGGGGAAAATCCGCGCCCGCAAGGAGGGAAAATCCTGGAAAATAGACGCTTCCCAGCTCGAAGCCCGGGCCGTGCGCGAGCTGGCGGGCAAAGCGGGGGAAAGGAGGCAGCGCCGCCCCCTGCGCCGGAGCAGCGGGGGGCCCGAGGCAAAAACCGGGGCCCGCTCGCGGGCGGCGGCCGCCCCCCCTCCGGAGGCTCCCCCCCAGGCTCCCCCGGGGGGCGCGGCGGCTCAGGAAGCGCCGGCGGCGGCCGAGGCGACCTATTCCGTGGAGGAATTCGCCGCCATGACCTACCTCACCGCGCAGGGGGTCCGCGAGTGGCTGAGGATCGGCCGGCTGCGCGGGGTATGCACGCCGAGCGGGGAATGGCGCGTGGCCGAAAGCAACCTCTCCATCCCCGATATCAGCCGGCTGCTCCGGAAATAAGTCAGAAGCGCCCCCCGCGGCCGAAGGAGCCCCGTCCTCCGCCGCCGCCCTGGGGGCCGCGGCCGAAGCCGCCGGGACGACCGGGCTCACCGTCACGGCGCGGCTCGCGCGCCTCGCTGACGATGATCTTCCTTCCCTGAAGCTCCCCGCCGTTGAAGGTCTCGATCGCCTGGCGCGCCTCCTCCTCGGTTCCCATTTCGACGAAGCCGAAGCCCTTGCTCTGGTTGGAATAGCGCTCCTTGATGATCACCGCCGAGACCACGGTGCCGACGGTGGAAAAATTGTGGGTGAGGTCGTTGGCGGTGATTTCCGCCGCCAGGTTGCCGATGTAGAGCCGCTTGTTCATGAAAAACGCCTTTCTGTGGGGAGGGCCGGGCGGAAAAAGGCCGACCCCCGGGAGGATCGGGGAAGAACGGAGGCCGCTTCGAGGGACGAGGGCGCGGCGCCTTCCCGCGGGAAGGCGCCGCGGACACGAGAGAGACTACACCGCCTCGACCTTGACGGCGGAGAGGCCCTTCGGGCCGCTCTGCACGTCAAAGCGGACGGGCTGGCCATCCTGCAACGTCCGAAAGCCGCTGCCTTCGATGGCGCTGAAATGGACGAACACGTCGTTGCCGTCTTCGGCCTCGATGAAACCGAAGCCCTTGCGCTCGTTGAACCACTTCACTTTGCCTTGCATCATCGTCGCAATCCTCCTTTCTTCAGAATTTTCAAAGGTGGACTACGACGACAGCAAAAAAGCCGCCACACTTTGGCGTGTGGCGGCTTTCCCCACGCTGCAAAATGTTTTCATCCAACCTTCTCAGACCCTGCCCTCGGAAAGGGCAGGACGAAAGTCAATATAAGAGCCTTAAACCCCTGCGTCAAGAGAAAACCGCTCGCCCGGCAGCCCCCCCCTTTTTTTCCCTTCGGCCCGAGGATTCCGCTGCCCGCGGGGCCGTTTCCCCCGGCGAACCGAGGGCCGCTCAGAAAGCCATCACCTCCCAGCCGGCTTCCAGATACCGCCCCAGGCTGGGGTGACCGGACATCTCGGTGCAAAGCGGCAAGCCCTGACGCCTCGCCTTCTCGAGAGAACCGGTCTTCGTCGCGCAGGCGTGGCAGACGCAGTCGACCAGGCCCTGCTCCCGCACCTGGCGATAGAGGCCGTGGAAGGGGCGCTCTGGATCGTCGAGCTCCGCGATCAGTCGCGTGGCCGCGCCTTCGATCACGAGCCGCGCCTCGAATCCCCGCGCCTTCATGTCGAGAGCGTTCAGCAGCACATGGACGAAACACATCGGATCGCCGTTGAAGGCGACCAGGACCACTTTCTTCATGCACCGCTCCTTTCCCCTCCGGCGGATCGCCGGAGGGTCGAAAGCTCGGCGCCGCCGGAATCCGGGCCCGTTTTTTCCCCCACCTCTATTTCACTCCTCTTTCACTCCTCCGCACGTTTGAGCCGGCGGATGCGCTCCAGGGCGAATTCGTACTCGACCCAAGTGTCGAGGAAGGATCCGATCGCGTCCCGGTAGAGGCGGCCGGCGGCTTTCCGGTCTCCGGCGCCCTCGGCCCAGAAGCCGGCGGCCGTGCAGGCGACGAGCACCTGCTCGGGGACTTCTCCGGCCTCGGCCCGCAGCGCCTCCTCGGGCTTGCGGCCGAGCAATGTCTCGGCGACGGCATCGAAGAAAGGGTCCCTCGTGCGCGCCAGGAAGTCGACGAGCCGGGCGCGGGCCTCACCCTCGCGTCCCAGACGGCGCAGGATCCCCGCCTCGAGCAGCCCCAGGCTCATCCGCAGGGCGTTTTCGCGCACCCCGCTTTCGAGAAAGGCGCGGCTACGGCCGAGCGCCTCGTCGAAAGCGTCCGCAGCCGCTTCCGCGAAGGCGAGCGCGCCGAGCGCCTGCCGATTCTCGGGTTCGGCGTCGCAGAGCGCGGCAAGGAGCGCGCGTTTCTCGTCGTGCGGCAGGCCGCTGTAGGCCAGTCGGGCGCGCATCGAGGCGAGCTCCGGCCGGCGTTGCATCTTTTCGGCGTTCAGCCGGGAGATTTCCTCTTCGAACCGTTCGACGTGACGGCGGTGGCTGTTGCGGTCCGCATCGCTGGCGAACCCGCGGCGACGCAGCTTGCGTACCTCGTCGAGCCTGGCTCGCACGAGAACCCGCTCCCAGCTCTCCGGCTCGGCCGCCTTCAGGGCCGTCTCCAGATGGGCCTCGGCCGTCTCAGGGCGGCCGCGCTCGAGCTCGAGGATCCCCGCGAGGAAGTGCAGCCAGGCCTTTTCCCCGGCCGTGGCCCAGCCGTCCAGCGCGGCCGGCAGATCTTCGCGGCCTTCGAGGACGCGCAGGAGATAGCCCTGGAACTCGGCCGGGCTCTTCCAGTCCACGCCTGCGAGCAGGCGGCGTTCGGCCTCGGCCTCGCGCGCCCCCGCCAGGCGGTCGATCAGGACCAGCATCCAGCGCGCCGTGTCGTCCTCGGGGTCGAGCGAAAGCGCCTGCCGGAAACGTTCGCGCGCCCCGCGGAAGTCCCCGGTGGCGAGGCGCAGCACGCCGGAGGCGGCGACCAGCTCAGGCTGGAGGCTGCGGCCGAGCTTTTCATCGGCGAGCGCCCGGGCTTCCACCCAGCGTCCCGCCTCGGCCGCACGACGGATCTCGGCCAGGCTCACCTCGACCGTGAAATCGGGCACCCCGTCCCACTTGACGCCTCCGGCCTTGAGATCGAGCAGCAGGCGCACGGCCTGCGGGATGGGCAGGATCAGTCCGATGTCCCAGACCGGGGTGACCATGGGGACGAGCCCCTGGGTGAAATCGACGGCCACGGCGGAGACGATGCCGATGACCCGGCCGTGCTCGTCGATGACCGGCCCGCCGCTGTTGCCGCCATGGAGCGAGGCGTCGATCTGGAACATGGTCTCGAAGGCGCGGCGCACGTTGCCGCGGACCACGCTCGCGTTCACGGTGTCGACCTGGGTGCGGCTGCCCAGGGGGAAGCCCAGGGCGATGACGCGCTTCAACTTGGGGAGCTGTTTCGGATCGAGCGCCGGGTCGAGCGGCAGCGGCTTCAGCCCCGGGGGCGGGGGATCCACGCGGATGACGGCGAAGTCGTCCTTCAGGGGCGAGCGCAGCATCTGGCGCGTGCGCACGGGGGGGCGGCCGACGCCGGCGATCTCGATGCGCCGGGGGCCGTCGAGCGAATAGGCGTTCTCGAGAAAATAGACGTCCGGCAGATCCGGGTTCTCGATCAGCCGGCCGGCGAGGTTGAAGGCCCGCTCCCCCTCGAACCAGAGGTAGAGGCGGTACCCCAGCCGGATCTCGATCCCGCGGTCGCGGGCGTAGCGCACCACGGCGTCGAAGCGCGGATCCTCGAGCCAGGGGCAGACCACGTGGCGGCTGGTCAAAAGATAGCCTGCGGCGTCCACGAGAAAGGCGGTCCCCTCCGAGACGTTGCGAAAGAGCCTCTCGCCTTTCGACTCGAGCCAGTAGTCCACGAGGACGAAGCCGACCGAGCGCGCGTAGCGGTTGGCGTACCCTTCGAGCACGGCCTCGGTGTCGCGCCCGGCCTCGCGCAGGGCGAACCAGGCCGCGGCGGCGAGGGCCAGCAGGAGGAGCGCCGAGGCGGCGAGAAGCCGGCGGCGTGCGGGCCGTCGGGCAGGCGGGGGCGAGGCGGCGGGGAGGCGGCCGAGGCCCTCGCGGATCCGCCGCAGGGACGCGGCGATCCCGGCCATGGACTGGGGCCGCAGATCCGGGTCTTCGGCCAGCATCACCCGCAGCAGCACGGCCAGATCGGGGGGGAGCGCGAGCTCGTCGACCTTCGCCTCGGGGTCCTCGATCTCGAGATCCCCGGCGAGCAGTTCGACGAAGATCTTGCCGAGCGACCAGATGTCGCTGCGGAAATCGAGCGGCCGGCCGCCCCGGATGTCGGGGTGACGCTCGAGCAGCCGGCGCAGCATGGGGGCCGGGCGGTCGAGGCGCGGGTCGATGAAACGCGAAAGCTTGTAGTCGATCCTGACCGCCAGGCGGCCGTCGGGGAGCGCGACGGGCAAAAGATCGTTCAGGATGAGGTGCGGGATGAAATGCCCGTGGGCGTGGAGGGTGGCGAGCGTCTCGGCCGTCTGGATGAAGAGGTCGAGGATCGTCCCCGGATCCTTCAGCCTCCCCGAAGCGAGAAGCGTGCCCCAGCTTTCGGCGTCGACCCACTCGCTGATCCGGTACCAGAGACCGTCCTGCGAGCGGCGGATGGCATGGTGGCGCACGAGGCCCTCGCCGGGCAGGCTCTGCAATTTTTCGATCTCGCGTTGCAGTCGGGAGGCGATCTCCTCGTTCACGCCGGATTGCGGCGTGAAGAGCCGGATCATCACCGGCTCGGCCGTGCGCCCGCGGATCGCGCGGCACAGCAGGCTCGCGTGGCCCTCGTGCAGCACGTCGACGATCCGGTAGTCATCGATGAACTCGCGGCGCGGGCGGAGATCCTGGCCGCAGGCGGGGCAGGTGGCGATCGCCTCGGCGACGGGCTGGTCGCATCGGGGACAGCGTTTCATGCGGAGGCCTCCCGCGGCCGGGGGACGCAAGGGGGAAAGCGCTTCTCGCAGCCCCCTTGTATCACAGGCCCGGCCCCTTGGCCAGCACCCGGGGCGGTCGAAGGGGGGCGGTTGACGGGGGGCGGCGGCCCCGTCCATAATGCCGCTGGCGTCCCCGCCGGTCTTCTCGGGAAAGGAACGCGCGGATGTCCGCTGCCGCCTGCGCCGCCGCGATCGCGTTGGCCCTGCTCGGGATCTACGCCTTTCCCTTGCCCCGACCCTCGTTCCGCGCCCTGTATGCGGCGGCGCCGGAGCGCGTTTCCCTGCGCCTTGCGGCCTTCCGGCGCCGGAGCCTGAAGCGCCGGATCCTCGCCGGTGCGGCCTGGGAGGTCGCCGAGACCGGCGGCGGCGGCGAAGCCGTGGTTTTCCTGCACGGGCTGGGAGCTTCGGCGGACGCCTGGTTTCTGCAGATGGAGGATCTGGGCGGGCGCTTTCGCTGTCTTGCCCCGACCTACCCCCCGCTCGGCAGCTGGGAGGCGCTCGCCGCGGGGATCCTCGAGCTGCTCGACCGCGAGGGCGTGGCGCGCGCCCATTTCGTGGGGAGCTCGATGGGGGGCGTTCTCGCCCAGTTCCTCGCCCGGTGCGCGCCCGAGCGCGTGCAGAGCCTCGTCCTCGGAAACACCTTCCCCCCGGACACCCCGATGGCGACCCTGGCGCGACGGGGGCGGCGGTTGCTCCCGTGGGCGCCGGAATGGGCGATCCTCGCCGGCATGCGCCGCAACGCCCGGCGCCTGCTTGCGCCGGCCGCGGGAGCGGGGGCTCCCCTCGTGGAGGCCTACCTCGTCGAGCAGACCTGCGGGGCGATCCGCAAGGCGCATGTGCTGGCGCGTCTCTCCTGCCTGAGCCGGGTCTTCGCCCCCCCCGATCTGGCGGCCCCCGCCGTTCCCTGCCTGGTGGCCGAGTCCGCAAACGACCCGCTCGTCGACGCCCCGCTGCGCGAGGCGCTGCGCCGGGCCTACCCCGCGGCCGCCGTGCACGTCTTCCCGCAAGGCGGGCATTTTCCCTTCCTGAGCGAGCCCGACGGCTATCGCCGGCTGCTCGGCGAATGGCTGGAGCGGAGCCCCCCGCGGACGCCATGAGCCCCCCGTTGCGGGCTCAGAATGTCGCCTCGCCCCAGTAGTAGAAGAGCAGCAGCGCCCCGAACGCGATGCGATACCAGGCGAAGGGTGCGAAACTCCGGCGGGAGACGTAGGCGAGAAAGCCGCGGATCACGAGCATCGCCGACAGGAAGGAGACGAGAAAGCCCACGGCGAAGAAGGGGAGATCCTGGAGCGTCAGCAGGTGCTCCACGTTGCGGTATTTGACGAGCGAGGCCCCGAGGAGGGCCGGGATGGCGAGAAAAAAGGAGAATTCGGCGGCGGCGGTGCGCGACAGCCCGAGGAGGAGCCCGCCGATGATCGTCGCCCCCGAGCGTGAAATCCCGGGAAAGGCGACCGCGAGAACCTGGAAGAGGCCCACGCCGAGAGCCGTGCCGAAGGGGATCTCGTCCACGCCGAGAACCGCCGGCCTCCGCCGGCGCGCCTCGACCCAGAGGATCGCCACCCCTCCCGCGGCGAAGGCGAGCGCCACGGGAAAGGGGCGGAAGAGGTGCGCCTCGATCCAGCGTTCCGTGGGCAGCCCGATCACGACCGCCGGCAGGGTCCCGATCACCAGGTTGAGCACCAGGCGCCGGGCCGAAGCCTCGCGCCCGAGGTTCTGCAGCACGCCGAGAAACTTTCGCCGGTAGAGCCAGAGGACGGCCAGAATGGCCCCGAACTGGATGATGACGAGGAAAGCGTTTTCCTTCGGACCCGCAAACCCGAGGAGGTCGCGCGTGAGGATGAGGTGCCCCGTCGAGGAAACGGGGATGAACTCGGTGACCCCCTCGACGACCCCCATGAGGGCCGCCTTGACGAGAACGATGAATCCCTCCACGATCCCTTCCCTTGCCCGGCCCGAAGAGGCGAAGACGGCGCCCCTCGCGCATCCGGCCGCTCGCCCGCCGGATGCCCGCCGACGCAGGCGGCCGCGGCCCGTGCGGGGTCCGGGCCTCAGCTCCGTTGCGCGTTCTCGATTTCCCGGCGTTCTTCTTCGGGGAGATCCGGGACGATGGTGATCAGGTCATTGGGGCTGCACTTGAAGTAAAGGCAGAGCTTTTCGACGATGCTGACGGCCGTGTTGTAGCCCGGCTTGCGCGCGATCTTCGAGAGCGTGACCTTGGAGATGCCGGTCCGGCTGGAGATCTCGCGGTAGGTGATGTTCCGGTTCTCACGTCGTTTTTTCTCGGCGATCAGCGTTTTCAGGTTGTATTTGATCATGGACCCGACCCTCGACCGTCGATCTTCTTCCCGGCCGGCAGCGGACCGGCAGCGGCTGCCGGAAGGCGGCCATTTCCGGAGAGCGACTCTACCCCCCCTCAGGCGGCAATGCAACCACCCCTCTCAGCCGGCCTCGGCGCCGGGACGCCCCCTCTTCCGGGCCCCCGCCCAGGCCTTGAGGATCAACGCCGCCGCGAGAAGCAGGCCGACCGCGTCGGTCGAGGTCGAGGGATAGAAGAGCAGCAGCGAGGCCGCGCCCGCGAGGCTCCTTTCCAGGCGGGAGAGATTCCGGAGGAACCAGCCGACCACGGCCGCGTTCAGCAGGACGATCGCCAGCCCGCTTCCGAGGTAGCGCTGGCCGATCGTGAGGATCGCCTCGCCCGGGGGCAGCGCCTGGAGCGCCGGGATGATGAGCAGGCCCGTCCCGTTCAGGGTGAGGATGAAGATGATCCCCACCAGGTACTTGGGGACGGCGACCCGCGCGGCGAAAACCCCCGTCTTGACGGGGTCGGTGTTCATGACCGCCGCCGCGGCATAGGCCGAGAGCGCCACCGGCGGGGTCACCTCGGCCAGCACCGCGTAGTAGAAGAGGAACATGTGCGTGGCGAGCAGCGCGGCCTCCTCGGGGATGCCGTTCACCACCGCGAGCTGCTGGATGGTCGGGGCGGTGAGCGCGGAGGTGAGGACGTAGGTGGCGATCGGGGGCACCCCCATGCCGAGGATCAGGCTGAAAATGCCGGTGAAGGCCGTGGCGAGCAGCAGGCTGCTCCCGCTGATCTTCATCATCACCAGGGAGAACTTCGAAGCGAGCCCGCTCAGCACCATCATGGACATGATCATGTTCGCCGCGATCACCGCGCTCGCGATGGGCAACAGATGCAGAATGCCCTCGGCCAGCGCGTCGGGGATGCTCTGGAGCGGGGGCCGGACGGTCGGATCCGCGTAGGCGAAGACGAGAAAGAGGAGGGCCGCGAGACTCACGGTGATGTTGATCGAGTAGCCGCGGTAGATCAGCGCGATGATGAGCGCGATCGGCGCGAACACGTACGCGTAGCGCCGGAAATAGGCGAAATCGTGCCCCGAATCGAGCTCCATGGGCTGGAGCCTTTTGCGCCGCACATAGAGTTCATTGTAGACGGCGATCCCCAGGAGATAGAGGAGCATCGGGCCGATCGCCATGGTGATGATCCAGGAGTAGGGGATCGCCAGCAGCTCGACCATGATGAAGGAGATCGAGCCCATGACCGGCGGGGTGATGTAGGCGATCGAGCCCACGGTGGCGATGATGCCGGCCGCGACCAGCCGCTCGTAGCCCACGCGGTCGTAGAGCGAGCGCGTGAGGGTCGCCACGAACTGGGTGTCGGCCGCCCCCGAACCGGAGAACATCCCCATCAGGACGGCCATGATGCTGCTCGTGCGACCCGGCGACGCAGGGCTGCGGCCGACGAAGAGCAGCGCGATGTTGGCGATGATGCGCCCGAAATCCATCTTCGAGATCACCGCCCCGAGGGTCGTGAAATAGATGAGGTACTTGAGGGACACGCCGGTGATCGTGCCGAAGATGCCGGCCTCGGTTTCGCAGTACATTTTCCCGAGGAGCATGTCGAGGCTGAAGCCGGGGTTGGAGAAGGGGCCCGGGATCATGTCGCCGTAAAGGTTGTAGAGGATGAAGACCATCACGAAAACAGGCATGATGGGCCCGCTCAGACGGAAGATGACCCCCAGAACGAGGAGCACCTCGCACAGGGCCATGAGGAGGTCCCAGGGCTCGGGGAGGATGGCACGGTAAATCAGGGTCTCGTATTCCGAGACGAGGTAGACGAAGGGCAGAAAGCAGAGCAGGGCACAGGCGAGGTTTGAGGGACGCATCAAGCGGGGGACGAGGCTGGGCAGCATCGTCGCCGCCCAGACGAGCACACCCGCCGCCCGGAAGCCGAAGGGGAGATCCAGCTGGTAGAACTCGACGACGAGCAGGCTCGTCAGCGCCGCAAGCGGAAAGCTGCCCGCCGCCCCGCGCTTCTTCACCCAGCGCCAGTTCATCAGGTAGCCCAGAAAGGCGATGAGGAAGACGTGTGTCGCCCGCTGCACCTGCGTGAGATCGAAGATGGAAAAGCGCAGGAATGGGAAGGGCAGGTAGGGGTGAAGGACGAGGTAGAGGTGGTAGATCGTCCCCAGCACCGCCGTCCCGTAGAGGATCTTCCGGATCAGAGCGTCCACAGCAGCCTCACCTCCAGGCACCCGCCGGCGATGTGCAGTTCATGGGATCCCAGTCGGAGATCGATGCCGCGCAGGGAGCAAAGCCGCAGCAGCTCCGTCTGCTCCTCGCCGACGCGGTCGTTCCACAGGTAGACGCCTGCGGTGTAGGTGCTCTCCGTCAGCGGGTCGGTCGCCACGGAAAAGGCCTCGAACCGGCGGCCGAGCCGGAAGCGGATCGTCACCGGGCGGTCGGTCACGGAATGGAGAAAGCGGATCTCCCCGCTCTGCCCGTGCCAGAGGAGGATCCGGCGGCTCGAATCCTCGCCGACCACGAGGGCCGGCCGGGCCGCCGCGGTGAACCCGACGGCCAGGACGGCCGCGGCGGCCAGCAAACGCCCGCGCATGGGTCGGTCCTATTTCACCAGCCCCTTCTCTCTGAAATACTGCACGGCGCCGGGGTGGAAGGGGATGGCGCTCTTGCCGATGAACTTGGCCGTGCTCTCCGGGGCGGTGTCCCGGGCGGCCTTGACGGCTGCCCGCAGGCTCTCGAGGTTCTCGAAAACGGCCTTGACCAGATTGTAGGCGAGATCCGTGGGCAGGCTCTCCGGGCCGACGAACATGTTCCAGAAGGCGAGCGTCGGGATGTCGGCATCCGTGCCGTAGATCTCCTTGGGGATGGGCAGCGAATCGGCCAGGCCCTGGAACTGCTCCTTGAACTTCACGACCCCGGGGTCGTTATCCGGGAGCGCGACGAGGGTCATCTTGAGCCCCTTGCGGCCGAGCGTGTTCGCCAGTTCGACCAGCGAGCCCGTCGGCAGGCCTCCCGACCAGAAGAATGCGTCGATCGTCCCGTTGGCGAGCGCCTCCTCGGATTCCTTTGCACCGAGCTTTTCCCACTTCTTGAACTTGGCCGGATCCATGCCCGCGGCACGGACGAGGTTCAGGGCCGTGAATTCGGTCCCCGAGCCCGGCGCGCCGGTGGAGACGCGTTTGTCCTGGAGGTCGGCGAGCTTTTGGATGCCGCTCTTGTCGGTCGTGACGAGGTGGATGAAGTTGGGGTACATCATCCACAGGATGGAGGCCTTGACGGGCTTGTCCTTGAACCTCTCGTGCTGGCCGGTGGTCGTGAAATAGGCGGTGTCCGGCAGCACGGTGGCGACAAACCAGGTTTTCTTGTCGGGGTCGGTCTTGTCGCGGATGAGCATCATGTTGTCCACGGAGGCCGCCGTCTGCATCGCGGTCGCCGCGGCGAAGCCGGCCTTGTTGACGATCTCGCTCACCTGGGTCCCGTAGTAGTAGTAGACCCCGCCGATGCCGCCGGTGGCGATGACCAGCTTCGGGTTCTGCGCCTCGGCCTGTCCGCCGGCCGACAGCAGGATGACGAGAATCAGAATCCCCCATCGTTTCATGGTCGCCTCCTTTTCCGGTGGATTTCGATTGTTTGGCAAAACCGCAGCCTGAGCAAGTTCTCTTAGCGGGAGCCGTCCGGGAAATCAATTGCGGAACAGCAAATGGCGGATCGTCAAAATTTGAACCGCTTTTCAACGAAAAGCGCAGGGAGCGACCGCGGGCGCCGCCTCCCCCCGCCAAGGAAACGCTTCAGCCGCGCGCGCTCTGGATCAGGGCCAGATCGGCCAGCACCAGCGCCGCCATGCTCTCGACGATGGGGACGGCGCGCGGGACGACGCAGGGGTCGTGACGGCCGTGCGCTTCGAGGAGGACCGGCCGTCCGGCATAGTCGCACCCCGGCTGCGGGCGGCCGATCGTCGCCGGCGGCTTGAAGGCGACGCGGAAGACGATCGGCTCGCCGTTCGTGATCCCGCCCTGGACCCCTCCGCTGCGGTTGGTGAGGGTCCCCAGGCGGCCCTCCTTCCAGGCGAAAAGGTCGTTGTGCGCGCTGCCGCGCAGGCGCGCCCCGGCGAAACCCGAGCCGATCTCGAACCCCTTGACCGCGGGCAGGGAAAGCATGGCCTGGGCGAGGAGGGCCTCGGCTTTGCCGAACACCGGCTCGCCCAGCCCGGGGGGCACGCCGCGGCAGACGCAGCTCACGACCCCCCCCACCGAGTCCTTCTCCGCGCGCGCCCGGTCGATCTCCTCCGCCATGCGCCGCGCGGCCTCCTCCTGCGGGCAGCGCACGGCGAAGCGGTCGACCGCCGCCCGGGAGACCGTTGCCGGGTCGACGGCGGGGCAGTCGACCTCCCCGACCGCGCTCACCCAGGCGACGATCTCGACCCCCCAGCGTTCCCGGAGGAGCTTCTCGGCCACGGCACCGGCCGCCACCCGACCCACGGTCTCGCGCGCGCTCGCCCTGCCCCCGCCGCTCGCGGCGTGGATGCCGTACTTCGCGCGGTAGGTGTAATCGGCGTGCGACGGCCGCGGGGCATCGCGCATCGTCGCATAGTCGCGGGGGCGCATGTCGCGGTTGGCGACGTGGAGCGCGATCGGCGTGCCGAGCGTGAGCCCGTTTTCGGTACCGCTCAGAATCGTGACCCGGTCGGCCTCGTCGCGCTCGGTCGACAGCGCGCTCTGCCCGGGCCGGCGGCGATCGAGCTGGGGCTGGATGTCCTCCTCGCACAGCGAAAGCCGGGGCGGGCAGCCGTCCACCACGGCCCCCACGGCCCGGCCGTGGGATTCGCCGAAGGTGGTGACCCGAAAGAGTGTTCCGAAAGTGCTGAACATCCTTTTCCTCCCCGTCCCTGGCAAGGCGGCGGCCGCCGCTTTCCGGGGGGCGCCGGTCGCCGCCCGCGGGACCGTTTGCAAAACGGGGCGCGGCGGAATAGAGGAAAGACCATCGTCTCGCCATCAACGCCGGCTTCGCGCCGAAAACCCCATCCCGGAGGACGCATGCCGCGTTTCTGCGCCAACCTGAGCCTCTTGTTCACCGAGTTCGACTTCCCGGAGCGTTTCGCCGCGGCCGCCGCGGCCGGTTTCCGGGCGGTCGAGTGTCAGTTCCCCTACGCCTGGCCCGCGGAGCGCCTCGCCGCAGCGCTCGCGGAAAACGGCCTGCAGATGGTCCTGCACAACCTCCCCCCGGGGGACTGGGAGGCGGGCGAACGCGGGATCGCCTGCCTCCCGGGTCGGGAGGAGGAGTTCGGCGAGGGGCTGGAAACCGCGGTCGAAACCGCACACACGCTGGGCTGCCGTCAGCTCAACTGCCTGGCGGGGATCCCGCCGGCGGGCGTCCCCGCGGCGCGCGTGCACAAGACGCTGGTCGCCAACCTGCGCCATGCCGCGGCGCGGCTCGAGCAGGAGGGGATCCGCCTGCTCGTCGAGGCGCTGAACGACCGGGACGTCCCCGGCTTCTACCTCCGGCGCACCGCGGAGGCCGTGAGCCTCATCGAGGAGGTGGGGCACCCCAACCTGTTCCTGCTGTACGACGTCTACCACATGCAGACCATGGAGGGGAACCTCATTCGGACCCTTCGCGCCAACCTCGGTCGCATCGGCCACATCCAGATCGCCGACCCGCCGGAGCGGAACGAGCCCGGAACGGGGGAGGTCAATTTCAGGAATCTCTTCCGCGAGATCGACGCGGCCGGCTACGAGGGATGGATCGGCTGTGAGTACCGTCCCCTGCGGGACACGCTCTCGAGCCTCGGGTGGCTCAGAGAGATCGGGGCTTGACCGCCCCCGGAGAGGACCCTTCTGCGGTCAAGGAGAGGAAAGCATCATGGGATTGCTGCGCCGAGTGGAAGAGTCGGAGGCCACGGGAAAGGTCCGGGAGGTCTACGAGGACATCAAAAACGTCAAGGGCATCGATTTCGTGCCCAATTTCTGGAAGGCGCTCGCCGTGTTTCCGGATCACCTGGAGGCGACCTGGAACAAGCTCAAAACGGTCATGAAGCCCGGCAAGCTCGACCTCAGGACCAAGGAGATCATCGCGCTCGCCGTTTCGATCACCAACAACTGCGAGTACTGCATCCATTCCCATGCGGCGGCGCTCAAGCGCCTCGGCCTGGACAACGAGGCGATCGGCGAGATCGTGGCCGTGGTGGACGTCTTCAACGGCACCAACCGCATCGCCCACGCCTACCGCATCGAGCCGGACGTCACCCCGGACCCGGATTGAAGGGCGGATCCGGCCGGCTCGTTCCATGACGTCGCCCGAGATCCTCTCCGGCATGGATTTCGTGGCTGCCGCCGCGGTCGCCACGCTTGCCGGCTTTCTGCGCGGCTTCGTGGGCGTCGGCTCCGGCATGCTGATGGCGCCCGTTTTTGCGGTTCTCTTCGGGCCGCTCGAGGCGGTCGGCATGGTCATCCTGCTCGACGCCGCGGCCACCGCCCAGCTCCTGCCGTCGGTGTGGCGGCGGATCTGCTGGCGCGAGATCCTGCCCATGGCCTCGGCGGCCGCGCTGTCCATGCCCCTGGGAACCCGTCTGCTGCTCACGGTGAACCCGCAGACGATGACCCGGGCCATCGCCGGAATCGTCCTCGTCTTCGTCCTGATCCTGTTCAGCGGTTGGCGCTGGCGCGGGCCGGGAAAAGGCGGAGTCCGGCTCGTGGTCGGGGCGTTCTCGGGGGTTCTCGCCGCCGCGACCAGCATGGGCAACCCGCCGGTGATCGTGTACTTTCTGTCGGGCGACGGCGAAGCCGCCTCTCACCGGGCGAATTTCACCGGATACTTCGCCCTCACCCTCGCCGCCCTCCTCCTGATGATGGCCGCCCGCGGACTGTTCGCCGAGGCGACCCTTCTGCGGTCGGTCGGCGTGCTGCCGTTTTTCCTGGGCGCGACCTGGGTGGGGGGGAGGTGGTTTCTGCGCTCGAGCGAGCGCCGCTACCGGCAAGTCGCCCTCGGGCTGCTGTTCGGCGCGGCCCTCTACGGCCTGCTCCGCTGAGAGACGGGGCCGGAAAAAAGAGAGCGCCGCAGCGCTTTCCCGATCGGACAAGGCGGGATCCGAGGCGGGGAGGTGGGAAAGCGGCGGCGCTCAACGGCCCAGGCGGGCCATGACCTCACGGACGATTTCGCCGACCAGGTCCTGCATCCGGTCCGGCTGCGCCCCGCGGAGGGAATCCGCAGGCTTCAGCCCCAGGAGCTTGGCGGCGTTGTCGTACAGGATTTTCTGCTTCACCTCGGGCTTGAAGGGAAGCTTCTCGTACTTCTGCAGCGCCTCCCGGAAATCGACGAAGGGGTGGGCGCTCGCAAAGAGGATCTTGTCGCCGATCATCGTGTTGGCCGCCTCGACGTAGGCCTCGGCCATGGGGGAGAATTCGTACTCGGAGAGGTCGATATAGACGTTGCGGTTGCGCTGGGCGACGGTGATGGCCTCGTTCACCCAGGGGTAGCCGCCGTGGCTGATGACGATCTTGAGCTCCGGAAAATCACGCGCCACGAAGTCGATGTAGCGCGGGGCCACATGGTCGATGATCGCGTTGGGCACGAGGGTCGCCGGGCCGGTGGTGAAGATGATCGGGATGTCGAGTTCACAGCACTTGGCGTAGATGGGGTAGTATTTCGCGTCGTTGGCGTAGATCTGGGCCAGGTAGGGGTCGACCGCCGCCCCCCGCATCCCCAGCTCCGTGACCGAGGCTTTCAGTTCGTGGATGGCGCGCATGCCCTTGTGCGGGTCGAGGCCGATGAAGCCGATGAACTTGTTGGGGAATTGGCGGACGAACTCGATCACGCTGTCGTTGTTCGAACGCGCGCCGTAGGTGGTTTCGCAGTCCCTTCCCGTGATGACCGCCCATTCCACGTTGTAGCGGTCCAGATCGGCCACGACCTCAGGGACCGTCTGGGGCTTCATTTTCGAAAAATCGATCGTTTCGCAGAGCCCCTTGAACATCTTGCTGTTCTGGATGCCGGTGAGCACTTCGGCGGTGTTCGGCCGGAACCGGAAATCGATGACTTTCATCACGGGCTCCCCTCTTCCAGGATCGGATGCGCAGCTCACATCATCCCGCAACCCGAACGAACTAGCAAACAGGATGCCATGTCCCACGAAGGGTTTCGCGGGGAAACAGCCGGCTGCAGCCGCAACCCCTATCCACCGCAGGGGAAGCTGAGAACCGGTCGTCGAAAGCGGCGGAAGCGAAGCGGCGCCGGTATCCGCCGGCGATGACCCATCGCCCCTGCAAAAAAAGCTTCACCCACCGGCAGGCTGATGCGACCCATGGGAAAACCACCGCGTGTAGTGAAACAGAACTGTTTCAGTACGGGTTTGTTGCAATAATGCAGCATATACCAATAACCCCCATGAATATCAACTTTTTTTTGATTGACTCAAACACAATCATGGTGCAAAAATGCAGCCAGGCTCATCGCGCGACACCGCGGCGGCTTCCGAAAAAAACAAAAATATTCAAAATTGTTCGTTAAATCATGATCTCACCCCCTTGTCGCAAAACGGTACGGTCCAAAAAGATTGCTGTAATTTTGCAACATCAGAACAAGCCGCCAACCCCGGAGCAAGCTATCCAAAAATCATGGAAGCCCTGGCCGTTCGCCAAATCCGTGCCTGGCATCGCTTGCGGGCCGCCGGGGATCGGGACGTGGGTCGAAAACGGGCAAGCGCCACGACTGGCGCGATAGTTGCTTGAAAAGTCCCGAGGGCCGGAGCCGTGTCGCCGGCTGGCTTCACGGCGTTTCCGAGCGGCGACGGGGGCGGCGTCCCCCCGGCTCTGGGGCCCGCGATCCCCGGGAGGACGTTCATGGGCAAACAGGTCATCTCTGTCGCGGACATCGAGGAGGCCGCCGGCCAGGGAAACCGGACCCTGACCATCCGCTTCGGCGAATGCATCGTGACGCCGGGCGCTCGGGACCGGGCCCGCGAACTGGGGGTCACCCTCCTCGAGGAGGAATCCGCGACCGCCTCAACGGCGGCCCTCGCCTCTTCCGCCACCTCCCTCCCGGCGGAGGCCGAAGCGCTCGTGGGCGAGGTTTGCCGGAAACTGGGCGAGCGCCTTCCGGCCGGGATCGACCCGGCCGAACTCGAAGCGCTCGTGCGCGGCGTCGTCGCCGCACGCCTCGGGGCGGGGGGCGTGCCGGCCGCCTCCCCGGTACCGGCGGCCCGGGGGGTCTGCTTCATCCGCGGCGCCCGGCTACTCGCGGAGGCTGCCGGCCCCGTTCCCATCGCCGAGAAAGCCATCGTGGCCGAGGCCCTGTGCGCCGGCGAGGGGGTGAAGCTTGCCGGCGGTTTCATGGAGTGGGAAAACGCCTCCTTCCACCGCCGGGTGGAGACGGCGGAAATCGAGGTCGTCCTGGAGGGGGAGCTTCGGCTCATCGTGGAAAACGAACGGATCGAGGCCCGGGCGGGCGACATGCTCTACCTCGCGCCGGGGACCGAGGTGGCCTACGAGGCCGCAGGCCGGGTGCGCATCGCCTGCGTGAACGGCCTCCGCTCATCCTGAGGGGGCCGGGAAGTCGTGGACATTTTCGAGCGCTGTGTCGAAGCCTGCCGCAGCCGGCCGGGGACGGTCGCCTTCCCCGATTGCATGGACGAGCGCGTGATCACGGCGGCCTGCCGCCTGAAACGCGAGGGGCTCGCCGAACCGATCCTCGTCCAGTCGCCCTTCGCCTTGCGGGGCAAAATCCGGGAGGCGCGCGCCCGGGCAACCGGCTTCGTGGTGGTCGACCCCGAGAGCCCATCGCTGCTCGAGAGAAACGCGAAACAGTTCTCCGAGATCCGGCGGGAGGCCGGGAAACCCGTGAACGCCGAGGAAGCCGAAGAGATCGCGCGGGATCCGCTCACGGCCGCCGCACTCCTGGTCCGGCGCGGCGAGGCCGAGGTCGGAGTCGCCGGCAACCTGTCGACCACGGCATCCGTCCTGCGCGCGGGGCTGAGGGTGCTCGCCAAAAAGCCGGGCATCCGCACGATCTCGAGCTTTTTCCTCATGGTTTCACCCGACAGCGGGCGCCGCTTCATCTTCGCCGATTGCGCCGTGGTGCCCGAGCCGACCGAGGAGTCGCTCGCCGACATCGCGATCGCCTCCGCCGACCAGGCATGGCGTTTGCTCGGCGAGGAGCCGCGCGTGGCGCTGCTCTCCTTCTCCACGAAGGGCAGCGCCCGGCACCCGCGCGCGGAGATGGTCCGCCGCGCCGTGGAACTCGTGCGGGAACGCGCGCCCGAGTTGAAGGTGGACGGGGAGCTCCAGTTCGACGCCGCCGTGGACCCCGAAGTCGCGGCCCTCAAGGCCCCCGGCAGCGTCCTTGCCGGGCAGGCGAACGTCGTCATTTTCCCCTCGCTCGAGGCGGGGAACATCGGGTACAAGATGGTGCAACGGCTGGCGGGATACAGCGCCGTCGGCCCCTTTCTCCAGGGGTTCGAGGGCGGCTGGCATGATCTCTCCCGCGGCTGCAGCGCCGAGGACATCTTCCAGGTGGCCGTGCTCGCCATCTGCATGCAACGCGGCGCCTTGGCCGCGTAAACGGCAGGAGGATTCTGTGGACGCTCTCGGTATGATCGAAACCAAGGGTCTTGTCGCCCTGATCGAGGCGGCCGACGCCATGGTCAAGGCCGCGCGGGTGCAGCTCGTCGCCTACAAGCAGATCGGGGCGGGCTACGTCACGGCGCTCGTCCGCGGCGACGTCGCGGCCTGCAAGGCGGCGACCGACGCCGGGGCGGCCGCCGCGCGGCGCGTGGGCGAGGTGATCGCCGTCCATGTCATCCCGCGCCCCCACGGGGACCTGGACGCCGTGTTCCCCATCCAGCCGCGGGAAGAGTGAGCCAAAGGCCTGAGGCCGGGCGATGAAGGGAATGGACGCGAGCAGCCTCCTTCAGCGGATCCGCGACGCCGGCGTCGTCGGCCAGGGCGGGGCGGGGTTCCCCGCCCACGTGAAGTTCGCGGCCGCCGTGGAAACCGTGATCGCCAACGGTTGCGAGTGCGAGCCGCTGCTCTTCTCCGATCAGGTGCTGATGGAAAGGCACGCGGAGGAGATCGTCGAGGCGCTCGAGGCCGTCACGGCGGCGGTCGGGGCGCGCCGCGGCATCATCGCCATCAAGCGAAAATACACCGCCGCCGGGGAGCGCTTCGCGCCGCTGCTCGCCGGGCGGCCGCTCGAGCTCGCGCGCCTGGAGAACTTCTACCCCGCGGGCGACGAGCACGTCCTCGTGCACGAGATCCTCGGCCGCGCGATCCCGCCGCTCGGGCTGCCCCGGGATGTGGGCGCCGTGGTCTCCAACGTGGGGACGCTCTTTTCGATCCGGCGCGCGATGGAGGGAATCCCGGTGACGCGCCGTTGGGTCACGGTCACCGGCGAAGTGCGGCGTCCCGCCGTCCTCGAGGTGCCGATCGGAACCGCGGTCGAGGAGTGCATCGCCGCCTGCGGCGGACCCGCGGTGCCCGACCCGGTCCTTGTGATCGGCGGGCCGATGATGGGGCGTTTCGCCGACGCCCCGGACGCCGCCCGGCGGGAAGTCGTCACCAAGACCACCGGCGGGGTGCTGCTCCTGCCGCGCGGTCACTTCCTCCACCGCATGGCGACCCTCTCGGTGCGCGACATGCAGAAACAGGCCGCCGCGGCCTGCATCCAGTGCCGCTACTGCACGGACCTCTGCCCGCGGCACAACATCGGCCACCGCTTCGAGACCCATCGCGTGATGCGGGCCTTCGGCGGCGGGGTCGGCACCGCGCCCGGGACCCTGCAGGCCTTCCTCTGCAGCGAGTGCGGCGTGTGCGAGCTCTTCGCCTGCCCGATGCGCCTTTCCCCTCGGCGCATCAACGCCCTCTTCAAGGCCCGCTTCCGGGAGCAGCAGATCGCCTACGAGGGGCCGCGCGAGATCGTGCCCGCGCAGAGCGTGCTCAACCAGCACCGCAAGATCCCCGTCACGCGCCTCGCGATCAAGCTGGATATCTTGAAATACCTCGAGATCCACCCCGAGGTGGGGGAGACCCTGCGACCCGCGCAGGTGACGATCCCTCTCCAGCAGCATGCGGGGGCGCCGGCCGTCGCCTGCGTACGACCGGGCGAGCGCGTGACCGAAGGGCAGCCGATCGGCGAGATCCCCGAGGGAAAACTCGGCGCGCGGGTGCATGCCTCCATCGCCGGGGAGGTGATCCGGGTGGATACCGCCGTAACGATCCAGAGGGGCTGAACCGTGGAAACCGTGCTCCATGCCGTGGGAATGATCGAGTTCAACAGCATCGCCGGGGGCATCGAGGGGGCCGATGCCATGGTCAAGGCGGCGCGGATCGAGCCCTTCCTGATGAAGACCATCTGCCCCGGCAAATTCGTCGTCGCCGTGCACGGCGAGGTGGCCGATGTCCAGGCCTCGATCGATGCCGGGCTCGCCTCGGGGCGGGATGCGATCATCGACCATTTCGTCATCCCCCACATCCGCATGGATGTCATCCGGGCGATCGGGGCGAGCCTGACGGACTACCGCGGCGGCGCCGCGCTGGGGGTGATCGAAACCTTCTCCGCCGCCTCCTGCGTCGTGGCGGCCGATGCCGCGGCCAAGGCCGCCGACGTGGATGTCCTCGACGTGCGTCTCGCCATGGGCCTGGGCGGCAAGGCCTTCTGCCTGCTCGCCGGGGACGTGGGCGCGGTCGAACGCGCCGTCGAGGCCGGCGCCGACCGGGCCTCCTCCGAGGGGCTGCTCGTGCGGCGGGTGGTGATCCCGGGAGTCGCCCCGGAGGTGCTGCGGCATATTCTGTAACCGCTGGAGGCCCCCTTCGCGGGGGAGAGGAAGGACCCATGGCCGGACAGGAAGCGTTGGGATTCGTGGAAACCCGCGGTCTGGTGGCTGCCATCGAGGCCGCCGACGCGATGGCCAAGGCGGCCCGCGTGCGCATCAAAACCGTCGGCAACGCCGATGCGGCTCTGATCAGCGTGATCTGCGAGGGCGACATCGCGGCCTGCGCGGCCGCGGTCGACGCCGGCAAGGCCGCGGCCGCCCGCGTGGGCGATCTCGTCACCAGCAACCTGATCGCCCGGCCGGATGCGGACACCGCGCGTCTGGTCGAGGAGAAAATCGATGTCCTGATGCCGCCGGGCGGGGCGACGGCCAAAGGCGCCTCCCGGCCGAAAGGGAAAAAATAACCCGGCCCGCCCCCCCGCCGCGGGGGGCGGCAAAGCCCATGCGGCCCTCCGCGGGCCGCCCAGGAGAGCGAGGAACAGATGATGGACGCACTGGGAATGATCGAAACCAAGGGACTGACCGCACTGATCGAGGCTTCCGATGCGATGGTCAAGGCCGCGCGCGTGACCCTCGTCGGCTACGAGAGGATCGGCGGCGGCTACGTGACCGCGCTCGTCCGCGGCGATGTCGCCGCCTGCAAGGCGGCGACCGACGCCGGCGCGGCCGCCGCACGGCGCGTGGGCGAGGTGATCGCCGTCCACGTCATCCCGCGGCCGCACGGGGACCTCGAAAAGGTCTTCCCGATCGCCATGAAATAGCGGGGAGCGGCGGCCCTCCGCCGCGACCGCCCGCGGCGGCTTTTTTGCCCGCGGGATCCCCGTGTTCCCGACGAGGGGGCGGGGTCCCGCTCCCGGAGAGGAGACCGGCCATGGAACTCGGCAAGGTCATCGGCCAAGTGGTGGCCACGGTGCGCGACCCGGGGCTGCCGAACCTCACCTTTCTGCTCGTGCACATCGTCGACGAGCACGGCAACGTCACGCTGCCGAGCCAGGTGGCGGCCGATCCGATCGGCGCGGGCGAGGGCGAGATGGTCCTCCTCGTGCGCGGAAGCTCCGCGCGGCTGATCCTGGAGGGCAAGACGCCGATCGATCTGAGCGTGATCGGCATCGTCGACCAGATTTCCTCCGGCAAACAGGCGATTTACGCGAAATACGGGCCGGAGGGACGCAAGTAAACGCCCGGGGGGAACTCCATGCAGATCCAGCGTGAGCAAATCGAATCGATCGTCCGCGAAGTCCTCCACCAGCTCGCCGCCCGTGCCCCGCAGCCCACCGGCGCGGCGGCCGAAGGCGACTGGGGCGTCTTCGAGCGGCTCGAAGACGCGGTCGCGGCCGCGGACCAGGCCTTCCGGCGCCTGGACACGGTCGCCCTGCGCGAGCGCGTGGTCGAGGCGATGCGGCGCGCCGCGCGCGCGAACGCCAAGCGGCTGGCGGAAATGGCCGTGGACGAGACCGGCATGGGGCGGATCGAGGACAAGGTGAAGAAGATCCTCCTCGTCGCCGACCGCACCCCGGGGCCGGAGATTCTCTTCCCGAGCGCCATGTCCGGGGACGCGGGCCTGACCCTCGTCGAGAACGCCCCCTGGGGGGTCATCGCCTCGGTCACCCCCTCCACCAACCCCGCGGCCACGGTGATCAACAACGGGATCAGCATGCTCTCCGGCGGAAACGCCGTCGTCTTCGCCCCGCACCCGAGCGCCAAGCGGGTTTCGCAGGAAACGATCCGCATCCTCAACCGGGCGATCCACGAGGAAACGGGCCTTGCAAACCTCATGACCTGCGTCCGCCAGCCGAGCATCGAAGTCGCGCAGAAACTCTTCACCTACCCGGGGATCCATCTGCTGGTCGTGACCGGGGGGGAGGTCGTGGTCGAGGCGGCGCGCAAGACGACGAACAAGCGCCTGATCGCCGCGGGGGCCGGCAACCCGCCCGTGGTGGTCGACGAAACCGCGGACCTCAAGCGCGCCGCCCGCAGCATCTACGAGGGGGCCTCCTTCGACAACAACATCGTCTGTTGCGACGAGAAGGAGATCATCGCCGTCGAGGCGATCGCCGATTCCCTCAAGCGCGAGCTCTCCGCCTGCGGGGCGGTCGAGATCTCGCGCGAGCAGGCCGAGGCGGTCGCCCGCGCCACCCTCCTCGATTATCCCGGCCCGAAGGCCCGGCCGAACCCGCGCTGGGTCGGCCGGGACGCGGCCGAGCTCGCCAAAGCGGCCGGGTTCAGCGTCCCGGAATCCTGCCGCCTGCTCTTCGTCGACGTGGGCCGGGATGTGGACCACGTCTACGCGCGCATCGAGCAGATGATGCCGCTGATTCCGCTCCTGCGGGCCGCGGATTTCGCACAGGCCCTCGAGTGGGCGCTCGTTCTCGAGCGCGACCGCAAGCACACGGCGGCCCTGCATTCGCGCGACATCGACCACATGGATGCGATGGCCAAGCGGGTGAACACGAGCCTCTTCGTCAAGAACGGACCGGCCATCGCCGGTCTGGGCGCGGGCGGCGAGGGGTGGACTTCCATGACCATCTCGACGCCGACGGGCGAGGGGGTGACGAACGCCCGCACCTTCGTGCGGCTCCGGCGCTGCACCCTGGTCGGAAGCTTCCGGATCGTCTGAGCGCCCGGCCCGGGCCGCCGCGTGCGGGTGAACCGCCTTCCCCTGCGCGAGGTGCCCCCATGGTTCCCCTGTCGTGGACCGAAGCCAACCGCCGGCTCGAGCGCGCCGCAGCGGTATTGAACACCGACGGCCCCGCCCCCCCGCTCCCCCCCGGCCCCTGCCATCTCGGCATCGACCTCGGCACGGCCGACATCGTGGTGATGGCACTCGATGCGCACGGTGAGCCGCAGGCCTGTTTTCTCGAGTGGACCGAGGTCGTGCGCGACGGCGTGGTCGTCGATTTCGCCGGGGCCGTGGAGGTCACCCGCCGCCTGGTGGAGCGCGCCGCATCGCGCCTCGGCGTCTCCTTCCGGGCGGCCTCCACTTCCTATCCGCCGGGGACCGACCCCCGGCTCTCCACCTATGTTCTCGACCGTCTGGGGCTCGAGGTGGCGGGGCTGGCCGACGAGCCGAGCTGTGTGGCGCGGCTGCTCGAACTCGACCGCACGGCGGTCGTCGACGTGGGCGGGGGGACGACGGGCACGGCCGTCGTGCAGGCAGGAAAGGTGGTCTTCTCCGGCGACCTGCCGACCGGGGGCCGGCACATCACGCTCGTCCTCGCCGGGCACTACGGGATTTCCGTCGCCGATGCCGAGACCCGCAAGCGGAGCGGCGACCCCGCCGAGATCCTCCGGCTCGCCCGGCCGACCCTGGAGCGGATGTGCGAGATCGTGGCCGGGCACATCCGCGGCCACGACGTGCACGAGCTGCTCTTGACGGGGGGGACCTGCTGCCTGGCCGGCGTGGACGGGGTCTTCGCCGAAGTGCTGGGCCTTCCCGTGCGGCTCCCCGTCCAGCCCCTGCTCCTCACACCGCTCGCCATCGCCTCGCTCGGTCTCGCCGGCGGCTGAAGGCCCCGCGCTTCGGCTCCCCGTCTGCGGCGGCCGGAAGCGCGGCGGGGCGGCGGTGTGGTTCAGCGGCCGCCGAAGCGGAAGGCGTCGGCCGCCGGTGCAGGCTGCTCGGGGGCGAGGAGCTCGGGGGCCTCGGCCTTGAGAAAGCGGCGGATCGCGCGCGCGGTCTCCTCGTCGAGCTTGCGATCGCCCATGGGGAAATCGAGCCCCAGGTATTCGTACTTGGGCTTGCCCATGCGGTGGTAGTCGAGGATCTCGTAGCGGACGCGGGGCAGGGTGCGGATGTGCTCCACGATGGCGCGGATCTCCTCCACCGTGTCGTTGAAGCCCGGAATCAGCGGCGTGCGCACCCAGATCGAGAGCTCGGGGAAACCCTCCCGCACCCGGTGCAGGTTCTCGAGGATGAGCTCGTTCGATACCCCCGTGTGCTCGCGGTGCTTCTCCGGGTCCATGCTCTTCAGGTCGTAGAGCAGGGTGTCGAGCAGGCCGCAGGCCTCCCGCAGATCCTCCCAGCGGCAGAACCCGCAGGTCTCCATGGCCGTGTGGAGCCGTCGGCGGCGGGCCTCGCGCAGCAGCGCGATCGCAAAGCGCGGCTGGTGCATCGGCTCCCCGCCGCTCAGCGTGATCCCGCCCCCGGATCGGGAATAGAAGGCGCCGTCCTCCTCCACGCGCGCGAGCACCTGCTCGACGCTCAAGACCTCGCCGTAGACGTTGAGCGCTCGGGAGGGGCAGGCCTGGGGGCAGAGCATGCACTCGGTGCACACGTCGCGGTCGATCGTGATCCGGTTGTCGGGGCCGGCCTTGAGCGCCCCCGCCGTGCAGACTTCGAGGCAGCGCACACAGTGCTCGATCCCCAGGCACTTGTTGCGGTTGTAGACGAGCTGGGGCCCGGGTTTTTGGGACTCCGGGTTGCTGCACCAGCGGCAGTGCAGCGGGCAGCCCTTGAGAAAGACGACGGTCCGGATGCCCGGACCGTCGTGCACCGAGTATTTCTGGATGTTGAAGACGACGCCGCCTTCGGCCATGAGCCCTCGCAGGCCGCCCCGGGGACCGGGGCGGCTAAAGGGTTTCGTGTTCGGTGCGCGCGATCAGGTCGTTCTGCAGATCGGGCGAGAGGTCGACGAAGTAGGCGCTGTAGCCGGCGATGCGCACGATGAGGCCACGGTACTTCTCGGGCTCGCGCTGCGCCGCAAGCAGCGTCTGTTTGTTGATCACGTTGAACTGCACGTGCCAGAGCTTGAGGTCGCACCAGGTGCGGATGAAGGAGACGAGCTTGCGGGTGCCCTCCTCCCCGGCCACGCACTTGGGGGTGAACTTGATGTTGAGCAGCCGCGAGGCGCGCTCGCGGAAGTCATAGTTCTTGCTGGCGAAGTTGGAGAGCAGGACCGCCGTCGGGCCGTTGCGGTCGGCCCCCTGGGAGGCGGAGGACCCGTCCGAGAGCGGCGTCCAGGCCTTGCGGCCGTTCGGCGTCGCCCCCACCACCTTGCCGAAGGGGACGTGCGAGGTGAAGGGGACGTAGCGCAGATCGAGGTGGACGCCGAGCTCCCGGGCGTACTTGTGGGTGAACTCGAGGGCGGCGCGGTCGATCGCCTTGGCGATCCCGTCCGCGTAGGGATCGTTGTTGCCGTAGCAGGGCGCGTTCATGAGGATGTGGCGCAGGTCCTCACGGCCCTCGAAGTTGTGGGCGAGCGCCTCGAGCAGCTCCTCCATCGAGACCTTTTTCTCCTCGTAGACGAGCTTCTTGATCGCCGCAAGCGAGTCCACCACGGTGCCGTAGCCGATGAACTCGAAATAGCCGAGATCGATCCCGCCCGGGATCTTCGGCTGGTGGAGATCGATGCAGTGCTGCATGCACAGGTCATGGAGCGCCGAGGCGAGCGGGGCGGCGAAATGCTGCGCCCGCAGGCGGATGATGTGGTACTGCTGGATGAAGGCCTGCTTGATGAACTCGGTCTGATGGGTCAGATAGGCGTTCCAGAACTCTTCCCAATTTCGGAAGTTGCGCGGGTCGCCCGTCTGCAGGCCGATCTGCTCCTCGCCGTACTTGCGCATCTTGCCGTTCAGGAGCGTCATCTCGAGCGCCGCGGCGAAATTGATGTAGGCGCAGCCGCTCGTGTAGGTGTCGCGGTTGGGCATGCGCGCTTCGGAGCAGCCCGAAACGGCATAGTCGTAGGCCTCCTCGAAGGTCGCCCCCTTGGAGACATAGAGGGGGATCACCTCCTCGTCGTTGATCAGCTTGGGAAAGCCCGAGCCCTCCTTGATCGTTTCGGCCACCTCCCAGAGGAAGCGCTCGGGGCTGCGGGTGTGGATGCGTGCGGCGAGGTCGGGGTAGTGCATCGGGAACTCGCGCTTCGAGCGCAGGAACAGGTAGCTCAGCTCGTTCGTCGCGTCGCGGCCGTCGCGCGTCTGCCCGCCGATCGTCACCGCTTCCCAGTGGGCGTAGCCCTCGTTGAAGGCGCCGCCCGTGGGGGAGATGTAGAGGTCGATGAACTGGGCCATGCCGAGCCACATGCACTCGAGGAGCTCGAGCGCGCGGTCGTCGGTCAGACGCCCCTCCTCCTTGTCCTTCTTGTAGAAGGGGTAGAGGTACTGGTCCATGCGGCCGTTGGAGATGATCGTCCCGGTCTTCTGCTCGATCCGGGAGAACATCTGCGTGAACCACTGCGACTGCATGGCCTCGTGGAAAGTCGTCGCCGGGTTCTCCGGCACGCGCTCGCAAATGCGAGCGATCTCGGCGAGTTCGGCCTTCCGCTGCGGGTCCTGCTCCCGGGCGGCGAGCTCCGCGGCCAGGCGGGCGTGGCGCTTCGCCCAGAGGATGATCGCGTCGCACAGGATGACGACCGCCTCCAGGAAGGGCTTTTTCTCCGTGTTGTCGAGGGGGCTCAACGGGTCGAGAGCGGCCAGGCGCTCCTCGGCTTCCTTGCGGATGCCCTTGAAGCCCCGCTTGAGCACCTTTTCGTAGTCGTGCACCCACTGGAGACAGGAGCGGAAGGAGGCCGTCTCGTTCACGATGAACCGCGAGATGAGGACGTTCTGCGGGTCATAGGTGTAGCGCAGGGTCTCCTCGGGCAGGGCCTTGGCGAGCGCCTCGTGGAAGGTTTTCCCCTTCCAGTACGGGGCGATCTCCTCGATCACCACGCGCGCGTCCTCGGGGTCGATGTCGAAGGGCGACTGCACCCGCTGCGAGAGCTGCTCCACGGCGAGGTCCAGAAAATCGCCGTCGAGCTCGGGATAGAGGATCCCGTAGCGGCCCTGCTTGCCCGCCCGGCCGACCAGCAGCTGGTCCTCGTCGATGTAGACGGTGATGTTCTCGGCGATGTGCTTGAGGGCCTTGGCCCAGCGCAGCATGAGGGGCTGGCCCTCGGTTTGCTTCATGGACTCGGTGAAGTAGCGGGCCCGCTCGATGTCGATCCGGGGTCGCTGCATCTGGAAGCGCTTCATGATGCGGAAGACCCGCTCCCGGCCGGTTTCATACTTTCCGGAACGGCCCTGCATTTCGTCGATCAGGCGCTGCTCGTGGGGGGAGAGCACCTCACAGCCTGGAACCTGGGACATATTTCCTCCTTGCACGCTGTCCATCCTCGAAGGAACGCAAAGGGTTTTATATCGGGGCTCGACCTGTCTGCCGGCGACAATCCCATAAAGCAAAGACCATGCCTCAAAAATCGCCTTTGGCGAAACCGCCGAGGATCGGCCGTTTTATTGCAGGGGGGTGGCTTCCAGGCCCGGCAAAAAGCGATGAAGTTAAATTTATAAATTATATCGTATATTTATATTACATCCCAAATGGGATCCGCCCCCATCTAACGCCGACTCAAGGTGCAATTATGCAACACAGGCGGCCTTATGAGGAAGCAAAAGAGGATTAAAGGGGGCTTTTTAGTTGCAATATTGCAGCTAAAGTTGCATTATAGCAACAGTTCTTGTTTTCAAGGCACATTGCATGTGATACAAATCGGTATCAAGGGTCGGCCCCGCCCATGCCGCAGGGGAAATAACAAAAAAATTCCAATTATATCTTAAAGTTATATCGAAATCGGCGACAGCCGATTTTTCTGCGAGGTGGCCGTAAAAACTCGAGACACACCTTTTCATGGCCCACTTGTTGCAATATTTCCATAGGATCCGAAAGTTACGCAGATCAAATCTGCAAAGGGAAGGGGGGATGGAAGACAGGAAATCATCGCCGAAAATCGATTCCCAGGCTTTGGAGTTGCCCAAACAGACCCGTAGATGGAGGAAAGAGATGAATCGTTTGCGAATCGCTGCTGCACTGATGATGGCCGCCTTCGGGCTTGCGCTCTTCGCTCCCGCCCCGGCCGAAGCCCAGAACTATAACCTCAAGATCCAGACCGCCATCCCGAGCTCGAGCATCTATTTCAAGCTGATCGAACGCATGGCCCAGCGGGTGGGCGACATGTCCGCCGGCCGCCTCAAGGTCGAGGTGCTGCCCAACGGCGCCGTGGTCGGCGCCTTCGAAATCCTGGACGCCGTGCACAAGAACATCGTGAACGGCGGCTTCGCCTGGACCCATTACTGGTCCGGAAAGCACCCTGCCGGGCTGCTCTTCTCCGCGCCCACCGCCGGTCTCGGGGTCGGCCTCGACCAGCTCAGCGTCATGTCCTGGATCTACGACGGCGGCGGGGACGAACTCTACCAGAAATATTTCACCGAAGTCCTGAAGTACAACGTCAAGGGCTTCCTCTGCATGCCGATGGGCCCCGAACCCTACGGGTGGTTCTCCAAGCCGGTGAACTCGGTCGAGGATCTCAAAAAGATGAAGTTCCGCTCGCCCCCCGGCATCCCCGCCGAGTCTTTCAAGGTGCTCGACATCCCCACCGTCTCCATGCCCGGCGGCGAGATCGTCCCCGCGGCCCAGCGGGGCGTGATTGATGCCGCGGAGTGGATCAGCCCGGCCGACGACGCCGCCCTCGGCCTGAATACCGTCTGGAAACACTACTACATCCAGGGTCTGCACCAGGCGATCTCGATCGGCGACATCTACGTGAACCTCGACTGGTGGAACAAGCTGCCCAAGGACCTGCAGGCGATCTTCCAGGGCGGCATCATGAGCCTGATCGCCGACACCCTGAACTGGAACGTGAGCCAGAACAGCAAGGCCTTGAAAAAGTTCGTCGTCGAGGACAAGGTCCAGATCCACGAGACCCCGCCCGACTACTTCCCCGCCTACATGGCGGCCGCCCAGCAGGTGATCGACAAGTACGCGCAGCAGGACGCCTTCTTCAAGCAGGTCCTGCAGTCGATGGTCGACTGGGCGAATGTGACCGTGCCCTACCAGGCGCGCGCGAACGCCACCTTCGCCACGATGGGCAAGACCGCCCTCGAAAAGGGCATCGTCGGCTACGAAAAGAAATAACCTGCAACCCGGGCGCCGGGGGCCGCCATACCGGCCCCCGGCGTTCTTGCCTCAAGGGAACCCGGCCATGACCGAACGACAGGAACAACCCGGCGGCGCAACCCGCGGGGGAATGCACAACGCGCCCCCCGGTCTCGCCCGCCTCCTCACGACCATCGACCGCATCAGCATCGCAAGCGGCAAGATCATCGCCTGGCTGATTCTGCCGATGTCGCTCAGCCTCGTCTACGAGGTGATCGCCCGCTACGTGTTCAACGCGCCCACGATCTGGGCCGGCGACGTCAGCCAGATCCTCTACGGCGCGTTCTTCATGCTGGGCTCGGCCTACGCCCTGCAGCGCCAGCAGCACATCCGCACCGACTTTCTCTACGGCAAGTGGTCGATCCGCACGCGCGGGATGGTGGACGCCGCCTGTTACATCGCGCTCTACTTCCCGGCGCTGCTCTTTTTTCTCTACATCGGCTCCGAGTTCGCCTACCGCTCGGTGCTCTTCAACGAGCGCATCGTCACCAGCCCGTGGATGCCGATCATCTGGCCGCAGAAGCTCGCCATCCCGATCGCGACCCTGCTCCTTCTGATCCAGGGGGTCTCCGAGCTGCTCAAGGCCCTGTACGCGGCCAGAACCGGAGTCAGCCTGATCGAAGAGCAGGCCGGCTCCGAGACCTGACCGGAAAGGAGGAAGTACACGATGAGTCCGGAACTTCTGGGGCTGGTGGCGCTCGGCTCCCTCTTCGTCTTCATCTTCGTCGGCTTCCCCATCGCCTTCACCCTGCTCTTCCTGGGGCTGGTGGTGGGCTACATCGGGATCGGCCCCGTGGTCTTTCACCTGATGACGCTGCAGGTCTATGCCATCATGAACGAGCAGGTGCTGGCCGCGGTGCCCTTCTTCCTCTTCATGGGCTATATCCTGGAGAGCTCGGGGCTCATGGAGCGCCTCTTCCGCGCCTTCCAGCTCCTGCTCGCCCGCGTGCACGGCTCGCTCTACATCGCCGTCACCGCCACCTCGACGATCTTCGCCGCCGCGACCGGCATCGTCGGATCCTCCGTGACCCTGCTCGGGGTCATGGCCGGGCCCACCATGCGGCAGAGCAAGTACGACGTGCGCCTTTCGGCCGGCTGCATCACCGCCGGCGGAACCCTCGGCATCCTCATCCCGCCGAGCATCATGCTCGTCGTCATGGGCCCCGTGGTCGGCGTCCCGGTGACCGACCTCTTCGCCGCGGCGATCCTGCCGGGGATTCTGCTGGCCGCCCTCTACTGCGGCTACTGCCTCATCCGCTGTCGGCTGAAGCCGGAGCTGGGACCGGCCCTCCCCATCGAGATGCGCGCCCCCTCCGCGGCCTGGCTGATCAAGGAGATCGTGCTCGGGGTGCTGCCCGTCACGCTCGTGATTCTGGCCACCCTGGGGACGATCATGTTCGGGGTCGCCACCCCCACGGAGGGCGCGGCCTGCGGCGCGATCGGCTCGCTCGTCCTCTCCCTGGTCTACCGCCGGATGACGTTTCCGAGCCTGCTCTCCTCGATGTACCGCACGGTCGAGATCTCCTCCATGATCCTGCTCCTCTGCGCCGCCTCGAACTTCTTCGGCGCGGTCTTCTCGCGGCTCGGCTCGGCGACGATGCTCACCCATCTGCTGCTCGGCATGAAGCTCGATCCCATGATCATGCTGATCGCGATCCTGGTGCTGATCTTCGTTCTCGGCTGGCCGCTCGAGTGGATCCCGATCGTGCTGATCATCATCCCGATCCTCATGCCCATGGTGCGCGAGATGGGCTACAACCTGATCTGGTTCTGCACGCTCGTCGCCGTGACGCTCCAGACCGCATGGCTCTCCCCGCCGGTGGCGCTCTCGGCCTATTTTCTGAAGGGGGTGGTCCCCGAGTGGAGCCTGCAGGACATCTACGTGGGCATGGTCCAGTTCATGGGGCTGCAAGTCCTGGGCGCGGCGTTCATCTTGACCTTCCCGTCGCTTGCGACCTGGCTGCCCCAGGTGCTGCGCGCCTGAGCAGAACCGGCGCCTCGACCGGGCCGCTCCGGGGATCCCCGGGGCGGCCCGATTTTCCCCTTTCGCTTCTGTTCCCTCTCGCCCGCAACCGGAGGTTTGAGCCCATCCCATGGAGCCGATCGAACCCTACATCGACCGCATCCTCGATGTGTTGAGCGACGGGATCTACATCTCCGACCGCGAGGGCTACACCCTCAAGGTCAACACGATGTACGAAAAGCTGATCGGCCTGAAGAAGGAGGATCTCGTCGGGAGACGCGTCCAGGATCTGGTCCGGGAGGGCGTCTTCGACGTCGTGCTCAATCCCACGATCGTCAAGACCGGCCAGCCCGCGACCTCGGTGCAGACGACCAAGAAGGGGCAGAAGCTGATCCTGAACGGGCATCCGATTTTCGACGCCGAGGGGCAGGTCGCCCTCGTCGTCACCTTCGTGCGCGACGTCACCGTGATGAGCCAGCTCCGCGAGCAGATCGCCGCCCAGAACAAGCTCCTCGAGCAGCTGCGCACCAACGTGCAGTACATCACCGAGGAGACCTTCCAGCGCTTCCCCCTCGGCAGCTTCCGCAGCCGCGAGATGGCGCAGCTGAACAAGCTCATCGAAAAGGTGGCCGCCACCGACGCGACGGTGCTCATCCTGGGCGAGACCGGGGTCGGCAAGGAGTTCATCGCCCGCGCCATCCACCGCGCCAGCCGCCGGAGCGACCGCACCTTCTTCAAGCTCGACTGCGCGACCATCCCGGAGAACCTGATCGAGTCCGAGCTCTTCGGCTACGCGGCGGGGGCCTTCTCCGGGGCGAACGTGAAGGGCAAGCCCGGCCTCTGCGAGATGGCCGACGGCGGAACGCTTTTTCTCGACGAGATCGGGGAGCTCCCGCTCGGGATGCAGGTCAAGCTGCTCCGGCTGCTCCAGGACCAGGAGATCATCCCCGTCGGCTCCACCCGGGTCAGACGGGTCGACGTGCGCATCCTGGCCGCCACGAACCGCGATCTCGAAAAGGAGATCGAGCAGGGACGCTTCCGCAGCGACCTCTATTTCCGGTTGCGCGTCGCCGTGCTGCATGTCCCCCCGCTGCGCGAGCGCCGCGAGGACATCCTGCCGCTCGCCGAGCACTTCCTGCGCAAGTACGCGCTCAAGTACCGCAAGGATCTCCGCTTCGCCCCCGAGGTCGAAAAGGCCTTCCTCGCCCACCGCTGGCCCGGCAACATCCGCGAGCTCGAGAACCTGATCGAAAGCGTCGTCGTCACCTGCGACCGCCCGGTGATCGAGGTCGACGATCTCAATTCCTGCATGCTGAACGATGCCGGCGGCCGCACGCGCAGCCTCTACGAGAGATTGGACGCGCGGGGGAAATCGCTCAAGGAACTGCTGCAGGAGATCGAGGCGGAGATCCTCGCGGGTGCGCTCGCGACCCACGGCTCGATGGCGAAGGCCGCCGCGGCCCTGCGGGTCGATCGCTCGACCGTCTTCCGCAAGCTGCGGCGCGCGGCGAAAAAAAAGCCTCCCGCCGCCGGGGGGGGCGCCGCCGGAGCGAAGGCGTGAGGCGCTCTTAGGCGCCTGCCCGGGCCGCAAGCGCCTGGCGCGTCTCGCGGGCGATCTCGAGTTCCTCGTTCGTGGGGATGACGAGCGCGGCCACGCGGCTTTCCGCGGCGTGGACCGCGCGCGGCCCGGAGTCCTCGGCCTCGTTCCGCGCGGGATCCAGGGCGAGCCCCAGGAATTCCAGCCCGGCGGCGATGCGCCGCCGGATCTCGGGGGAATTCTCCCCGATCCCCGCGGTGAACACCACGGCATCCAGCCCGCCCAAGACCGCGGCGTAGGCGCCGATCGTCTTGCGGATGCGGTAGCAGAACATCTCGAGGGCGAGTTCGGCCCGGTCGTTCCCGTCCCTCGCCGCGGAGAGGACATCGCGCACGTCGTTGCTCCCGACCCCGGCCACGGCGAGCAGCCCGCTCCGCCGGTTCAAGAGGTCGTTCATCGCCGCCGGCGAAAACCCCCGGCGCTCCATCAGGTAGAGCACGGCCGCCGGGTCGATGTCCCCGCTCCTCGTCCCCATGAGCACCCCCTCGAGCGGGGTGAAGCCCATGCTCGTGTCGACACTCTGCCCGTCGCGCACGGCGGTCAGGCTGCAGCCGTTGCCGAGGTGGCAGGTGACGAGTTTGAGCCCCGCGGGGGCCCGGTTCAGGAAGCGCGCCGCCTCGGCAGCCACGTACTTGTGGCTGATCCCGTGGAAGCCGTAGCGCCGCACCCCGTCCTCGGCGTAGAACGAAAGCGGAATCCCGTAGAGAAAGGCGTGGCGCGGCAGGGTCGCATGGAAGGCCGTGTCGAAGACGGCGACCTGCACGGCGTGCGGGATGTGCCGCTCGCAGGCGGCGATCCCGCGCAGGTGGTGCGGGTTGTGCAAAGGCGCCAGCGGCACGATCGATTCGAGATACGCCTTGACCTCGGCATCCAGAACGACGGGGCGGGTCAACCGCTCGCCGCCGTGGACCACCCGGTGGCCCACGGCCTCGATCTCCCCGATCCCCGGGATCACCCCGTGCTGCGGGTGGACGAGGGCGGAGAGAATCACCTCGACCGCGCGGTCGGCATCGGCGACGGCGACGGGGCTCTCGAGCGTCTCGCCGCCTCGCCGCCGGTATTTCAGGCGCGTCCCCTCGAGCCCGATCCGCTCAACGATGCCGGAGGCCCGGGGGAGGTCCCCGTCTTGGGGGAAGAGGGTGAATTTGACCGAAGAGCTGCCGGCGTTGATCGTGAGAATCGCCATGGGGAGAGGATCCGTTTCAGGCGCCGGAACGCGCGCGGCGGGCGCTGCGGGAAAGGGTGACGCAGACGTTCTCCTGCGGAGCGCCCCGCGAGGCGGGCCGGCGGACGTCGGCCCCGTCGGCGAAGTAAAAGCGCCGGATCTGCCGTTCCTGGGCTTCGAAGGACCAGTGGACGTCACGCCACACGTGGGCCGCTCGATCCCGGTCGCCCTTCTCGAAGGCCTCGATCAGGTGCTCGTGGTCGCGGCAGTTGCTGAGCTCCCACTCCCGGATGTAGCCGCGGCGCGGGAAATCGTAGAGACGGCGCTTCATCGGGGCGATGATGCGCTTGAGCATGTCGTTGTGGGAAAGATCGAGGAATACGCTGTGAAACCGGATGTTCCCCTCGTAGTAGCCCTGGAAATCGCCCTTCTTGATCATGGCGCGCAGTTCACGGTTGAGCGCCTTCATGCGCTCGAGGTGCAGCGGCTGCACGCTGTCGAAGACGGCGAGAATCACGGTCGTCTCGAGCGCGCCGATGATCTCGTAGATGTTGCGGATCTCCTCGAGCGTCAGCCGGTTGACGAAGACCCCCCGGCGCGGGCAGATCGTGACGAAGCCCTCGGTGTCGAGCTGCAAGAGGGCGTCGCGCAGGGGGGTCTTGCTGATCCCGAGCCGCCGGCTGATCTCGTTCAGATTCACCGCCGCCCCGGGGATGAGCTTTCCCCGGGTCAGCTCTTGGCGCAGGTAATCGTAGACCTGCTCGCGGAGCGAGCGCTGCTCGAGCATCGCCGTCTGCTCCTGCCGGTGGAGTCCGGCTATTTCTCGACCTCGGCGTCGCAGATCGCGAGGTTGCGGTCGATCACCTCGAGGCCGAAATCGAGCTCCTCCTTGCTGATGATGAGCGGCGGGCTGATCATGATCACCGAGGCGCCACCCGCCATGATGTAGACCCCCTCCTCCATGCATTTCGCAAGAAAGGTCATCTTGGCCGTCCCCGGCCGCGGCGGCTCCATCAGGGCCTCGTGGATGGGCTCCTTCGTCTTGCGGTTCTTCACGATCTCGATGCCGCAGAAGAGCCCCTTGCCGCGGACCTCGCCCACGCAGGGGTGCTTGTCCTGGATTTCCCTCAGCCGCTCCATCAGGTAAGCGCCCGTCTCGGCCGCCCGCTCGATGAGCCGGTCCTCCCGGTAGGCCTCGATCGCCGCGACCGCCGCCGCCATGGCGAGCGCGTGGCCGGAGTAGGTGTGGCCGTGGAGGTAGGGCATGGTCTCGAATTTCTCGGCGATCCAGGGCCGCACGATCGTCGCCCCGAGCGGCACCGCCCCCGAGTTGATGCCCTTGGCCATGGTGATGATGTCGGGGACGACGTTCCAGTGGTCCATCCCGAACCACTTGCCCGTGCGGCCGAAGCCGGTCATGACCTCGTCGGCGATCAGCACCATCTCGTATTTGTCGCAGATCGCCCGCACCATCGGCCAGTATTCGTCCGGCGGGACGATGATCCCGCCCGCGCCGAAGATCGGCTCGCCGATGATCGCCGCCACGCGCCGTGCGCCGCCCTCGAGACGGACCACTTCCTCCACGTGCTTCGCGCACTGGATGTCGCAGGAGGGGTAGGTCGCCCCGAAGCTGCAGCGGTAGCAGTAGGGGGGCAGGATATGGATCGCCCCCGGCACGGAGGGTTCGGCGCACCAATTGCGGTAGTCGGCCGAAAGGGCCATCGCCCCCATGGTCGAGCCGTGGTAGGAGCGCCAGCGCGAGAGGATCTTCTGCTTGCCGGTCGCCCACCGGGCGATCTTCGCCGCCCCCTCGTTCGCCTCCGTACCGCCCGTTGAGAAGAAGGACTTTTTCAGGTCGCCGGGGGTGATCTCGGCGAGGAGTTTCCCCAGGCGCGCCTTGGGCTCGGTCGCCCACTGGGAGTTGACGCTCGGCAGCCGGGCGGCCTGGCGGGCGATGGCGGCGTTCACGCGGTCGTCGCAGTGCCCGAGGTTCACGAACACGAACTGCGAGGTGAAATCGAGGAATTTCCGGCCCTCGGGGTTTTTCACCCAGCAGCCCTTGCCCTCGACGGCGACGAAGGGCTTGAGCCCCTTCTGCGCCGTCCAGGGGGTCATCACGTACTCGGCCTCGTAGCGCCGGATGGTTTCCGCATCCAGGCTCTCGCTTCGGGTGGCATCCGACATGGCGTCCTCCTCTTTGCGCAAGGGAATCCCGCGTTTCCTTATTCAGAAGTTGTTTTCCAGCATGCCGACCACGTCCGCCTCGCTCACGGTCCGCGGGTTGTTGCCGATCAACCGGGTCGCCCCCAGGGCGGCGCGCGCGATCGCCGGGATGTCCTGGCGGCTCACCCCGTAGTCCCCCAGCCGCGAGGAGATCCCCAGGTCGGCGAGCAGACCCCGGACCGCCGCGACGGCTCGCCGCGCGGCCTCGAGTTCGGAGAGCCCGGCCACGGGCTCGCCGAAGGCCTCGGCGATCCGCGCGAACTTGTGCGGCGCGGCGATCGCGTTGAACTCCATCACCCAGGGGAGGATGAAGGCCGTGAGCAACCCGTGCGGCAGGTGGTATTTGCCGCCCACGGCGAGCGCGAGCGCGTGGTCCAGGCCGTTCTGGGTGTTCGAGAAGGCCATGCCGGCGATGCAGGAGGCATAGAGCATGTTCTCGCGGGCGGCGAGGTTGCGGCCGTTCGCGAAGGCCTGCCGCAGATTGCCGGCGACGAGGCGGATCGCCTGCAGGTTGAGCGTATCGGTGAACACGGTCGCCCGCACGCCGACATAGGACTCGATCGCGTGGACCAGGGCGTCCATCCCGGTCATGGCCGTGACCCGCTGCGGCAGCTCGAGCGTGAGCAGGGGATCGAGGATCGCCGCGCGCGCGAACAGATGCCGGCTGACGATGCCTTTCTTCACCTGGCTCTGGGTGTCCGAGAGCACGCTGATCGAGGTCATCTCGCTTCCCGTGCCGGCCGTCGTGGGAATCAGGATCAGCGGCAATCCCGGCCGGGGGACGAGCTCCAGGCCGAAATAGGCCTCGATCGGCCCCTCGTTGGTCGCCATCACCGCGGCGACCTTGGCGATGTCGAGCGAGCTCCCCCCCCCCAGCCCGACGATGACCTCCGGCCGGGCGATCTTGGCGGTCTGGATGCAGGCCCGGGCCACCTCCACGCTCGGGTCGGGCTCGACCTCGGTGAAGGCGGTGACGGAGAGGCCCGCCCGGTCGAGCACGCCTTTCACCGCCTCGAGCACGCCCGCCTTGACGATTCCCGGGTCGGTGACGACGAGAACACGGCTCCCCTCCAGCCGGCGGACCTCCTCGCCGAGGGTCTCGAGGCTACCCGCTCCGAAGCGGATCCGCGGCATCGTCTCGAAGCAAAACGGCGTCATCTTCCCCATCTCCCATCCATCCCCGGCCGCCTTTTCCCCCGGTCGCCCCGGGGAAACGACCGGAAGAGAGTCACAGCGTCAGCTCGCACGACTCGGTGATCGTGTGGCGCAACTTCAAAAACTCCATGTCGGTGTGTTCCCGCGGCCGCGGGAGGTCCACCTCCCAGACCCGATCCATGCGGCCGGGGAGCTTGCCCTTCAGGGTGACGATGCGGTCGCCCAGGAAAATCGCCTCGTCGATGTTGTTCGTGACGAAGAGGACGGTGCGCTTTTCCGTCTCCCAGATGCGGGCCGTCTCCTTCTCCATGAAGTAGCGCGTCTGCGCGTCGAGCTGCCCGAAGGGCTCGTCGAGCAGCATGACCTGCGGGTTGTTGGCGTAGGCCCGGGCGATCCCCACACGCTGTTTCATGCCGCCGCTCAGCTGGTGGGGGTAATGCTTCTCGAAACCGCGGAGCCCCACGAGGTCGATGTAGTGCTGGGCGATGCGCCGCCGCTCCTCCCGCGGCACGCCCCGCAGCCGGGGGCCGAGCTCCACGTTGCCCATCACGGTCTTCCAGGGAAAGAGCATGTAGCTCTGGAACACGAGCCCGCGGTCGGGGCCGGGGCCGGAGACCGGCCGGCCGTCCAGCAGCACCTGCCCCTCGGTCGGCGTCTCGAGCCCGGCGATGATGCGCAGGAGCGTGCTCTTGCCCGATTGCCCGGGGCCCAGGATGACGAGGAACTCGTTGTCCTCCACGGCGAGCGAGATGTCCTCAAGCACGTGCACCCGCTGTCTTCCCTTCTGGATGAAAACCTTCGAGATGTGACGGCATTCGATCTTGGGTGTCATGACCGGCTCGGGTCCCCTCTCACAGGTCACGGATGTCCCGCCGCCAGGGGCAGAGCAACTTCTCGAGCCCCGCGATCAAGAGCGAAGAGACCCAGGCGACGAAGGCGATCATCACCATCCCGCCGATCACGAGCGCGGCATCGGTGAATTTCATGCCCTGGACGATGATGAACCCCAGCCCCGAACGCGAGGCGACGAGTTCCGCCGCCAACACGCAGGTCCAGGCGAGCGACAGCGAGATCTGCAAGCCCGCAAAGATGGCCGGAAACGAGGCGGGAAAGCTCACCTGAAGGATTTCGTTCCAGCGCTTCCCCCCCAGCACCTTGATCACGTCGTAAAGCTCGGGTTCGATCAGCCGGATCCCGTTGTAGGCGTTCAGCAGACACGGGACGAAGGTGCCGATGATGATGATGAAGATCTTCGACTCCTCGCCCACGCCGAACCAGAGGATGGCGATCGAGACCCAGGCGATCGGCGGCATGGGCTTGAAGATGTCGAAGACGGGTTTGACGATGGCGTTGACGTAAGGGTTGAGCGCCATGAAGAGGCCGAGCGGAATGGCGACCGCCGAGGCGAGGACGAAGCCGATCGCGATCCGCTGGGCGCTCGCCCAGATGTGCCCCCAGAGGGTCAAGCCGGCGAGCGTGTCGGTCAGCAGCCCGTGGAAGCGGACCACCACCTCCCAGGGGGTGCACAGCCCGCCTTTGAAAACGCCGCTCGCCGCCACCTCGTGCCAGAGGTAGAGAAACGCGGCCGAGGAGACGACGTGGAGGAAATACTCGTTGGCGATCACCCGCCGCAGCGTGAGCGGCCGCCGCTCCCGGACGCTCTTCTGCACCTCGTTGGCGATCGCCCGGTCCTGGCGTCCCAGCCGCTGGATCCCGTCTTCCATCTCGACCATCGCCTACCTCCGGATGCCGGCCAGCAGCCGCTTTTCCACCTGGTCGATCGCCACCCCGATGAGCGCGCCCATGACCCCGACCGACACCATGCCGAGCACCACCATATCCGGCAGGGCGAGCCTCCGCCCCATGGTGATGAGGTACCCCAGTCCCTGGTCGGCGGCGAGGAGTTCGGCGGCGACGAGGTTCGTCCAGCAGCTGGCGAGCGCGATCTGCAGCGCCCCGAAGACCATGGGCAGCGCCGAGGGGACGCAGAGGGTCTTGAAAATCTGCCAGTCCGTGGCGCCGTAAGTGCGCGCCATCTGGATCAGCGTGGGGTTGGTCATGCGCACGCCCACGAAGGCGTTGATCACGCAGGGGACCACCCCGCCCAGCCAGATGATGAAGACCTTGCCCCAGAGCCCGATCCCGAACCAGAAGACGGTGAGCGGGATCCAGGCGATGGGGGGGATCGGCCGGATCAGCTCGAAGATCGGCCGTGCGATCCCGCGCACGACCCCGAACCAGCCCATGAAGAGGCCGAGCGGAAGCCCGATGCCGAGCGCGAGGAGATAGCCGAGGAAGGCCTCCTGCATGCTCACCCAGGCATGGACGAGGATCGTGGCCCCGTCGGGGTTGGGGTTGGTGAGCTTGTCGACGAAGAGGCTTCCCACCGCGCTCGGGGCGGCGAGCATGGTCGCCGGCACGATTTCCAGCCGCACGATCAATTCCCAAGCGCCGAAAAAGCAGAAGACGCTGAAGATCGGCAGGAGAATCAGCCCGAGCGGCTTGCGGACCTTGACTTCCTCGTAGGCCATGCCGAAAGGCCTCCCTCGCGTCCAGACTGCGGAACGTCCCGGCGGGGGGCCTCCCCCGCCGGGACGGGCGATGTTACTTCAGCTCGTCGGTCGGAACGGGGGTCTTGACGAGCTTCAGGAACTTGTCGGTCACGTAGGCCGAATCCTTGACCTTTTCGAACTCCTCGGGCTTGAAGCGGCCCTGGGCGGTGAAGAACTCGGCGATCTGGGTCTGCCACTTCTGGGCCGTGCTCATGCCCTTCGAGGCGTCGAAGAGCTTGAGCTGCTGTTCGTGGTTCCAGACCGGGTGGTTGTCGATGTCGAGCTTGGCCATCTCGGCCGAGATGTCCATCCCGCCCCAGTCCTTCATGAACTTCTGGTAGAGCTTGACGACCTCGGGGTGGCTGCCGTGCTTGAGCTGGAAGTTGACCCCGCGCAGAAAGACCCGCAGGAACTTGGCCACGATCTCGGGGTTCTTGTCGCAGAATTCCTTCTCCCCGATCAGGACGATGGGCAGGGCGCGGCCGGTCGAGCGCACATCGGCCACTTTTTTGAAGCCCTTGGACTCCGCGGCGTACGTGTGCGGGGCCCACAGGGCGACGATGTCGCCGATCCCCTTCTCAAAGGCCGCGACGGCCGAGGCCTGGTCCATCTGCTTGATGACGACGTCGCTGTCCTTCAGGCCGAGGGTGCCGAGCCACATGCTGAGCGCGTAGTGCGCCGAGGAGACGGTGGTGACGAGCACGGTCTTGCCCTTGACCGTCTCGGGCGACCCGTAGACCTCGGGGAACTGCTTGTTGAAGCCCTTGACCTTGAGAATCGGGCTGTCCGGGCGGACATAGACGTTGTTGGTGATCGACTCGTCGTTTCCGAGGCCGATCATGTAGGCGTTGTAGCGCAGAGCGCCCACGACCATGGGGACCCCGCCCAGTCCGCCGATCACCCACTGTTTGGCGGGCAGGGCCTCGAGCTGGGCCATGCCGGAATCGAAATAGGTGATTTCGAAGTCCAGGCCCTCCTGCTTGTCCCAGCCCTTCTGTTTGGCGAGCCAGGGGAAGAAGGTCTCGTGTTCCGGCTGCCAGCTCATCTTGAGCTTGAAGGGCGCCTGGGCCTGCGCCGCAGGCAGGGAGAAGCCGAAGAGAACGACCACCGCCAGGAAAACACTAAGCGCCGTCCGTTTCATGGATCTGCCTCCTTTTCAGGTGCCTCGGGGTGGGAGTGGATCGACAACCAACCTGCTCTCGCCTTGGGCCGCTCACCTCCTTCCTCCGGTTTGCGGGTTGCCCGTGCGGCGCCGCGGGCGGCGCCGGATTTCGCCTCACCACCAGCGGATCAGCTCCGTCACCTGTTTGCGGATGGCGACGAAGGCCGGGTCGATCAGGTTGCGCGGCCGCGGCAGATCGACCTTCACTTCGGCCTTGATCCGGGTCGGCTTGTTGCTGAGCACGAGGATCCGCTCGGCCACGTAGACGGCCTCCTCGATGTTGTGGGTGACGAAGATGACCGTCGCCTTAAGGGTCTGCCACAGCTTGATGAGCTCGTCCTCGAGGTAATAGCGCAGCTTGACGTCGAGCTGGCCGTACGGCTCGTCCATGAGCAGCAGGTCCGGGTCCACGGCGAAGGCGCGTGCGACCGTGATGCGCTGCACCATGCTCGCCGAGACCTGGTTCGGGTAGAGGTGCTGGGTCTCGCTCAGGCCGACGAGCCCGAGCATGTAGTCCACCCGCTCGCGGATCTTCTGCGCGGGGAACCGCTTGAGCTCCATTCCGTAAGCGACGTTTTCGCGCACCGTGCGCCAGGGAAGGCAGGTCGGCTCCTGGAAGACGAAGGAGATGTTGTGCACCCGGGGATCGGCGACGCGGCCGTCGATGAAGATGTCGCCCTCGCTCGTCGGGATCAGCTTGGAGAGGCAGTTGAGAAAGGTGGTCTTGCCGCAGCCGGTCGGCCCCACGATCGCCAGGAACTCGCCGCGGGCGACCTGGAAGGAGATGTTGTCGAGGACGAGCAGATCGCCGAAGCGCTTGGTCAGGTTGCGGACGTCGATCTTGACCGGGGCCGCAGGGGTCATGCGCCGAACTCCACGCCCGGAATCGCCGCCGGCGTCCGGGCCGGAAAGGTCCATGGGGGCTTCCCGGAAGCGGGATCTGATGTATCAGATATCAGATCCCGTTGTCAAGGGCGGCCCTCCCTTGCTCTTCCGCCGGCGATTTTCTATATAGGCGGAACCATCGAGGGTCCCGTGGCGGGCGACGGCTCACCCCGCGCCCCCGGGGCGGCTCTTCCCTGCACGAGATTCCCGCAAGGCCCGTGAAAGGAGGTTTCCCATGAAACGATCCCTTCTGTGGTTGCCCCTGCTTCTGGCCGCCCTTGTCGCCTTCGGCGCCGGGGAGGCCTCGGCCCAGACCGTCATCTACGCCGCCGGCGCGGACCCCGACAGCCTCGACCCCCCGAACGCCGAGAGCAACCCTTCCGAGGCCGTCAACCGCATGATCTACGAGAACCTGGTCAAGTTCGACTCCAAACTCAACCTGGTGCCGGGCCTGGCCGAACGCTGGGAGCAGGCCCCCGACGGGTTGAGCTGGACCTTCCATCTGCGCAAGGGCGTGAACTTCCACGACGGCACCCCCTTCAACGCCGAGGCCGTCAAATACTTCGTCGAGCGCATGCTCGGCCCGGAGAAACCCTCGCGCGCGGCCCTCTACACCCCCTTCGTCGAGTCGGTGACCGTGGTCGACCCCTACACGGTGCGCATGAACCTGAAAACCCCCTTCGCCTTCTTCCTGAACAACCTCGCCCACAGCGCCTCGGGCATCGGCAGCCCCGCCGCGCACAAAGCCCTCGGCAAAGACATCGCCCGCAAGCCGGTCGGCACCGGGCCCTTCAAATTCGTCGAGTGGGTGCACGGCGACCACCTGACGCTCGCGCGCAACGAGGCCTACTGGGGCGGAAAGCCGAAGCTCGAAAAGATCGTCGTCAAGACCGTGAAGGAGGATGCCGCGCGCGTGATGATGCTGCAGTCGGGGGACGCGCATCTGGCGGTCCGGCTCCCCGCCGAGGACATCCTGCGGCTCGAGAAGGATCCGCGCATCCAGCTCGACTCGACCGAGACCCTGCGCGTGCTCTATGTCGGCTTCAACTGCCAGAAGAAGCCCTTCTCCGACGTGCGCGTGCGCCAGGCTTTCAACCTCGCCACCGACCGCGAGTCGATCGTGCGGAACCTCTACCGCGGCCGGGCGCTCGCCGCGAGCAACATCGTCGCCCCGCGGACCACGGGCTACGTGCCGCTGCCGGCCCACCCCTACGATCCCGAGAAGGCGAAGAAGCTCCTCGCCGAGGCGGGGTACCCGAACGGCCTGAAGGCGCGCTTCATCAGCCCGATGGGGCGCTACCCCAAGGACTACGAGATGGCCCAGGCCCTGCAGCAGCAGTGGAAGCAGGCGGGGATCGAGGTGAGCCTCGGGACGATGGAATGGGCGGCCTATCTCGCGGCGACCCGCAAGCCCGTGGACCAGACCGAGGTCGAGATCTTCCTCCTCGGCTGGGCGCCCTCCTCGGCCGAAGCCCGCTGGATCCTCTACCCCCTGTACCACACCGAGCAGTGGGTGCCCAAAGGCAACAACCGCACCTTCTACTCGAACAAGGAATTCGACGACTACGTCGACAAGCTGACCAAGGCCGCGGTCCAGGCCGAACGCGACCGGTACCTCAAGCTCGCCCAGGAGATCCTCCACCGCGAGGTGCCGCAGATCCCGATCCTGGTGACCAAGGAGACGATCGGCTACACGAAGAAGCTCAAGGGGGTCATCAACTCGCCCCTCGAGCTCACGTACTTCGACCACAACACCCAGCTCGAGAAATGAGCCCGGACGCGGGGGCTTCCCGCCCCTTCGCGGGAAGCCCCCGCCGGAGCGTGCTCCGCCCCGCCGGCTGCGGCGCGCCGGAGCCGGGTCCCGCATGATCCGCTACATCCTCAAACGCCTGGCGATGCTCGTCCCGGTCCTCTTCGGGGTGACGCTCGTCTCCTTTTCGCTCCTGCAGATCGTCCCGGGGGACCCGGCGGTGCTGCTCGCCGGCGAGGACGCCAACCCCGACTTCATCGAGGCCGTGCGCAAGGAGTACGGCTTCGACCAACCGCTCCACGTGCAATACCTGCGCTTCGTCGCCCGCGCCGTGCAGGGCGACTTCGGCATCTCCATCCGCAACCGGCAGCCCGTAATCCACCTGCTGCTGCAGCGCTTCTCCTTCACGGTGCAGCTCTCCTTTCTCTCGATCCTCATCGCCGCGGCGATCGGCCTGATCGCGGGCGTGATCTCGGCGACCCGCCAGTACTCGATCTTCGACCACGCGAGCATGGTCGGGGCCCTCTTCGGGATCTCCCTGCCGATCTTCTGGCTGGGGCTGCTGCTCATGCTCGTCTTCTCCGTCCACCTGCGCTGGTTTCCCGCCGGGGGCTCGGGCGAACTCCGCCATCTCGTCCTGCCGGCGATCGCCCTCGGCGCCGCCTCGGCCGCCGTGATCGCCCGCATGACGCGCGCCTCGATGCTCGAGGTCATCCGCCAGGACTACATCCGCACCGCCCGGGCGAACGGCCTGCGGGAGACGGTCGTGATCTACAAGCACGCGCTCAAGAACGCGATGATCCCGGTGATCACCGTCTTTGGCCTCGAATTCGGCTACATGCTCGGGGGGGCCGTGCTGACCGAAACCGTCTTTTCGCTCCCCGGCGTCGGCCGCCTCATGGTGGAGGGGATCTTCCAGCGCGACTACGCCGTGGTGCAGGGGGCGATGCTCCTCGTCGCCACGACCTTCGTGCTCGTGAATCTGCTGACCGACATCGCCTACGCCCTCTTCGACCCGAAGATCCGCTATGAGTGAGCCCCCCGCCCGGACGAGCCAGGCGGCCGAGGTCTGGCGGCGCCTGAAACGCAACCGCGCGGCGCTCGCGGGCGGCGCGATCGTGGCCGTGTTCGTCTTCACCGCCCTCTTCGCCCCCTGGATCGCACCGCACGCCCCCGACGCCGGGGATCTCGGCCGGAGGCTCGAGCCGCCTTCGGCCGAGCACTGGCTGGGGACCGACGAACTCGGCCGCGACATCTTCAGCCGCATCCTCCACGGCGCGCGCGTCTCGCTCCAGATCCAGCTCGTCGCCGTCCTGATCGCCCTCGTCGCCGGATGCCTCCTCGGGCTTCTGGGGGGCTACTACGGGGGGTGGGCGGACCACGGCATCATGCGCGCGATGGACATCCTGCTCGCCTTTCCGGGGATCTTCCTCGCCATTTCGATCATCGCCGTCCTGGGGCCGGGGCTGCTCAACCTGATGCTCGCGGCGGGGATCTACTCCATCCCGCAGTTCGCGCGCATCGTGCGCGGCTCGATCCTGAGCCTCAAGGAGAAGGAATTCGTCGAGGCGGCGCGCGCGGCCGGCGAGGGCGACGCGAGCATCCTCTTCCGGCACCTGCTGCCGAACGCGATGGCGCCGATCATCATCCAGACGACGCTGCGCATGGCGACCGTGCTCCTCACCGCCTCCGGGCTGAGCTTCCTCGGCCTCGGGGTGCAGCCGCCGCACCCCGAGTGGGGGGCGATGCTCTCGAACGCCCGTCCCTACCTCATCACCGCCCCGCATGTCGCCACCTTCCCGGGGCTGGCCATCATGCTCGTGGTGATGGGCTTCAACCTCTTCGGCGACGGCCTGCGGGACTCGCTCGACCCGCGGCTCAAGGACTGACCCCGGCATGCCGCTGCTCTCGGTACGCGACCTGCGGACCCACTTCTTCTCGGCCGGAAAGGTCGTCCGGGCGCTCGACGGCGTCTCCTTCGACATCGCCGAAGGCGAGATCTTCGGGATCGTGGGCGAGACCGGCTGCGGCAAGTCGGTCACCGCGCTCTCCATCCTGCGGCTCATCCCCTTCCCGCCGGGGAAGATCGTCTCCGGCTCGATCCGCTTCAAGGGAACCGAGCTCCTCGAGCTCCCCCCCGAGCGGATGCGCTCCTTCCGCGGCAAGGAGATCTCCATGATCTTCCAAGAGCCGATGACCTCGCTCAACCCCGTCTTCCGCGTCGGCGACCAGATGCGGGAGGTCATCGCACTGCACCAGGGGCTGGGCCGCGAGGAGGCCTGGAAGGCCGCCGTCGCGATGCTCGCCCGCGTGCGCATTCCGGAAGCCGAAAAGATCGCCCGCTGCTACCCCCACCAGTTGAGCGGCGGCATGCGGCAGCGGGTGATGATCGCCATGGAGCTCTCCTGCCGGCCCGCGCTGCTGATCGCCGACGAGCCCACGACGGCGCTCGACGTCACCATCCAGGCCCAGATCCTCGAGCTCCTCCGGCAGATGCGCCGCGAGCTCGGCACCGCCATCCTGCTCATCACCCACGACCTCGGGGTCGTCGCCCAGATGTGCGACCGCGTGGCCGTCATGTACGCGGGCGGAATCGTCGAAGAGGCGGGCGTCGTCGGCATTTTCGAGGCCCCGCGCCACCCGTACACGCAGGGGCTCTGGGGGGCGATCCCGCCAGCCGAGGAGGAACGCGAAACCCTCGCCGTCATCCCCGGCACGGTGCCCGATCTCTCGCAGCCCCCCGCGGGCTGCCCCTTCCACCCGCGCTGCGGCCGGCGCTTCGAGCCCTGCGACCGCGAGCGGCCCGCCATGCGCGCGGTCGCCCCGGGTCACCGCGTGGCCTGCCACCTCTACCCGGAAGGGGGCGTCCCCTCATGACGGAGCCCCTCCTCGAGGTCCGCGGTCTCGTGAAGCACTTCGCCGTGACGCGCGGCCTGGCCGGCCGCAAGGTCTTCGTCCGCGCCGTGGACGGAATCGACTTCGCCGTCCGTTCCGGCGAGACGCTCGGACTCGTCGGCGAATCCGGCTGCGGCAAGACGACGGCCGGACGGCTGGTGATCCGGCTGATCGAGCCCACGGCGGGCGAGGTCCGCTTCGCGGGCGAAGACCTCGGGCGCCTCGACCGCCGCGCGCTGCTCGCCCGCCGGCGTTCCTTCCAGATCATCTTCCAGGATCCCTTCGCCTCGCTCAACCCGCGAATGACGGTCGCCGAGATCGTGGGCCGGCCGATGGAGATCCACGGTCTCGCCCGCCGCGGCGAACGCGACGACCGGGTCGCCGAGCTGCTCGAAGCGGTCGGCCTGCGCCGGGACCAGCTCGGCCGCTACCCCCACGAGTTCTCGGGCGGCCAGCGGCAGCGGATCGGCATCGCACGGGCGATCGCCACCCGGCCGCGGCTGATCGTGGCCGACGAACCCACCTCGGCGCTCGACGTCTCCGTGCAGGCCCAGATCCTGAACCTCCTGCGCGATCTGCAGCAACGATTCGGGCTGACCTACCTCTTCATCTCGCACAACATCGGCGTGATCCGCCACATCAGCGATCGGGTGGCCGTGATGTACCTCGGAAAAATCGTCGAGCTCGCCGGAAAGCGCGCCCTCTTCGAACAGCCGGCGCATCCCTACACCCAGGCGCTGCTCGCCGCGGTCCCGAAAACCGACCCGCGCCGGCGGGAGACCGGCCCGATCCTCGAAGGCGACGTCCCGAGCCCCGTGAACCCCCCGGCCGGCTGCCGGTTCCACACCCGTTGCCCCCGGGCGATGCCGGTGTGCGGGCGCGAGGAACCCGCCTTCCGGACGCTCGCCGACGGAAGGCAGGTCGCCTGCCATCTCTACTGAGCCGGTCGGGGTGCCCCGCCCCCGAAAACGAGGAGCCGTGATGAAACCGAACGCCCCGAAGCCCTTCTTCACCCTGATCCGCGGCGCCCAAGTGTTCGCCCCCGAGCCCTGCGGCCGCAACGACATCCTGCTCGCCGGCGAAAAAATCGCGCACATCGCCCCGAAGATCGATCTGCCGCGGGACTGGGACGCCCTGCGCCTGCCGGCCGAAGGCCGGCTCGCCGTGCCCGGTTTCATCGACCTGCACGTCCACCTCCTGGGCGGCGGGGGCGAGGCGGGCCCGGCGAGCCGCGCCCCGGCGATCACCCTGTCGCGGATCACCCGCGCGGGGGTGACCACGGTGGTCGGCCTCCTCGGCACCGATGACGTGACGCGGCGGCCCGAAAGCCTCCTCGCCAAGGCCCTGCAGCTCTCCGCCGAGGGGATCTCGGCCTTCCTCTACAGCGGCTCCTACCAGCTCCCGCCCGCGACGATCACCGGCAGCCTGCGCAAGGACCTCGCCCTGCTCCCCGCGGTGATCGGCGTCAAGATCGCCATCTCCGACCACCGCTCCTCGCAGCCGAGCTTCGAGGAACTCTGCCGCCTCGCGGCCGAGGCCCGCGTGGGGGGCATGCTGGGGGGGAAGGCGGGGTTGGTCCACCTGCACGTCGGGGCCGGGCCGCGGGGTCTCGAGCCGTTGCGCCGCCTCCTCAAGGAGACCGAAATCCCCGTCGGCCAGTTTCTTCCCACCCACGTCAACCGCACGCCGGCGCTGCTCGAGGAGGCGATCGCCTTCGCCCGCGAAGGGGGGTTCATCGACCTGACCGCGCGCGGCCGGAACCTCCAGTTCCGCCCCACGGTCGCCGAGGCGGTGCGGCAGGCGCTCGCCGCCGGGGTGCCCCTCGATCAGATCAGCCTGAGCTCGGACTCGAACGGCTCGATGCCGGTCTTCGACGCCCGGGGCCGCCTCCTGCGGCTCGCCGTGGGCGAGATCGAGAGCCTCACCGAGGACTGGCGCCGCCTCGTCCGGGAGGGCCTCCCTCTCGAGCAGGCGCTCCGCCTGGTGACGGAAAACCCCGCGCGGCGTGCGGGGCTCTTCGACCGCAAGGGGAGCCTCGCCCCGGGCAAGGACGCCGATCTGCTCCTCCTCGACCGCGACCTGGAGATCGTCGCCGTGTTCGCCCGGGGAAGGCGCATGGTGGAGCGCGGCAAGGCGCTGGTGAAAGGGACCTTCGAGGCCTGATGGAGCAAGCGATGCACGCAAGACGACCCCCCCCCGCCCCGCC
>JBBFLI020000030.1:0-49149 GCA_037481615.2 Desulfobacterales bacterium
GGCCGGCTGGACGGGGGCGAACTCGCCCGGTGCTACGGGGCCGCCCAGGCCTTCGCCATGCCCTTTGCGCGCGAGAGCTTCGGCATCGCCGCGCTCGAGGCCATGGCCTTCGGGCTGCCGGTGATCGGTTCGGCCGCGGGCGGAGTGCGGGAATTCGTCCGCCACGGCGAAAACGGCCTTCTCATCCCGGCGGGGGATCTCGCCGGCTGCCGGCGCGCCGTCGCAGAGCTTGCGCAGAACCGCCGCCGGCTGGCGGATCTCGGGGTGCAGGCCTTTCGCGATTTTCTCGGCCGCCCCGGCTGGGGCGACTCCCTCGCGGGGGCCTGCCGCTTCCTCGAGGCGCAGGCAACGCACCGCCCCGGGGGCAGTCCCCGCCGGGCCCGGGAAGACGGGAACCCCCGATGAGCGGCGCACGGAAAAGGAGAGCCTTCCTCCCTGCCGCCCTGCGCGCCGCCCTCGCTTTCGGCTTTCTGAACGCGTGCCTGTCGCTCTCATTTCCCGCCGATCCCTGGACGCCGACCACGCTGCTGCGGCTCTCCCCGGAGGCGCTCTTCCTTCCCGCGGCCCTCGCCCTTTCACCCCGTCTCGGGCCGCGCGGCCGCAGGCTGCACCTCGCGTGGCTCGCGGCCCTCGTCCTGGGGCTGCGCCTGTTTCAGAGCGCCGATGCGGCGATCCCGCTCTTTTTCCACCGGCCCTTCAGCCTCGTCCTGGACCTTCCCCGGGTTCCGGACTTTTTCCGACTGCTTGCGCTCACGCGGACGCCGGCCGAGACGGCCGGTCTTGCCGCCGCCGCGGCCGCGGCGGGGATCGGGCTCGTGCTTTTCGTGCACCGGGCGCTTTCGGCGCTCGAGACCGCTCTCCGAGGACTTTCGCCCCGCCTCCGTCTGGGGGTCGCGACGGCCGCTCTCGGCGGGGGCCTCGCCGCCGCGCTGCTCGCCCCGGCGGACGCACGCGCAATCGCCCCGGCCTCGGCTCCCCGGCTGGCGGGGGAGGTCGCCCGCTGGCTGAGGATGGACGCGCTGCGCGCCTCGTGGAACGAGCGCTTCGCCGAGGCCGCAACGCGCGCGGCGGCGCTCCGCCCCGATTTCGCGGGCCTGGGGGGGGAAAGCGTGTTCGTGGTCTTCGTCGAGTCCTACGGAGCGAACGCCCTTTTCGACCCGCGCCTCGCCGGGGAAACGATCCCCGCGCTGCGTCGTCTCGAGAGGGATCTCGCGGGGGCGGGATTTCGCCTGGCGAGCGCGCTGCGCCGCGCTCCGACCGCGGGCGGCGGCTCCTGGCTGGCCCATGCCACGCTCGCCTCCGGCGTGCGCATCGACGGTCAGCTCGCCCACGACCTCCTGCCCGCCTCGCCGCTCGTTCCGCTGGCCGCCCGCTTCCGGGAAGCGGGTTACCGCACGCTCCGCGCCGCGCCCGGGACCCGCTGGCCCGCCGCCGGGGAGGCCTTTTACCGTTTCGAGGAGACGCGGATCGCCCCCGATTTCGGCTACCGCGGCCCCGGCTTCGGGTTTTCGCCCGTCCCGGACCAGTTCGTCCTGGAGTGGGTCGGCCGTCACACGGCGGGGGGAGGCCCGTTCTTCGCGGAGGTGATCCTGACCGGCAGCCACACCCCCTTCGACCGCCGGGCGGGCTATCTCGCGGACTGGGATGCGCTCGGGGACGGATCCGTCTACGAAGGGGCGGCGGGGGGAGGGCAAGGGTTTTTTTTCGAAGCCCGCGGGGAGCACGAGGCCTACCGCACCCTGCTCCTCGATTCGCTCGCGGCCGTGGCCGGCTTCGCCCGCCGCCATCTCCGGGGAAACGAGCTCTTGATCTTCTTGGGGGATCATGCCCCCCCGATCGAGATCCCCCCCGCGGTGGACGCCTTCTCCGTCCCGGTTCACCTCGTGACGCGCCGGGAGTCGACGCTCGCGGAATTCCAGCGCCGGGGCTTCCGTCCGGGCATCGTCCCGGAGCCCTCCGCCGAGCCGCCGGGGCTCGAAACCCTGTTCTGGGACCTGATCGGGGGCTTCAACGCCAGTCGATCTCCCGAAAGGGAAACTGCAGGCGATCGGCGAGCGACCGCAGCTCCTCCTCCAGGGTGACCGTGCGTCCCCCCGCATCGCGCACCGGGGTCGTCTTGTCGGCCACGACGAACACCTGAACCCGCCGCGGGTCGAAGAAGAGCGCGGCAAGCTCCCGCAGCCCCTCGGCCGTCGCGCCGAAATAGCTCTCCTGGATGCGGGCGAGCGTGTCGGAAGGCTCTCCCCGCAGGGCGAAGCGCGCGTAAGCCCGCGCCAGTTCGTAAGGGGAGCCCACCTGGAAGACGAAGCTGTTCAGCGCATCGAGCCGCTTGAGCTCGACCTCCTCCCGGGGAACCTCGCGCCTGAGCCCCTCCATGAGGCGGAGCGTCTCCTCGATCGCCGCCGCCACCCGGTCGCTGCGGGAGCCGATCATCCCCACGGCCATCCCCGCCTTGAGGCGCGAGGCCGGGTAGAACCCCGCGGAGTAGACGTAGCCCAGGTCGTCGCGCAACCGGGTGTAGACCATCGAGTCGCTGCCCCCGAAGACTTCCGTCAGCAAGCCGAGCTTCCAGAAGCGTGGGTCCGAGCGCGGGATCGTGCGCAGGAGCAGCGCCGCCTGGGCCTGGACCTGGCCCGGCTTGTGGATGAGGGCGAGAACCGGCGGGGTCGCTTCCGGGGCGGAAACGGCGTTTCCGCCCGCCCCTGCCGCGCCGAGGGACCGGACCAGGCGGGCCAGCCCGCGCTCCAGGCGCTCTTCGGAGATGTCCCCTGCGGCGGCGATGGCGAGGTTCCCCGGGGCGAGCCGGGCGCGCAGGAAGGCCTTCAGATCCTCGGCCGAGACCCGCGGCACGCCGCGGATCGCCTGGAGCGGGTCCCTCCCGTAGGGGTGCCCGGCGAAGTGCCAGATCAGCGCCTCGCGCATGGCCACGGCCGAGGCATCCTCGCCCTGGCGATGCAAGGCGTCCACGATCCGCCGCTGCGCCGTCGCGAGGATGCGCGCATCGAAGGCCGGCCGCTCGAGCACCTCGGCGAAGAGCTCGATCCCCCGTTCCCAGTCGGCGGCGAGGGTCGAGAGCTGAAGCGCGGACTCCTCCACCCCGAAAGAGGCGTTCAGGCGGATCGCGTGGTCGTCGAGGACGGCCGCGAGCTCTTCCGGCGACCGGCTCTCGGTGCCCCCCTCGACAAGGGTCTCGCCGAGCAGACCGGTCAGCCCGGAGAGCCCCTCGGGCTCGTCGACCGCCCCGGTGCGCAGGAGCAGGGCCACGTCGACGACCGGGAGCTCGGGGTCGGGCAGGAAAAACACCGGGACCCCGCCGACCGAGAGCCGCCGCGGCGGAGGGTAGTCGATGCGCCGCGGCTCGCGCCGAAAGGAGAGCGGGTGCCTCCAGCCCTCGGGGGTGGGGAAGCGGGAGTGGTTCGCCCGGTCCGGCGTATCGATCACGCGTCGAGCCGCGGCCGCGCTCGGGATCGAGCGCTCCTCCCGGTACTCCTCGGGCGGCCGGGCGGCCGGCCCGCCGGGGATCACGTAGGCCGTGTTGCGCCGGTCGCGACGCAGGATCTCGGCCGCCACCCGGCGGACATCTTCCGCCGTCACGGCTTCCATGCGGGCCAGGTGGTCCTGCACGTAGCGCCATCCCGCCTGGACCTCGAGCGTGGCGAGCAGGCTGGCGATCGCGCCGTTGCTGCGCAGCCGGTCGAGAAAATCGCGGCGGTTGAGCCTTTTCATCCGCGCGAGTTCCGCCTCGGGGAGCGGCTCGTCGCGGATCCGTTCGACCTCGGCGAGCAGCCGCTCCTCGAGTTCCTCGCACGCCCGGAGGTAAGCCGCGCGCCGTTTCTCCTCGGAGGAGGACGCCTCCCGGGCCTCCTCGGGCTCGACGGGGGTTCCCCCCAGGACGAAGAGCCCGGCGTAGCGCCGGTCCGGGTTCACCGCCCAGGCGTCGGCCGCCAGGCCCGGCTCGACGAGGCGGCGGGTCAACCGGGCGCTGCGGCCCTCGCTGAGCAGGAGCGAGAGGGCATCGAGCGCGTAGAAGTCGGGATGCGTCATGCGCGGGCCGTGAAAGGCGATGCGCACGAGGGGGGTCCGCGCACCCTCGAGGAAACGCACGCTGCGGCGCGGGCCGGCCTGGGGCGGCTCGGCGGTGACGAGTTCGGGGGCGCGGTTTCCGGCGGGGTAGCGGCCGAAATAGATCCCGGCGAGCCGCCGGACTTCCTCCACCGTGACGTCGCCGACGACGACGCAGACGGCGTTCGCGGGATGGTAGTAGCGTTCGTGGAAGGCGATCGCATCCCGCGTGCCCAAGCGCTCGATATCGGCCGGCCAGCCGATCACGGGGTTGCGGTAGGGGTGCGCCTGGTAGGCGAGGGCGTGGAGGTCGAGCCAGGCCGCCCCGCCGGGGTCGTTCGCGTAGCGGAACGCCCACTCGCGCTTGACGACCTCTTTCTCCACGAAGAACTCGCGCCAGGCCGGCTCGAAGACCTGCTCGCTGGCGATCGAAAACCACTGCTCGAGCATGTCCGCCGGCACGGAGGCGACGTACTGGGTCTGATCCGTGCTCGTGAAGGCGTTCACGCCCACGGCGCCGTTCTTGCCGAGCTGGGTGGAAAAGACCTGGGGGATGTAGAGCCCCTGGGCCTCGAGGCGCAGCCGCTCCATCTCCTCGCGGAGCCGGCGGACGCGCTCGCGATCCGGCTCGCGCCGGGCCTCCTCGGCGCGGATTTCCTCGAAGGCCGCGTCGATCTTCTCCTGGATCTCGGCGTCCCGGCGGAAGTCGCGCGATCCGAAGTTGCGGGTCCCCTTGAAGAGCATGTGCTCGACCAGGTGGGCGACCCCTGTTCGGCCGGCGTCCTCGAGGGCGGAGCCCGCGCGGATCGCCAACCGCACCGCGACCTGGGGGGTGGTGTGCCGTTCGACGACGAGGAAGAGCATGCCGTTCGGCAGCGTGAATTCCTGGACGGCAAGCCCCGGGAGCGCCTCCGCCCCCGCAAAGGCGCGGAGCGCCCAGAGAAAGACCAGGACCGCGCCTGCGGTGCGGCGCAAGAGTTGGAGCGTCATCGCCACCTCCCGCGCGCGGCGGGTTCCGGCTGCCGTGCGCACGACGGTCATGCTAGGAACGCCTGCGGGAAATTGCAAGCCGCACCCGGCCGCCCTCCCCTCTCGCGGGGGGCGGCCGACGGGCTCACGCGGGGTAGAGGACGGCGAGAATCGTCGCGCGCTCGCCGAGGGCGGAGATCTGGTGGGGGGTCGAGGAGAGGTAGTAGGCGCTGTCGCCGGGATCGAGGTCGTAGGTCTCCCCGCCGATCTCCAGCCGCACGGTGCCCTCGAGCACGAAGACGAACTCTTCGCCCTCGTGCAGCGAGAGGTCCTTTTCGGCGGCCGGGCCGAGCTGGACGAGGAAGGCTTCCATGTGACGCCCGCGCACCTGCGGGGCGAGGCTGCGGTAGCTGTAGAGGTGGCGCTTTCCGCCGTGCGCGGAGGAGCGTTGGACGACGCGGCGTTCGTGGACGCGCGTGACCGCGTAGGGCTTCTCCCCCGCCCCGGAGACGATCGCGCCGAAGGCGCTGCGCAAAGCGCGGGAAAGCCGCATGAGCTCCCCGAGCGGCGGCTGGATCTCCCCCGCCTCGACACCCGCCAGATAGTCGAGGTCGAAACCGGTTAGGCGGGCGAGCTCTTCGCGGCTGATCCCCTGCTCCTCCCGCACCGCCCGGATGCGCCGCCCGATCGATTCGGCCTCCGCCGGCGCCGGGCAGGCGAGATCGCCCGTCAGGTCCTCGAAGAAATCGATGTCGGCCAGGGTCTTTCGTCCGCCGGTCTCCATGGGTCCTCCTCCGTGCCGAATCCCGGCTACAGGCAGCGGGCCCCGATGTGGCGCGAGATGACGATGCGCTGCACCTCGGAGGTGCCTTCCCCGATCTCGAGCAGTTTCTGGTCGCGGTAAAAGCGCTCCACGTCGTATTCCTTCATCAGCCCGTACCCGCCGTGGAGCTGCACGGCGTGGTTCGCGCAACGGTACATCACCTCGGAGCAGTAGAGCTTGGCCATGGCCGCCTCCTTGGCGAAGGGCCGATCGTGGTCGCGCAGCCAGCAGGCCTTGTACAGGAGCAGACGGGCGCATTCGATCTCGGTGGCCATGTCGGCGAGCTTGAAGGCGTTCGCCTGAAAAGTGGCGATGGGCCGGCCGAACTGCTCGCGTTGGTTCGCGTAGCGCAGCGCGCGGTCGAAGCAGCCCTGCGCGCCGCCCAGCCCCATCGCCGCGATCGAGAGCCTTCCGCCGTCGAGGGTCTGCATCATCTGGTGGAACCCGTGGCCGCGCTCGCCCAGGAGGTTCTCCCGCGGCACGCGGCAATCCTCGAAGTAGAGCTCGGCCGTGTTGGAGGCGCGCCACATCATCTTGCCGTGCATGGGGCGGGCCGTGAAGCCGCGGGTCCCGCTTTCCACGAGCAGGCAGGAGAGCTCGGGCTTGCCGTTCGGGCGCGTGCCCGTCCGGGCGAGCACGGTGACGCCGGCCGTGATGTCGGTGGCGGCGTTGGTGATGAAGATCTTGCTGCCGTTGATCACCCACTCGTTGCCGTCCAGGACCGCGGTGGTGCGGGTGTTCGCGGCATCCGAGCCCGCATTCGGCTCGGTCAGGCCGAAGCCCCAGAGGGTCTCGCCCTTGCAGAGCTTCGGGAGGTAGCGGCGCTTCTGCTCCTCGTTGCCGAAGTAATAGAGCGGCCCGATGCCGAGGGAATTGCCCGCCGCCACCGTGGCCGCGTGCGAGCCGTCCACGCGCGCGAGCTCCTCGACGGCGATGATGTAGGAGAGATAATCCATCGCCTGGCCGCCGTAGGCCTCGGAGACGAAGATCCCGAAGAGGCCGAGCCCGGCCATCTTGGCCATCGTCTCGTAGGAGAAGACCTCCCGCTCGTCGAGATCGCGGGCGACGGGCTGGATCTCGTTTTCGGCGAAGCTGCGGACCGTGTCGCGGAGGATCTCGTGCTCGGTGGAGAGGGTGAAGTCCATGGCGTTCTCCCGCTCGCTTCCGGGGGCGGGGATCCCCCGGGGCCTGTCGCGGCGGGGCGGCTCGACCGCCCGCCGGCGTTCTTGGCAACCGGCGCCGCATCTGGTAGGGGGAAGGAAACGGGCGGCGGCCCGCGGCGCTCGGCCCCACCCAAGCTCGACGGCGTTATAGGGGCGGGCCGCGGACAAGTCAACCCGCCGCCGGGGTTCCGGTTCCATGCCCGAGCTCCCGGAAGTCGAAACGATCGCCCGCGATCTGCGCGCGGCGGGTCTGCCGGGCCGCGTGCTTTCCTGCGCCCGGGTCAGCTGGCCCCGCACGGTGGCCGAGCCCGACGCGGCGGAGTTCTGCCGCCGCGTCGCCGGCCGCCGGATCGAGTCGGTCGGCCGCCGCGGGAAGTTCCTGGTGATCACGCTCGCCGGCGGCGGACACCTCTTGCTCCACCTGCGCATGTCGGGCCGGCTCGACTGGTGCGAGCCGGGCGCCCCCCGTTCGCCCCACGAGCATGTCGTCCTCGCCTTCACCGACGGCAGGGAACTGCGGTTTCACGACACCCGCAAGTTCGGCCGCCTCTACCTCACCGAGGACGCAGGGCGGATCCTGGGCAAGCTCGGGCCCGAGCCCTTCGCGGAGGACTTCACCGCCTCGGCCTTCCAGCGGGCGCTCGGCCGGCGGCGGCGGCGGGTCAAACCGCTGCTCCTCGATCAGGGCTTTCTCGCGGGTCTGGGCAACATCTACACCGACGAGGCCCTCTGGGAGGCGGGGATCCATCCCGCACGCCGCGCCGACACCCTGGCCGCGACCGAGGCGCACCGGCTCCATCGGGCGATCCGCCGCGTGCTGCGCCGCGGCCTCGAGAACCTGGGCACATCGCTCGGCACCGGAAAGGCGAACTACTACTCCGTCGGCGGCCGACGGGGGCGGAACCGCGACGCCCTGCGGGTCTTCCGGCGCACGGGCGAACCCTGCCCGCGCTGCGGCACCCCGATCGTCCGCATCATCCTGCACGGGCGGGGCACCCACCTCTGCCCGCGCTGCCAGCCGGAGCGGGGATGAAAGCGCCCGGGGAGCCGGACGGCGGCGGCTGGGAGGCCGTCCGGGCGCGGGATCCGGCGGAGCTGGCGCGCGCGGCGGCCTTCGACCCGGCCCCCCCGGGCGGGCTGGTCTTCCGCTTTCTCGGGGAACCGCACCGGGTCGACCTCGCGGCAGGACGGCTCTTCCGCCTGCGGGGGGCGGATTGGGAGCCCGCCGACGACCCGCTGCTCGAGGTCGTCCTGCGGCAATACCTCCGCCGCGTGCGCGCGGGCCTCCCCGCGGGCGGGCCGCTCGTCGGCGTCCGCGACCTGCGCGAGGGCCACTTTTTCCGCGGCCCCCACGCGCTCGATTTCGGGCCGCTCCTTTCCCGCTACGGGTGCGACCCCGCGGGCTTCGCCGCGGCGGCGGGCAAACTGGGCGCCGAGCCGGTCGCGATGGCCGACTGCGCCTTCCGCTTCCGTCCCCTGCCGCGCGTCCCGGTCACCCTTCTCCTCTGGACCGCCGACGAGGAGTTCCCGGCGCGGATGACCGCCCTCTTCGAGCGGACGATCGAGGAGGTCCTTCCCGCGGATGCGATCTGGGCGCTCGTCACGCGTACCGCGCGGGCCGTCCTCGAGGCCGGGGGCTGAGGGCGGCCGATGCCGGACTCAGGCGGAGGCGAAGACCTCGGGGTTCACCGTGTGCCGCGGCCGCTCCCCGCGCGCGAAGGCGAGGATCTGCTCCACGATCCCGGTGCTCATGTTGTTCATGCCCTCGTAGGTGAAGGCCGCCGTGTGCGGGGTGAGGACCACGTTGTCGAGGGCGAGCAGCGGCGAAGCAACCGGGGGCTCCTCCTCGAAGACATCGAGCCCCGCACCGGCGATTTTGCCGGTCCGCAGGGCCTCGACCAGGTGGGCCTCGTTCACGATCCCGCCGCGCGAGCAGTTGATGAGGAAGGCGCTGGGCTTCATGCGCGCGAGCGCCCGCGCGTCGATCAGGTGGCGGCTCTCCGGGGTGAGCGGAACATGCAGGCTCACGATGTCGGCGCGCGCGAGGAGCTCCTCGAGGGGGACGCGCTCGATGCCGTGCTCCGCGGCGAAGGCCTCGGGCCAATAAGGATCGTGGGCGAGGACGCGCATCTGGAACCCCTTCGCCCGCAGGGCGACACAGCGGCCGATCGCCCCCAGGCCGACCAGGCCGAGGGTCTTCTGCCAGATCTCCACCCCGAGGATGCGGGTATGCTCCCAGCGCTGCGCGCGCAGGCCGCGGTCGCACTCGAGGATGCGGCGCGCGAGCGCGAGGATCAGGGCGAAGGTGTGGTCGGCCACCGCCTGGTTGTTCGCCCCCGGCGTGTGGAAGACGGGGATGCGGCGGCGCGTGGCGGCGGCGACGTCCACCGTGTCCAGGCCCGCCCCGAGCTTGGCGACGGCGCGCAGCCGGCCCGCGCGATCGAGCACCGCGTCGTCGACGCGCAGGTCGTTGCCGCAAAGGAGAATGTCCGCCCGGGCGAGGGCCTCGCGGAAGCGCGTCTCCGCGATGCCCGCGCCCCTCAGGTCGGAGATCTCGAAGCCCGCCCGGCGCAGGGCCTCGAGCGGGGCGGGGTCGAAGGCGCTGAAGGGGCGGGCCTCGATCAGCACGTGGAGGGCGCTCATGCCGGGTCCTCCTCTCCGAAGTCGGGGACGATCCCCGTGTAGGTGTGGGGGGTGATGCGAAGGAGCTCGTCCTTCACCCGCCGCGGGACGGCGAGCGCCTCGATGAAGGCCGCGATCCTCTCCCGCGTGACCCGCCCCCCCGTGCGCGTGAGCTCCTTGAGCGCCTCGTAGGGGCGGGGGAAACCCTCGCGGCGGAGCACGGTCTGGATGCCCTCGGCCACCACCTCCCAGTGCGCTTCCAGCTCCGCGGAGAGCGCCTCCCCGTCGAGGGCGATCTTCCCCAGCCCCCGGAGCAGGCTGCGGTAGGCGATCAGCCCGTGGGCGAGCGCCACGCCCAGGTTGCGGATCACGGTCGAGTCGGTGAGATCCCGCTGCAGGCGCGAGACGGGGAGCTTCGCGGCCAGATGCCCGAGCAGGGCGTTGGCCACCCCGAGGTTGCCTTCCGAGTTTTCGAAGTCGATCGGGTTCACCTTGTGCGGCATGGCCGAGGAGCCGACCTCCTCGGGGCGGACCTTCTGGCGGAAGAGCTCGAAGGCGATGTAGGTCCACAGATCGCGGTTGAGGTCGATCAGGACGGTATGGATGCGCCGCAGGGCGTCGCAGAAGGCGGCGAGGTTGTCGTAGGGCTCGATCTGGGTCGTCAGGCGCGTGCGGGAGAGGCCGAGGGTTTCGTTCACGAAGCGGTCGGCGAAGGCGATCCAGTCGATCTCCGGGTAGGCCGCGTGGTGGGCGTTGAAGTTGCCCGTCGCGCCGCCGAACTTGGCGGAGAAGGGGACCGCGCGGAGCTGCCCGAGCTGCCCCCGGAGGCGCTCCACGAAGACCTGGATCTCCTTGCCGACCCGGGTGGGCGAGGCGGGCTGGCCGTGGGTGCGGGCGAGCAGGGGCACCTCGCGCCACTCGCGCGCGAGCGCCGCCAGGCGGGCGACGACCTCCTCGAGCGCGGGGCCGAGGACCTCCCGCCAGGCCTCCTTCAGGGCGAGCGGCAGGGCCGTGTTGTTGATGTCCTGGGAGGTCAGCCCGAAGTGGACGAACTCGCGCCAGGGTTCGAGCCCGAGCTCGTCGAGCATCTCCTTCAGGCGGTACTCGACCGCCTTGACGTCGTGGTTGATCTCCCGCTCGATCGACTTGACCCGTTCCTCGTCGTCGCGCGTGAGGCGTCCGAGGCGCTCCCGCAACGCCGCCAGGCGCCCGGGGTCGACCCCCCGCAACGCCGGAAGCGGAAGCCGGCAAAGGGCGATGAAGTACTCCCCCTCCACGCGCAGGCGGTAGCGGATGAGGGCGCCTTCCGAGAAGTAAGCGGCCAGCGGCTCGGCCTGGCGGCGGTAGCGGCCGTCCACGGGGGAGATGGCGTCCAGGGGGTCGAGGGCCATGTTCCTCGGCGCGGCAAAAGGGGCCCGGCGGGGGGGGCCGTGAACCGAAGCCCGTCCGCCCGCGGCGGCGGGCCTCGGGGGGATCCGAGGCCGGTATTAGACGGGTTCGCGAGACCTGTCAAGGCGCCCCCGCGCGGAGCCGGCACGCCGGCGACGCGTCGCCAGCAGGTACGCGAGGGTCCCGGCCGCAGCCCCCAGACTGTCGGCGAGCCAGTCCGCGGGGTCCGCGGAGCGCCCCGGGACGAAGGCCTGGTGGATCTCGTCCAGAAGGCCGTAGAGCGCGGCCGAAAGCAGGCTCAGGTTGCCGAGGCCCCACCCGGAAAGCCCCGGCCAGTAAGCCCGGTAGGCGCGGGTGAAGAGAAAGGCGAGCCCGGCGTAGGCGACGAAGTGCAGCGCCTTGTCCGCCCCTTCCACGGAGGGCAGCGGCGGCGGCTTCGGCAGGGAGGAGACGGCGAAAATCGCCGCGGCGTAGAGGAAGAGCGGCAGTCCGTGGGTGAGTCCTTTGCGCATGGGACGGTCCCCCGAGGCCTCCCTAGAAGCCCGTCGTGGGACGCCGCCGCCCGAAGCGGGCCTCGCACGGGGCGTTCTTGGTCACGTGCCGCTCGAGTTTCCGGCACCAGAGGGAGACGAAAGTGCGGCAGGAACCGTCCAGGCCGGGGGTCTTCGCGAAATCCGCCTCCGGGCAGCGCAGGTCGCAGAAGCGGATCCGGCTCGTCGTGACCCCGGCGTTTTCCGCCGGTCTGCGGGGGCTGGCGCGCCGGGCCATCGGATCGGAGCCCTCAGCCCGCAAAGCCTTCGAAGGCGAGCGCGCGGCGGCGGACGTTGTCCCGGACGGCGGAGACGAAACTCCCGCATTCGACCCCCGGGGCCACGCGGCCGTCGAGGGTGCGCACGGCGAGCGTCCCGCTTTCCTTCTCGCGCGGCCCCACGGTGACGATGAGGGGCACCTGGGCGAGCTGGGCCTCGCGCACCTTGCGGTTCAGGCTCTCGGTGCGGCCGTCGACCTCGACGCGCAGGCCCTCGGCTTCGAAAGCGCGCCGCAGTTCGTGGGCGTAAGCGACGAGTTCGTCGTTCATCGGCAGGAGCACGGCCTGCACGGGGGCCATCCAGAGCGGAAAGCGTCCCGCGAAGTGTTCGATCAGGATGCCGAGGAAGCGCTCGATCGAACCGTAGATCACGCGGTGGATCATGATCGGCCGCTTGCGCTGGTTGTCGCGGTCGACGAAGACGAGCTGGAAGCGCTCGGGGAGCGACATGTCGAGCTGGATCGTGCCGCACTGCCAGGTGCGGCCCAGGGCGTCCTTGATGTGGATGTCGATCTTCGGCCCGTAGAAGGCCCCGTCGCCCTCGTTCACCTTGTAGTCCCGGCCGTAGGCGGCGAGGGCGGAGCGGAGCCCGTCGGTGGCGAGCGCCCACTGCTCGTCGGTGCCGATCGATTTCTTCGGCCGGGTGGAGAGCTCGAGGTGGAAGCCCAGCCCGAAGGTGGCGTAGATGCGCTCGACCAGCCGCAGCACGCCGAGGATCTCCTCCTCGATCTGCTCGGGGGCCATGAAGATGTGGGCGTCGTCCTGGTGGAAGGCGCGCACGCGGAACAGGCCCGAGAGGACTCCGGAGAGCTCGTGGCGGTGGACGAGCCCGATTTCGGCCGCCCGGAGCGGGAGCTCGCGGTAGGAGTGCGGCCGGCGGTTGTAGAGGAGCATGCCGCCCGGGCAGTTCATCGGTTTGATCGCATACTCGGTCTCCTCGATCGTCGTCGTGTACATGTTCTCGCGGTAGTTTTCCCAGTGCCCGGAGCGCTCCCAGAGCGAGCGGTTCAGGAGAATCGGGGTCTTCGTCTCCACGTAGCCCGCCGCCCGGTGCTCCTCGCGCCAGTAATCGAGGAGGGCGTTCCAGAGCACCATCCCCCGCGGGTGGAAGAACGGCATTCCCGGGGCCTCGTCGTGGAAGCTGAAGAGGTCCAGGGCCTGGCCGATCCGGCGGTGGTTGCGCCGGCGCGCCTCCTCGAGGAAGCGGAGATAGGCGTCCAGTTCCTTCTTGTCGAAGAAGGCCGTCCCGTAGATCCGCTGCAGCTGTGCGCGCGAGGGGTCCGCGCGCCAGTAGGCGCCCGAGACCTTGAGCAGCTTGATCGCCTTGACGAAGCCGGTGTGCGGGACGTGGGGCCCGCGGCAGAGGTCGGTGAACTCGCCCTGCTCGTAGACCGAGATCACCCCCTCGGGGAGCTCGCGGATCAGCTCGAGCTTGTAGGGCTCGTCCCGGTAGAGGGCGAGCGCCTCCTCGCGGCTCAGTTCGCGGCGCCGGATGGGGAGCTTCGCCTGGATGATCTTCTGCATCTCGGCCTCGATGCGGGGGAAATCCTCCTCGGAGACCGGGGGCATGTCGATGTCGTAATAGAATCCGTCCTCGACCACGGGGCCGATGGTGAGCTTGGCCTCGGGGTAGAGCCGCAGGATGGCCTGGGCCATCACGTGGGCCGCGCTGTGGCGCATGATCTCGAGGGCCTCGGGATCCCGGGTGGTGATCAGGCGCACCGTGGCGTCACGGTCGATCGGGGTCTCGAGATCGACGAGCCGGTGATCGAGCTCGAGGGCGACCGTGTTGCGGGCGAGGCCTTCGGAGAGGCTCCGGGCCAGCTCGAGCCCGTTCACGGGACGTTCGAAGCGCCGTTCGCTGCCGTCGGGGAGCGTGATGCGAACCATGCCTGTCCCTCCTTGGGGGAGGCCCGAAAAAACAGGACCGGCGCGGCCGCGGCCCGCCGGTTCCCGTCGGGGGGGAATCCGGGCTTGTCTTCACCAAACGGGTTATTGTAAATAGTTTTCCATGTCCGGGTCAAGGCAACCTCTGGAAACGCGGGCGGCGGAGCCCTTCCTCTGGGTCGAAACCGAAGCGGCGCTCTGCGCCTTCGCCCGCGAGATCGCCTCCGCCCCCGTCCTCGGGGTCGACCTCGAGGCCGACTCGCTGCACCACTTCCACGAGAAGGCCTGCCTGCTGCAAATCGCCGCGCCGACGCGCCACGCGGTCGTGGACACGCTCGCCTTGCGGGACCTCGGCTGCCTCGCGCCCCTGCTCCGCGACGCCCGCATCCGCAAGGTCTTCCACGGCGCCGACTACGATCTGCGGTTGCTGCAGCGCGATTTCGGCATCCGGGTCGCCGGGCTCTTCGACACCCAGCTCGCCTGCCGCTTCCTCGGCTATCCCGAAACCGGCCTCGAGGCCGCACTCAAGCGCACCTTCGGCGTCGAACTCGACAAGCGCCAGCGCCGGAAAGACTGGTCGCTGCGCCCGCTGCCGGAGGCGATGGTCGCCTATGCCGCGGCCGATGTGCGCCACCTCGTCCCGCTCGCAGCGCACCTGGAGGCGGAGCTCGCCGCCCGGGGGCGCCTCGCCTGGATGCTCGAGGAGTGCCGCCTGCTCGCGGAAGCGATCCCCGCGGCGGAGAAGGAGCCGGCGCCGCGCTTTCTCTCCTGCAAGGGGGCGGGCCGTCTGGACCCGCGGGGACTGGCGGTGCTCGAGGCCCTGCTGCGCCTGCGCGAGGAGCTGGCGCGGAAAAAAGATCGGCCGCCGTTCAAGGTCTTCCGCACCGAAAGCCTGCTCGCCCTGGCCGAGGCACGGCCGCGCGACGCCCGGGGCCTCGCCGAAAGCGGGGCGCTCAGCCCGCTCCAGATCGAGCGCTACGGCCGGGAGGTTCTCGCGGCGATCGCCTCCGCGCTCGAGCTCCCCGAAGACCGCCTGCCCCGCTACCCGCGCCGCCCCCGCTCGCCGTTGAACGCCGCGGCCGGCGAGCGCCTCCAGAGGCTGCGCCGGTGGCGCGAGCGCAAGGCGCGCGAGCTCGGCCTCGAGCCATCCCTCGTCTGCTCCAAGGCGGCGATGCGCTCGCTCGCCGAACGCAAGCCCCGGACCGAAGCCGAGCTCGAGGCCCTCGCCGAGCTGCGCCCCTGGCAGCGTGCCGCGTTCGGCGGTGAGATCCTCGCTCTCCTGCAGGGCAAGGGCTGAGGTCCGTCCGTGGCCGAAAGGGCGGTGCGCATCCCCTGCGGGGAGATCGAACTCGAGGGCCGGCTCGCCGAGGCGGACGGAAGCCGCGCCGCGCTCGTTCTCCACCCCCACCCCCTCTACGGGGGGGACATGGACACCGCCGTCGTGCTCGCCCTGGCGCGGCTCTTCCACCGGGCGGGCTTCCGTGTGCTGCGTTTCAATTTCCGCGGCGTGGGCGAAAGCGGCGGAAGGCACGGCGGCGGCGGGCCCGAGCGCCTGGACGTCGCCTCCGCCCGCGACTGGCTCCGCGCCGGCGGGGCGGAGGAGATCTGGGCCGCCGGCTATTCCTTCGGGGCCTGGGTGCTCGCCGGTGCGCCCGAGGGGTTTGCCGGTTTGATCCTCGTCTCCCCGCCGGTTGCGCTCCTCGACTTCGGCTCCCCCTCCCCCCTCCCCGCGCTGCGCCTGGTCGTCACCGGGGAGCGCGACCCGATCGCCCCCGCCCGGCGGATCGCACCGCTTGTGCCGCTCTGGAACCCCGACGCCGCCTTCACGGTGATCCCCGGCGCCGACCACTTCTACACGGGGACCCTCGGGAAGCTCACGGAGGCCGCAGCGCGAGCGCTCCGCCCCCGAAGGGAGGGGCCGGATTTCGGGCTCTCCGCCGGCCCCGACCCGACCGATCGCCGCGCTTGACCCGCCGCCGGGGGGCGAGGGAACCTCCGGCCCGGAAATGACCGCCGGCCGAGAGAAAAACATCCTCCCTCCCCCCCCCCGCCCTTTCGCGGGAAAGGCCGCGGCGCCCGCGAGCGAAGCTTTGCCGGCGGGTCTTCGGGGGGTTGCTTCCCGCCGGGGGGCTCTGGGGCTCGATCCCCGCCCCTTCCGCCCTCGAGGACCAAGAAACCCCGGCGGCCGATCTCTACGCCGGCATCCCCGTCGGTCCGGCCGCAGCCGTCGCGGGGTCGCTCCTCGCCTACACCCCGGAAGTCGGAAACGCCGGACCCGACGCGGCGGGGGACGTGCAGCTCCACTTCGCCGTCACCCCGCTCACCCGGGGGGCGTTCCGGGAGGCCCGACCCACCCGGGGAACCTGCGCCACGGAACTCAACCGCTGCGCGGGACGGGCCTGCCTGTACGCCCTGGGGGAGCCTTGCGACGTGGAGTGCGCGCTGGGGGGGCTTTCACCCGGAGAAACCGTGACCGTCACGGTGACCGTCGTCGCCAGCGCGGCGGCGGGGACAACCCTCGAGGCCGATGCGGCGGCGAGCAGCCCCTTCGTCCCCGACCCCGAGGGAGGGAACAACGGCGCGTCTCGGGATACGCCGCTCGCGGCTCCCTCCCCCGGCGGCGGCGACAGCGGAGGCGGCGGCTGCTTTCTCGAATCGCTGCCGCGTTGACGAACGGCGCCCCCCTCTCAACGCGAGGGGATCTCCCCGCGGAGAAGCTTCTTCAAGCCGGCGAGTGTGCCCTTCCAGGCCGCCTCTTCACCGATCATCAGAGCGACGATCACGTCCTGCTCGACGCTCACCTCGAGGACGATCTCCTCGCCGCCGGCCCGAAAGACCGCCTCCGCCCAGCGTGCGGCCGGAAGGCCCAGGGCCTCGCAATCGTAGTCGGTGCGCACCTCGGCCGTCAGACGGATCTCGTTCATCGCCCCCCCCGGCGGCAGCGGAGGCTCAGGCGAGCTCCCGCAGCCGCGCCAACCATGGCTCGGCCTCGGGGCCGGTAAAGCAGTAGCGCATCTCCCCGAAGCGCCGCCGCAACCGCACCACCTCGTCGCGCACGTCGGCCTTGCGCAGGATGCAATCGGCGACGAGCCCGGCGAGCGCGGCGAAGTCCTCGGGCCCCATCCCGAAGCGGGTCATCTCCTGAACCCCCATGCGCAGCGCGCCCGAGGCCGTGAAGCCCTCCTCGTCGGGGGCCGCCTGGTAGTTGAGCAGGATGTGGTTTTCCTCGAGGCGCCGGGCGATCCGGGGCCCGCGGGCGTAGCCCACGAGGACGATCACCTGGTGCGTCTCGGTGAAGGAACAGGCCGGGTCCCCGGCCACGCGCAAGCCGGCGTCGGCGAGCGCGCGCGCAAAGGCCTTGGCGTTGGCGTGCACCGCCTCGCGGTAGGCGTCGCCGAAGCACTCCATTTCGTAGACGGCGGCGAGCAGGCCGAGCAGCGTCCCCAGGTGGTGGTTGCTCACGCTCCCCGGGAAGACGCGGCGTTGGACCGCCTCCCACAGGGGGTAGCGCGGGTCGCGGGGAGCGAAATCGCAGGCGACGAGCCCCCGCTGGGTGCCGAAGAAGGTCTTGTGGGTCGAGGCGGTGACGATGTCCGCCCCCTCGGCGAAAGGCTGCTGGAAGCGCGGCCCGAGCAGGCCGAGCACGTGGGCGGCGTCGTACATCAACACCGCCGGGACCCCGGTCTGCTGCAGCGCGGATCGGATCTCGGCGACCGGCTCGCGGTAGATCGTCAGGCTGCGCCCCAGGATGACGAGCTCGGGCCGGATCTCGGCGATGAGTTCGCGGGTCGCCGCAAGGTCGATGCGGAAGGGGTCCTCGGGCCGCACCGGGAAGGGGACCACGGCCGGCCGCTCGCGCCGCGACTCGCGCATCACGAAATCCTGGAGCGCCCCCGAGGTCTGGGCGCTCAGGTGCCCCCCGCGGATGATGGGGTGGTTCATCACCGCCCGCAGCCGACGGGGCTCGCGCCGGCGGTCGGTTCGGTTGAGAAAGTCGACGAGCGCGCTGTAGACGGCCATGTTGGCCATTTGCCCGGAGATCGGCCGCACCTCGAGGTTGCGGCAGCCGAGCAGGCCCCGCAGCTCGCGCACGAGCATCCGTTCCACCTCGGCGATGAACCCGGTCCCCTGGTAGAAGAAGACGTCGGCTTCGCGGAAGGCCTTGAGGGCCTTGTGCTCGGCGTACCGGCCGACGGGGTCGGTGATGCTCAGCAGCCGCACGAGGCGGGAAGGCGTCTGCTCGGAGGGGATCAGGTTGATGCACCGCTCCTGGCGCCAGCGGTGGTTGTCGATCGCGCGGGCGACCAGGGCGGCCGCTTTGGCGGCGGCGTCGCCCCCGGCGGCGTCCTCGGGATCCCCGACGCCCGCCTCGTGCCACAAGACGGGCCACGCGCGGGGCGGCGCCTCGTTGCGCAGGTGCGCGGGCACGATGGCGGCGCGCACCGGACGGCCGCGGATGTCGATCTCGATCTCGTCGCCCTCCTCGAGGTCGCTGTCGATCAGGGCCAGGCCGATCGCGCGCATGCCCTTCTCTTCGGACTGGACCGACTCGAGGCCGTGCCCCGCCGTCACCCAGTAGGGCACCATCGTGCCGCTCGTCACCCACCCCGCCGGCTGCGAGGCCCGGAGTACCGGCGCCCCCGCCCGCGCAACCCCCCGGTCGATCAGCGCGACCGGGCGGACGAGCCGCGGCAGGACCTCGAGGAGGCTGAAGTCGCGCGCGACGAAGCGCTGCCAGGCTTCGAACTGCCGCGCCAGCGCCTCCCGCCCCACGAAATCCCCCTTGAGCGGGGAGAAGCTCACCGCGCTGCGGGCGGGCGGGCAGGCGAAGACGGGGATCGTCTGTCCTTCCGGGTCCCGGCCCAGCTCGTGGCCGTAGAGCGGGAGCGCGGCCTCCAGCCGCAGGGTGTCGCGCGCCCCCAGCCCCACCGGCACGGCCCCGGCGGCGACGAGCGCGTCCCACAGGGAAAGCGCGGCCTGCGGGTCGCAGAACAGCTCGAAGCCGATCGGCTCGCCGGTGTAGCCCGTGCGGCTGATCCACAGCGGCGCCCCCTTCCAGGAGGCCCGGCTCAGGCGGTTCCGGAAAGGCTCGGGAAGGCCCCCTCCCTCGAGACGGGGGGCGAGCAGGCCGCGCGACTCGGGGCCCTGGAGGCTCAGCATGGCGAGCTCGGCGGTCAGGTCCGCGAGCTCGACCGCGGCGAAGGCGCGCGCCTGGTCCGCGAGATGATGCCAGTCCCTTTCCCGGTTGGATGCGTTCACGACGAGCAGGTATTCGGCGGGGGCGAGGCGGTAGAGGTAGGCGTCGTCCAGGGCTCCGCCCTCGTCGTCGGGGATCAGCGTGTACTGGGCCTCGCCCACGTTGAGCGCGGCGGCGTTGTTGGTGAGGACCCGCTGCAGCAACGGCAGGGCGTCCGCCCCGGTGATGCGGAAGCGGCCCATGTGCGAGACGTCGAAGAGTCCCGCGCGGCGCCGGGTGTCCAGGTGTTCCTGGACGATCCCGCCGGCGTAGTGGACGGGCATCTCCCATCCCGCAAACTCGGTGAAGACGGCCCCGAGCGCGCGGTGGCGCTCGTAGAAGCAGGTCCTGCGGCTCATCGCGAACCTCCGCGTTTCCGGCGCCGGGGCCGGTCGAGGGCGAACCGCGCGGATTAAACCGCGGATTCCCCCTGCCTGTCAAACCGGGGCGAGGCCTTCTCGACTTTCGCCGGGGAATGGGATAAAGCGGTAGCCGAGGACGCCGGTTCCTCGACGATCCGTCCGCCAAGCCCGGGCGCCCCCGGGAAGGAGCCCGAACCATGAGCGTCGAAACCACCGTGCGCTGGATTTCCGAAAACCACTTCGTCGGCATCGACTCCGGGCGCCATGCCGTCGTTCTCTCGGGGCAGGCCGACGCGATCGGTGCGAAGCCCTCCGAGTTGCTCCTGATCGCGCTCGCCTCCTGCTCCGCGGTGGACGTGGTCGAGATCCTGCGCAAAAAACGGGTCGGGCTCACCTTTCTCGAGGTGCTCACCCGGGCGGAACGCGACCCGGAGCCGCCCTGGCCCTGGCGGCGGATCCACCTCGTCTACCGGCTCGCCGGCCGGGGGCTCACCGCGAAGGCGGTCGAGCAGGCGATCTCCCTCTCGCAGGAGAAGTACTGCTCGGTTGCCGCCACGGTGCGCGGGGTGGCGGAACTTTCATGGGGTTATGAAATCCTCGGCGAGGAAACCGAGACGACGCCTCAGCTAACCGGTTAATTTGAAATCATAATTTGACTACCCCGGCCAACCGCGCTACACTGCGGTCGACTGCTTCCCCCGCCGGGCGGCGTGCCCGGCCGTTTCAGGGTGATCGACATCCGATGCCGGCCGATCTCGAAAGCGGACGTTTTGACACCACCTTCCGGCTCTTCCAGCTCGTCAGCCGCCTGGACCGGGATCAGCAGTTCCATCTGCTCAAGCAGCTCACGGGCGAGCGGGTCACGCTGCACCTCTTCCAACAGATCGTCGAGATGCCCGAGAGCGAGCAGGGGCTCCTGCTCGAGCGGCTGGGGCAGGTCGCCGAGGGCGAGGCCGAGGAACGAACGCTCCGGCTGGAGGGCAGCGAGCCGCGGATGCGGGAATACCCCCGCAAATCGTGTCTGATCAACGCCGATTACCGCGTCCGGGGCCGGGATCGCCGCAGTTACATCCTGGACATCAGCATCGGGGGGGTCTTCATCGAAACCCGGGACCGCTACGCCGTCGGGGAAGAGGTGATTCTCAACTTCAACCTCCCCGACCATCCGCAACCCTTTTCCCTTCGCGGCCGTATCGCCTGGAGCGGGCCGGAGGGCTTCGGCGTCAAATTCGACCCCCTCCCCCCCTCCCAGGGAAGTGCGATCCGCCGCTACGTGGAGCAACCCCGATGAAACTGCGCCTGCTGATCGCCCTCGGCTGCTTCCTGGTGCCGGGGCTCTCTTACCTCAATGCCGATGTCTTCCGCTGGGTCGATCGCGACGGCACGGTCGTCTTCGGCAACCGGCCCCCGGCGGACGCCCGCGAGGTGCGGCTCCTGTTCCGGGAAGACGCGGCCGCCCCCCCCGCGGCGTCCGCCCCCGGCTCCGAAGAGCCGAGCATCGAGAGCCTGCTCGAGGAGCTGGAAGCCGAGAAAGCGCGCGAAGAGGAGGCCCGCCGCCGGGCGGCGGCCGTGCGACGGGCCGCTCCGCCGACGCGGGAGGAACTGATCGCGCGGGAGAGGGAGAAACTCGAGAAGACCATCGCCGAGCTGGAAGAGCAGCCGCTCGAGTTCTTCGGCTCGCAGAAAAACAAGCGCACCCGCATCGGCTATTACCGCTACCGGCTGGAGACGCTGCTCGCCGATCCGGAGCGGTATTTCTCCGCCCCCGAGCCTTTCGAGGGCAACATCAAACCCCCAGCGCAAGAATAGGCACCCGCCATGCATCCATCCGATCGCGACCCCAAGGAAGGCTTCGTGTTGAGCGGTAACGCCCCCGAGAGGGAAGATGCCGAGGAGGGCTTCGGTTACGGGCGCTCCCCGGCCGCCGGCGGGGACTGGAAAAGGACACTCAAACCGCTCGTCATCGCCGGGGGGGCGCTGCTCGTGCTGATCGTGCTCGCCCTCATGTTCCTCACCGCCTCGCCCCGGAGCGCCGACCGCGAGGGGCTGAAAAACCTGGAAGCCCGCCTGCGCGCGGTCGAGGAGAAGCTCGCCCGCCTCGAAGGCCCCGATGCCGCGCTCGCCCGGATCGAGCGCCGGGAGAAGGAAATCCAGGCCCTCGCGGAACGCATGACGCAGCAGGAAGCCGCCTGGAACCGCAAGTTCGACCAACTGGCGCGCGAGGCCGCCCGGCCCGCCGCCCGCCCCGCGGAAGCCGCCCCGCCGCCCAAGGCGGCGGAGACGGCCGTCGCCAAGCCGGGGGCCGCCGCCGCCCCGCCTGCGGCCCGACCGCGGGTCCATGTGGTCCAGAAGGGAGAGACGCTCCACAGCATCAGCCGTCGCTACAAAGTCCCCTTCGACCAACTGGTGAAGCTCAACCGCCTCGACCCCAAGGCTCCGATCAAGGTCGGCCAGTCCCTCACCCTGCCGCCGGCCAACGGCGCCTGAGGCCGGGCGGCTCTCCTCGGCGGCCGCCCCCGCCGGCGCCGCCCCCCGCCGCGAAGCCCGCGACGCACCCCCGGGCCCCGGGTGCGTCGGCGGGCCGCCGGTTTCATTACTCCTAGCACCAAAATTTCAATCCTCATTAGAACGGATGATGCTCATCACCGTCTTGACATCACCCCGCTCGTTGCTAACTTTCCGGGCGCCCAGGAAGTGAAAAACGCAAGACGAGAAAGGAGGAGGGCCATGATCTACCGCAGGCTGCCAGGCTTTCCCGGATGGTTCGCGAGGTCGCCGTTTGCGGAGCTCGAGCGCATGCGGCGGCAGATGGATCGTCTCTTCGAGGATTGGATGACGCCGCGTCCGGTCTCCGGCGTCTTTCCGCTGATCAACCTGACCGAGACCAAGGAAAACTACTACATCCGGGCGGAGCTCCCCGGGATGACCGCCTCCGACCTGGACATCCAGGCGACGGCGAACAGCGTGTCCATCTCCGGTGAGCGCAAGATCCCCGCCGAGAACCACAATGCGCGCTACCATCGACGCGAGCGCGAGGCGGGCAAGTTCTCGCGCGTGATCGGGCTCCCGGGCGAGATCAACCCCGACAAGGTGGAAGCCCGGCTCGAGGACGGCATTCTGACGGTCGTCGTTCCCAAGGCCGAGGCGAGCAAGCCCCGACAGATCACGGTGAAATGAGAAGGGGGGTGAAATCGATGGCCGAGAGCAAAGAGCTGAAGGTGAAGGAGAAACAGGAGCTTGCCGTCAAGGCCGAGCAGACGACACCCGGTCCCACGTTCACCCCGGAGGTCGACATCTTCGAGACCGAGAAGGCGATCACCCTGCTCGCCGATGTGCCGGGGGTGAAGGCGAAGTCGCTGAACATCGACTTGCGCGACAACATCCTCACCATCGTCGGCGATGTCGATCCTTTGGAGACCGCCGACGAGGAGGACATCCTCATCGAGTACGAAACCGGCCGGTTCTACCGCCAGTTCACCCTCTCCGAGGTGATCGACCAGAACCGGATCGAGGCCAAGCTGCAGGACGGGGTGCTGCGGCTCACCTTGCCCAAGGTCGAAAAAGCCACCCCGCGCAAGATCGCCATTCAGACCGCCTGATCGCGGGGTCCGCGGGTTGCCCCCTGCGCGGGGGCAGCCCGCCTCCCCGGTCTTTCCCTGCCGCCCCCCGGCGGATGACGCCGCGATGAAAGATTACTACCTCATTCTGGGCGTCCCCCGCGGAGCGAGCCCCCGGGAGATCCGGCAGGCCTACCGCCGCCGGGTGAAGGAACTCCACCCCGATGCCGCGGGCGGCGCCTGCGACACCGCGGCGTTCTGCGAGGTGACCGAGGCCTACGAAACGCTGGCGCGACCCGAGCGTCGCCGGGCCTACGATGCGCTCCTCGCCGGCCGCCCCTCCCGTCCGCAGGCGCGCCGCACCCCCGTCGCCGCCACCGCGGCGGGCGGCCTCGATCTCGCCGTGGAAGTCCTCCTCAGCCCGCGGGAGGCGCGCCGGGGAGGAGTCTTCCCGTTGCGTCTGCCCGTGGCCGGCCCCTGCCCGTTCTGCGAAGGCATGCCGCCCTTCCCCGGGTTCTGCCCGGGGTGCGCCGGCGCCGGATTCCGGGAGGCGGTCCTGGAGGTGGACCTGGTCGTTCCCCCCGGCGCGGCGGCCTCCGCCCGTCTCGCCTTCGACCTCGCCCCGTGGGGCTTCCCGGGCGGGCGGCTCGCGGTCTTCCTGCGCACCGACCCGCGGGTGCCGGATTGAGGGGGGAAGCGGGCGGTTGCGCCTCAGGAGATCCGGGAGACGGCGCCCGCGGTCTGGATTTCGGGCGGGAGGTCCTCGGGGCGGATCACGGCCTCGACCCCGAGGGCGAAGGCGCGCTCGATCACGTTTTCGAGCTGGATCAGGTTGCCCGGCCAGCTGTAGCCGTGGAGGATGTCGAGGACCTCGGGGTCCACGGTGTAGACGGGTTTCACGCCACGCGCGTTGAACCGTTCGAGGAAGTGGTGGACGAGGAGGCAGAGGTCTTCCCGGCGCTCCCGCAGCGGCGGCATGCGGATCACGGCGCCGCCGAAGAGGGGGAAGAGGGCGGCGTCGAGCTCCCCGCGGGCGAGCGCCTCGCGCACGACCTTCTGGGTCGCGGCGATCAGCCGGGCCGGCAGCCGGACGGCCGGCTCGGCGCCGGCGGCGGGGCGCGCGCGGAGCATCCGCGCGAGCGCCTCCTGGGCGATGGGGGACACGTCGCAGAGCTCGTCGAGATAGAGCGTGCCCTCGCCCGCCGCGGCCCAGAGTTCGGTCAGCCGCTCCGCGGCGGCCTCGGCCTCGAGCGCCCGAAAGCTGCTGCGGCAGGCGACGACCACGAAGGGGCGGTCGACCGGGCCCGATTGCTCGTGGATCACGCGCGCGGCGAGCTCCTTTCCGGTTCCGCTCTCCCCCTCGATCAGCACCGGCCCGGGGCCGCGGCAGGCGCGCTCGATCCCCGCGTAGACTTCCTGCATGCGCGGGCTGATGCCGACCAGCCGCCCGTAGCGGTGCCGCTCCACTGGCCGGGAGCCCGGCCCCCCCGCCCCGCCGCGCTGCGTGCGGCCGCCCAGAATGCGTTCGACGATCTCTTTGAGCACGGGGAGCTTGAAGGGCTTCTGCAGGTAATCGCAGCTTCCCGCCTTCATGGCCTGGATCGCCGACTCCATCGTCCCGTGGCCGGTCACCATGACCACCGCGGTTTCCGGCCGCAGCGCCTTGATGGCACCCAACAACTCGAGGCCGTCGATGTCGGGCATCTTGATGTCGGTGAAGACGAGGGCGAACGGCCGCTCGCGGATGCGCTCGAGAGCGGCCAGGCCGTTGTCCACGCACTCGACCCGGTAGCCCCCCTCCTCGAGATACTCCCGCACGAGCGCGAGGATGGCCCGGTCGTCGTCCACGAAAAGGATTTCCGTCTCGTCCATCGTTCCCCGCCTCCGCCGTCGCCGGCCGTTCCGGGCGACCGGCTCAGGACCCGTCCGCCTCGCCCTCGAGCCGGTAGCGCTTGATCTTCTCGAGCAGCGTCGTCCGCTTGATCTGGAGCAGCTCGGCCGCCCGGTACTTCACCCCGCCCGCCTGTTCCAGGGCGCTGCGGATCAGGGCCTTTTCGAACTCCATGACCGCGGCCGCCAGCGAGATCCCCTCGACGGGGAGGGCGGCAGGGGCCCGCCGACCCTCCCGCGCGGGGTGGGCGGCGCGGACCTTCTCCGGCAAGTCCTCGACCTCCAGCGTCTCGCCCTCTTTCAGGACGACCAGCCGCTCGATCAGGTTGCGCAGCTCGCGCACGTTTCCGTACCAGGGATAGTTCACCAGGGCCTGCAAGGCCTCGGGGGAGAGCCGCATCGGCGGGCGGCGGTTCCGGCGGGCGGACTCCTCGAGGAAATGCTGGACGAGGAACGGGATGTCGCTCTTGCGCTCCCGCAGCGGGGGAAGCAGGATGGGGATGACGTGCAGCCGGTAGAAGAGATCCTCGCGGAACGCCCCCTTCTGGACCTCTTCCTCGAGGTCGCGGTGGGTGGCGGCGATGATGCGCACGTCGATGCGGATCGTCTCCCGGCCGCCCACGCGCTCGAACTCGCCCTCCTCGAGCACCCGCAGCACCTTGACCTGGAGTTCGGGGCTCATGTCGCCGATCTCGTCCAGGAAGACCGTGCCGCCGTCGGCGAGTTCGAACTTGCCGGGCTTGTCGGCCACCGCCCCCGTGAAGGCGCCGCGCCGATAGCCGAAAAATTCGCTCTCCAGCAGCCCCTCCGGGGTCGCCCCGCAGTTGATCGGCACGAAGGGTTTGCCGTGCCGCGGCGAGAGCTCGTGGATCAGCCGCGCGAGCACCCCCTTGCCCGTTCCCGTCTCCCCGTTCAGCAGGATCGTGGTGTCGCTCGCCGCGGCCTTCTCCACGATGCGCAGGATGCGCTTCATCGAGGGGCTCTGGGCGATCAGGCCCGGGGGGGCCGTCGCCTCGGAGGCGGGCGCGAAGACCCGGAGGTTCGAACTGTTGGATCCGGTCATGCCGAGGGGCCTTTCGGGTCCGCGGGGACGGCTTCCGCCTGGCGGAAGCGGAGGGAATCTGATAACAGGTTTTGCGATGGATCGCAAACCGCCGCCCGGAACCCCGTGAACCCGCCCCGCCTCGCCGCAGTCCCCCCCCCCGTCCCCGAACCGCCCTCCGGCACGGATCCCGGCCGGGAGTGCGCCGTCGGCGTCCGCGAGCTCGTCGAATTCGTACTCCGCCGCGGGGACCTGCGTTTCGAGTTCACGGGTTCCGCGCGCGCGGCCGAGGCCGTGCGCATCCACCAGCGGGTCCAGGCCTCCCGCCCCCCCGGCTACCTGCCCGAGGTCCCCCTCGCCCGCACGGTGGAGGGGTGCGGCCTGCGGCTGCGGATCGCGGGCCGCCCGGACGGCGTTTTCGCCGCCGCGGCCGTCCCGCGGATCGAAGAGATCAAGGTCACCCGGCGCCCCTTGCGCGAATGCGTGCGCGAAGACAACCCCCTCCACTGGGGCCAGGCGAAGATCTACGGCTTTCTCTACGCCTCGTCCCGCGGCCTGCCGCAGGTCGAAATCCAGCTGACCTACGTGCGTGCGGACACGGGACGGGTGCGCGAAGTCCGACGACGCTACGGCACGGAAGAGCTGGAAGCCTTTTTCGAGGGCGTCGCCGGGCGCTACCTCGCCTGGACCTCGGTCCTGCAAGCCTGGGCCGGTCTGCGGGACCGCTCGATCCGGGATCTCCCGTTTCCTTTCCCGACCTTCCGGCCGGGACAGCGGGACATGATCGCCGCCGTCTCCCGGGCTCTCGAGCGCGGCGGGCGGATCCTCCTCCAGGCGCCGACGGGTATCGGAAAAACGCTCGCCGTGCTCTATCCGGCCCTGCGCATGCTCGCCGAAAATCATTGCCGCCGGATCTTCTACCTCACGGCGCGCACCACGGGTCGGCGCGCCGCCGAGGGGGCCCTCGCCGCCCTCCGCGAGCGGGGCCTGCGGCTCAAGCAGCTCAGCCTGACTGCGCGGGAAAAAATCTGCCCCCGACCCGGTTCCGCCTGCACCCCGGAAGAGTGTCCGTTCGCCGAGGGCCACTACGACCGCCTGCCTACGGCCCGCGAGGCTGTCTTCGGGGGGGATGTCTGGACGCGCCCGGCCGTGGAGGCCGCGGCCCTCGAACACCGGGTCTGCCCTTTCGAGCTCTCCCTGGATCTCGTGCGCTGGGCCGACCTCGTCGCCGGCGATTACAACTACGCCTTCGACCCGCAGGCTTCCTTGAAGCGTTTCTTCCTCGAAGAGGAGGGGCCCTGGGCGTTTCTCGTGGACGAGGCCCACAACCTCGCCGAGCGCTCGCGCGAGATGTTCTCGGCGGAGATCCGCCGCCGCCCCTACCGGGAACTCGGGCGGCTGCTCGGCCGGCAGCTCCCCGGCGTCCGGAGCGCCCTCTGCTCGCTCGAGGCCTGGATGCGCGGGGAGGGCCGACGCACGATGGAAGCCGGCGGAGCGAAGGCCGAGGCGGCCCCGCCCGCCGGTCTGCTCGCCCCGCTCAGGGACTTCGCCGCCGCGGCGGAACGCTGGCTCGAGAAAAACCGCCCCGCCCCCTTCCGCCGGGCGCTTCTCGAGCGCTATTTCGAGGCCGCCGGGTTCCTCAGGATCGCCGAGCGCTTCGACGGGACCTATGCCGCCTGCTCGGAGCTCCTGCCGCAGGACCTCCTCGTCAAGCTCTTCTGCATCGACCCCTCCGGCCCGATCGGCGAGGCGCTCGCGCGTTGCCGATCGGCCGTCTTCTTCTCGGCGACGCTCTCGCCCGGCGACTACTTCCGCACCCTGCTCGCGGGCGAAGACGCCGAGAGCCGGGTTCTGCCCTCCCCCTTCCCGGCGGAAAACCTCGGCGTCTTCGTCGCCGACCGGATCTCCACCGTGTACCGTCATCGCGCGGCGACCCGCGAAGCGGTCGCCCGCATGCTGCGCTGTTTCGTCGAGGGGCATCCCGGCCACTACCTGATCTTTTTCCCCTCCTACGAGTACCTCGCGCAGGTTCTCGAGGCCTTCCGCCGCGAGGCGCACGAGGGGATCGAAGTTCTCGTCCAGGAACCCGGCATGGCCGATGTCGAGCGGGAGGCGTTCCTTGCGCGCTTCGAACGGGGCGACGGCCGGACGCTCGCCGGCTTCGCCGTGATGGGCGGGGTCTTCGGCGAAGGCATCGACCTCGCCGGGCCGCGGCTCTCGGGGGCGGCCGTCGTCGGGGTGGGGCTGCCGGCGGTCTGCCTGGAGCGCGAGCTCATCCGCCGGCATTTCGCCTCCCGCCTCGGACGCGGCGACGCATTCGCCTATCGCATCCCCGGCATCCACCGCGTACTCCAAGCCGCGGGGCGGGTCATCCGCTCGGAGAGCGACCGCGGGGTCCTGCTGCTCATCGACCGGCGCTACGGAGAGATCGAAACCCGCCGCCTGCTGCCCGAGACGTGGAGACTCCGGCCGGTGCGCAATGAAGCGGAGCTCGCCCGCGGGCTGTCGCGCTTCTGGAAGTCGGCCCCCGGCGCGGCGGCGGAGGCGGAAAATTGACTTTTGCACCGCTTTTGGCTACAGCCGATGGCGATTTCCCGGTCGAGGGGAGCAGGAGGACCCGATGGCGGGAAGCGGAAAGATCCTCGGGCTGGCGTGTCTGATCGCCGCGGCCGTCGCCGTCCCGGCCGCCGCGCAGGTCAAGGTCTACACGTGGACCGACGCCCGCGGCCGACTGCATCTCACCGACGAGCCGCCGCCGGCCGGCGCGCGGCTGCAGGAGGTCGTGGAGAGCGAGGCCGCCCGGCCCGCGGAGGAGGTCCGCGCCGACGAACTCCGCCGCCGGCGCCTGGAAAAGCGGCGCGAGGCCGAACGCCGCGAGGCGGCGGAGGAACTCGAGCGCCGCGCCCGGGAGGCCGAAGCCGCCGCCCAGGAGGCGATCCGGCGCGCCGAGGCGCAGGAACAGCGCGCCCTCGAAATCCGTGAGCGCTTCGGCAACACCCCCTCGCGCCGCGAGCAGTTCAAGTACCGCATCCGGGCCGAGGAAGAAAACGCGGCCGCCGCGCGCCTCGAGGCGCAGCGGGCGCTCGAGCGCGCCCGGAACGCCGCCGAGGAAGCCCGGCGCGCCGCCGGGCAAGCCGCCCCCCCCGGAGCGCCCTGAGATGCCCCCCGCCCTCGTCGACTGGCTGCTCGCCGCCCGCCCCTGGTCCTTTGCGATGACCGCCATTTCGGTCTCCGTGGGGGCGGCGCTCGCCGCGCGCGACGGCGCCTTCTCCTGGCCCCTCTACGGGGCGACCCTTCTTGCGGCCGTGCTGATGCACGCCGCGAGCAACCTGATCAACGACTACGACGACGTCCGCTCCGGCGTGGACGACCCCGCCGTGCCCACGGCGAACTACCGCCCGCACCCCCTGCTCGTCCGGCGCCTGGAGCTCGCCGCGGTGCGCAACGCCGCCTGGGGGCTCTACGCGCTCGCCGCCCTGATCGGAATCGGCCTCGCCGCGGCCCGGGGCCTGCCCATCCTCTGGCTCGGCCTCGCCGGGACGGCGGCCGGCGTCGCCTACACCGCACCGCCCTTCCATTACAAGTACCGGGCGCTCGGGGAGTTCTCGGTCTTCCTGATGTGGGGCCCGCTCATGGTGAGCGGGGCCTACTACGTCCAGCGGCAGGCGTTCAGCGCCGAGGCGTTCCTCGTGTCGCTCCCCTTCGGGTTGCTCGTCGCCCTCGTGCTGCTGGCGAACAACCTGCGCGACATGGATTACGACCGACGCAAGGGCATCCGCACGCTGCCGATCGTGATCGGCGCGCGCCGGGGGATCGCCCTGTTCCTGGCGCTGATCACGGGCGCCTACGCCGCGGTCGCCGCCATGGCCTTCCTCGGGCCGCTGCCCCGACTGTCGCTCGCCGTCCTGCTGTCGGCCCCTCTCGGCTTCCGTCTCCTGCAGCGCATGGCGAAGGACGTCCCCCTCGACGCCGATGCCCAGACCGCGCGGCTGGACACGGTGTTCGGGCTGCTCCTGGTCGCCTCGATGCTCGTGGGGTGAACCCGTTGCCGTCCCCCCCGTTCCCCCGCCCTCTCAAAATCCTCGTCGCCCTCGCCTTCGTCCTGTGGGCGGCGACCTTCGCCTGGCCGCGCGGCTCCTTCTGGGTCAAGATCTCCCTCTCCGCGGCGCTCCTCGCCGCGGCTTCCCTCCGCTTGCGCCCGCGGCCCCTCGCCGGCCTGCTGCCGGGCGCGGCCGACCTGCTGCGGGGGGCGGCCGGGGCGGCGGTGCTCTACCTCATCTTCTGGGCGGGGCGCGAGGTCTCCCTCGCCTGTTTCGACTTCGCCGGCCGCCAGATCGAGAACATCTACCACCGGGGGGAGGGCACGCCGGCCTGGGTCATCGCCGGGCTGCTTCTGCTGGTCACGGGTCCCGCCGAGGAGATCTTCTGGCGCGGAACCCTGCAGCAGGAGCTGATGGAGCGCCTCGGCCGGCTCCGCGGGTGGGCGGCGGCCACGGCCCTCTATGCCGCCGTGCACGGGGCGTCCCTGAACTTCATGCTCGTCGGGGCCGCGGCCGTGGCCGGGGCCTTCTGGGGCGCCTGGTACGCCCGGGGCGGCCGCCTGCCGGCGCTGATCGTCTCCCACGCCCTCTGGAGCAGCGTCATCTTCAGCGTCCTGCCCTTGCGTTGAAGCCCTCACGGGCCCGCCCCCCCGGGCTCCTCCGCAGACCCTGCAAGGCGCCGGACCGCATCGGCCAGCGGCGGCGGCAGCGTGCGCCAGCGGGGCTGGATCGCCCCGCCTTCCGTCCAGGTGAACTCGACCGCCAGGAACTCCTCGGGGATGACGCGCTCGGGGTCCCGGCCGTAGCGGCGGGCGGGGACGTGCTCGACGAAGAGCATCCGCTGGGGGTCGAGCGCGAACTCCCGGGCGACGCCGGTGGCCACGTGGCCGGCGCAGCTGCGGACGGAGAGCGGGCTCTCGGGGAGATCGGCGACGAGAACGAGGATCGGCCTGAGCGGAGCCGCGGCTCCGGGAAACCCGCGGCGGCCGAGGTCCCAGATCCGCAGCCGGCAGCAGCCGCGCGGCAGCCGCAGCCTTCCCCCGAAGCCTTCCCAGCGGTAGATCCCGTCGTAGACGAGCATGGCCGCCTCGCCCGCCGCGCGGTTCAACGGGTCAGCCCGCCGTAGACGCGGAGCAGCCGCCCGGGGAGCTCGCGCACGTCGGTGATCACGTGGTGCCGGGCCCGACCGTAGAGACGATCCAGCCGGGCATCGGCCGGGTGGTTGACCGTGACCGCATGAAAGCGGATCCCGCGGGAGGCGAGCTCGCTGATCGCCCGCCGGGTGTCGCCGACCGCCCGCTCCGCGCGGTAGCCCGTGTCGTTGGGGAAGCCGTCGCTCAGGAGCAGGAGCAGGCGCAGGCGGGCGGGCTGCTCGCCGAGGCGCCGGGCGGCATGGCGCAAGGCGGCCCCGAGGCGCGTGTTGCGCCGCGGGGTGAGCCCCCCGATGCGGCCGCACACCGCTTCGGAAAAGGGCTCGGCAAAGGACTTGACGACCCGGTATTCCACGCGGTGCCGCCCGGAGCCGGAAAAGGCGGCGATGGCGAAAGAGTCCCCCAGCCGCCGAAGGGCCTCGCAGAGCAAGACCAGAGCCTCCCCCTCGACCGCGAGCACGCTCGCCCCCGCGCCGGGGACCGCTACCGCGGTCGATCGCGAGGCATCCACGAGGAAAAGGACGGCGACATCCCGCCGGTCGGGGAGATGCTTGACGAAGAGCCGCTCGTCGGGGACCCCGCCCCGCCGGAGGTCCACGGCATACTCGAGGAGCCGGCCGTAGTCGAAGGCGTCCCCCTCGGGTCGCCCCCGGAGCCGCCGGAGCCCCTCGGGCCGCAGCCGCTCGAAGGCCCGCCGCGTCGCGCGGACGAGCGACCCCCGCCGCGCGAGCACTTCGTGGTAGAAGCCGGGCGGTCCGGGCGGCGCCGCGCTCTCGTGCACGGTGACATGGTCGGGGAGATAATCCCCCAGATCCACGTCCCACTCCGGGTAATGAACCCCCCCGGCCTCCGCGCCTTCCGGGCCGACCGCCGGCGGGGGGTCGGGGTCCTCCGGGGGCGGGCGGCGCCCCGTCTCCTCGGGACGGCCGCCGCCCGCGCGGCCGAACCGTCGAGCGCAGGCGTCCGGAGACCCGTGCCCCCACGGGTCCCCGGGCCGGGGGCCTTTCCCGCCGGCGCAGCCGCGGCGGGGGGAAAGGAAGGAGATCCCCTGCCGCCCCGGCCGATGGGCGGGGTGAGGCCAGGGCCGCCAGCCGAAGGGCGGGTCGAGCCGCCGCCCGGCGCCGCTCCCCGCGAGCATCCGGGCCAGCGGCCGATAGGCGCCCGCAACGCAACGCATGCTGTCGGCCGCCGTGCCGGCCGGGGAGAGCCCGCCGGCCAGGCGCCGGGCGAACGCGCCGGCTCCGCCTTCCCGCCCCCCTCCCTCGCCTTCGCCCAAAAGGAGCAGGCGCAGCAGCGCGCCGAGCGAGGCGGCCCTCGCCGCCGCCGGCCCCGTTTCCGCACGCAGGGCGGCGAGGTAACGCCGCGCCAGACCGGGGTAGTGCGCCTCCAGGCAGCGGACGAGGCGGACGATTTCGAACAGCGCGAAGAGCTCGCCGGCGAAGGCCGCGTTCGGGAAAGCGTCGAGAAAGCCCTCGAGCCCGGAGCCGGAGCCCCCCCCGGGAAGAGCGGGGGCGAAGGTCCCGAATTCGTACAGCGAGGCCTCGAGCCCTGCGAGCAACCGGTAGAGTTCCTCGTTGCCGCGGCGATCGCTCTCGCGGTCGATTTCCTCGGGCAGGAAGAGGCTCTGGCCGTCGGAGAGGACCATCCTCCCCGGGTCGACCCCGGGTCCGAACTCCGCAAGCGGCTTCACGGCGAGCGGCCCCCCGAGGCGGGCTCCCAGGTAGCGGACGAGCCGCGGCCGCAGATCCGCAAGCCGGGCGCTTCGCCCGCGACGGTGCGCCGCACGGCGCGCGGCTTCCGTTTCGAGGGCGAGAAAGGCCCGGGCGGCTGCGCGCCCTTGGCGGCGGAAGACGCCTTCGGCTTCGGCGACGAAGCCGGCGAGATCCTCCCCGCCGCAGGCCGGGAGGCCGCGCTCCAGACCGGCGAGGAACGGCTCGATCAGCAGGCGGTCGAGGCGGGCGAGATCCCGCAGCGCCCGGAGCGCCTCCCCGTCGGGGCGACGCGCGAGCCGCTCGAAGGCGGGCGGAAGCACGCGGCTGAAGCGCCGGATGTCCTCGTGCGAGGGGCGGCTGCGGGCGATCACCTCGAGCGTCTCGAGCGCGATCCGGGCGGCGACCGCGGGCGGCGGGGACAGGGCGAGCAGCCGCGGCAGGTTGGAGAGCAGTCCCTGGAGGGCCTGCAGGCCGATCGCGGCGAGGCCTTCCCAGGCGCCGAAAAACCGCCGCGCCACCTCGGGCTCGGGGTGGAGCAGCACGGCGGGGAGGATTTCGGCGAGCAGCCGCCCTTGGGCGGCCCCGGCCGCTCCGGCCTCCCGCACGGCGCGGTGGAAAATTCGGCGCAGCGCTCCCCGGCCGGGGGCCTCGAGAAGCTCGTAGGCCGCCCGCACCGCCCCGCCGAAGGAGGGCTCGACGGCCGAGGCCCAGGCCGCATCGGAAACGGCCGGATCCCCCGACGGCCGGGCTTCCGGCAGGGGTTTCGTCTCAGGCGACATCGGCGATCAGGTCGTCGAGGGTCTCCAGCAGATGCTCGTCGTCGGTCAGCGGCAGGCAGACCGCCGTGCGCACCGCCTCCCGAAATCCGATCCCGGCGCGGATCAGGCGGCCGGCATGGATGAGCAGCCGCGTCCCGGCGCCCTCGGCGAGCCCCTGCTCGCGCAGGTTGCGGATCCGGCCGCCCAGCACCACGAGCCGGGAGGCGACCTCCGGGGCGACGCCGGCCTCCTCGGCCACGATCCTCGTTTCCTGCGCCGGCTCCGGGTAGTCGAAGTCGAGGGCCACGAACCGCTGCCGGGTGCTCGGCTTGAGATCTTTCAGGACCGACTGATAACCGGGGTTGTAGGAGATGACCATCAGGAAATCGGGATGCGCGGGCAACAGCTCGCCGGTCTTGTCGATCACCATGCGTCGGCGGTCGTCCGTCAGGGGATGGATCACGACGGTCGTGTCCTTGCGCGCTTCCACCACCTCGTCCAGATAGCAGATGGCGCCGTGGCGCACGGCGAGCGTGAGCGGCCCGTCCACCCAGACGGTCTCGTTCTGCCGGAGCAGGTAGCGGCCGACGAGGTCCGAGGCGAAGAGGTCCTCGTGGCAGGCGACGGTGACGAGCGGACGGCCGAGACGATGGGCCATGAACTCGACGAACCGGGTCTTGCCGCACCCCGTCGGTCCTTTCAGGAGAACCGGCAGCCGCGCCTCCCAGGCGGCCTCGAAGACCTCGACCTCGGCGCCGCGGCGCAGGTAGAAGGGGGGGTGGGAGATCCGGTAGGCATCGATCGGGCTCATGGCAAAACCGACCACGGCATGCGGCTGTTGTCAACGCCGGGGAATCGGCGTAGAATGTCATTGTATCCGAACCTCCGGCGCTTGCAAGCCTCCGGGGCGGAACGGAAGATCCCGGATGACCGAGCCCGACCCCCCGCCCATCCACCGCCTGATCGAAGACGACCGCGAGTTCCTCCTGCTGGGGACGGCGCACGTCAGCGCCGCCTCCGTGCGTCTGGTCACGGAGACGATCCGCGAGTGGCGACCCGACACGGTGTGCCTCGAGCTCTGCCCCTCCCGCTACCAGGCGCTGCGCCAGGGGGAGAGGTGGCGGGACACCGACATCCTGCGGGTCCTGCGGGACAAGAAGGCCTCGGTGCTGCTCGTCAACCTCCTGCTCGCCTCTTTCCAGAAGCGGATCGCCCGGGGGCTCGCGGTGGAGCCCGGCGCGGAAATGCGGCGCGCGGCCGAGGCGGCCGAGGAGATCGGGGCACAGATCCGCCTGGTCGACCGCGACATCCGCGTGAGCCTCACCCGGCTGTGGCGCGGACTTTCTTTGCGCGAGCGCTTCCGGCTGCTGCGCGAGCTCGCCCAGGCCCTCTTCGCCTCCCCCGCGGTCGCCCCGGAGGAGATCGAGCGCCTCAAGCGCCGCGACGTGCTCGAGGCGATGCTTGCCGAAATCGGACGCACCGTGCCCACGCTGAAACGGGTGCTTCTCGACGAGCGCGACCGGTATCTCGCGGCGAAGATCCGGCAGGCGCCGGGCGGGAAGGTTCTCGCCGTGGTGGGTGCGGGCCATCTGCCGGGCATCCTCGCCCGCTGGGGCGAGCCGCAGGATCCCGCGGCGCTCGAGAAGGTCCCGCCGCCGGGGCGCTTCGGTCGCCTGTTCTCCTGGTCCCTCCCGCTCCTGCTGCTCGCCCTCTTCGCCGCGGGCTTCACCAGCGGCGGCGGGCGGGCGGGGGCGGACATGATCACGCTCTGGGCCCTCAGCACGGGGCTCCTCTCCGGGCTCGGCGCCGCGATCGCGCTCGCGCACCCGGTGACGATCCTCTCCGCGGTGCTCGCCGCGCCGGTCACGACGCTTCACCCGCTGGTCGCCGCCGGCTGGGTGTCGGGCCTCGTCGAAGCCTTCTCGCGCCGGCCGCGCGTGCGGGATCTCGAGGGCCTCCCCGAGGACATCCTCTCCGTGCGCGGCTTTTGGCGCAACCAGCTGACCCGCATCCTGCTCGTGGTCGTCTTCACCAACCTCGGCGCGGCCCTGGGGACCCTGATCGCCTTTCCGCTGCTGATGGGGCTGCTGGCGAAACCCGGCGGATGACGGCGAAGGTTCGAACCCCCTGGCTTCGGCTTGCCGCCCTCGCCGCAGGGCTGGCGGCCATGGCGGCCGGCTGCGCGCCCCCCGATTCACCCTCCCGGACCGCGCCGCCCGCCTCCCGCCCCCGACCGGCTCTGCCGGCCCTGCGCTTCACGATCCAGGTCGGGGCCTTCCTGAAGATCGACAACGCCGTGCGCCTGACCGAGCGGCTGCTCGCCGAGCGGCTCTCCGCCTACCACTTCATCGACGAATCCGGATTCTACAAGGTGCGGATCGGGAATTTCCCCTCGCGGGAGGCGGCCGTGTCCGAGGCCGGCCGACTGCAGCGGCGGCGGCTGATCGAGGAGTACTTCATCATCGCCCCCGAGGACTTCCCGCTGGCACGGGAGGGCGGGGCGACCGAGGAACAATTCCGGGCCGAGCTCGTGCGCACGGCGAGGCGCTTCATCGGGGTCCCCTACCGCTGGGGCGGGGACTCCACGGTGACGGGTTTCGACTGCAGCGGGCTGACGCGCGTGGTCTACGGCCTGAACGGCCTCGAGCTGCCGCGGACTTCCGGGGAGCAGTGGCGGGCCGGGCGCCCCCGCGAGCGGCGCGCGCTCGAACGCGGCGACCTCGTCTTTTTCGCGACGAAGGGCGGCTCCCGGGTGTCCCACGTGGGGATCTACCTCGGGGGGGAAGATTTCCTCCATGCGCCCCGGCCGGGAAGCCACATCCGCGTCGACTCCCTCAGGGACGATTTCTACCGCCGCTCCTTTCTCGGGGGGCGCACCTACCTCTAGCCGGCCCCCGGCGCGGGCGGGGCGATGACCACGACCGTCCGCTCCCGCCGCCCGCCGGGAAGCTCCCAGACCCGCCGCTCGGTGCGCAGCCGCCCCTCGGCGAAGAGCCGGATGCACTCGGGGTAGAGACGCCATTCCTGCTCGAGCCCCTTGCGCCGCACCGTCTCCAGGGTGTCGCCTTCCTCGATGGGGAAGGCCCGCTGGCCGATGATCGGCCCGGTGTCCTCGCCGTAATCGACGAAATGCACCGTGCACCCGGCCACCTTGCACCCGTAGCGGAAGGTGTCGCCGTAGCCGTCGGTGCCGGGGAATGCGGGCAGCAGCGCCGGATGGATGTTCATGATCCGCGGGGGGTTGCGGCCCGCGTTCACGCGGTCGATGAAATAAGGGCTGAGGATGCGCATGAAGCCGGCCAGCACCAACAGATCGAAGGGGAAGGGGCGCATGGCGGCGAGCAGCTCCGCCTCCGCCGCGGCGCGGGAGGCGAGAAAGCGGTCGAGCCGCTGCGGGTCGTCTCCCTCCGGCCGAAGCCGCTGCCGGGCGCGCGCCTCGGCGGGCGAAAAATCCTCCGGCGGGCGAGCCTGCGGATCGTGGGCAAAACGCCGCAGGATCTCCCGGTAAGGGACGACGAAGGTCGGCACCCCGCAGGCGCGGGCCCGATCGAGGCCTTTCGCCTCCGGGTTGTCGGAGCCGACGAACACGACCCGCGCGGGAAGACGTCCTTCGCGGATGGCATCCAGGATCGCCTGCAGATTGGTTCCCCCCCCGGAGATCAGCACCCCCAGTCGAATGGGTTCGGTCATGGCGTCGTTTCCTCGACCCGCCCCGCGGCAGCGGGCTTCGGCGGCGGGCGTGTTTGGTTGACATCCTTCGAGGGAGACTCTATTATCCCCGCATTCCGGTTGCAAGAAAGGAAGCATGCCTCATGGCGGACGGAATTCTGGAACTCGAGGACGGCACGTTCGAGGCCGAGGTGTTGAAGAGCGAAAAGCCGGTGCTGGTCGATTTCTGGGCCCCCTGGTGCGGGCCCTGCAAGGCGATAGCGCCCGTGGTGGAGGATCTCGCCAAGCACTACGCGGGCAAGGTCAAATTCGCCAAGTGCAACGTCGACAACAACCCGGTCACCCCCGGCAAGTACGGCATCAAGGCCATCCCGACGCTGATCTTCTTCAAAAACGGCAACGTGGTCAACCAGATCACGGGAATGGTCGCCAAGGCCAAGCTTGAAGAAGCCCTCCAGAAGCTCCTTTGATCGCCCCGGCGACGTGCCGCGGGGACGTGCGGCGAACGTCGAAAGGGATTGCGGCGTCCCGCGCGAGAGGACCCGAACCGCAGGCGCCGCGGCGCGGGCGGCTTCCGGGGAAGGCCTCCGCCTCCCCCCCCTCGCCCTGTGCGTCGTGTTCCTCCTGCTGGCGCCCGTCGGCTGCTCGACACTCCGCGAAACCGCCTCCGACATCAAAAAGGGCGTGACCGGCCTCTTCGGGGCGAGCGACGAGCAGCTGAGCGCCGAGGAACTCGCGCTGCGCGGGATGGAGGCCTACGACGGCGGGAACTACCGCCGGGCCATCGAGCACTTCCGGAAGCTCAAGGACATCTACCCGTTTTCCCGCTACGCCGTCCTGGCCGAGCTCAAGCTGGGCGATGCGCACTACCGCCTCGAGGAGTACGAGGATGCGCTCTTCGCCTACGAGGAATTCGAAAAGCTCCACCCCCGCAACGAGGCCGTGCCCTACGTGATCTACCAGATCGGGCGCTGCCACTTCGACCGCGTCTCCACGCCCGATCGGGACCCGACCCCGGCGCGGAAGGCTCTGGAGGCGTTCGAGCGCCTGCAGAAGCAATTCCCCGGCGATCCCTGGGCCCGGCGCGCGGCCGACCACATCGTCGCCTGCCAGAAAACACTCGCCGCCCACGAGTTCGGGGTGGGCCGCTTCTACTTCAAGGCCGGTTATTATCGCGCCGCCCTCGAGCGTTTCCGGGCCGTCATCACCCGCTACCCGGACGTCGGCCTTCACCAGCCGGCCCTCGAGCTGATCACCCAGTGTGAAATCCGCCTCGCCCAGGCCTCCCCCCGAGCCGCCGAGCCGCCTTCGTCGGCCTCGCCCGCGCCCGCCTCCCCCTGGGCGCCGGACAACGGCTGAAGCCGTCCGGCGAACAGGAAACCCTTGCTTTTTTCACCGAAATCGTGCCATAAAAGGGCTTTGCAATTTTTCGGATGAGCGAAGGACGATCCGGGAGGTTCAGCGCACCATGGCCAAGCAATGCGACGTCTGCGGCAAAAAGCCGCTCGTGGGCAGCAACATCAGCCACGCGCACAATGTGACCAAGCGCCGTTTCGACCCCAACCTGCAGCGCGTGCGCGCCTTGACCGCGGGGGGCGTGCGCAAGATGACCGTCTGCACCGCCTGCCTGAAAGCCGGCCGCATCCAGAAAGCCCCCTGACGGGCCGCCGGACGGCCGACCGCCGGGCCTTCGGTCGCCGCGCGGCCGCGCCCTCCCCCCGCCAAACCCCTTCGGGGATCCCTCCCGGCGCCCCTCACGAGACCCGCCAGGCGTCCTGCACCTGTTTGACCCGCCGCACCGCCCCCAGGATGCGCTCGAGATGGTCCGTGTCCCGGACCATGATCGTGAAGCGGCTCTCCACCATCCGGTTCTCGCGCGTGTCGGATGCGGCGTGCAGGATGTTGGCGCCGAGCTTGCTGATGTTGCCGACCAGATCGGCGAGAAGCCCCATGCGGTCGGTGGAGACCACCTGAATCTTCACGGGGAAGGTGTCCGTGGTCTCGAGGTTCCACTCGACTTCGATCTGGCGCTCGGGGTTGCTGCGCAGGGCGTTCACGCAGCCCGCCCGGTGCACGGTGACGCCGAAGCCCTGGGTGATGTAGCCGATGATCGGGTCGCCGGGCACCGGCTGGCAACAGCGGCCGAACTTGATCAGGATGTCCTCCATGCCCCGCACCAGGACCCCGCCGCGGGGTTTGCGGCGCCGCACGCGGCTCATCAGCTTTTCGAGGATGGAGCCTTGCTCGTCGGCCGGGGCGGCGGAAGGCAGAAACGGCCGCACCACCTGCAGCGGCGTCACCTTGCCGTAGCCCACGGCGGCGACCAGGTCGTCCAGCGTCTTGTAGCCGAGCGACGCGCAGACCGCCTCCATCTTCTCCGATCGGCTCCACTGTTGGAAATTCTGCCGCTCCTTGCGGAAGGCCTTTTCGAGCATTTCGCGCCCGAGGCTGATGCTGCGCTCGCGCTCCTCAGTCTTGATCCACTGGCGGATCTTGGAGCGCGCCTTGATCGTGCGCACGAACTTGAGCCAGTCCTTGCTCGGGTGGTGGTTGTGGGCGGTCAGGATCTCGACGATGTCGCCCGTCTGCAGCTCGGTGGTGAGGCTGACCATCTGGCCGTTCACCCGGGCGCCGACGCAGCGGTGGCCGATCTCGGTGTGGATCAGGTAGGCGAAATCGACGGGGGTGGATCCCTTCGGCAGGGCGCGGATGTCCCCCTTCGGCGTGAAGACGTAGACCTCGTCGGGGAAGAGGTCGATGCGCACGTTTTCCAGGAACTCGCCCGCATCGCGGAAGTTCTCCTGGTTCTCGACGATGTCCTGGATCCAGGCGAGCTTCTGGAGCAGCTCCTCGTCGAAACGCTGCCCCTCCTTGTAGCTCCAGTGGGCGGCGATGCCGGATTTGGCGATGCGGTCCATCTCCCAGGTGCGGATCTGGATCTCGATCCGCTCGCCCGACGGCCCGATGACCGTGGTGTGGAGCGACTGGTACATGTTCGGCTTGGGCCGGCCGATGTAGTCCTTGAACTTGAAATCGATCGGCTTCCACATCGAGTGGATCAGCCCCAGGGCCTCGTAGCACTGGGGCACGGTGTCGAGGATGATCCGGAAGGCGGTGAGGTCGTAGATCTGGTCGAAGCTCAGGTTCTGCTTCTTCATCTTCGAGAAGATGCTGTAGAAATTCTTGCTGCGGCCGAGCACCTCGGCCTTCAGGTTCATCTCCTCGAGCCGCCGGCGGATGATCCCGCGCATCTTCTCGATGTAGGCTTCGCGCTCGCTGCGCGAGGTGGCCACCCACTGTTCGATCCGGGCGTATTCCTCGGGGTGGAGGTATTTGAAGGCGTTCTCTTCGAGCTCGGTCTTGATCCAGTAGATGCCCAGCCGCCCGGCGATGGGGGCGTAGATGTCCATCGTCTCCTGGGCGATCTCGCGGCGCTTCTCCGGCGAATGGAAGCGCAAGGTGCGCATGTTGTGCAGGCGGTCGGCGAGCTTGATCAAGATGACGCGGATGTCGCGCGCCATGGCGAGAAACATCTTGCGGAGGTTCTCGGCCTGCCGCTCGCGCGAGGAGACGGCGGGGAGCTGGCTGAGCTTGGTCACCCCGGAGACGAGCGCGAGCACTTCCTCCCCGAAGAGCTCGCGCACCTCCTCGGGCTGCGCGGCGGTGTCCTCGAGCACGTCGTGGAGCAGCCCGGCGGCGACGCTGACGACGTCCAGGCGCATCTCGGCGAGAATGTGGGCGACCTCGAGGGGGTGCAGCAGATAGGGCTCCCCCGAGAGGCGCACCTGGCCGGCATGGACGCGCGCGGAGTAGACGTAGGCCCGCTCGACGAGATCCAGGCGCGACTCCGGCGCGTAGGTGGCGATCTTGTCGAGGATTTCGTTGATCCGGATCATGCGGCGTCGTCCCGCCGGCGCCGGGTCAGTAGGCTTTGGCGAACACGGCGCGGTGCCGGCCCGGCTTCCCGCAGGCGATGCAGGGGCCGAGCGCCTCGGGCTCCTCGAAGGGCAGGCAGCGGATGCTGACGGTCAGCGCCTCCTTGATGCGCGCCTCGCAGGCGTCGTCCCCGCACCACGGCGCCCGGGCGAACCCCCCGTGGATTTCGGGTTTCTCGGGGTTGCGGGGGGTGAAGAACGCCTGGAAGTCCTCCCAGCGGTCGAAGCTCCGCGTGTGGGCCTCGCGGTAGGCGAGCGCCCGGTCGTAGAGCGTCCGCTGGATCTCGTCCAGGATGGCGGGCAGCCGGGCGACGAATTCCTCCCGAGGAATCGTCGCCCGCTCGGCGTGCGGCCTGTCCCGCCGCCCCACGAAGACCGCCCGGTCGCGCACCTCGCGCATGCCGATTTCGACCCGCAGCGGAATGCCTTTCTTGATCCACTCCCAGAGACGCGCCCCGCCGATGTCCCGGCGGTCGATTTCGACCCCGACCGGCCGGCCGTGGTAGCGCAGCGCGGCGAGTTCCCGCGCCAGCGTCTCGACCGCCTCGGCGATCGCCGACCGCTCGCCGTCGTTCTTGACGATCGGCAGCAGCACCACGTGCGCCGAGGCGACCCGCGGGGGGAGCACGATGCCGTCATCGTCGCCGTGGGTCATGATCACGCCGCCGATCAGGCGCGTCGAGGCGCCCCAGGACGTGGTCCAGACGTACTCTTCCTTCTCTTCGGCCGTGTGGAAGCGGATCTCCGAGGCGCGGGCGAAGTTCTGGCCCAGAAAGTGGGAGGTGCCCGCCTGCAGCGCCTTGCGGTCCTGCATCATCGCCTCGATGCACAGGGTGTCGACGGCGCCCGGGAAGCGTTCGGCCGCGGTCTTGCGCCCCTTGAGCACGGGCATGGCCAGCATCTCCTCGGCCAGCCGGGCGTAGATGTCGAGCATCATCACCGTCCGCTCCCAGGCCTCCTCGCGCGTGGCGTGCGCGGTGTGCCCCTCCTGCCAGAGAAACTCGCTGGTCCGCAGGAAGATGCGCGTGCGCATCTCCCAGCGCACGACGTTGCCCCACTGGTTGATCAGCACCGGAAGGTCGCGGTAGCTCGCGATCCAGCGGCTGAAGGCGTCGGCGATGATCGTCTCCGAGGTCGGCCGCACGACGAGCGGCTCGGTCAGCCGCCCCGCAGGCACGAGCTGGCCGCCCTCGCTCTTCTCGAGGCGGTGATGGGTGACGACGGCGCACTCCTTGGCGAAGCCCTCGACGTGATCGGCTTCCTTCTGCAGGAAGCTGAGCGGGATGAAGAGCGGGAAGTAGGCGTTTTTCACCCCCGTCTCCTTGAACATCCCGTCCATCGCCTCCATGATGTTCTCCCACAGGGCGTATCCCCAGGGCTTGATGATCATGCAGCCGCGCACCGGGGACCGCTCCGCGAGATCGGAAGCCTTGATCACCTGCTGGTACCATTCCGGGTAGTCTTCGTGGCGCGTCGGAGAGATGGCGGTTTTCGTGGCTTTGCCCATCGGCGTTCGGTGTCCTTTCTCGTCAGGGATTTCGGCCGTTCTGCGGGGTCGTCGACGACCCCTCGGGGGCGCCTCCCGGCGCTTCGGGCCATTCGGCCGCCAGGCGCCGGGCTTCCTCGATCAGCGCCCCCGCCAGGTCCTCCTCGCGGATGCGGCGCACGACCTTGCCCTTGCGGAAGAGGATCCCCGCCCCCTCCCCGCCGGCGACCCCGACGTCGGCTTCCCGCGCCTCGCCGGGGCCGTTCACGACACAGCCCATCACGGCGACCTTGAGCGGGGCGCGCAGCGGGGCGAGTTCCCGCTCGACCCGCTCCACGATCCCGAAGAGATCGATCCGCGTGCGGCCGCAGGTGGGGCAAGCGATGATTTCCGGCCCCCGCCGGCGGATGTCGAGCGCACGGAGGATCTCCCAGCCTGCCCGCACCTCTTCCGCGGGGTCGCGGGTGAGCGAGACCCGCAGCGTGTCCCCGATGCCTTCGGCGAGCAGGATGCCGATCCCGAGGGCCGACTTGACCAGCCCCCCGATCAGGGTGCCGGTCTCGGTCACCCCGAGGTGCAGGGGGAGATCGGTCTTGCGGGCGATCAGCCGGTAGGCGGCGACGGTGCGCGGGACGTCGGAAGCCTTGAGCGACACCTTGAGATCGTGGAAATCCCAGCTGCGGATGCGGTCGATGTGCCGCAGCGCGCTTTCCACCATCCCCTCGGCCGTCACCCCATGGTATTGGCGAACGATCGATTTTTCAAGCGACCCGGCGTTCACCCCGATGCGGATCGGGATCCCCCGATCGCGCGCGCAGGCGACCACCTCCCGCACACGGGATGCGGCCCCGATGTTTCCCGGGTTGATGCGCAGCGCGTCGGCGCCGGCCCGGGCGGCGCGCACGGCGAGGCGATGGTCGAAGTGGATGTCGGCGACGACGGGGAGCGAAACCTCGGCCTTGATGCGGCCGATCGCCTCGGCGGCGGCCCGGTCGGGAACGGCCACGCGCACGATCTCGCAGCCGGCGGCTTCGAGCCGCCGGATCTGCCGCACCGTGGCGGCGATGTCCGCCGTGGGCGTGTTGGTCATCGACTGCACCGCGATCGGCGCCCCGCCGCCCACCGCGACCCGCCCGATGTGGATCCGTCGTGACGATCTCCGGTTCGACATGCGGCTTTCGTCTATCCCCGTCGCCTTGCCTCCGGCCCGGGGATGTGTTATCCGGTCGGCGTCCGTTCGGCTCACCGGCCCGGAAGCCCTTTCCGGGCGTTCGGTCCGCTCCCCGGCCACCGGCCGGCGTTTCCGGGAGGAACCCATGCCTGCAGACGACCCGCGAAAGCCATCGGCCTTCGACGCCCCGGCGGACGCCGGGCTGGAAGAAGCGCTCCGGCGGGAAGCGCCCGAGGGCCGCCTTTCCTGCGAGCGGGCCTTCGCCCTGGCCGAGCGCTTCGCCGCGGCCCCGCTCGCCGTCGGCCGTGCGGCGGACCGCCTGGGGGTTCGCCTCGTCCGCTGCCAGCTCGGCCTGTTCGGTTACCAGCCCGAGAAAAAGATCGTCCGGCCCGCCCCCCGGGTCGAAGAGGCCCTGGAGCAGGCGATCCGCGACGCCTGCGTCGAGGAGCGCCTTCCCTGCCGCGCCGCCTGGGAGATCGCCGCCCGCTTCGGGCTGCCGCGCCTGGCCGTCAGCGCCGCCTGCGAGGCGCTCGCCGTCCGCATCAAGCCCTGCCAGCTCGGCGCCTTCTGAGGGGGCTTCCGTCGCCGGCGCCCTCGTCTCCCTCCGCGGGGGCCCGCATCCGCTATCTCCACCGCAGCCCGACAAAGGGGTTGGTGCGCTTTTCCTCGCCGATCGTCGTCGCCGGCCCGTGGCCGGTGAAGACACGCACGTCGTCGGGGAGGCGGAAGAGCTTCTCCTGGATGCTCCGCCGGAGGGCCTCGAAATCGCCCCCCGGAAAATCGGTGCGACCGACGGAGCCGGCGAACAGCGTGTCGCCCACGAAGAGGCAGCCGTCGGCGTAGAAGGAAACCCCCCCGGGCGTGTGGCCGGGGGTGTGGATCACCTGGAGCGAAAGATCGCCCACGGGGATCGTCTCCCCCTCATCGATCAGCCGGTCGGGGTCGGGCGAGTTTTCCGCGGCCATGCCCCAGGCGGCCGCGCTGCGGGCGAGCAGCCGCAGCATCGGGGCGTCGAGGGCGTGGATCAGGATCGGAGCCCCCGTCGACTGCTTCAGCCGCCGATTGGCCCCGACGTGGTCGAAATGGCCGTGGGTGTTCAGGATGTGGCTCACGGCCAGGCCCCGCTCGGCCAGCGCGAGCAGAATGCGGTCGGCCTCGTCGCCGGGATCGATGACCGCGGCCTGCCGGGTCCGTTCGCACCCGACGATGAAGCAATTGGCCTGCAGCGGGCCCACGGCAAGCTGTCGGATAATCATCGCCGTCCTCCTGTCGCATCCGTTTTCTTCCCTTTTGGCGATCCCCCCCCGCGGACATAGCGCCGCCGGGGCTTCACCGCCCCTTCCGCCGCGGCCGGTTCGACGGCGGGGGCCGCGGCGGTTTCCCGCGGGCGCTCCTCGGGGGCCGCTTCGCCGCCGGCCGGCGGGGCCCCGTTGTCCTCCGGGCCGATCCCGGAGGCCTCCTCCGGCCCGGGAGGTTCGACTTCGCCGCGCTCAAGGGCGAGCCGGACGCGGTCCACGATGCCGTTGATGAAGGCCCCGGATTCCTCGCCGCCGTATTTCTTGCCGATCTCGACCGCCTCGTCGATCGCCACCCGGTGGGGGATGTCCGCACACCAGAGCATTTCGTAGAGCGCGATGCGCATCACGTTGCGGTCGACCCCCCCCATGCGCTCGAGGCTCCAGTTCTCCGAGTAGCGCTCGATCAGCCGGTCGAGGACTCCCCGCGTCCGGAGCACCCCGCGCACGAGGCGCTCGAAGTGCGGCAGGGCCTCCGGCTTGGGGGCGAAATCGGCGCGGAAGCGCGCGAGCGCCTCGGGCGTGAACCGTCCCCCGTGATCCATGAAGAAGAGCGCCTGCAGGGCCGCTTCGCGCGCTTTGCGACGGGCGCCCATCGGCTTCAGAGCCGGTCGAAGAGGTTCGCCATCTCGACCGCGGCCATGGCCGCGCTGAACCCCTTGTTGTCGAGCTTGGTCCCGGCCCGCTCGATCGCCTGCTCGATCGTGTCCACGGTGATCACCCCAAAGATCACCGGCAAGCCCGTCTCCATCATCACCGCGGCGATCCCCTTGGAGGTCTCGGCGGCGACGAAGTCGAAGTGGGGGGTCGCGCCGCGGATCACGGCCCCCAGGCAGATCACGGCGTGGAACCGTCCGCTCGCGGCCAGCCGCTTCGCGGCCAGCGGGATCTCGAAGGCGCCCGGGACCTTGACGATCTCGATGTCTCCCTCGCGCGCCCCGCAGCGGTGGAGCGCATCGAGCGCGCCCTCGAGCAGTTTGCCGGTGATGAAATCGTTGTAGCGGCTGGCGACGATCGCGAAATGCTTGCCCTCCGCCCGCAGCTGCCCCTCGATGACCTTCGGCATGCTCTCCTCCGCTTCGCCTCCCCCGGTGTCCCGGGGGGTCATGGGGTTTTCTCGATCGACAGCAGGTGTCCCATCTTGAACTTCTTGCACTCGAGGTAGCACTTGTTGAACTCGTTGGCCTCGACCTCGATCGGGACCTGCTCCACGATGCTCAGCCCGTAGCCCTCCAACCCGATCATCTTGCGCGGGTTGTTGGTGAGCAGCCGCATGCGCCGTACCCCGAGATCGGCCAGGATCTGAGCCCCGATGCCGTAGTTGCGCATGTCCGGCTGGAACCCGAGCCGGAGGTTCGCCTCGACCGTGTCCAGGCCCTGCTCCTGCAGCGCGTAGGCGCGGATCTTGTTCACCAGCCCGATCCCCCGCCCCTCCTGCCGGATGTAGAGCAGCACCCCGCTGCCCTCCTCCTCCATCATGGCGAGCGCCCGGTGGAGCTGGGGTCCGCAATCGCAGCGCAGCGACCCGAAGATGTCTCCGGTCAGGCACTCCGAGTGCACCCGCACGAGCACGGGCTTCTCCGGGTCGATCCGCCCCTTGACCATCGCGAAATGGAGGAAATCGTCGATGTCGTTCTCGTAGACCACCGCCCGGAACTCGCCGGCGATCACCGTCGGGATCGTCGCCTCGGCCACGCGGTGGACGAAGGACTCGGTGCGCATGCGGTATTCGATCAGGTCGGTGATCGTGCAGATGCCGATGCCGTGTTCGCGGCTGATCGCCTGGAGAACGGGCGTGCGGGCCATCGAACCGTCCTCGTCGAGGATGCCGCAGATGACCCCCGCGGGGGTGAGCCCCGCGAGCCGGGCGAGATCGACCGAGCCCTCGGTCTGGCCGGTGCGCACGATGACCCCGCCCTCGCGCGCCATGAGCGGAAAGACGTGCCCCGGCCGCACGAGGTCCTCGGGGCGCGCGCCGGGGGCGACCGCGGTGCGGATCGTGTGCGCGCGATCGGCGGCCGAGAGGCCGGAGGTGATCCCGCTGCGCGCGTCGACCGAAACGGTGAAACCGGTCCCGTAGCGTGATGTGTTGTTTTCGACCATCGGGGGGAGGTCGAGCGCCTTGGCCTTCGCGCGCGTGAGCGAAAGGCAGATCAAACCGCGGCCGACCCGGGCCATGAAATTGACGGCCTCCGGGGTCACCCGTTCGGCCGCCATGCAGAAATCCCCCTCCGATTCGGGATCCCGCCCGTCGGCGAGAATGACCATCCTGCCGCGGCGGATCTCCTCAAGGGCCTCTTCGATGGTCAGGTACTTCATCGCCCGATTGCGCTTTCCCCTGCGGACCGCGGACCCTCAGCGGACGAATCCCGCCCGGGCGAGCTGCTCGAGGCTCAGGCCCGCCGCGGGCGGGGGTCCGGCGTTCTCCCGGTGGCGCCGCAGGAATTGTTCGACGTATTTTCCGATCAGGTCGGTTTCGATGTTCACCGCCTGCCCGACTTCCTTGAAGCCGAGCGTGGTCCAGGAGGCCGTGTGGGGGATCACCGCGACCTCGAAGCGCTCCCGCTCCAGGCGGTTGATCGTGAGGCTCACGCCGTCGACGGCGACCGATCCCTTGGGGATCATCCCGCGGGTGAGTTCCGGCGGGACCCGGAATCCGAGGCGCAGGGCGTTCCCTTCGCGCCCGCGGGACTCGAGGCGCCCCGTTCCGTCCACATGGCCCGAGACGAGATGGCCGTCCAGCCGGTCCCCGAGGCGCAGCGCCCGCTCCAGGTTCACCCGCTCGCCCGGGCGCAGCGCCCCGAAGGTCGTGCGCGCGAGCGTCTCGGGGGAGACGTCCGCCTCGACGATCCTCCCCGAAAGCCGCACCACGGTCAGGCAGGCGCCGTTCACGCAGAGGCTGTCGCCGATGCGGGTCCCCTCAAGCCCGAAATCGGCCTCGACCGCCAGACGCGCGCCGGCCCCCGCCGGCTGCACGGCGCGCACCGTCCCCATTCCCTCGATGATCCCCGTGAACATCGTCCCTCACCCGGCGGCGGCACGGCCGCCCTGCCCATCATAAGCCTTCGCCGGCCGGCGGCAAAGAGCCGCCCGGGGGGCTCCCGGCGGGGCCCTCCCCCGCCCGATCCCCCGAACCGACGTAGCCGGCGATCATCAGATCCTCCCCGTACCGCCGCATCTGCGTCCGCCTCAGGCGGATCGCCCGGGCGACCGCGTCGACCCCCGGTCCGGAGCAGACCGGCACCCCGTCGTCCCCGCCGAAAAGGATCGGGGCGATGAAGAAGAAGGCCTTGTCCACGATCCCGGCGCGGAACGCCGAGGCGAAGACCCGGCTTCCGCCCTCGATCAGGAGCGCCGTGACCCCGATCGCGCCCAGATGCGAAAGCAGCGCCGGCCAGTCGATGCGCCCCCCGGGCGCCGGGCATTCGATCACCCGCACGCCGGGGCGCTCGATCGTTTCCCGGGAGGCCGCCGAGACGCCCTCGGCCGCCACGACCAGGGTTTCGGCGGCGGAGCGGTGGTTCAGCACCCGCGCCGCGGGGGGGATCCGCAGTCGCGGGTCGAGGATGACGCGCAAGGGGTCCTTCCCCGGCCGTCCCCCGGACCGCCGCGTCGTCAGTTGCGGGTCGTCGGCGACGACCGTCCCCACGCCGACCAGGATCGCATCCGCGGCGTGCCGCAGTTCGTGCACGCGGGCGCGCGATTTCTCCCCCGTGATCCACCGGGCGTCCCCGGTGCGCGTGGCGATGCGCCCGTCCAGCGTGGCCGCGCACTTGACGGTGACGAAAGGCCGCCCGGTGCGGCAGTGTTTGAAGAAAGCCTCGTTCAGACGGGCGGCCTCCTCCGCGAGAACCCCGACGACCACCTCCACCCCCCGGGCGGCGAGGAACTCCGCCCCGCCGCCCGCGACCCGCGGGTTGGGGTCTCTCACGGCGATCACGACCTTGCGGATCCCCGCCGACAGGATCTTGTGGGTGCAGGGGGGGGTGCGGCCGAGGTGGTTGCAGGGCTCGAGCGTGACGTAGAGATCCGCGCCCCGCGCGGCTTCTCCAGCCTCTTCCAGGGCGATGACTTCCGCGTGCTTCACCCCCGCCCAGGTGTGGAAGCCGCGGCCCACGATGC
>JBBFLI020000031.1:0-48537 GCA_037481615.2 Desulfobacterales bacterium
CCCCTCACGGCCCCCGGACCTCGGCGAGGATCCGGTCGGCGCCGTCCGCGAGGAGCCGCGAGCCGACGCGCTCGGCCGCGCGCTCGCGGCGGCTCTCGCCGAGGCGGGGGTCTCTTCGGCGGCCGTCCGCCGCGCGGTCTGCAGCGACCCGGCGCGAGGGGGACATCTCCGCCGTCTCCTGCCGGGGCTGACCCGGATCGAATCGACCGCCGCCCGCCTGGGGGACGGCGGCGCCGCCGGGGGTCTCTATGCGCTCCTGCAGGCATGCCTCGTTCCCGCCGACCCGCGCGACGATGGGCTCACGCTGATCTGCGCCGGGAGCGCCGAAGGCCATTGCCTGCAGGTGCTGGCCGACTTCCCCCCCGAAAAACGACCGGCCGGCGCCTCCCATCCGGCAACACCGGCGGAAAAGCCCCCCGCCGCGGCCTCCCCTTCCTCGGCGGCGACGGCGCCCCGGCTTTCGGCCGACGCCGCGCGGAGCGCGATGAAGACGATCGCCTCGCTGTCCCGCTCGGCCGCCTCCGCCCATCGGAAGTACCTCGATTTTTCCCTGGCGGTGACGCGCGGCCTCACCGGTCCCCTGTCCCGCCAGGGCTCGCGTCCGAAAGCGCCCGGGAGCCCGGTTGCCCCCGCGGCGCGGGTGCTCTTCGATCGCTCCGCCTGCCTGGAGTTCGCCCGCGGCTCCGCCGCGCGGGTCCTCGGCCCGGAGTTCGCCGCGGTCGACCGTTTTCCGGTGCGGGTTCGGCTCCCCGACGAGCCGCTCATGCTCGTGGACCGCATCCTGGAAATCGAAGGCCGGAAGGGAAGTCTGGGCCCGGGCCGGATCGTCACCGAACATGACGTCCGCGAAGACGCTTGGTACCTCGACGGCGGGCGAGCGCCGGTCAGTATCGCGGTCGAGGCCGGCCAGGCGGACCTGTTCCTGTGCGCCTGGCTCGGCATCGATCTCGTCGTCCAGGGCCGCCGCGCCTATCGATTGCTCGATGCGGCGGTGCGCTTTCACCGCCCCCTGCCCGCGCCCGGCGAGACCGTCCGCTACGCGATCGGGATCGAAAAGTTCCTCCGGCAGGGGGAGACCCACCTCTTCTTCTTCCGGTTCGAAGGCACCGTCGACGGCCGTCCGCTGATCTCGATGCGGGGGGGCTGCGCCGGCTTCTTCACCGCCGAGGAGTCCCGGAACTCCGGCGGCATCGTGCTCTCCCCCGAGGAGACCGCCCCGTGCCCCGGGGTAGCGCCCGAGGGATTTTCCTGGCCGGTCCCGGCGGAGCCGGCAGCCTTCGACGATGCGGCCCTCGAGGCGCTTCGGGAAGGGGACGCGGGGGGCGCCTTCGGGGTGCCGTTCGCCGGAATCCGCATCCCCGAGACGCTGCGCCTGCCCGGCGGGCGGCTGCGGCTGATCGACCGCATCGTCTCCTTCGAGCCGCACGGCGGGCGCTACGGGCTGGGGTGCATCCGCGCCGAGGCCGACATCGATCCCGAGGCGTGGTTCCTCGCCTGCCATTTCGTCGACGACCGCGTCATGCCGGGCACCCTGATGTACGAGTGCTGCAACCAGGCGCTGCGGGTCCTTTTGCTCCGCCGCGGCTGGTTCCTCGAGCGGCCGGGCCTGCGCTTCGAGCCGGTCCCGGGCGTCGAGGCGGTCCTCACCTGCCGCGGGCCGGTCACCCCCGACACACGCCGTGTCCACTACGAGGTCCATCTTCGGGAGGTGGGGTATCGGCCCGAACCCTTCGTCCGGGCGGATGCCTTTCTCTATGCCGACGGCCGGCGGATCGTGCGTTTCGGCGACATGTCCCTGCAGCTCTGCGGGGCCGGGGCCGCCGATCTGGAAGCCTTCTGGAAACCGCGCAGGGCCGTTGCCGCTCCGGCCGGGAAACGGATCCGGTTCTCCCGGCGCGGGCTCGAGGATTTCGCCACCGGCCGCTCCTCGGCGGCCTTCGGCGACCGCTATCTCCCTTATGACGAAGGCCGCCACCTGGCGCGGCTCCCGGCCCCGCCGTTTCTCTTCCTCGACCGCATCCTCCAGGCCGGCCCCCGGCCCTGGGTCCTGCGCCCGGGCAGCTGGGCCGAGTCCGAGTTCGACATCCGGCCCGGGGCATGGTATGTCGCGGCCGAACGCACGGGGGCCCCGCCCTTCTGCGTCCTGCTCGAAACCGCGCTCCAGACCTGCGGCTTTCTCGCGGCCTTCCTCGGTTCGGCCCTGAAGAGCGAAAAGGATCTCTACTTCCGCAACCTGGACGGAAGCGGGATGCTCGAGCGGCCGCTGCCGGCGGAGGCCGGCACGCTGCGGACGCGCTGCCGCCTGACGCGCGTCTCCGAGATGCCCGACCTCCTCCTCGAGCAGTTCGAATTCGAGGTCCACGACCGGCGGGGGCTCCTCTATTCCGGCGCCGCGGGGTTCGGCTTCTTCACCCGCGAGGCGCTCGAAGGCCAGAGCGGCATCCCCGGCGGCCCGCCTCCCCCTGCGGAGGGCGCGGGAGAAGGGCTTGCGGAGCTCTGGCCCGATGCCCCGCCGTTTGAGCCGACGGAGGCCTCCGGCGCCCCCGTCGAGGGACTCCAGCTTCCGGCGCGGGCCCTGCGGATGATCGACCGCCTCGTCGGCTGGGAACCCGGGGAAGGCCGCGCAAAGGCCGGGCGCCTCCGCGGCGTGAAGGAGGTCCGTGCGGGGGAGTGGTTCTTCCCGGCCCATTTCCACGGCGACCCCGTGTGGCCGGGATCGCTCGGTCTCGAGGCGCTGATTCAGCTTCTCAAGGCGGCGGCGATCCTTCAGATGCCGGGGAAACGGACCACGCACCGCTTCGTGCTTCCCGCCGGGCGGAGGCACCGCTGGACCTACCGCGGCCAGGTCCGGCCCCGGAACCGCCGGGTGATGGTCGAGGCCGACCTCCGGGAGCTCGAAGAGCGCCCGGGAGAGTCCGTCCTGTGGGGCGACGGGCACCTCTGGGTGGACGGGCTGTGCATTTACCGGATGGAGGGCTTCGGCGTCGGCGTCGTGCCGCAACGGCCGGCCGACCGGCGCCTGCGCCCCTGCCGCTGAAGAAAACCGGACCCCTATGCGATTCTCCCGCGTCCGCATCGAGGCCTTCGGCTACGAGATCGCCCCTCACGTGGTCTCCTCCGCGGACCTCGAGGAGCGCCTCGCCCCGCTCTACGAGACCCTGCGGATCCCCCGCGGCCAGCTCGAGGCGATCACCGGGATCCGCGAGCGTCGCTACTGGAACCCGGGGTTCCGGCCCTCCGAAGGGGCGATCCGGGCGGGACGCCAGGCGCTCGAGGCGGCAAGCCTGGATCCGCACGAGATCGGGATGCTGATCTACGCCGCGGTTTGCCGCGAACACCTCGAACCGGCGACCGCCTGCGCGGTGGCCGACGGGCTCCGGATCGCCGGCGATGCCCAGATCCTCGATCTCTCGAACGCCTGCCTCGGCGTGCTGAACGGGATCCTGCAGATCGCCTGCGCGATCGAACTCGGCCACATCCGCGCCGGCCTCGTCGTCGCCTGCGAAACGGCGCGCGAAATCGTCGATCTCACGATCGAACGGCTAAACCGCGAGCGCTCCATGGAAACGCTGCGCAAGACGCTCGCCACCCTGACCGGCGGCTCGGGGGCGGCCGCCGTGCTCCTGGTGGATGCGGAGCGTCGACCGGGCGGCCGCCGCCTGCGCGGAGGGGTCTGCCGCAGCGCCCCGCAGCACCACCGCCTCTGCACGTGGGGACCGGACACGGGGTTCCCCGCAGGCCGGGCGCACATGGCCGAGACGGACGCGGCCGAGGTGCTGCGCCACGGGGTCGCCCTGGGGGTCGAGACCTTCGCCGCGTTCCGTCGCGAGCTCGCCCTGCCCGAGGGGAAGCCCGACAAGATCATCTGCCACCAGGTCGGCGCCACTCATCAGCGCACTTTCCTGGACGCCGTCGGCATCGCCCCGGAGCGCGATTTCACGACGTTCCGCTTCCTCGGCAACACCGGGACCGTGAGCCTGCCCCTCACGGCGGCCCTGGCCGAGGAACGGGGCTTCCTCGAGGCCGGCGACCTCGTCGGGCTGCTCGGCATCGGAAGCGGGCTGAACTGCCTCATGCTCGCGGTCGACTGGTAGGCGCCCGTGGACGACTGGCGCAGCCTCTACCCTTTCCGCTCGCGGTTTCTCGAGGTGAACGGCCGCCGCATGCACTATGTGGACGAAGGATGCGGGGCGCCGCTCGTCATGGTGCACGGCAACCCCACCTGGTCGTTCTATTTCCGCTCCCTGATCTCCGGCCTCTCGGACCGCTTCCGCTGCCTCGCCCCCGACCACGTCGGCTGCGGGTTCTCCGATCGCCCCACCCCCCGCGACTACGGTTTCCGCCTGCAGGATCGCGTCGCGGATTTCACGGCTTGGATGGAGCGGGTGGTCCCCGGGGACCCCGTCACCCTCGTGGTGCACGACTGGGGCGGGATGATCGCCGCCGCCTGGGCGGTCGAGCACCCCCTTCGGGTGGCGCGCCTCGTCGTGCTGAACACGGCGGCCTTCTGCAAGCCCGAGGGGAAGCCGCTGCCCCCGGTGCTCTCGCTGTTGCGGCGTCACCCGCGCACGGCCGCCTTTCTCGTCTGCGGCCTCAACCTCTTCGCCCGCGGGGCGGCGCGCACGGCGACCACCCGCGGGCTCCCCCCCGCCGTGCGCGCGGGGCTGCTCGCCCCCTATCGCGGCGGCTGGAAGCGCCGAACCGCCCTTTTGCGTTTCGTCCTCGACATCCCCCTGTCGCCCGCCGACCCGAGCTGGTCCACGGTCGCGGCGGTCGATCGAGCCCTCGGGCGTCTGCGGGGAAAGCCCGTGCTGATCCTCTGGGCGGGCGGGGATTTCGTCTTCGACGCCGACTACCTCGCCGAGTGGCGACGGCGCTTCCCCGCGGCGGAGGTGTACGCCTTCCCGGATGCGGGCCACTACCTGCTCGAGGACGAGCCCGTTGCGGCCCTCGCGCGGATCGCCGACTTCCTGGCCCGCACCGGCGGCCCCGCCGATTGAAAAAGCGTGCGCCTTGCGGTAGGGGAAGGCGCCGGGCGGGGCTTTCCCCCCCGTCGGCCCCCTCGGAAACCCGATCGCCGGACGACGGCCATGACCGATGCACCCCCCCTTGCGGACGCCGCTTGCGTCAACATCGCCTCGACCCTGGCCGAGGCCGCCCGGCGCACGCCCTACAGGCCGGCCGTGGTGGCGGTGGATGGCCGCGCCCCCGGGGGGCGCTTACGCTATGTCCATCTCACCTTCGGTGCCCTCGCGGAGTCTTCGGATCGGCTGGCCTGGGGCCTGAAGGAGATCGGCGTGGAGCGCGGCATGAGGACGATCCTCCTCGTGCGGCCGGGCCTCGAGTTTTTCGAGCTGCTCTTCGCGCTTTTCAAGGTGGGGGCCGTGCCGGTGATCGTCGACCCGGGCATGGGGTTGCAGCGCATGCTCGCTTGCTACCGCTCGACCCGCCCGCAGGCGATGATCGGCATCCCCCGCGCCCACGCCTTCCGGATCCTCTTTCGGAAGCATTTCCGGGAAATCCGCATCCGGGTCACCGTGGGGCGGAGGTGGTTCTGGGGGGGACAGACGCTCCGCTCGCTTTCCCGGGCGGGCCGCGGCCCGTTTCCCGCCGCCGCGACCGCCGCGGACGAGCCCGCCGCCATTCTCTTCACGACCGGCAGCACCGGCCCGGTGAAAGGCGCCGTCTACACCCACGGCGGCTTCGCCGCCCAGCTCCGGGCGGTCGGCCGCGAGCTTGCCTTCGGCCCGGAAGAGAAGGATCTCTCGACCTTCCCGCTCTTCGCCCTCTTCTACCCCGCCCTGGGGGTGACCGCCGTCATCCCGCCGATCGACCCCACACGCCCGGCGAAGGCCGATCCGGCGCTCCTCGTGGAGGTGATGGAGAACCAGGGGGTGACCAACCTCTTCGCCTCGCCCGTGCTGCTCGAGCGCTTGAGCCGCTTCTGCTCCGACCGCGGCCTGGGGCTTGCCTTTCTCAAGCGCGTGATTTCCGCCGGAGCGCCGGTGCCGCCCGCCGCGGTCGCCGGCGTGCGTCCGCTGCTCGCGCCTTCCGCCGAGGTCCTCACCCCCTACGGCGCCACCGAGGCAGTCCCCGTCGCCGTCATCCGCGATGCAGAGATCCTCCACGAGACGCGGGCGCTCACCGAGCGCGGCTATGGGATCTGCGTCGGGACCCCCGTCGAGGGGATCGAGCTCCGGGTCCTGCGCATCCGGGATGAGCCGATTCCCCGCTGGGACGAGGCCCTGGTGCTCCCCCCCGGCGAGATCGGGGAAATCGTCGTGCGCGGAGCCCATGTGAGCCCCGGCTACTTCGAAAACCCGCAGGCCGACGCCTTGCACAAGATCGCCGACGGCGAAGGCGGGTACTGGCACCGGATGGGCGATGTCGGCTGGATCGACCGCAAAGGCCGGCTCTGGTTCTGCGGCCGCAAGAGCCATCGGGTGGTCACGTCCACCGGGACCCTCTTCACGGTCCCCTGCGAGGGGATTTTCAACACCCATCCCCTCGTCCGCCGCAGCGCCCTCGTCGGGGTCGGGCCGAGCGGGCACCAGGTTCCCGTCCTGTGCGTCGAGCTGCACAAGACCACGCGGCGGGTGCGCCGCAAAATCGTGCGCGAGGAGCTCCTCGACCTCGCCCGACGCCACGAGATGACCCGCCCCATCCGCACCGTCCTCTTTCATCGCGCCTTCCCGGTGGACATCCGTCACAACGCGAAAATCCAGCGCGAAGACCTGGCCGCCTGGGCCGCCCGCCGGCTGAAGATGAAAAGCGCGCGCCGCCGGGGAAGAAAGGCGACCCTCCCATGACCCGCAACGACGGCGAGCCGGTCCTGGTCACCGGGCCGGGGGGCTTTCTTGGATCGGCCCTGGTTTCCGCCCTCGTCGCCCGGGGGCGGAGAGTGCGGGGCTTCAGCCGCTCGGCGCCCCCGGGGCTCTCCCGCCTGCCCATCGAGTTTCTGCAAGGCGACCTCGCCGACCTCGAGGCGGTGGATCGGGCCTGCCGCGGGGTGGCGGTCGTCTTTCACACGGCCGCCAAGCCGCCGCCGTGGGGTCGAAGACGGGACTACGTGCGGACCAATGTGATCGGAACCCGAAACGTGATCGCGGCCTGCCGGCGCCACGGCGTCCGCCGCCTGATCCACACGAGCTCCCCGAGTGTCGTCTTCACCGGGGGCGACCTGGAAGGGGTCGACGAGTCGGCGCCCTACCCCCCGCGCTACAACGCCGATTACCCGGCCACCAAAGCCGAAGCCGAACGGGCGGTCATCGCCGCGGGCAAGGAGGGGGCCCTGCGCACGATCGTGCTCCGTCCCCACCAGATCTGGGGGCCGGGGGATCCGCATTTCGTCCCCCGGCTCCTGCGGCGCGCCCGCCGCCTGCGGCGGATCGGGGAAGGGAAAAACCTCGTGGACACGACCTTCATCGAGGACGCCGCGGAGGCGCACCTGCTCGCGGACCGGGCGCTGGCGGAGAACGCGGCCCTCTCCGGGCGCGTCTTCTTCATCAGCCAGGGCGAGCCCCTGCCCGCCTGGGAGATGATCGATCGCATCCTGAACGCCGCCGGCCTGCCCCCCGTGCGGGGCGCGATGTCGCTCGCCGCGGCGCGTCGTCTGGGGTGGATCTGCGAGTGGCTCTGGAGGGGGCTTGCGCTCCCGGGGGAGCCGCCGCTCACGCGCTTCGTGGCCGAGGCCCTGGGCACCGCGCACTGGTTCGACATCTCGGCCGCGCGGCGCGATCTGGGCTACCGGCCCCGCGTTTCCGTGGCCCAGGGCCTCGAGCGCCTGGCCCGATCCCTGAATTCCGCGGGCGGGGGCCTTCGATGAACGCAGGAGGAACGAGATGACGTTGACCGACCTTGCGCCCCTCGAACGATGGCGGGCGCTGGAGGAGGAACTCCATGCCCGCTCGGGGATGGACGTGAGCGTCTTCGACCCGCGCGGCTACCGCATCCTGCCCGAGAAGCGCTGGGCGAACCGCCTGTGCCCGGCGGTCAAGGAGACCGACAAGGGCCAGAGCTTCATCTGCGCCCCCGCGCACATGAACCTCGCCGCCCAGGCCGCGCGCACGCGCGAGCCGGTCATCGAGGAGTGCGACGCGGGGATGATCAAGATCGTGGTTCCGATCTTCGCGGGCGAGGAGTTCGTCGGCGCCGTGGGCGCCTGCGGCCTGCGCTTCGAGGACGCCGAGATCGACGCCTTCCTCGTGAGCAAGATGACCGATCTCGCCGAGGAGCAGGTGGAGGAACTCGCCCGGAGTGTCGCCCCCTTCGGGCGCAGGGAAGCCGAAGAGCTGGCCGCTCTCATCCGGTGGCGCATCGCCGAGCTGCTCGCCGGCCGGGGCTGAGGCCGGGCGGGGGGCGGCTCCGCTTCAGGCCGCCGGGGCCGTTTCGAGGAACTCGAGGAGCAGCCGGTTGAAACGCTCCGCCCGCTCGACGTTGGCCAGGTGCGAGGCCGAGGGGATGACCGCCAGGCGCGAGCCCGCGATCCGCTCGTGGATCGCCCGGGCGGCCGCGACGGGGGTTCCGGGGTCCTCCTCGCCGACCACGACCAGGGTCGGCACCCGGACCCGCGGCAGCTCGCCCAGCAGATCGAGGTCGCAGATCGCCTCCGCACAGCCGATATAGCCCTCGACCGGCGTCCGCAGGAACAGCCGTCGGATCATGGCCACCCCCGGCCCTTCGGCCGCAAGAAAGCGCGGCGTGAACCAGCGCGCCAGCGTCGCCTCGACCAGCGCCTCCATCCCCCGCCCCCGGGCGAGCGCGATGCGTTCCCGGATCGCCTGCGTCCCCTCGGGCGGGATCCGGGCGCTCGTGTCGCCCAGGACGAGCCGCGCGACCCGCGCGGGATGCCGCAGCGCAAGCACCTGGCCGATCATCCCGCCCAGCGAAATCCCCGCGAAGCTCGCCTGCGCGACGCCGAGCGCATCGAGCAGGGCGACCGCATCGGCCGCGAGTTCGGAGAGTGTGTACGGCGGCGGGGGGACTTCGCTCTCCCCGTGGCCGCGGAGGTCGTAGCGCACCACGCGGAAACGGGACTCGAGGGCCGCCATCTGCGGATCCCAGAGGTTCAGGCTTGTGCCCAGGGCGTGGCTGAGCAGGACGACGGGGGCGTCCCGCGGTCCGCTCACTTCGCAGTTCGTCTCGAGGGTCGCCGTGCGGATGCGCATCGTGTTCTCCTTCCCGCGTCAGGTCCGGTGGGGGGTGGCGCCGGGGCGTTTCGATCCGCGGCGATGATGCCGCCGATCAGCGCCGCAAGCTTCGCCGAATCGTGGCGCACGATCCCGCCCGCGGTGTCGAGCAGATCGCCGGCGTAGAGCCGGCGATCTTTCCAGAAGGCCTCGCCGGGGTCGAGCTCCACGAAGTCGGCCTTCTGTTTGCGGTAGGCCCGCAGGACCGCCTCCGGCGGGCGGCGCCGGTTGGCGATCACGCCGTCCACCGTCCGCCCGAGCGCCGCCTCCAGCCGCTCGACGAAATCCCGGGCCCGGAAACGGTCGGTTTCCCCGAACTTGGTCATGAGGTTGAGGATGTAGAGGATCCGGCCGCGGGAGCGGCGCAGGGCCTCGGCGACACCGGGGACGATGAGCGCGGCGAGGATGCTCGTGAAGAGATCTCCCGGCCCGATCAGGATATAGTCCGCCCACCAGGCGGCGTCGATCACCGGCGGGTAGACCGAGACGGCTTCATTGTGGTGGGGGACGAGAAAGACCTCACGGATCTTTTCCCGTTGCATCCCGCGCGGGACATCGATCGCCTTCTCCCCGAACACGCGGCTGCCGTCGGTCAGCTCCGCCACGAGGGTCGCGGGGTCGACCGTGACCGGGAGAATCCGCCCGCGGACATCGAGGATTTCGGCCAGGGCCTGCACCCCGGAGGCGAAGCTGCCGGCGTAGCGGCTGAGCATGGTGAGGAGCATGTTCCCGGCGTTGTGGCCTTTGAGCCTTCGGTCTTCGACGAAACGCTTGAGCAGGAGGGTCCGGGCCATCTCCCGGTGGGGGGAAAGGGCGACGATGCATTTCAGGATGTCCCCGGGGGGCAGGATCCCGAACTCGTCACGCAGCCGGCCCGTGCTGCCGCCGCTGTCGACCATGGAGACGACGGCGGTGATCTCGATTCCGGGCAGATCGCGCAGTCCCGCCAGCAGGGCGAACTGCCCGCTGCCGCCCCCCAGGGTGAGGATGCGGACGGGATCCCCGCCGCCGTCGTCCGGTCTCGGGAGCCGGGGCCGATCCCTCTTCAGAAGCCCCGGCCCGTCGCCGGTGGTTCCGGTTCCCGTGCGAGCCGCTCGGCCACCCATTCCAGTCCCGCCTCCAGGAGCTTGGCCTCCGTGGGCCGGCCGGTGGCCGGATCGACGCCCACGATCGCGTAATAGAGCCGCAGGGCCTTCTCGAATTCCTCGCGGGAGAAGATTTGCTTTCCGGCCCCCGGCCCGTTCGGCTTGGGGTCGAAGATCCGCCCCGGCAGGCGGTCGTCTCGCGGGGTGAAGCCCTCCCGGGCGTTGAAAGCCCGGGCGAGCAGCGAGCCGCGTTCGGCCGCCTGCATCAGGTCGAGCAGGCTCGTCTCCCAGCCCGTCACCGCGCGGATGCAATCGACGAGCGTCGGGATCGGCATCACCCCGCGCGGGGCGAAGCCGAAGACGCACAGCCCCAGGGAATCGAGCATCCGCCAGTAGCGCTCGAGCAGAACGAAGGCGCGGACCTTGTCGGCGCCGAGCTCTGTCGCGGCCATGGGCCGGTGGATGCCGAGCACGCCCACGGAGCGGAAGGAGAACGACTCGGGATCCACGAACGCGGGGTCGTGCGGCGCGTCCATGTGGTCGGCGCCGTAGGTCGAGAGCGCATATCCCATGCCGACCCCGGCCTTGATCCGCGGGTCGTGGAGCGCAAGCTCCTGGCCCTTGACGCACAGGCAGAAATCCGCCTCCTCGACCTTCAGGCGCCGGGCGAGCCGGAAGGAGCCTTCGGCGAGCACGTCCCCGAAGCCTTCCCGCCGCCCGATCTTCTCGAGCAGCTGCAGCACGAGCGCCGGGTCGCCGAAGCGGAGCTCGAGGCCGTCCGTGTCCGCACGGGTGAGGATCCCCTTTTCGAAGCACTCGCAGGCGAAGGCGATCGTCATCCCGGCGGTGATCGTGTCCATCCCGTAGCGGTTGCAGATCTCGTTTCCCTTGGCGACGGCCCGCAGGTCGAGGATCTTCAGGTTGCTGCCGAGCGAGGCGATCGTCTCGTACTCCGGCCCGCCGTAGCGTGAATCGACGCCGTAGACCGGGTCCTCGAGATCGATGACCCGCTTGCACATGATGGGGCAGGCGTGGCAGCCCTTGCGCCGTTTGAGCAGGAGCTCGTTGTAGCGGTCCCCGCCGAGCGGCGAGGCGTCCTCGAGGGCGCTTTGGCGGAAATGGTTCACCGGCAGCCCGCCCGCGGCGGAGAGGATCTCGGGAAAGGTGGTCGTGCCGTAGGTGTAGAGGGCCTCCCCGGCCGGGTTGCGGCGGAAGCTCTTGGCGTATTCGGTCGCCGTCCGCCGCAGGAACTCCCCGTCGTGGAGTTCGATCTCCCCGGTGCCCAGGGCGGCCACGGCGCGCAGGTTCTTCGATCCCATCACCGCGCCGAAACCGTTTCGGCCGTTGAAATGACCGAGGTTGTTCGTGATGTTGGCGAAGCGCACGCGCCGCATGCCCGCCGGGCCGGCCTGGGCGACCCGGATCTTGTCGCTGCCCAGCTCGGCGCGGATCGCGTCCTCCACCTCGCGGGTCTCGAGAAAGGCCAAGGCCCGCGCGTCGCGGATCTCGGCCCGGCCCTCCGTCACCCAGAGGTAAACCGGCTCCTCGGCCGCGCCGCGGAAGACGACGGCGTCGAAACCCGCCTTTTTCAATTCGGGACCGAAGAAACCGGCCGCCTCGGATTCCCCCGCCGTCCCGGTGAGCGGCGATTTGCCCACGGCGGCGAAACGGCAGGAGGCCGCCAGCGGCGCTCCGGTCATCACCCCCGTCGCCAGGGTGAAGACGTTGGCGGGGGAAAAGGCGTCCGTGCGCGGCGGCATGTCGCGCAGCAGGTAATGATAGCCGATCCCGCGGCCCCCGAGAAGGCGGCGGTAGAAGAGATCGCCCGGTTCCTCGATTTCGACCCGGCGGTTCGTGAGGTCGACATGCAAGATCTTGCCGGTCATTCCCTTGCCCATGGGTTCCTGCCCTCCTCTGCGGCGGCGCTCCTCGGGGGGGCCTCATGGCGCTTTCCCCAGTGGAGGAGGTTTAGCGGCGGGGATGCGCCCTGTCAATAGCGCCTCTTGAGCCCGGGGACGATTTGGGATAGCCCTTGCCGCTTGTGGAGACGACACCGGCTGGCGGCCGAACCCGCCGCCGGCCGGCGAAAGGAGGTTTCGAGCGATGCCGATCGCCGCCCAGATCGCCTCCCGGCTCGCCGCCTTTGCGGTGATCCGGGACATGTTCGAGGAGGGGCGCCGGATGAAGGAACGCTTCGGCGCGGAGGGGGTCTACGATTTCTCTCTCGGCAACCCCGACGCTCCGCCGCCGGAATCCTTCCGGGAGATCCTCCGCGGGTTGGTCGCCGAGCCCGGCCTCGATCACGGCTACGCACCCGTGGCCGGTCTGCCGGAGGCGCGTGCCGCCGTGGCCGCCAGGCTTTCGGCCGAGCAGGGAATCGAGGTCCGGCCCGGGGCGGTGGTCATGACCGCCGGCGCCTCGGGGGCGTTGAATGTGATCCTGCGCGTGCTCTGCGAGCCCGGAGACGAACTGGTCGTCCCCGCCCCCTATTTCGTGGGCTACGAAAACTACGCCTTTCTCGCCGGCGCCCGGCTGGTCGCGGCGGCGACCGACGGGCGCTTTCACCTCGACCCGGAGGCGATCGCCGCGGTGCTGGGGCCGAGGACGCGGGCTGTCCTCATCAATTCGCCCAACAACCCGAGCGGGGCGGTCTACGGCGCAGCCGAGATCGAGGCGCTCGGGGCTGCCCTCGAGAAGGCCAGTTCCCGGATCCACCGGCGCATCTATCTCCTGGCCGACGAACCCTACCGCGCGATCACCTACGGGGCGTCGGTCGCACCCGTCTTCCCGGCCTACGCCCACAGCATTCTCGTCAATTCCTTTTCCAAGGAACTGGGCCTGGCCGGGGAGCGGCTGGGCTATCTCGCCGTGCACCCCGCGGCCGAGGATGCGCCGCGCATCGTGGAGGCGGCGGCGGCCGTTCACTCCATGATGGTCGTCCACGCGCCCGCGCTCTTCCAGCGCGCGATCGCCCGCGCGGGGGGATCCCGCATAGACGCCGCGCACTATGCGCGCCGAAAGGAGGGGATCTGCGAGGTGCTGGCGGCGGCGGGCTATGCGTTCGTCCAGCCCGAGGGCGCTTTCTACGTCTTTCCCCGCAGCCCGATTGCCGACGACCGGCGCTTCTCGGAGTGGCTGCGCGAGGAGCGGATTCTCGTCAGCCCGGGGTGCGCCTTCGGGGCCCCGGGGCATTTCCGCCTCTCCTTCGCCGTGCCCGAAAAGACGATCCACGGCGCCCGCGAGGGCTTCCGCCGCGCCCGGGAAAGGGCGCTCGCCGAGGCCGCCCGCTAGCCGGCGGGGGGGAGCGGGGATCGGTTCCCGGAATCGGTCGCTGCCAGGATCCGCTCGGCCACGGCATCCAGCGCGCGGCTCACGGGGGAATCCGGGTAGCTCTGGATGAACGAGCAGCCCCGATCCGCGCAGTCCACCATCCGCGGGTCGAGGGGGATCCGCCCCAGAAACGCGATCCCCATTTCGCGGCAGGTGCGCTCTCCCCCGCCCGTGCCGAACAGATCGACCGGCTTGCCGCAGTGCGGGCAGGCGAAGCCGCTCATGTTCTCGATCAGGCCCAGGATCTCCATCTTCACCGTGCGGCAGAAGTTGATCGACTTGCGCACGTCGGCGAGCGCGACCTCCTGGGGCGTGGTGACGATGACGGCGCGCGCGTTCGGGACCTGCTGGGCGACCGTGAGCGGCTCGTCGCCCGTCCCCGGGGGGGCGTCGATGATCAGGAAATCGAGATCACCCCACTCCACGTCGCCGATGAACTGGCGAATGGCCGAGAACTTGAGCGGCCCGCGCCAGATCACGGCATCGTCGCGGCTGGGGAGAAAGGACTCCATCGAGATCGCGGACAGCGTCTCCGAGACCCTCAAGGGGTTGAGTTTCCGCTGCGGGTTCAACTCCGGGGTTCCGGAGAGGCCGAGCATGCGGGGCACGTCCGGGCCGTGCAGATCGACGTCCATCAGGCCCACGCGCTTTCCCCGCGCGGAGAGGGTCAGAGCCAGGTTCACGGCGGTGCTGGTCTTGCCGACCCCGCCCTTGCCGCTCATCACGAGCAGCTTGTGGCGGATGCGCTCGAGGGAGCGGGCGATCGCTCGTTCCTGCTCGTTGCGGACCGCCTCGGGGGAGGGAGGCATGCGCTCGAGAATCTCCACCATGGGCATCTCCTTCCGTATGGACTGGGACGGCTGCAGGATGCGGGCAAAGAAGTAACCCGTCGGGCGGAGTTGTCAAGACCCGGCCCCCGGCCGCCGGCGCGATTCCTCTGGACTTGCCGGACCGGAACGGTCTATGGTGACCCGCACGCGGAATGCGGACTTCAGGGACGGCGGTTCCTGGAAAGGCGGTGTGGACGTCGGATGAAACGGTGGATTGCGGTCTGGATCGGGCTGATCACGCTCGGCTTCGGGTTCGGGGCGTCCTCCCCGGAGGCCGCCGTCACCGTACGCGTGCCTCTGCCGGAGATTGCCCCCGTGCAGAACCAGCAACTCCGCGGCTCAACGGACCGCGTCTCCTTCAGCCTGCCGATCCCCGAGCGCTGGAAGGTGCGCCGGGCCGTGCTGCGCTTTTCCTACGTGAACTCCTCGGCGCTCATCGCGCGGATCTCGCGCCTGGTCTTCACCCTGCGGGAGCGGCCGCTCGCCCAGGTCCGCCTCAACCCCGACACCCCGGAAGGGGAGGTGACCGTGCCGATCCCCCCGGAGCTCCTGCTTCCGGGGTACAACGAATGCACCTTTTGGGTGGCGCAGCACTACACCGAAGAGGAGTGCGAGGACCCCTTCGCCCCGGAGCTGTGGACCTGGCTCAACCTGGAGGAGGCCCAGATCCTCTTCGAGCTGGAGGCGAAGCCGGTGCCGCTTCGCGTCTCGGCCATCGCCGATTTTCTTTTCGACCCGCGAAACGCCTTCGACACCCGCGTCCATGTGGTGCTTCCCGAACTCGGCCCCGGCTCTCTCCGGGCGGCCGCGGTCGTGGCCTCCGGCATCGCCCTGCGCTACGCCTACCGCACGCCGCGGATCACCCTCGACCACCGCCTCCGGCCCGGCGTCGACAACATCGTGATCGGGCTCAGGGACGAGATCGCTTCCCTGTCGCCGCAGGCGGCGAAGACCGGTTTCCCCTCCGGGGCGGAGATCCGTGTGGAGCACCTCCCGGAGCCCCGGAGCGAACCGAAGCCGGGGGAGCCGCCGTCGCTCGCCGACCCGGCGCATGCGCTGATCCTGGTGACCGGGAGCACCGCCGCGGAGCTCGAAAACGCCTGCCGCGCCTTCGCCTCGCTCTCCTACCCGCTTCCCGACACGCCCTCGACCCGCATCGAGGCCGTGCGCCTGCCCGAGGTGGAGGAGCACGGCGTCCAGCGCGGCCTCTATCCCGGGAAGACCTACACCTTCGCCAGCCTCGGCAAGCGCACCACAGAGTTTCTGCACATCTCTCCGCCCCCCCTCGATCTCGAGTTGCGGCTGCCCGCCGGCCTGCACCTCGCCACGAACGCCTTCGCGAGCATCATCCTCCACATGGCCTACAACGCCGCCCTGCGCTCGGACTCCGTGCTCAACATCCTGCTCAACGGGAAATTCATCTCCGCCGTGCGCCTGGACAACCCGAAGGGGGACTACTTCAAGGGCTACCGCATCGACATCCCCTTCTCCTCCTTCAAGAGCGGCATGAACCGCCTGAGCCTCAAGGCGGAGCTGACCCCGCTGCACACCGACAAATGCACTCTGATTCAAACCGAAAACCTGCGGCTGACCGTGTTCGAGGATTCTGCGGTCATCCTCCCCGAGGCCCCCTTCTGGATCCGCATGCCGCGCCTGGATCTCTTCTTCCAGGACGCCTTCCCGCTCGGTCGCTGGCCCGACCTGCGGGAGGCCGCCGTCTTCCTGACGGAGCAGACCCCCCAGACGGCCGAGACGGCGGTGAACGCCGTCGCCATCTGCGCCCAGAAACTGGGCTACCCGCCCGTCGCCCTGGGGTGGGCGATCGCCCCCGAGGCGATCCCCGCGGGCCGGGATCTGCTGGTCGTCGGCCCGCTCTCCTCGATCCCTGCACCCTTGCTGGCCGCCGCCCCCCTGCGGGGCGTGGATCCGCTGCGGCTCACCTTCCCTTCGCAACCCCGACCCCGGGCCCATGTTTCCGAACCGGTCGACTTCTGGTCCCGGCCGCCGCGGCCGCAGGCCTCGGTCCCCTTTCACCCTTCCGACGTGACCGCCCACAGCCCGGTGGAGGTCGACCTCTCCGGGACGCTGGGCGCGGGCCGCGGGGCGATCATGCAATTCCAGCACCCGCATGCCGGCGGCCGCACCGTCACCCTGCTCACCGGCGCCGAGCCGGCGGATCTCGCCCGGCTGGGTCGCATCCTCTGGGAGCCGACCGTCCAGGCGGCCGCGCAGGGGGATTTCGTTCTCCTGCACCTCGAGGCCCAGCGCCCCGAAACGGTCGCCCTCACGCTCGGGCCGACCTACTTCATCGGCGTCCCCGGACGAATGCCGGTGCTCCAGAACTTCATCAATACCCATCCCCTGCTTGCGCTGGGGATCCTGCTCGCGCTGCTCCTGATCCTCTGCATCCTTCTCGTCCGCCTGATCCGGGGACGCCGGCGCCGCAGGCTCCAGCCCGGGGAAGCGGAATGAGCCCATGCGGACCCCGACGGCAGGCCTCCCCGCCGCTCGCCGGGCCGCCCTCGGCGCCTTGCTCTTCCTGGCGTTTCTCGGGGGGGTCCCGGCCGAACCCGCCGATTGGGGACGGTTCCGCGAGCGGTTCGTCTCCGGCGACGGCCGGGTGATCGACCCCGCGCAGCAGGACGCCAGCCACTCCGAGGGGCAGGGGTACGGCCTGTGGCTCGCCCTGCTGCACGGTGACCGGCCCGCCTTCGACCGCGTCCTCCGCTGGACGATCGACAACCTCCAGGTGCGCAAGGACGCGCTGTTCGCCTGGTCGTGGGGCCGCAGGCCGAACGGATCCTGGAACGTCATCGACTACAACAACGCCAGCGACGGCGATCTCTTGATCGCCTCGGCCCTGCTGCGCGCCGCCGAGGAATGGCAGCACCCGCCGTATCGCGAAAAGGCCCTCGCCGTCGTCCGGGACATCCGGCTGCACCTCGCCTTCTCGGCCGGCAGGCGGCGGCTGATCGCCCCGGGCTATTACGGCTTCGCCGGCCAGGAGCGGCTCCTCTTCAACACCGGCTATGTCGTCTTCCCGGCCTACCTCGCCTTCGCCGCCGCCGAGGACACCGCCTTCTGGACCCGGATCCTCGACGACGCGCGCAGCCTGCTGTTGGAAGCCGCGGCGAATCCCTTCGCCCTTCCCCCGGACTGGGTCGTTCTCGAGCCGGAGCAGCCGCGCCTCTCCGCCGAACGCGGCCCCCATTTCGGCTATGAAGCGGCCAGGCTTCCGCTCTACGAAGCCGGCCTGCCGGAGCCCCTGCCCCTCTTCGGCCCCTTTCTCGACTGGGTGGAACGCTCAGGCCACCTTCCCGCGCGGGTGAACCTTGCGGAGCACACGGTATCCACCGACGAAGCGGCGGCGGGCTTTCACGCCGTCTTCGCGATCGCGGCGGAGCGCCGGGGAAAGAGGGATCTCGCACGGAGGCTGCTGGAGCGCGGCCGCACGAAAATCACGAGCGAGGCGGACGATTATTATTCGAACGCCCTCTTTCTCCTGGCGACGGCGGCCGGAGGCCGCCGGGGGCTGCGTTGACCATGATCCGGGCCGTCGGGAGACTCTTTCTCTTCTGCCTCCTCGGGGCCTTCGCCCCTTTCCCCCTCGTTGGCCCGAGCCCCGCCGGCGAACAGCCGGCCGTCCGCCGGGATGCCGGCGTCCCCGACGTCGAGTCGCTGCAACATGCCGGCCCCGGCCGCGTGGAAACCCGACCCCACGAGATGGAAATCGAGTGGGGACCTCCGGACTGGTTCTACACCTCCCCCGAGGATGCGGAACGGCTGAAAGGCTGGGAATCCGGGTTTCCCCCCGATGCACCGCGCGAGCTGCTCCCCCCCGCCGCTCCCCCCTCGCCGCTCGAGCGGGCCTGGGCGCTCTACCGCCGGGGGCGTCCGGCCGAAGCCGCGGCCCTCTTCCGCTCCCAGCTCGAGCTGCCCGAGCTTTCCCGGGCCCGAGAAGCCCGGCTGGGGCTCGCCTACAGCTTGCTCCGCCAGGGCCGACGGCGGGAAGCGCTCCCCCACCTCGAGCGGCTGCTGCGCGAGGGCCACCGGGTGATGGAAGTGCGCCGAGCCCTGATCGAACTCCTCGTCGCCGAAGGCCGCTATCCGGCCGCACTCACGGAAATCGATCGTCTGCCGGCCCGCGAGCGCGAAGCGGCCCTGCGTCGTCTCCTCGAGGCCCGCCTCGGGGATCGACTCCGCGCGCTCCCCCCGGAGCCGGCCTTGCAAAAGCTCGAGGAAATCCTCGACGCCGAGCGGGAGTCCCTCGCGCGCTGCATCCGGCCCGATCTCTTTCATGGGCTTGCCCGGCTCTTCGCCCGGGCCGGTGCGGCCGGGGCGGGGGCGGAACTCGACCGCCGCCTCCTCGCCTGCCCTCTCGAGCCGTCGCTGCGACTGGGCATCCTCGCCGGGCTGACCCCGTCCCTGCCGGAAGAGGAAGCGCTCGAACTTCTCGCCTCCCAGCGGGGGGTCCTCGCCCCCCTCGACCCCGGGACCGCACGGCTGGAAGACCTCGAAGTCGCCCTTCTCCGGCGGAGGCTCGCCCGGCTGTCCGAGGGAGAGGCGGCACGAATCGCAACGGCGGCGGAGATTCTCTCCCGCCGACCGGACGACGCCGAGGCGCTCGCCGTTCTCGCCTGGGAGCGCCTCCGCCGCGGCGAGGCGGAAGAGGCCGAACGGCTCTTCACCCGCTTGCTCGCCTCCGACCCCTCGAACCGCGACGCAGCGCTGGGCGCGGGCTGGGCGCGCCTGCAATCCGGCCGCGAGGAGCAGGCGCTCGCGCCCTTTTCTTCCGGGGCGATCCCCGAAGACGAAGAAGTCCGCTCCCTGCGGCGGACGGCGCTCAGGCGCCAGGCGGACCGCGCGATGGCCGAGGGCCGCTCGGCGGATGCGGCCGCCGGGTATGAGGAACTGCTGCGGATCGATCCGCAGGATCGCGACGCCGCGGACGGGCTCGCGCGCGCGCTGCTCCGCAGGGGACCGGAGGCCGGGGAACTCGAACGCCTGAAGGCGCGGGCGCAGACCGACCCGTCGCCCGCCCTCGTCGTCGGGCTGCTCGATCACTTCCGCGAGTCGGGGATGGAGGATTCCGCCTGGGATCTCGCCTGCCGCGCCGCACGCAGCCCCGAACCCGCCGTCGCCGCCGCCGCGGCGCCCTTCTTTTTCGGCCGGGGGCTCCCCGTCACCGCCTCGCAGCTCGATCCCGACGAGACCCGCTGCTACCGCAACGCCTTCTCGCCGCGTGCCGAAGCCTTCGGCCTGCACCGCAGCCGCGACACCCGCGGCCGCTACGGCGACCTCGAGGAAACCTCTTTTCCGCTTTCCGCTTTCCATGCGGTGGGGCTCGGGCGCACCGCCTCGATCCACCTCACCCCGCGCCTGCTCCGGGGAAACGAGGCCAAGGATCCCCCGCCGGTGGGACGGGCCTACCGGGGCGGCGCCCCGCAGCGGGAGCGCTGGGAAGACGATCTCCTCGTCCTCCAGCCCGATGCGGGCCTGGAAATCGAAGGCCGCATCCCCGTGGCGCTGCATCTGGGGACCACCCCGCTCGGCGGCCCGGTGAGCGCCGAGCCGACCTTCTCCGCCCGCCTCGGTTCCGAAGGGGGGTATCTCGAGGCCCATCGGCTCAGCGTGCGGGATTCGATCCTCTCCTGGGTGGGGCAGAAGGACCCCTACAGCCGGGCTTCCTGGGGCCGGGTGACGCGCCTGGGGGCGGAGGCGGGCAAGACCTTCCCCTTCGAGGGCATCGGCTGGCTCGCCCTGAACGCCGGCTTCGACCATTACGACGGGAAAAATGTGATCGAAAACCAGGCGCTGCGCGGCGGGGTCGCCCTGGGGCGCACCCACCTCGTGGAGGGCGACGAGTGGAGCTACGGCGTCTTCCTCAGCCTCGCCCATTTCCGCCGCAACAGCGACTTCTCCACCTTCGGCCACGGCGGCTACTACAGCCCGCAGCTCTTTTCGATCGCCGGCCCCTTCGCCCGGCTGCGCACCGCCGCCTGCCGCGATTTCTGGGTCGATCTGCAGCTCTCCGCCGGCTGGCTCCACCAGCGGCGGCACCGCAGCGACCGCTATCCCCTCGATGACTACACCGGGCCGGATCAGACCTACGACGGCGGCGCCGATCACCGCCTCGGCGCTTCCTTGCGGATGCAGGGCATGAAACAGATCACCCCGTATGTGGCCCTGGGGGGTCTTGCCTCCCTCGGCGCAAGCGGCGACTGGACGGAGTGGAGGGTGGGGGTGGGGATTCAGGTCTTCTTCGAGCCCCAGAACGCCTTCTGGATCCGCCGGGATTTCTTCCGCGACTTCGGCGACCCCTCGAACCGCTGAGGAGCCCTAACGGTTTTTCTCCTTCCGCTCCGCCCAAGCGGCGGGACCGGCGGCATACCAGAGAAGCCCCGCGGCCTGGAAGAGAAGCAGCAGCAGAAGACTCGCCCGGTAGCCGGCGGGGGCGTAGCGCCCCGGCGCCTCCGGCGGGAAGAGCGCGATCACGGCCCCGATCCCCCACTGGGCGGCGAAGGTGGCGACGAAGACGAGCACATTGAGCCCCGTGCTCACCCGGCCAGCGAGCGCCGGCGGGAACTGCATCGCCAGCGCCGGGTAGGGGATCACGCCCGCCGTCCCGATGAAGCCGAAGAGCGCCCAGAGGACTGCCGCCCAGCCTCGCGGGGCGAGGATCAGCAGCCCCTGCACGACCATGAAGAGCGCCATCCCCCAGGCCCCGGCGGTCAACGGGGCCACCCCGGCGCGCCCGAGCCGCTCGGTCACCCACCCGATGCCGACATAGCCCGCCGTCATGGCGGCCGCGGTCCAGAAGAGCACCCCCGCCACCGCCGGGCGGTCGAGTCCGGCTACATCCCGCAGCCAGGGTCCCGACCAGAGCCCGTGCACCGCCATGAAGGCGGCCTGCGAGGCGACGGTCAGGGGGACGACGCGCCAGAATCGGGGGCTGGTGAAGACCTCGCGGATGCCGCGCCATTGCCGGGAGAGGGCTTCCGGCGGCGAGGCCGGCCGCTTCTCGGGGACCGCAAACCCGATGACGGCCGCGACGGCGAGGCTCAGGACCGAAAGCCCGGAGAAAACGCCCCGCCAGTCAGCGATACGGAGCGCCGCCTCGACCGGCACGGTCGCCGACAGCGCCCCCAGGCCTCCCGCGGCGAGATGCAGCCCGTTGATCCGCGGCCAGGAGGCCGGGGGGAACCAGAGGGTGTAGGCCTTGATCGCCGCCATGTAGCCCGCGGCGACCCCCAGGCCGATCCCGGCGCGGCCGAGGACGAGACCCCAGAGCCCCTCGGCCCGGGCGAAAAGGGAGGCTCCCGCGGCGGCGAGCAGCAGAAGCAGCCCCTCCACGCGCCGCGGTCCGAAACGATCGAGGAAGATCCCGAGCGGGATCTGAAAGGCCGCAAAGGAGATGAAATAGGCGGCGGTGAGCAGGCCCAGATCGGCGGGCCCGATCCCCAGATCGGCGACCAGATCCGGGGCGATGACCGCATTCACCACGCGGAAGAGGTAGGAGAGAAAATAGGCGAGCGCAAAGGGGGCGAGCACGCGCAGGAAGACCCCGCCCCGCGGGCCGGGACGACTCCCCGCCCCCCCCGGCCCGGCGGCGGCCGGACCGGGGGGGCTTCCCCGCCGGGTGCGCACCTCAGGGCCGCCAGACATCGGGCGGGAAGCGGAGGGTGGCGAAATGGTCCTCGACGGTTTCCTCCCGGCGGATCAACTCGACCGCGCCGTCGGTGCGCAAGAGCAGCTCCTGGGGGCGCAGCCGGCCGTTGTAGTTGAAGCCCATGGCATGGCCGTGGGCGCCGGTATCGTGGATCACGACGAGGTCGCCCTCCTCGAGAGGCGGCAGTTCGCGCTGGATCGCGAACTTGTCGTTGTTTTCGCAGAGCGAGCCGACCACGTCCACCGGCCCGACGGGGGGGAGGCCCTGTTTTCCGGGGACGGTGATGTGGTGATAGGCGCCGTACATCCCGGGACGCATCAGGGCCGACATGCAGGCGTCGACCCCGATGTAGGTGCGGTAGATTTCCTTGCGGTTGATCACGCGGGTCACGAGCACCCCGTGGGGTCCGGTCATGTAGCGGCCGCTTTCCATGAGCAGCCGGGGGGCCCAGCCGTGGCGGCTGCGGAAGCGGTCGAAGAGCTCCGTCACCTCTTGGCCGAGAGCGGCGAGATCGAGCGGCTCGTCCTCCGGCCGGTAGGGAATCCCCAGGCCGCCCCCCATGTTCATGAACTCGAAGCGGATCGAGAGCTCGGCGGCGATCCACTCCATCAGATCGAAGAGCATGCGCACGGTCTGGACCATGAAGCGGTGGTTGCGCTCGTTGGAGACGACCATGGTGTGCAGCCCGAAGCGCCGCGCGCCGCGCGCGATCGCCCGGCGGTAGGCCTCGACGATCTGGTCGTGGGCGACCCCGTACTTCGCCTCGACCGGGTTGCCGATGATCGCGTTTCCCGTGCGCCGCGGCCCGGGGTTGTAGCGGAAGGAGATGAGCTCGGGAAAACGCGGGACTTTCGGCACGAGCCGGATGTCGTCCAGATTGAGGATCGAGCCGCCGTCGGCGAGGGCGGCCTCGAATTCGTGGGGCGCGGTGTTGTTGGAGGTGAACATCAGATCCTCGCCGCACGCGCCGATCGAGCGGCAGAGCAGCAGCTCGGGGACCGAGCTGCAGTCGAAGCCGAAGCCCATCTCGCGCATCACCCGGAGCACCCTCGGGTTGGGGAGGGCCTTCACTGCGAAATACTCGCGAAAGCCTTCGGGGATGCGGCCGAAGGCGTCTTTCACCGCCCGGCCGGTCGAGCGGATCCCGGCCTCGTCGTAGATGTGAAACGGGGTCCCGAAATGGCGGGCGATGCGGTCGAGAACGGGATAGAGGCGCTTTTCGAAATCCGGCGACATCGGCATGGGGGGAGAGCTCCTTGGGCGACGGAAATGGGTCCCGATCTATGGTGTTCCGCTCCTGCTGTCAAGCCGGCCGCCGGGCGTGCGTGGATTTCGGCGGCGAACGGTGCTATAGTAAAAAGGTTGAACGGGGGCGACCCCCCGCCGCCGGAAGGACGGATCCATGTACCGCAATCACTTCGGCCTGGCGAAGAAACCCTTCGAGATCAGCCCCGACCCCGACTTTCTCTGGCTCGGCGAAAAACACCGCGAAGGTTTGGCCGTTCTCAAGTACGGCATCCTGGAGAACAAGGGCTTTCTGCTCATCACCGGCGAGGTGGGAACGGGCAAGACGGCCCTGATCCGCGCCATCGAAAAAGAGGTCAAGGCCCGCGCGATCATCGTCACCATTCCGGACCCCGGCATGGGGCTGATGGATTTCTACCAGTTCCTGGCCTCGGAGCTGAACATCGAGCGCGATTTCCGCAACAAGGGGGAATTCCTCGCCCGCTTCAAGCGGCTGATGCTCGAGCACTTCTCGGGCTACCGCCGGGTGTTGCTGATCATCGACGAATCCCAGCGGCTGAACCACGAGCTGCTCGAGGAGATCCGGCTGCTCTCCAACATCGACCTCGAGGGCAAGGTTCTGATCAACATCTTCTTCGTCGGCCAGAGCGAATTCCGCGACATCCTCGCCCGCGAGGAAAACCGTGCCGTCCGGCAGCGGATCACCGTGAGCTACCACCTGCCGGCGCTCGAGGAAGCCGAGACCGGCCAGTACATCCAGCACCGGCTGCGGGTGGCCGGGGCCCGCGGGGAGATCTTCACGCCGGCCGCCGTCCGCGCCGTGCACGAGTTTTCCAAAGGCCTGCCGCGGCTGATCAACATCGTCTGCGACCATGCGATGATGACGGGCTACATCCGCGGGGTGAAGACCATCGACGCCGACATTGTGCGCGAATGCGGCCGGGAGCTGGGGATCACGATCGGGGAGGATCCCGCCCTCCGCCGGGGCCGCGCCGCAGCATCGGGCAAAGCGGCGGCCCCCGCGGCGAAGCAGAACGCGGCCGCCCGCGAAGGGGCGCCGGCCCCCTCCTGGAGGCGACCCGCCCTCTTTTTCGCGATCGTCCTGCTCGGCCTCTTCGGCGGCTGGTACTTCTGGGGGGAGGCCGTCTCCCAGCAGCTGGCGCTCTGGGGGAAGACCCGGGAGCCGGCCGCCGGCGCCCTTCCCGGCGGCAAAGAGCGAAGCGCCGCTCTCCAGGCGGCACCGGCGCTCCCGGTGGAAACCGGCCCGCGAGGGCCGCAGGCGGCGGCCGAACCGGCCGCCCCGGCCCCGGGCGCGTTCTCCGGGGCGGCCGAGCCTCTCCCGCGGGCCCCCGCCGCGCGGGAGGCGGCGGCGCCGAAAACGGCGCCCGAGACCTCGGGCGAAGAAAACCGCAGCGTGCCGGAAGCGCCGCCGCCGGCGGCCCCGGCCTTCGTGCTCCAGGAATTCACCGTCCTCTTCGAGCCGAACTCGGTCGATCTCACCCCCCGGGCCCGCGAAATCATCGCCACCGCCGGCGGGCTGCTCCGCGCCAGCCCCGGTACGGCGGCCCTCGTGGAGGGGCACTCCGACGGCCTGGGCGACCCCGCCTACAACATGTACCTCTCGGGCAAGCGGGCGATGGCGGTCCGCAACCAGCTCCTCGCCCAGGGACTCGATGCGGGGCGGCTGAAGCTCTCCGCCTTCGGGGCCGAACGGCCGCTCGACACCAACGAGACGCTCGAAGGCCGCAATCGCAACCGCCGCGTCGTCATCCGCATCGTGCCGCAATCGGGACCCTGAAGGACACGCCGCCCCTCCGGGCGGCCCTCAAGGTCGTCGGCGGGGGGGGGATACCGCGGGTTCAGCTTTTCTTGGAAGTGACGGTCTGGAAGGTCGAGATCTGGCGTTTGACTTTCCGGGACTTGCATTCGGGGCAGGCGATCTTCTTCTTTTCGGCGTCCGAAAGGCTCAAAAAGAGAGCAAACGATTTCTTGCACGCTTCGCAGTAGAACTCGTACGTCGGCATCGCGTCACCCTCCTTTCGGCGTTTTTCGTGCACCTCGGGTCCGGACGGCGGCCATATTACCAAAGCGGGGAAAACGCGGTCAAGTCTCGACCGCGGGCCGGGAAGCCCGCGCTCAGCGGTTGCGCGGCGACCAGCGGATGGTCGAGGTCTCGTACTGGACGGTGTAATCGACGCGCTGCAGGAAGTCCATCCCCAGCAGCCCGTCGTGCTGCGGGTCCTCGCCTTCGACGGGCAGGATCACGACGGGGCAATCCCGCATCGTGACCGGGCCGACCCGCAGCGCCTCCAAGCGGCCGACCTCGGAATGGACCGTGCGCCCCCCGGCCAGCCGGGACTGCGCCTTGGCCAAGGTCAGCACGCGCAGCCGCTCGGCGACCGGCCGGTAGATCACCGTGTGGCTCGCTCCCGTGTCGAGGACGAGCCGGACTCCGGCCTCGAGGCCGTGGTTGCTGAGCCTCACGGGGACGAGAATGCGGTTGCCGACGATCTCGACCTCCGTCTCCTCGGCCTGCCGCCGCTTGCGCTCCTCCTCCTCCGCCCGGCGGGCCCGGAGCCGCTCCTCCTCCTGCCGCAGTTCCTCCAGGTGCCGTTCCGTTTCGCGCCGACGCTCCGCCTCGAGTTCCTCCTCGCGGCTGCGGTCGGCCTCGCGCTGGAGGATGCGCACCTCCTCGGGGAGATGGTCGTATTTCTCGAGATACCGCCCGGCCTGCGGGCGGTATTCCTCCGGGATTTTCCAGAGCTCGTCCACGAAATGGGTCCGGCCGAACCGGTCGGTGTAACGGTAGAATTCGGCCGCGGCCGGGCCCGGCGCGCCGAGCAGGAGCAGGGCCAGAAGGGCGATCGACGCCCGGCTCATCGCCTCTCCCCCTTGCGGCCGCGGGCTTGCGCGACGGCGAGGTTCAGGCTCCCGGCGACATAGCCCCCGAGATCGAGGGCCACGAAAAGAAATCCCAGCCGGCGGAAGGCCTGCTCGATCCCCCGGCGCAGGGAGGGGGTCGCAACAAGACGGGCAAAGTCCTCCGGCCCGGTCTCGATGCGGGCGATCTCGCCGTGGTGGCGCACGCGGACCGCAGCAAACCCCCGGGCGTGGAGGTACTCCTCCGCCTGCTCGACCGCCGAGAGCACCCGCCGGGAGAGCGCCCGGCCGTAGGGGATGCGCGATGCCAGACAGGCCGTGGCCGGGCGGTCCCAAGCGGGAAGGCCGAGACCCCGCGACAGCCGGCGGATCTCGGCCTTGTCCAACCCCGCCTCGATGAGCGGCTCGGCGACTCCCATCTCCCGGGCGGCGCGCAGGCCGGGACGGAAGTCCCCGAGGTCGTCGAGGTTCGCCCCGTGGGCCACCACGGCAAAACCCCGTCCCCCGGCCGCCGCCCGGATTTCCCGCAGGAGCCTTCGCTTGCAGAAATAGCAGCGGGCGGGCCCGTTGCGCCGCACCGCCGCCTGCTCGAGAATCGGCACCCGCAGAAGGAGGTGCGGTATTTCGAGCCGTCGCGCCGTCTCGACCGCAAAGGCGATTTCGCTGCGGCTCTGCAGGGGGGTGTCCGCCGTCACGGCAAGCACCCGGCCTCCGAGCGCACGGCGGGCGGCGCAGAGGAGGAGCGTGCTGTCCACCCCGCCGGAAAAGGCCACCGCGAGCGAGTCGTAACGGGCGAGCACCGCAAGCAGACGCCTTGCGCGGGGGGTCCTCCAGGCGGAGGGCGGATCCTTCTCCCGGCGGGGGCGGAGCCGGGGTGCGGGGTTCTTCATGGGCCTTCGGGTCGGGTTTGCAAGGGTGCCGCAAATCTTTTATAGGCCCATTATAGGCTGATCCGCACCGAACTGCAAAAGGAGCGCACTTTGGGCACGCGCCGCATCCTGATCGGGCTTCCGCTGGCGGTCAGCGCCCTGCTGCTGCAATCCGTCTTCTGGGTTCCGACCTACGAGGAGCAGGCGCGCGGCAATCCCGCGCGGCTCGAGGAGTTCATCCAGGCCTCGATCGGCGATGCGGCCGTCCTCAACCCCATCCTTTCCAGCGACGCGGCGAGCGCCGAAATCGAGCAGCTCGTCTTCGAGGGGCTGCTCGACCGCGACGAGCACCTGCGGCTGCGCGGCAAGCTGGCCGAATCCTGGTCCGTCCGCGAGGAAGCGTTCTTCCATGTCCCGGCCGGGCAAGGGGGGCAGGCGAACGAGGCCGTGCGGGTCGCCGCCCTGCTGCGCGAGCGTCGCGCGCGGCCCGAAGGGCTCCCCCCCGCGGTGCAGGCGGCTGTCGCGAACATCGAGGAAATCGCGATCGAGCCCCCCCGTCGTGAGACGCGCGAAATCACCGACGCCTCCGGGCAACCCCTGCGCCTCCATCTCTCCGTCCCCCCCCGCATCCGCCTTCTCCTCGCGCGGGTCGACCCGGAGCTCTTCGCCCACCTCGAGGCCGTGCTGGGGGAAGGCTATTTCCTTCGCTTCCGCCCGGAAGAGCACCTCGAGGCCGAACGCCCGCTCCCCGAAGAGGAGAAACGGCGCATCGCCGGGGAGGCGCTCCCCCCCGTCGAGCACAATCCCGTGATCGAGTTCCGCCTGCGCCCGGGCCTCACGTTTCACGACGGGCGCCCCCTCACGGCCGAAGACGTCCGCTTCACCTGGCAGGCCGTGATGGATCCGCGGAACCTCTCCCCGCGGGCCTCCGATTTCGAGCCGGTCAAGGAGGTGCGCCTCCCCGATCCCCTGACGGCGGTGGTGGTCTACAAGCGCCTCCACGCGCCGGCGCTGGCGAGCTGGACCCTCGGGATCCTGCCCCGGCACCTTCTCGACGAAACCGCCCTGCGGGCGGAGGCGATCGCCTCCGGGAAGGACCCGGCCGCCTTTGGAATCCGTCAGAGCCGGTTCAACCGCCGGCCCGTCGGCTGCGGGCCCTTCGCCTTTCGCGAGTGGAAATCCGACCGTCACATCCGCCTCGAACGCTTTGCGGGGTACTTCGAGGGCCCGCCCGAGTACCGCCGGTTCTCGTTCCGGGTGATCCCGGATCTCTTGACCCAGGAGATGGAATTCTACGCCGGCACGATCGACGCCTATGCCGTTCAGCCGCACCAGGTGGCGCGCCTCGCCGGCGACCCGCGCTTCCAGCATTTCTCCGGCACCTCCTTCGCCTACACCTATATCGGCTACAATCTGCGGCGCCCGCCCTTCGACGATCCCCGGGTGCGCCGGGCGCTGGGCCTCGCCGTCCCGGTCGACCGGATCATCGAGGCCGTCCTCTACGGCCAGGCCGAGCGCACGAGCGGCCCGTTTCCACGCCAGACGCCCTTCTACAACCCGGAGGTCGAGCCGCTCCCCCACGACCCGGAGGCCGCCCGGCGGCTGCTCGAGGAGGCCGGCTGGCGGCCCGGACCGGAGGGCCTGCTCGAGAAGGACGGCCGCCGCCTGCGCTTCACCCTGATCACCAACAGCGGCAACGACGTCCGCAAGTCCATCCTGACGATCGTCCAGGACGCCTGGAAGCGCCTGGGGGTCGAGGTGCGCACCGATCTCGTCGAGTGGGCGGTCTTCATCCGCGAGCGGATCCACCGCCTCGATTTCGACGCCGTGGTCCTCGGCTGGTCGATGGGCGTCGAGCCCGACCTCCACCCGATCTGGCACTCGAGCCAGACCGGCCCGCACCAGCTCAACTTCATCGGCTACGGTCACCCCGAGGCCGACGCGCTGATCACGCGGATCCGCGAGGAGTACGACCCCGAGCGGCAGATCGCCCTTTGCCGGAAGCTGCATGCCCGGATCGCGGCGGATCAGCCGGTCACCTTTCTCTATGCCGGCCGATGGACGGCCGTGCTCGACCGGCGGATCGTGATCCGCGAACGTCGGGGGGACGAAATCCGTCACCGCCCGATCGAACCCACGGCCACGGGGAACTACCGCTACCATTTCAACCGCTGGGTGAAGCTCGCCGAGCGGCCGGTCTTCGCCGTGGAGTGAACCGGCCCGGCGCCGAGGACGAGAGTTGACCGAATTTCTCATCCGCAGCCTGAGACGGAAGCTCTTCACGCTCTTTCTGGTGACCGTGGTCTCGTTTCTGATCATCCACCTCGCCCCCGGCGAGCCCGCCCAGGTCGATCCGCTCAATCCGAAATTCACCCCCGAAATGGTCGAGCGTTTCCGGCGGGCCTTCCATCTCGACCGGCCGCTCCCGGTCCAGTACGTCCTCTTCTACCGCGACCTGTTCACCGGCCGGAGCGTCTCCTGGAAGGACAACCAGCCGGTGCTCGAGAAGATCGGCGAGCGCTTCCTGAACAGCCTGCCGCTATTCGCCGTGGGGACCCTGCTCACCTGGACGCTCGCCTTCCCGCTCGGGATCCACGCCGCCGTGCGCCGCGGCGGTTTCTTCGACCGCGGCACGGCCTTCTTCGCCTACGTCTTGATCTCCCTTCCCGGCTTTTTCTTCGCCTACCTGCTGATCCTCCTGGTGGTGAACACCCTGGCGGTGCCCGTTCTCGGCATGCAGACCTACGGCTTCGAGAATGCCCCTGCCCTTCACCGCCTCAACGACCGGCTCTGGCACCTGCTGCTGCCCGCCCTGCTCGGTTCGGCGACGGGGATCGCCGTACTCTCGCGCTACGTCCGCAGCCAGATGCTCGAGGTGATCCACCAGGACTATGTCCGCACCGCCCGGGCCAAGGGCCTTCCCGAGGAGACGGTTCTCTACAAGCACGCCCTGCGCAACGCGCTGCTCCCTTTCCTGACGATGTTCGGCCTCATCCTCCCCGGGCTGGTCGGCGGCTCGGTGATCATCGAGTCGATCTTCTCCTGGCCGGGGCTGGGGCGCATGGCCTACGAGGCGATCCTCGCCCGGGATTACCCGGTGATCCTGACCCTGAACTTCATCGCCGCGGTCCTCGTGCTCCTCGGGACCCTGCTCTCCGACCTGCTCTACGCCGCGGCCGACCCGCGGATCCGGCTCGCATGACGGCCCCCCCGACCCTGCCGGAGACGGACGGCGCCGCGCGGGGACGCGCAGGCCTCTGGCGCGCTTTCCGCCGCAACCGCCCGGCGCTGGCCGGCCTCGTCTTCTTCTGCGCGTTCCTGGTTCTCGCCGTGATCGGGGCCTGGGCGACCGCCGGACGCCAGCCGCTCCTCGATCCCGCCCGCGTGCGGCTCGAAGAGAGGCTCCGGCCGCCCCTCAGCCGGGCCCGGGACGGGGCGAGCCCCCCCCTCCTCGGGATCTACCTCCTCGGGACCGACGAGCTGGGGCGGGATCTCTTCGCCCGGATGCTGGAGGGCGCCTGGGTGTCGCTCACGGTCGGCTTCATCGCCGTCGGCATTTCGGTCGCCGTCGGCATCCTGGCGGGGGGGATCGCCGGCTATTACGGGCGCCGCCCGATCCGCCTGCGGCACGCCGCGGCCGCGGGCGCCCTCGCCGCGGGCGCGATCCTGGGATGGACGGGGCATCTCCTGCCGGGGCTGCTCCTGCTCGGCGCATCGCTTCTCGGCTGCCTGCGCATGCGCCGGCGGCGCCGATCGGCCCCCATCGGGCTTCTGGATCGCCCGCTCATCGACGTCGACGCCTTCGTCATGCGCATCGTCGACATTCTCCTCTGCTTCCCGAGTTTCTTTCTCATCCTGACCGTGGTCGCGCTGCTTCCCCCCAGCATGGTCACGATCATGGCCGTGATCGGCCTGACAAGCTGGGAGGGGACCGCGCGTTTCGTCCGTGCGGAGTTTCTCTCGCTGCGGGAGCGGGAATTCGTGGAGGCCGCACGCGCCCTGGGGGTCGGCGATCCCGGCATCCTCTTCCGCCACATGCTGCCGAATGCGCTGGGCCCGGTCCTCGTCTCGGCGACGCTCGGGGTCGCCTCGGCCATCCTCACCGAATCCGGCCTGAGTTTCCTCGGCTTCGGGGTGCCCCCGCCGCACGCCACCTGGGGCAACATTCTCGCCGACGGCAGGCGCTTTCTCTTCGATGCCCCCTGGCTCACGCTCGCCCCCGGGGTGGCGATCCTTCTCGTGGTCCTCGCCTTCAATCTCTTCGGGGAAGGTCTGCGCGATCTCGTCAATCCCCAGGCGCGCGAAGGGAGGTGATGCCGTGCTCGCTGCAAGCCCCGGCGTCCTGCTTGCCGTCGAGGGGTTGACCGTCCGCTTCCGGCGGGAAGAGGAAAGTTTCCACGCCGTCGAGGGATTGGATCTCACCGTGCGGCGGGGGGAAACCGTCTGCCTGGTGGGGGAGTCCGGCTGCGGCAAGACCGTGACCGCGCTCGCCGTCATGGGTCTGCTCCCCCGGCCGGGTGCGGAGATCGTCTCCGGGAGCATCCGCTTCGACGGGATCGAGCTTGCCGGGAAGGGGCCCTACCCCGCGGGCGTCCGCGGCCGGCGCCTGGCGATGATCTTCCAGGAGCCCCTCACCTCGCTCAACCCGGTCTTTTCGATCGGCGCCCAGATCGCCGAGGGGCTTTCGTTCCACTGGGGGCTTTCCGCGCGGCAGGCGCGGGAGCGGTCGCTAGCGCTGATCGCCGAAGTGGGGCTTCCGCGCCCCGCGGAGAGGCTTTCCGATTACCCGCACCGCTTGAGCGGCGGGGAGCGCCAGCGGGTCATGATCGCGATCGCCCTGGCCTGCGACCCGGAGCTTCTAATCGCCGATGAGCCGACGACGGCCCTCGATGTGACCGTCCAGGCCCAGATCCTGCGCCTGCTCGCCGAACTCAAGGACCGCCGTGCGCTGGCGATGCTCTACATCACCCACGATCTCGGGGTCGTATCCCGGATCGCCGCCCGGGTGGCCGTGATGTACGCGGGCGAGGTGGTCGAAACGGGGCCCGCGGGGGAGATCCTCCGGCGCCCGCTTCACCCCTACACGAGCGCTCTGCTCGAGGCCCTTCCGGGGCGCGGCAAGCGCGGAAGACGGCTCACCGCCGTCCCCGGCGCGGTCCCGCACCCCGCGGCCCGACCGCGGGGGTGCGCGTTTCATCCCCGCTGTCCCCTCGCGCAACCGGCCTGCCGCCGGGAGCGACCGGCGCTGATCCCGGTCCCGGGCGCGCGGGCCGTCCGCTGCCCGGTCACCGCACCCCCGGGCGGCGGGGAGGGGGCCGGCGGATGAACGGAAGCGAAAGCCGGGGCGAGGCACCGATCCTCGCCGCCTGTAACCTCGTCAAACGCTTCCCCCGGGGGCGCTCCGGGTTTCGCCCGCGGCCCTCCGGCTGGGTCGAGGCCGTGGCCGGGGTTTCCCTCGAAATCGCGCGGGGGGAAACGCTCGGCCTCGTGGGGGAGTCCGGCTGCGGCAAGACCACCGTCGCCCGCATGCTCCTCAAGCTCCTCTCCCCGGATGAGGGCAGGGTCCTCTACCGCGGGGTGGATCTCGTCCCTCTCTCCGAGGCCGAGATGCGGCCCCTGCGCCGGAAGATCCAGATCGTCTTTCAAGACCCTTACGGGTCGCTCAACCCGCGGCTCACGATCGGCGGAACCCTGCGGGACGGTCTGCGTCTGGCCGGCGTCACGGGCCGGGGGGCCCTCCGGCGCAGGATCGCCGCGCTACTCGAGCGGGTGGGACTTCCGCCCTCCGCGGCGGAACGCTACCCGCACGAATTCAGCGGCGGCCAGCGCCAACGGATCGGCATCGCCCGCGCCCTGAGCGTGGAGCCCGAAATCCTCGTCTGCGACGAGCCGGTCTCCGCCCTCGACGTCTCGATCCAAGCGCAGATCCTCAATCTGCTGGCCGATCTGCGGGAGACCCTGGGTTTGAGCTGCCTGTTCATCTCCCACGACCTGAACGTCGTGGGGTACTTCTGCCGAAGGATCGCCGTCATGGTGGGCGGCCGCATCGTGGAGGAAGCCCCCGCCGAGGCCCTCTTCGACGACCCGCTCCACCCCTACACCCGACAGCTGCTCGCCGCGGCCGCCGACCCGCTGCGGGGCGGCGCGGAAGGCGCCCCCGCCGCACCGCCCCGGCCGGAGGGGCCCCCCGGCGCCGAAGCCTGCTTGGTCTACCCCTCCTGCCCCGAGGCCTCCCCGGAATGCCGGAGCTGGGCGGGCGACTTGACGGATGCCGGCGGGGGGCACTATGTCCGATGCCTGCGAAGCTGAAACCGCTCGAGGAGAACCCTGCATGGATCCCGTTGAACGCCGGACACCGCGAGAGGAAATCGACCGCCGCATCGCCGCCCTGCAGCGGGTGCTGAGGGACCGCGAGATCGACACCGCGGTCATTCTCCAGAAAGCCGATCTCTTCTACTTCAGCGGCACGATCCAGCAGGCGGTGCTGGTCGTTCCGGCCGAGGGGCGCCCGCTGCTCTTCGTCAACAAGTCCCTCGAGCGGGCCCGCGCCGAATCCCCCCTCGAGGCGGTCTTGCCCCTGGGAAGCACGCGCGAGCTTCCCCCGCGGCTCGCGGAGGCGGGGCTTCCCGCCCCGCGCCGCATCGGCCTCGAGCTGGACGTTCTGCCCGCAAACCTCTTCTTTTCCTACCGCGGGCTCTTTCCCCAGGCCGAACTGCCGGACATCTCGACCGACATCCGGCTCCTGCGGGCGGTGAAGTCCCCCTGGGAGATGGAGCGCATCCGCGAGGCGGCCGCCCTCTCCGACCGCGTCGCCTCGCGCGTGCCGGAGCTGCTGCGCGAGGGGATGACCGAGGTCGAACTCGCCGGTCGGGTCGAGGCCGAGGCCCGCCGTCTGGGGCACCCGGGCATCGTCCGCATGCGCCTGTGGGGCAGCGAGCTTTTCTATGGGCATCTGCTCTCGGGCCCCTCCGGTGCCGTCCCGAGCTACCTCTCTTCGCCGACCGGGGGCAGCGGCGTCGACCCGGCCGTCGCCCAGAGCGCCGGCTTTCGTCGCATCGGGCGTAACGAGCCGATCCTGGTCGATTACGTCTTCGTCCGTTCGGGATACATCTCGGACCATGCGCGGATCTTTTCCCTGGGACCCCTCGACCCGGAGCTCGAGCGCGCCCACCGGGCGATGATCGACCTGCAACTCCGCCTGCGCGAGTTCGCGCGCCCCGGCGTCGCCTCGGGCGAGGTCTACGCCTTCGCCCTGCGGCAGGCGGAAGCCGAGGGCTACGGGGAGCATTTCATGGGTTTCGGCCCCGAGCGCATCCGCTTCGTCGGCCACGGCGTCGGGCTCGAACTCGACGAGTTCCCCTTCCTGAACGCCGGGCAGAGCCTCGCGCTCGCCGAAGACATGGTGGTCGCGCTCGAGCCCAAGCTCATCTTCCCGGGCGTCGGTGTGGTCGGTGTCGAGAACACCCACCGGGTGACCGCGGAGGGTCTCGTGCCCTTCGGGTGCTACCCGGACGAGATCACCGTCGTCTGAGCGCGGATCACCGCCCCAGCCGCCCTTGACAGCCCCCAGGGGTTTCGATAACCGTAAATACCTTCGGCCCGAAGGTGACCCGGTCGCCGCAGCACCGCATTTCGCTTCGCCCCATCAACCGATCACTTGAGGAGGAACCGCAATGAAGAGAACCTGGTGGATGCTCACGGTTTCGCTGCTTCTGGCGTCGGCCCTCGCCGCCGCCCCGGCCTTCGCCAAGACGACCTGGAAAGCAAACTCCGTCTGGCCGCCCAAGAACCATCACAGCATCGGCCTGGTCGAGTTTGCCGAGATGGTGAAGAAGAACACGAACGGCGAGCTTGAGATCGTGGTCGAAACCGGGGGGGCTCTGGGCTACAAGGGCCCCGAGCTGCTCAAGGCCGTGCGCGACGGGCTGCTGCCGCTTTCCGACATGCTGATCAGCGGGGTGGCCGGGGACGAAAAGGTCTTCCAGATCGTCACCCTTCCCTTCCTCACCCTGGATTTCAAGGAGCTGCGCACGCTGATCGATCTGTGTTACCCCGTCTTCGAGAAAACCGCCGAGAAGTGGGGGCAGAAAATTCTCTACATCGCCCCCTGGCCCGGGGCCGGGATCTGGACCAAGAAAAAGGTCACCTCCGTCGCCGAAATGAAGGGCCTGAAGACCCGTACCTACGACAAGAACGGCGCACTCGTCATGGAGGCGGCCGGCGCAACCCCCTTCGCGCTGCCCTTCAGCGAGGTCTACTCCTCGCTCCAGACCGGGGTCATCGACTCCGTGCTCACCTCCTCGCCCACGGCGGTCGACGCCAAGTTCTGGGAAGTGCTCTCCTTCTTCCAGCCGATCAACATCACGATCGCCACCAACATGGTGAACGTGAACCTGAACAGCTTCAAGAAGCTGCCCAAGAACGTCCAGGACGAGCTGGTGAAGGCCGGCAAGGAAATGGAAAAGCGGATGTGGGACATGGTCGCCAAGCTCGACCGGGAGATGGTGGAGCTCTGCAACAAAAACGGCATCCAGACCGTGACCCCCTCGAAGGAGTTCATGGCCGACCTGACCAAGATCACGGAGAACATCCGCGCCGAGTGGTACAACACCGCCCCGGCCGAGGCGAAAAAAATCTATGACGAATACCGCAAGAAGGTCGGGCGCTGATCTCCGGCGTCGAAGCCGGGGATGAGCAAACCCGGATTTGACGGGCATCATCCACACCGCGGGGGGAGGGGGACGGACGGGACGCCTCCCCCCGCGCTCTCTGGAGGAAGGAAGCCCTCCATGAAAGCGATCGTTCTCGCGGCGCACCGGCTCTCCGGCCTGGGGGGGTGGATCGCCGTCTGCGCCATGGTCGCGGCCCTGCTGCTCGTGCTCTCGGAAATCTTTGGCCGCACCCTCTTCAACCGCACCCTCTATGTGACCGAGGAGTACTCGGGCTACCTCATGTGTGTGCTCACCTTCTCCTCGCTCGCTTACACCTTGAGGGAAAAGGGGCACATCCGCATGGTCTTCCTGCTGCGGGCCCTGTCCCGAGCGGGCCGCCTGCAGTTGAACCTCGCCTGCCATACGGTCGGTTTTCTCTTCGGCATCGGCTTCACCGCCTACTGTTTCGGCTTCTTCTGGGACTCGCTGGTGAGCGGCAGCCAGTCGATGCAGGTCTCGGAGACCTATCTCGCGATCCCGCAGTTTTTCATGCCTCTGGGGGCGCTTCTGCTCAGCTTCCAGTTTCTGGGCGAGATCCTCCGGGACCTTCTCGTCCTGCGCGGCGGCGCGGAGGCCGAGCCGGGGGTCGAGGAGGAGGATCTCGGCCGGTGAGGCGTCTTTGCCCCCGGCGGAGAGGGAAATACCATGGATTTCACCGTCGTCTCGCTCAGCTTGACCGGCCTCCTTGTACTCTTTCTGGGGGGCTCGGTCTGGATCGGGATCGCCCTGTTCCTCTCCGGGATGGGGGGCTTTGCCCTCTTCACCGATCTCCCCTTCGGCAGCATCCTCGCCAACATTTCCTGGAACAACACGAGCGGCTCGGCGATGATGGCGCTTCCCTTCTTCGTCTGGATGGGCGAGATCCTCTTCCGTAGCCGCATCTCCTCGAATCTCTTCGCCGGCCTCGCCCCCTGGATGGACGGGATTCCGGGGCGCCTGGTCCACGTGAACATCCTCGCCTGCACCTTTTTTGCAGCCGTAAGCGGCTCCTCGGCCGCGACCACGGCCACGGTGGGCAAGATCACGGTCCCGGAGCTCCAGAAACGCGGCTACAACCGCATGCTCGCCACAGGCTCGCTCGCCGGCGCGGGAACCCTGGGGTTCATGATCCCCCCGAGCATGATGATGCTCGTCTACGGGATCATCGGGGATGTGAGCATCGGCAAGCTCTTCATCGCCGGCTTCATTCCGGGCTTTCTGATCGCAGGCCTCTTCAGCGCGTACGTTTTCCTGCTCTGTCTCTTCCGCCCCGACCTCGCGCCCCGCGGCGAAGACCGCTACAGCTGGCCCGAGCGTCTCCAGGCGGTGCCGCAGATCCTGCCGGTGGTGATTCTGATCCTGGTCGTGCTCGGCAGCATCTACGCGGGGTGGGCGACCCCGACCGAGGCGGGCGCGGTGGGGGTGGCGGGCGCGATCGTCTTTGCGCTCGCCACGGGGGGGTTCAGCCGGCAGGCCTTGCGGGAGAGCTTGTTCGGAGGGGTCAAGACGACCAGCATGATCATGCTGATCGTCATGGGGGCGGCCTACCTCTCTGTCGTCGTGGGCTATCTCGGGATCACGCGCAAACTCACCACCGTCGTGACCGAGATGGGGCTTTCCCCCTACATGCTGATCGTGATTCTCTCGTTGCTCTACATCGGCCTGGGCTGCCTGATCGACGGCTTTTCGATGATCGTGATGACCACCCCGATCGTGCTGCCGATGGTTCAGGCGGCCGGATTCGATCCGGTGTGGTTCGGCATCTACCTCGTGTTGATGATCGAGCTCGCCCAGATCACCCCGCCGGTCGGCTTCAACCTCTTCGTCATCAGCGGCCTGAACAACGACGACATCTTGCGCATCGCCAGGGCCGCCCTGCCCTTTTTCTTCCTGATGTGTCTCGTCGTGGTGATAATCACGGTCTGGCCGCAGATCGTGCTCTACCTGCCGGGCCTGATGAAGGGGAAATGAGGGGGAGGGATCGGTTCAGCCGGGAAGCGGCGGGCGAAAGGCGGCGCGAAAGGCTTCCTCGCGACCCCTCAGGAGCGCGACGGCCTCCTCCAGGGTGACCGCGGCGAATCGCACCTCGTCCCCGGGCATGATCTGCCCCAGCTTGTGCAGGTCGGCGGCGATCACCGTGGCCGGCTTGCGGTAGCCGCCCGAGGCCGTCTCCGCCAGGACGATGATCGGCCGTCCGTCCGCGGGGAGCTGGATCGCGCCGGCGATGATCCCCTCGGAAATGATGGAATCGGGGGCGCCGGGCCGCACGGGGACGGTCGTTCCCTCGAGGCGGATGCCGGTGCGGTCGGAATCGGGGGAGACGGTGAAAACCGCGCCGAGCAACCGCTCCCGCCCCTGCTCGTCGAGCACCTCGTCCTGGGGCCCCCAAAGGATGCGCAGGCGCCAGGGCGGGCCCTCGTAGCCCGCGGCGGCGGGGTCGAATTCGCGCTCCGGACCCGAGGGCTGCGGCTCGCCTGCAGCCAGCACGTCCCCTTTGCGCAGGGCGCGTCCCTGGAGACCGCCGAAGCCGGAGGCGAGGTTGGTGCTCCGGCTGCCGAGCACCTCGGGCACATCGATCCCCCCGCCCACGGCCAGGCAGGCCCGCAGGCCCCAGCAGGGCCCGGTGAAGGAGAGGATCTGCCCCGCCCGCGCGGCGATCGTCTTCCACAGCGGCAGAGTCTCCCCGTCGAGCTTCGCCCCGAGATCCCCACCGCACACGGCCAGGCGCGTGTCCCGGAGCACCCGGACCCGCAACCCCATGAGGGTCGTCTCGAGCACCGCGCTTCCCTCGGGGTTGCCGACGAGGCGGTTCGCCGCCCGCGCGGCGAGCGCATCCACGGCCCCGCTCGCCGCCACCCCCCAGCGGGCGTATCCCGAACGTCCGAGGTCTTGGACCGTGGTCAGGATTCCGGGGCTCAGCACTTCCAGGGTGGGCGCTCCCGCCATGGTTCAATCCTCCACCGCGTCGACGGCTGCGAAACGGACCTCGTCGCCCATTTCGAGCAGGCAGGCCGGTCGGCGATCGGGGTGAAACAGCTCGACCGGGGTCCAGCCGATCAGGTGCCATCCGCCCGGGCTCTCCACGGGGTAAACCCCGGTCTGCCGCTGCGCGATGGCGACCGACCCTTTCGGCACGCGGGTGCGCGGCGTGCTGCGCCGCGGCAGGGCAAGTTCCTCGGGAAGCTCTCCCAGGTAGGGAAAGCCCGGCGTGAAGCCGATCATGTAGACGCGGTAGGTGACCGAGGTGTGCAGGCGGATCACCCCCTCTTCCGTCATGCCGAGTCGGCGGGCGACCTCCGGGAGATCCGGGCCGTGTTCCCCGCCGTAGAAGACCGGAAGAGTGATCCGTCGGGCGGGGGGAAGCTTCCCTGCAGCGGGGCGGCCGACCAAGGCCTGGATCCGGCGGGTCAATTCGGCCGGGTCGATTTGAAGCGGGTCGAAGACGACGAGAAGCGAGCGGTACCCCGGCGAGAGCTCACGGACCCCGGACCAGTTTTCCTGCTCGAGGAGCCGCATCAACCGGTGGACCCGGCGGTTGGTTGCGGGTTCGATCCGGTCTCCCAGCTCGACGAGCACGCTGCGCTCGCCCATGAAGCGGAAACGGAGTCCGTCCGCAGCTTCGTTCATGATCGCATCCTCGGTGCGGAAACGGCAGCCGGCGCCGCCCTTTTTGCGCCTTACAGGAATTCGGACGGCCGCCGGATCTCGATCCCGGCCTGAAGGAGGCTGTGGCGGATGGTCTTCACCAGAGCCACCGCCTCTGGGTTGTCCCCGTGCACGCAGATCGTCTCCGCCTGCAGTTCGATCTCCCCGCCGTCGATCGTCGCCACCCGGCCCTCGCGGGCGAAACGCAGCACCTTGGCCGCCACCGCCTCCGGGTCATGGATCACCGCCCCGGGGCGGCTGCGGGGAACGAGCGAGCCGTCCCTTTCATAGGCACGGTCGGCGAAAAACTCGAAGGCGATGCGGATGCCGCGCCGTCGGCCGATCTCCTCGATCGTCCCGCGATCCGGACCCGCGATCGCAAAGAGAATCAGCCGGTCGTCGATTCCGGCCGCGACCTCGGCGATCGCATCCCAGATTTCGGGCTTCTTGACCGCCATGTTGTAGAGCGCGCCGTGCGGCTTCACGTGCTGCAGCCGCTCCTTCTGGAGGGCGCAGACGGCCTGGAGCGCGCCGATCTGGTAGGCCGTGATGTCCCGGATCTCCTGCAGCCCGATCTCCATCGCCCGGCGGCCGAAACCGACGAGATCCGGGAGGCCCGGGTGGGCGCCGACGGCCGTGCCGGCGCGGCGGGCGCGCTCGACGGTGGTCCGCATGACGGTGGGATCCCCGGCATGAAAGCCGCAGGCGATGTTGGCCGAGCTGATCAGGGGGATGAGTTCGGCATCCATGCCCAGGGTATAAGCGCCGAAACTTTCGCCGACGTCGGCATTGAGATCGATTCTGCCTGCGGCCATCGGATGGATCCTCCTTCGAGCAGCGTACGGTTTTTTCCCGCCAAGGGGGCAGCGGGCGTCTTCAACCGGCCGGGAGGCCTTCGTAACGCAAAAAAAGCGGGCGGACAAGCAGTCCGCCCGCTTTGCGGCCCATGAAAGTCCACGCGGCGTCTTCAGCGCTTGGAGAACTGGAACCGCGCCCGGGCGGATCGCTGCCCGTATTTCTTGCGCTCCTTGACCCGCGGGTCGCGTTTGACGAAACCCGCCTTTTTCAGGGCGGCACGGAAGTCGGGGTTGGCGAGGATGAGCGCCCGGGTGATGCCGTGGCGGACGGCGGCCGCCTGACCGCTCGGGCCTCCCCCCTGGACCAGGGCGCGGACGTCCCAAGCGCCGAGCGTGTTGGTCAGCTTGAGCGGCTGCAGCATCTCGAGCCGTGTCGACTCGAGGGGGAAATACTCTTCGAACGGCCGGTCGTTGACGCGCACCTGGCCCGAGCCGGGCTTGAGCCAGGTGCGGGCGATCGCCGATTTGCGTTTGCCCGTCGCGTAGTAAGAAGAATTCTGTTTTTCCATGCCTTCCTCGTGGGAATGGGGTTCAGAGGGCCAGGGGTTCCGGCCGCTGGGCTTGGTGCGGATGGTCGGGACCGGCGTACACTTTGAGCTTGCCGTAGAGGCGGCTTCCCAGCCGGTTCTTGGGAAGCATCCCCTTCACCGCGCGCCGGATGAGCTCCTCGGGCCGTTTCTGCAGAAGCTCGCGCGCGCTCGTGGTTTTGAGCCCGCCGATGTACCCCGAATGACGGTGGTAGAGCTTCTGGGTCCATTTTTTTCCGGTCAGCCGGATCTTCCCGGCGTTGACCACGATCACGAAATCCCCCGTGTCCGCGTGCGGGGTGAAGAGCACCTGGTGCTTTCCCCGCAGCCGGGCTGCGACCTGGCTCGCCAGCCGGCCCAAGACGGCGCCGCTGGCGTCGACGACATACCACTTGCCGGGGACCTCCCCGGACTTTGCGCTGCGCGTAGTCTTCTTCACGGTATTCGCTCCTAGAATCGAATTGGAGACAAATATTGGAAAACCAAGGGATTGTCAATAGAAAAATCAGGGCCGGACCTCGTATTGCCTTGCGGTGAGCAGTTGCCCGTCGGCGGCGAAGACATAGACGAGCGCTTCCCCGACGCCCTCCGGCGCGGCCGGCAAACGCAGCCGCTGGGTGAACTCTTTGGCGTGCCCGATCGCGAAGCGGTAACCTTTGTCGTTGCCGCTCGGGCGTCCCCGGGGAAGCGGCACCGGAGGCATGCTGATCCAGGATCCCGGATCGGCGTCTTCGCCCTTGAACACGACGATGACGTGCCCCTCCACGGGCCGGCGCACCGAGCCGGAAACGGCGAGCCGGTAACGGATTTCGAGGGACGATGCCGCGGCATCGAAACGGGCGGCGAAAGATTCCACCTGAACGCTCACGGCCGGCCGGATGGGAGGGGGGGGTTCCGCCGCAAGCGGAACCGCCGCGTCGGCTTTCGGGGAAGCCTCCGGCGCAGGGCTTTCCGCCGCGGCCGTCTCTGCTTCCCCGCCCTGGGAAGACGGCGCGATCTCGCGCAGCCGCGCCTGGGCGAGCACGAGTTCCGCCGCCAGACGCTCCCGATCGCGCATCAGCGTGTCCAGACGGCCTTGGGCCGCCTCCAGCCGTTCGGCGAGGTCCCGCCGCTGCGTCTCCAGCCGGAAGGCGAGCAGGCCGAGTCCGGCGGCTGCAAGGAAGGCCGACGTCAGCAGCACCGCGGCGAACCCGAAAAGCAGCCGGAAGCGCGGTAGGGTGATTACCCGCCCGTGGCTCCCGACGAGGAGGACGGTCCAGCGATCCCGCGAAGCCGACGCCGCCCCGGCGGGGGATATGCGAGAGGAATCAGGGCGTCGATTGTCCATCGAGAAACTCCACCCGGACCGCCTCTCCACGGCGGATCCCGGTCCGCCTGGCGGCATGACCGTCGCGGGCGGCGATTTCGAGCATCCCGCGGCTTCCCACGAGAGCGAGCAGGCTTCCCGGGGCCGCATCGGCGTAGGTCCGGCACAGCCCCTCGAGGCGGATCCCCCCTGCGTGAACCCGTACCCTGCCACAGGCCTTCTCGAGCTCCCCCCCCTCGATGTTCGTGATCAGGTTCCCGAAGCGATCCACATGGACGACCCGTCCGACGATCCCTCCCTGCGGCGTTCTTTCGGCGCGCAGCCCCTCGAGGCGCCGGAGCCGCTCCGCCGGGATCTCCGGCCCCAGCGCCGAAGGGTCCTCCCCCCGCGAGAGCCGCCCGGCCGCCGGGGCGAACAGGTCGCGGCCGTGAAAGGTCGCCGAAACGGGGCTCCGGGCTACCGCAGCCGGGTCGATGACCCGGCAGCGCGGGGCCGAGGAGGGTTCGATCACGGGGGAGAGGACGCCGTTGTCGGGAGCCAGAAACCGCCGGCCCTCGGACTCGACGAAGAGGATCGCGCGGTCGGTCCCGACCCCGGGGTCGACCACCACCACGAGCAGGCTGCCGGGCGGGAAAAAACGGTAGGCGCTGTGCAGGACGAAAGCCGCCCCGTGGCGGTCCTGAGGCTCGATCGCGTGGGTGACGTCGACGATCACCGCCCGGGGGTCCACCCCCAGGATGACGGCTTTCATCACGCCCGCGTATTCGTCGCGGTCGCCGAAATCCGTGATCAGCCCGATGAGCCCCATGTCAGGGGAAAAACCGCTGCTGGACGCTGAAGCCCAGGTGACGGTAGGCGGCCTCGGAGGCCTTGCGGCCGGCGGAGGTCCGCAGGATGAAACCGATCTTCAACAGATAGGGTTCGATGATGTCGACCAGCGTGTCGGAATCCTCCTGGAGGGTCGCGGCGATGGCCTCGATCCCGACGGGGCCGCCGTGATAGAAACGGATGACCGTTTCGAGATAGCGGCGGTCGAGCTCCGTCAGGCCCTGGGCGTCCACGCCTTCGAGCGCAAGCGCCGCCTGGACCGTGGCGCCGTCGATCACCCCGCCGCTCTTCACCTGGGCGTAGTCCCGCACGCGCTTGAGCAGGCGGTTGGCGATGCGCGGGGTGCCCCGCGAGCGCCGGGCCAGCTCGCGCGCCGCCTCCTCCCCCAGGGGGATGCCGAGCAGGGTGGCCGAGCGCCGGGTGATCCGCACGAGGTCTTCGAGCGAGTAGAAGTCGAGGCTGCGGAAGATGCCGAAGCGATCGCGCAGCGGGGCGGAGAGGAGGCCTACCCGGGTCGTCGCCCCCACGAGGGTGAAGCGTTGCAGCCGGAAGCGGTGGCTGCGCGCGTGGACCCCCTTGTCGAAGACGAAGTCGATGGCGAAGTCCTCCATCGCGGGATAGAGCAGCTCTTCGACCGGTTTCGGCAGCCGGTGGATCTCGTCGATGAACAGGATGTCCCCGGCCTCGAGATGGGTGAGGATGCCGATGAGGTCCCCGCCCTTCTCGAGCGCCGGCCCGGAGGAGAGGGTAAGCCGAGCGCCGGTCTCGTTGGCGAGGATGTGGGCGAGCGTGGTCTTGCCCAGCCCCGGCGGGCCGTGGAGCAGCACGTGGTCGATCGGCTCCCCCCGCTGGCGGGCCGCCTCGATCGCAATCCGCAGGGTCTCCACCACGTCGGGCTGGCCCACGTATTCCGCGAGGCGCCGCGGCCGGAGGCTGATCATCTCCGGCTCCCTTTCCTCTCCGCCCGCCGCGGGGGAAAGAATTCCGCCGCGCTTGGGGGAGGAATAGGAAAGCACCTCGTCGCTCATCGCTCGGCCTCCTCGCCGGGCCGGCGGGCCTGCTCACCGCGGTAGACTTCCTCGAAGAGCTCCTCCGGCGTGGCGATCCCCGGACGGCGCTTCAGGGCCTCGGCGATCATGCGCATCGCGTCCGCGCGGCGATGCCCCAGTTGGCTGACCATCACTTCGAGCACCTGCTGCACCACATCGACGGGCGGAGGGGGCGGGGCGGCCGGGGTCGGCCGCAGCAGGGCGAACTTCCCCATGCGCCCCTGAAGGGTGGCCACGATTTTCTGCGCCGTGCGCCCGCCGATCCCCTTGAGCCGCGAAAGCGCAGCAACGTCACGGGCCTCGATCGCCCGGGCGATCTCGCCGATCGGCACGGTCATCGCCTTGAGCGCCTTCTGCGGCCCGATGTCCTCGACGGTGATGAAACTCTGGAAGAACTCTTTTTCGATGTCGTGGTTGAAGCCGATCAGCAGCGGGCGGGGCTGTCGCTCGGATTGCTGGTAGACGATGTGCAGGGAGATTTCGTCGCCCACCTGTTTGGCGACGAGCGACTCCATCACCACGGGAGGCAGAAGCACCTCGTATCCCACGGCACCGGCGAGCAGGAGAATCCGGTCGTCTTCTTTCTTCAGAATCCGTCCTGAGAGGTAGCCGATCATGTCCCGAGGAAGAGGCCCCGAGGGATCCGGGAGGCATCCGCCCGTTCCGGGCCCCGACGGGGGTTCATCGCCATCCGCCGGAGCGCAAGCGGCCCCCGCAGCAGGCCGATCAGCGCGAGCCCCAGGGCGTCGGCGGCATGGGAAGGCCGGATGGCCCCCGGGTGGGAGAGTCGCGCCCGCACGGCCTCGGCGAGCTGGGCCTTCGAAGCCCCGCCGTTCCCCGTGAGCGCCAGCTTCGCCTCGCGCACGGCGATCGGCAGACAGGGAAGGCCCGCCCGGGCGGCGGCCAGCATGACGACGCCCGTCACCTGGCCGAGGGTGATGGCCGAACGGGGGTATTCGGGGAGCGAGTAGACGTCTTCGACCACGACGGCGTCCGGCGCCTCTTTCGCGAAGAGCGTCTCGAGCCGGGAAAAAATGAGGTGCAGACGGTTCGCGGCGGGGGCGTCGGCAGGGGTTCGGATGCAGCCGAACGCGTATCCCGTGACCCGCGGTCCCTCGCCCCTCACCACACCCACGCCGGTGGCCGCGAGCCCCGGATCGATGCCTACGATGGTCCCCATGGCGCCGGCCCGGCGTTGTCCTCTTCCCCGGGGGATAACGATCCGCGCGGCGGCGGGCCGGCTCCGCCCGCCCCCATCAGCGGATTTCCTTCAGCTTTTCGGCCGCCGTCCGCGCTTCCGCCGTGTTGGGATGTTTGCGGATCACCTCTTCGAAGAGAAGGCGCGAATTGACCTTGTCCCCGATGGCGAGAAAGGCGTGCCCCTGCTTGAGCAACGCGGCGGGGACCTTGTTGCCCTTCGGGTATTTCTCGATCACCTTCTGGTACTCCAGGATCGCCTTCTCGTAGGCTTTCTCGCGGTAAAACGTCTCGGCGATCCAGAATTGGGCGTTGTCGGCGTTCTCCGAGCGGGGGTAACGCTGCAGCAGCTCTTCGAAGGAGCGGCGGGCCTGCGGCATGTTGCCCTGGTCGAAGAACTGCTTCGCGCGGCTATAGAGTTCCTGCTCGCTCGGCATGGCCGCCGACTCGGGGCGGATGCGCGAAGGCTCGGGCCGGGCCGCCGCCGGCGGCGAATCCAGTTTCAAGTGTTCCTCGACGCGCGCGACCCGCTGGGAGAGCTGCTGCGTCGATTCCTCGACGCGCTGCAGGCGATCCTCCCGAGGGGCGCCGCCGGTCTCGCCGCCGGCGGGCGTCTTGGCCTGCTGCCGCGCGAATTCGAGCTCCTCCACCCGCCCGCGGAGCCCGCGCAATTCGTCACGCAGTTCGTCCATCTGGGCCCGCAGCGAAGCCGCCATCTGCCGGATCGCCGCCTCGTTCGCCTCGCGGGCTCTGGCGAACTCCTCGCGCCGGCGGCGTTCCTCGCTCTCGCGCATTTCGATCTCGGAGAGCCGGGTGTCGATCGTCACCACGTCCCGGCGGGTCGCACAGCCGGCCGCCAGAAAGGAGATCGCCGCAACCGTGAAAAGAACTCCCAGCGTCCTCATCGCATTCACCCCGACCCTTCGCCCGGCCCGACCCACCGCGGGCCGATAGATAAGGACGGCAAACGCCGCCACCCGCGAGCGTTTGCCGTCCGTAGGTTGTCGCGAAGCGCCGTTTCGCGGCGTGTGCGATCCGTGGCCTTACCAGCTGATCACGAAGCCGCAGTTCCGGTTCCGCGCCCAGGCTTCCTCGTTGGAGCGCGGATCGATCGGGCGCTCCTCGCCGTAGCTGATCGTCGAGATGCGCTTGGCGTCGACTCCGAGGTCCACCAGGAATTTCTTGGCCGATTCGGCGCGCCGCTCGCCGAGAGCGAGGTTGTACTCGTTGGTGCCGCGCTCGTCGCAGTTGCCTTCGATGAGCAGCTTGGCCGTGGGATTGGCCTTCAGCCACTCGGCCTTCTTCTTGAGCAGCGCCTGGGCTTCCAGCTTCAGCACGGACTTGTCGAAATCGAAGAAGATCCGCTCGGTCATGAAGGCGGGCACGTCGGGCTTGGCCGCGGGGGCGGGAGCCGGCGCCGGTTCGGGCTTGGGGGCCGGGGCCGGGGCCGGGGCCGGGGCCTGGGCCTGGACCTTCTTCTGGCACGAGACGGTGAAGAGCAATCCGGGCAAGACAACCAGCAACGCCAAGACGATCCAGAGTTTCTTCTGCATGATCCTTCCTCCTTTGTTGGGTCCTGAGAGTGGGTGGATGGAGCGATGGAGATCAGTGGAACACCGCTGAGGACCATCTGGGATTCGTTTGTTCTCCGTTCAGCAGGAGCAAGCGGCGCTGATCGGTGCCGTAAGCCCCCATCACGTAGAGCCGACTGGGACCCTCCCGCGTGCTGCTGAACACGATCAGGCTTCCGTCCGGCGACCAGCTCGGCGACTCGTTGTCTCCGGGTCCCTGCGTGAGTTGCATCGTGTTCCGCCCGTCGGCGTCCACCACGCAGACCTGGTGGAATCCGCCCACTTGGCAGGCATAGGCGATACGGTCTCCCCGCGGGGACCAGCTCGGCTGCGTGTTGTACCGCCCTTCGAAGGTCAGCCTGCGCTCCGCTCCGGACTCGAGGTCCAGAACGAAAATCTGCGGCCCACCGGTCCGGTTGGAGACAAACGCGATCTGTTTGCCGTCCGGGGACCAAGTGGGCGAGAGGTCGCTCGCGCGGCTGGTGGTCAATCTTTTAATCACTTTCCCGGCGGCAGTCAACAGATAGAGCTCCTGGTCGCCGGAAAAGGAGAGCGCCGCGGCAAGCTCCAGGCGGTCCGGGGCCCAGGCCGGCGTGATGTTCAGGCCCTCGCGGGCGATGACGGTCTCGCGCTTGTCGGCGAGGTTGCGGAGGTAGATGTCGGGCTTTCCCCCTTTGTAAGACGTGTAGGCGAGATACTGGCCGTCGTGCGACCAGGAGGGAAAGAGCGAGATCGACTCGTTGTAGGTCACCCGCGTCGGGTTGAACCCGTCGAATTCGCAGGTGTAGATTTCTTTCTTCCCCGAGCCGGTGGAGACGAAGGCGATGCGGCTGTGGAAGATCCCGCGGTCGCCGGTGAGATGAAGGATCACCTCGGAGCAGAACCGCAGGACCATGCGGCGGATTTCGGCGAGGCTTCCCGTGTAGCGCTTGCCGATCGCCTGACGTCCGCGGATGGTGTCGAAGAGCCGCAGCTCCATGGCCACGGCGTCCCCGGCCTGTTCGAAGAGTCCGGTGATGAGCAGTTCCGCCCCGACCAGCGTCCAGTTGGGGAACTGGATGTCGGGGATGGCGATGCCGCTCTTCTGGGGGTCGAACAGGAAGGCGGAACGGTCCAGGATCTTGAAGTAGCCGGTGAAGTCCAGGCTCGCGGCGAGCAGATCGGCCGCCCGACGGGCGTTTTCCTCCTCCCGCGGACCGGCGGGCTGGGTCTTGAACCACGGGACGGCCAGCGGGATCTTGCGGTAATAGGGATTGCGGATGTCGATGTAGGGGTAGCTCTCCGATTGCGCCCCCAAGGGCGCCGCCGGGACGACCAGCAGCATCAGCGACAACGCGCAAAGGGTCTCGATGCGCAGGCTTTTCTTTCGGTTCATCACAGAACCTCCGGGCCGCACGTCCGGCCCTTTTACTCCAATCGGTGCACTCCTGGCAAGCGGAAGTCCGGCCCCCCTCACCGGATCCCCTCGGGGGTGAAGCGGATCGCCACGAGGACGAAGGGCTCGCGCACCGAGGGCGGATGCGGGGGGACGGGGTTCGACTTGAGGATGGCCTTGTAGGCGGAATCGTCGAGATAGGCGTTGTTCGAGCGCTCCGTGAACCGGATGTCGGTGATCTCGCCGTTCGGCAGGACCTTGAAGACCAGTCCGACCCGCAGGTTCCGGTTGCCGCCGGCGAGCTGGGGGGAAAAGGCCCAGTTGCGCTCGATCTGCGCGGCGATCGCCGCCCGGTAGATGTCGACGGGGGTGATGGGCCCCGAGGCCCCTCCCCCG
>JBBFLI020000032.1:0-45773 GCA_037481615.2 Desulfobacterales bacterium
GAGTTGATCTTTCATCGCCGTTTCGCTACCCGACAGCAGGCTATTCGGGAGATTACTGAGTACATTGAAGTGTTTTACAATCGACAGCGGATTCAAAAGCAACTGGGTTATCTCTCGCCGGCAGCGTTCGAACGTCGGTACTACGAACAACGCCTGTCAGCCTGATCGATTTGGTGTCCACTATTGACGACTGAGCCCATCTACCTGCACTCCATAGGTGATTCAGAGCGCGAGGCCATGAAGGTTCTGAATGATGGTTTCGAAAGTTTTTCACACACGGATTCACACATGGAAAAGAAAGGGGCCACAGACCGAAATCTGTAACCCCTTGATTTAACTGGTGCGCCCGGCAAGATTCGAACTTGCGACCTACGGATTCGTAGTCCGGCGCTCTATCCGGGCTGAGCTACGGGCGCAGGTGAAAAACTGGACCTCTTTACATGGAAAGGGCGGCGAATGTCAACTCCGTGCCGGCGGTGCTTCGCTCAGGGTCGCCTCAAGGTCAGCCGCGACCGCGATTCCGGCCTTTTTCATCTCCGCGATGGCGGCGGCGCTCGTTTCTGGGGCGACTCCACGGCAAAGGCTCTCGACCAGCGTCACCCGGAATCCGGCGCGCACCGCATCGAGGGCGGTCGCCTTCACGCAATAGTCGGTGGCCAGCCCGAAGACGAGCAGATGGCCGATGCCGTCTTGTTTCAGGAGCCGCTCGAGCCCCGTCTCGGCCCCGCCGTCGTCGCGGAAGCCGGAGTAGCTGTCGAAGCGTCGGTCCATCCCTTTCTTGACGACCGCGCGCCAGAGCCCGGGGTCCAGAAGGATCTCGGCGTTCGCCGTGCCCTGGACGCAGTGCGGCGGCCACAGGACCTGCTCTCGTCCCTCGATGGTGACCGCCTCGAAGGGTTTTTTGCCGGGGTGGTTGCTGAAAAAGGAAATGTGGTCGGCGGGGTGCCAGTCCTGGGTGGCATACAGAGCAACGCCGCGCTCGAAAAGCCGTCGGCATGCGGCACGGACGCTTTCGAGGTAGGCCTCATCGGTCCCGGCGACGGCCAGGGCCCCCTGTTTCACTTCGGTGAAATCCCCCTGGAGATCGACCACGATCCCCCCCCATTTTCCGCTCATGGCCTCACCTCCTCGACGGGCTTCGGTCGCCGCCCGCGCCCGGGCTGCTCTCCGCAGGGGAAATCGCCGGCGGGCGGTTGAGAACGACTTCAGTATGCGGTAAAGGGATGCGGTTTGCAAATCGCCGCGGGGGTTTTCCCTCCGGCAAAAGGGTTCGCGTTGGATCACACCGCGTACATGGAACTCGCCCTCGAGGAGGCCCGCCGGGCGGCCGAGGCGGAAGAGGTCCCGGTGGGCGCGTTGCTCGTCAGCGAGGCAGGCCGTGTTCTCGCCTGCGACCGCAACCGCACGATCGAACGCTGCGACCCGACGGCGCACGCCGAAATCCTCGTGCTCCGCAAGGCAGCCCTGCTCCTGGGCAACTACCGTTTGTTAAACACCACGCTCTATGTTAGCGTGGAGCCCTGCGTCATGTGCATGGGGGCGCTCCTCCACGCGCGCGTCCGCCGCCTCGTCTACGGCGCAGCCGACCCCCGGTGGGGGGGTGCGGGATCGATCTGCGATCTCTCCTCCGATCCCCGGCTCAACCACCGCGTCGAGGTCGTCTCCGGGGTGCTCGAGGAGCCCGGCCGCGCGCTGTTGCAGGCGTTCTTCCGCGCCCGGCGCGCCTGAGCCGCCCCGACAAACCCTTCCCCAAAGGAGGATTCGTGGCCAACGTCGTCGTCATCGGGACCCAGTGGGGCGATGAGGGCAAGGGCAAGATCGTCGATCTCTTGTCCGAGTTCGCCGATGTGGTCGTACGCTTCCAGGGTGGGAACAACGCCGGCCACACGATGGTGATCGCGGGCGAGAAGTTCATCAACCATCTCGTCCCCTCGGGCATCCTGCAGCAGAAGACCTGTGTGCTGGGAAACGGGATGGTCGTCGATCCCGGCGTACTGGTCAAGGAGATGGACTTTCTCGCCGGCCGCGGCATCGCGACCGGCCCCGAGCGCATCAAGATCAGCGAGCTCGCCCACCTCATTCTGCCCTACCACCGCGCGATCGATCTCGCCCGCGAGGCGCGCCGCGGCGGCAAGCCGATCGGCACGACCGGCCGCGGCATCGGCCCGGCCTACGAAGACAAGGTCGGAAGGCGCGGCATCCGCTTCGCGGACCTTCTCGAGTGGGACACCTTCCAGGAAAAGCTCGCCGCCGCCCTCGAAGAAAAAAACTTTCTCCTCGAGCACTACTACCACGAGAAACCGCTCGAAGCCCAGGCGATCCTCGAGGAATACCGCGCCTATGCCGAGCGGCTCGCCCCCCACGTCACGAACACGTCGGTCTTCGTCGAGGAGGCCCTGCGGCGGAGAAACCGGCTGCTTTTCGAGGGCTCCCAGGGGACCCACCTCGACATCGATCACGGGACCTACCCTTACGTCACCTCCTCGAACACGGTGGCGGCGAACGCCGGTTGCGGCACGGGGATCGGCCCGCGACGCATCAGCGACGTGATCGGGATCGTCAAGGCCTACACGACCCGCGTGGGGCTGGGGCCTTTCCCGACGGAGCTGACCGACGAGATCGGAGAGCGCCTCCAGGAGCGGGGCGCGGAGTTCGGCTCGACCACGGGCCGCAGGCGCCGCTGCGGCTGGCTCGACGCGGTGGTCCTGAGAAACGCCGTGCGCCTGAACGGGGTGACGGGACTGGCGATCACCAAGCTCGACGTCCTCGACGGCCTGGAGAGCCTCAAGATCTGCACGCACTACGAGTATGAAGGAAAACGCCTCGACGTCGTTCCCGCGAGCATCCGTGTTCTGACCGGCTGCACGCCGGTCTACGAGACCCTTCCCGGCTGGGCGGAGCCGCTCTCGGGGGTGCGCAGCCTGTCGCGCCTGCCCCGGCCCGCCCGGCGTTTTCTCGAACGGATCGAGGAGCTCTGCGGCGTCCCGGTCGACATCGTCTCGGTCGGCCCCGGCCGCGAGCAGACCATCGTCCGCCGCAACCCCTTCGCCCGCTCCGTCCCGCGGGGGGCGAAAAAAGCCCGGGCGGCCGCCCCTTCCCGGTCGCCGGCCCGAAAGAGACGGCGCGGTTGACATCGCCAGACGGATCGCTTAGATAAGGCGCATCAGTCGGGACGTGGCTCAGTCTGGTAGAGCACAGCGTTCGGGACGCTGGGGTCGGTGGTTCAAATCCACTCGTCCCGACCACAAGAAAGGAAGGCGCTCCAGCCGTTGCGGCTGGAGCGTTTTTGTTGACCGCTGAAACCGAATCCGCCGACGGATCCCGCGCTGCAGACCAACGTGCGCGTGATCTTCGCCCTCTGGCTCGTGCACTTCACGGGCGATCTCTACGCCTCTTTTGTCAGCCCCCTTCTCCCCGCCTTCGCCGAGGCCTTCACGCTCTCGCTCGCCCAGGTCGGGGTGATCGCGGGCCTGAACCGCTTTCTCATGTTCATCGTCCAGCCGATCGCGGGGTACTGCGCCGACCACTACCGCACGCGCCTGTTCATCCTCGGCGGCCCCCTGCTCTCGCTTGTCTTCATCCCGCTCGTCGGCGTGGCACCGAACTTCTGGGTGCTGCTGGTCTTCGTCGCCCTGGGCTCGATCGGGCAGTCGATGTTTCACCCCCCGGTCGCCGGCATGATCTCGACTTACGCCGGCCGGAACTTCAGCTTCTGCATGTCGATCTTCAACGCCGGCGGGACGATGGCCTTCGGCGTCGGTCCGGTGCTGATCACGCTTCTCGTCTCCACTTTCGGGATGCCGGGAACCGTCTACTCGATGGCGATCGGGCTGCCGCTCCTGGCGATCCTCTTCCGGATGGTGCCGCGGCCCGAGGGCGAGGGGCTCGCCGGCAAGGGCTTCGTCGAGTCGCTGCGCGTGGCTCTCGGCCCCTCCCGGCGGGCGGTCGCCGACCTCTGGGTGGTGATGGTGCTGCGCGCCTTCGTCAGCCAGGCCTTCATCACCTTTTTCCCCGTGCTCTACGCCCGCGAGGGCTACCCCCTCGTCTCGATCGGGCTCGTGGCCGCGCTCTTCACGCTCGCCGGGGCGCTGAGCGGGCTGATCGCCGGGAGCCTCGCCGACCGCTTCCGGCACCGGCCGATTTTCCTCGTCAGCCACTTCCTCACAGCCCCGGCGCTTCTCTCCTCCCTCTGGCTGCGGGGGGACTGGATCTACCCCTGCGCCTTCCTCTCCGGCTTCTTCTCCATGGCGACCCTGCCCCTGGGGGTGACCCTCGGCCAGACGCTCGCCCCCCAGGGCCGCTCGATGGTCTCGAGCCTTATGATGGGGCTTGCGCTGGGGATCGGGGGGGTCCTGACCCCGGTCATCGGGCGCCTGGCGGACCTCTACGGGCTGGAGGCGGTGCTTTTCTGGCTCCCGGCCGTCCCCCTCTTCACGATGCTGCTCTGCCTCCGGCTTCCCGAAAAGCCCGCCGCCTCCTGAATCCGCGCTTTCTTCAGCCCGAGCGCGAACGGATGATCAAGAGCGGCCGGTCGACCCGGTTCAGGACCCCCGCCGCGACACTCCCGTAGAACACCCGCGCGGCGCCGGTCCGGCCGTGGCTCGCCATGGCGATCAGGTCCGCCTTCAGGGCCTCGGCGGCCTCGCAGATCCCGTCCACGACCGCCTTGCTGACGAGATGGGTGTCGGCCGGGATCCCGCGGAGCTTCATTTTGGCCTGGGTCGCCTCGAGGTACTCCTTCGCCCGGCTCAGGCGCTCGGAGAGCTGATCCCCCGAGGGGATGTAGACCTCGGCGCTGCTCACGGGGACGATCGGCTCGACCACCTGGAGCAGGATGACGCGCGAGCCGAAGCGGGCGGCGATCTCCTCGACATGCGGCAGGATGCGCTCGGCGCGCGCCGAGCCGTCGAGAGGCACGAGAATCCGGCTGTACATGGCCATGGCCCTCCTTTCATGGGGAAAGAGCGGCCGGCGGCGGCCGCCGTTCGAACCAAGGGCGCTCGGTCTCGAGGAGTCCTGCCAGGCGGAAGAGAAGGTCTTCGCGTCCGATCGGGGCCGTGAACTGGACGCCGATCGGAAGCCCCTGGCGACTCCAGGCGACAGGGACGGACATCGCCGGCTGCCCCGTGAAGTTGGCAAGCTGCGTGAAAGGGGTACGTTCGAGATTGCGGAAGGCGATCTTCTCGAGCAGCCCCAGGCGGTGAATCCCGCTCACCAGCCCGAGCCGATCTACGGCACGCAGGGCGAGCATCTCGAGCGTCCCGGGTCGGAGTTCGCCGATGCGCGCGGGGGGGTGGGCGGTCGTGGGGCTGAGGTAGAGATCCCAGGTCTCGTGAAACTCCCCCATGACCCTTCCGGCCCGGCCCCAGAGCCGCTTGGCCGCAGACAGCTCCGGCGCGGGCGTGATCCACCCGATCTTCCCCAGGATCCAGGTCGGCCGCTCGACATCCGCGCGCGAAAGCCTCCGGCCGAGCAGCCTTTCGATCTCCCTCAGGTCGGCCGCCACCTCGGCGTAGAGCAGCGTGAGGTAGCTGCGGGCGAGCTCGATCCCATCGAGCGGGGGCTCCCGCTCTTCGACCTCGAAGCCCGCCCTGGCGAGGAAGACCGCCGCCTCGAGCACCGCCTTTGCGTGTTCGGGGTGCACCGAGAGGCCGACGGGCGAGCGGATGCTGAAGGCGACGCGGAGCCTGCCGGGATCGCGGCGGACCTCCTCCAGGTAGGGCCGCTCCGGAGGGGCGACGATATAGGGGGCGCCGCGTTCCGGGCCGCAGACGGCATCGAGCGCCGCTGCGCTGTCGCGCACCGTGCGCGAGACCACGTGCTCGACGACCGCCCCCTGCCAGATCTCCCCGAAGTCCGGGCCGCTCGGGGTCCGGCCGCGGCTCGGTTTCAAGCCGAAAAGCCCGCAATAGGCGGCCGGAATGCGGATCGACCCCCCGCCGTCGCCCGCCCCGGCAAGCGGCACGATCCCGGCGGCGACCGCGGCCGCCGCGCCGCCGCTCGAACCGCCGGGGGTGCGGCCGGGATCCCAGGGGTTTCGCGTGGGGCCGAAGAGTTCGGGCTCGGTGTAGGCGACCAGGCCCAATTCCGGGGTGTTCGTCTTGCCTACGATCACCAGCCCCGCCCGGCGCCAGCGGCGCACGAGCTCGCCGTCGTGGTCGGGGACGAAGTTGCGCAGCGCGCGGCTTCCGAAGGTGAGCGGGACCCCTGCGCAGACCGAGAGGAGATCCTTGATCAGAAAGGGGACCCCGCGGAAAGGGCCGTCGGGCAGGCGGGAAAGCGCGCGCCGCGCCGCCTCTTCCATGCGGGTCACCACGGCGTTGAGGCGGGGGTTCAGCCGCTCGATGCGCTCGAGGGCGGCCTCGAGGATCTCCGCAGGGGAAACTTCCCCGCGGCGGACGAGCGCGGCCAGGCCCAGCCCGTCGAAATGCTCGTATTCGGAAAAGGCGGCCATCCGCTCCACCTCCCGGCAGGCGGTTGCCGTTCCAACCGCGGCGGGCGCCGGCCCAAAGCCCGGCTCATCCGGCAAGCGGCTCCATGGACTCGATGAAGGCCTCGAGTGCGGTCACCGTGCGCGCCTCGGTGAACTGCCGCGGGTCGTTCTGGTCGGCCTCGATCACGACCCCGGGGACCCCCGTTCTCCGGGAGACCTCCTCCCGCAGCCCGTACATACCGACGGAATAGGGCTTGCAGGAGCGGTTCGAGTGCATGATGAAGCCGGTCAGCGAAAACTCCTCGATCAGCCGCACGAGGGTTGCGACCCGCTGCTCGAAGCCGGAATGAATGTACAGGCTCAGATAGGATCCGGCAAGGGCCTCGATCGGGTCATCGCCCTGGGCCCCGACGGCGCGGTCCATTCCCGCCCAGCTGTTCGGATAGGTCGCCGCGGCGACGGCCAGGCCGCGCGCGTCGAAAAAGGACGCGAACCAGCGCAGGCGGTCCCAGACGGGCAGGTTGTCCCAGAGCGCGCGGTAGCGCTCGTTCGGGACGGCCGCCTCCCGGCGGGCGACACGGCCTTCGACCTCGCGAAAGAGCGCTTCGTAGTAATCACGGCAGGCGGGGGTGCCGCGGAGGGTCACGACGGGCGCGATGTGGACGAAGGCGTCGAGCGCGGTGATCGGCGCAGGCCGGCTGCGGCACAGATCGAGCGTCCTGCGCCACAGCGCGGTGGTCTCCTGGCTCAGGGCCACGGTCTCCAGCAGCCGCTCGCGCTCGAAGGGCCGGCCGGTCTGCGCGGCGAGGAAACCGGCAAGCGCCTCGAACTGCCGGAGGACGTAATCGAGGGCATCGCGGGTGAGCCCGTCATGGAGGAAGGGCATGTCGACGACGAAGAGCGGCACCCGGTATTTGCGGGCGACCGCCTCGAACCACTTGACGACGGTGCGGCAGATGTTGGTCGCGCAGACGAGCGCCCGGGGCGGGGGGAGCCCGCCCGCGGGCCCGCCGCGCAGCAGGTCCTGTCCGAAATCCGTGCGCGCATAGGAGCAGATGTCCGGGGAAGCCCCTTGCCCCTCGGCGGCCTCGAGCAGGGAGAGCGCCTGGTGGCCGGCCGCGCACATGGCGGCGTAGTTCTCGGGATAGACCGGCAGCGCCCCGGCCGCAACCACGTATTCGACCGGCGCGCCGCTCGTCACCCAGACGATGGGCTTTTCCCTCGTCGTCTTCGCCTCGAGGTAATGGAGCGTCATCATCTCCTTCATGCGGGCGAAGCTGGCGAGGCGTGTCATCGGTCGGCTTCCTCCAGGAGATCCCGGAACGCCTCGAGCCGGGTCCGGAGCGACTCGGGGTGAAGCGTTTCGAAATCCATCTCCAGCGCAAGCGCGGGAATCCCCCGCTCGGCGAGGCGGGCGGTGAGGGCCGGACGCTCGAATGCATCCGGCTCGCAGCAACGCATCGGCAGAAAGAGCACCCCTTGCGCCCCGGCCTCCCGGACCGCCTGCGGGAAGACATCCGCCCGGTCGAGCCCGGGAAGGTGCAGGCAGGGGCAGGGCCTGCCGTCGAAGAGCACCCGGTACAGGCTCCCCACGGGGTCTTCGGGGGAAAAGACCGGCCGGGAAACCATGCGCCCGCCGTCGGCGAAATCGTCGTCGGCCGCATCCAGCCCCAGCCGGTCGAGAAGCCCGAGCACCTCCTCGGGCGGGGAGACCATGCCGCTCAGAAACACCCGCGGCCGCCGGGCGCCTTTCGGCTCGGGGGCGTTCTCGAGGGCGGGCAGGAGCGCCTCGAGGCGCGTGCGGTACTCGCCGGGATCGAGAAAGAAACCGGCCCGGATCGCGGCATGGAAATCGCGTGCGCCGACGAGACGCGGGCGGCCCCTGCGGATTTCGTAAAGCCGGCGCTGCAGCCGGCGGATTTCGCCGTAGAGCCGGCTTGCGGCGGCGAGCGCACCGGCCGTCGCGGTCTTGCCCGTCATGCGGGCGAGGTCATCGAGGACGCGCGGGATCCGCTCCTCGAGGCGCGCCCGGCGTGAGCCGGGATCGGTGGCGAGCGGGATCGGGAAGGCGAGCGCCGGCCGGGGGGAGATCCCCCGGAAAATCTCCCGCAGGTTGACCAGGGTGTCGCAAAGCGAGGTGAAAACCCAGCCGGAGAGCTCCGCCGTGAGGCCGGCGAGTTCGATCTCGAGGATCGAGCGCGAAGCCGGGCAACAGTAAGGCGGAAGCAGGGCGTCCGCCCGCGATATCGGGATCCTCTCCCCCCAGAAGGAGACGGGGAGCCCGCCCGCGGCGTGGATCCACTCCAGGGGGAAATAGGCCGGGGTCACCCCGATCAGCGGCCGGCCGCTTTTTCGCCGCAGATCGGCGAGGCGGGAGAGGGGGTCTGCCACCGCATCATGGAAAAAAGCGAACATCGAACGGGCCGCTCTCTCCGGGGGGGGCACCGCATCGGCCTGCCCGCGCCGGGGTCGTCCGCCGGCCTTACCAGGGGTAGTCTTCTTTTTCAATCACCGTGGCCACCCCCTGGCCGCCGCCGACGCAGGCGTTGGCGCAGCCGAAACGGCCGCCCTTCACGTCGAGGATCCGCGCAAGCGTTCCGACGAGGCGGATGCCGGTTGCTCCGAGGGCGTGGCCGATTGCGATCGCCCCGCCCATGACGTTCACCCGGGCGGGGTCGATCCCGAGCTCCCGGATGCAGTTCAGCACCACCACCCCGAAGGCCTCGTTGATCTCCCAGAAATCGATGTCCGAGGGCTTCAGGCCGGCCTTTTCGAGGGCCTTGCGGCTCGCCGGAACGGGCCCGGCGCCCATGATCGTCGGGTCCACCCCCGCAAAGCCGATCGCGCGCAGGGTGGCCAGCGGCCGGATCCCTTTCTTGCGCGCCGTCTCCTTGGACATGAGCACCATGGCCGAGGCGCCGGCGTTCAGGGGCGAGGCGTTCCCCGGGGTGATGACCCCGTCCTTCTTGAACACGGGCTTGAGCTCGCGCAGGCTCTCGAGGGTGGTCTCCTCGCGGATGGACTGGTCGGTATCCACGGTGAGCCGGGATCCGTCCTCCTGCTCGGCCTCGATGGGGAGGATCTCGTCGCGGAAAAAGCCCTCCCGGCGGGCGCGGGCGGCGAGCTCGTGCGAGCGGGCCCCCCAGCGGTCCATCTCCTCGCGGGGGATCCCCGCCTGCTGGGCGAGCTTCTCGGCCGTGAGCCCCATGTTCATCGAGGTCATCATGTCCCAGTGCCGGTATTCGGGGTTGAGAAAGAGGGTCGTGTTGGGCGTGATCAGGCCGCGCTCCACGTTGGTCAGCCCCATGGGGACGCGCGTCATGTGCTCATAGCCCGCGCAGAGGACGACATCGGCGAAGTCCTGGGCGATCTCCATGAAGCCGATGTGGAGGCCGGCCATGGAGGAGCCGCACTGCTGGTCGACGAACTTCGCCGGGATGGTCTCGGGGAGGTTCGCCAGGAAGATCGGGATGCGCCCCCCGTAGGCCCACTGCTCACCGACCGCGGTCGCGCAGCCGACGAGAAAATCGTCGATCTCCCGGGGCTCGATGCCCGTCCGCCGGATGATCTCGGGCAGCAGTTTCGCGAGAAGCTCATCGGCGCGCGTGCGGCAGAACCAGTCCCGCGCCGGCTCGTTCGGCCGGGAACGCGAGAGGGCGGTGCGGAGATACCCTGCGATGACGACTTCCTTCATGCCAAGCCTCCTTCCGGGGAAAGCGTTTTCCCGCCCGAGCGGGGTTCAGGCGCCCTCGGGGTAAAAGGTCCTCCCCTCCCGGGCCATGTCGGTGAGCCGCCGGGCGGGGGTGAATCGCGGGCCGTAGCGCTTCTCGAGTTCGAGCAAGAGCCCGTGGATCGGCCGGGCGCCCCAGCGGTCGGCGCAGCGCAGGATGCCGCCGCGCCAGGGCGGAAAGCCCGCCCCGTAGATCATGGCGAGATCCATGTCCTGGGGCCGGTCGCAGATCCCCTCCTCGATCATGTAGGCGGCCTCGTTGACCGCGGCCGCAAGCATCACGTCCACGATCTCGGAGGCGGGCATCCGCCGCGGGGCGACCCCGTGCGCTTTCAGGTAGTCCTGGATGACGGCGGTGACCTTCGGGTTGGGGACCGGCTGGGGGCCGCTGTAGTCCATGTAGCCCGAGCCGGTTTTCCGGCCGTAGCAGCCGGTCCGGTAGATCGCCTCCGTGAGCGGGTGGACCTTCCAGCGCGGTCCGAGGCGCATCTCGAAAGTGCGGTTCACGCGGTAGTTGATGTCGATCCCGGTCAGGTCGGAGAGGGCGGCCGGGCCCATCGGCATCCCGAAATCGACCACGGCGGATTCGATCGCCGCGGGGTCGACCCCGTCGGCCATGAGAAAGATCGAGGCGCCCATGAAGGCCGAGAGCTGGCGCGAGACATAGAAGCCGGGCCCGTCGTTCACGACGATCGGGATCTTGCGCACCGCGCGGGCGAAGGCGACGCAGGTCGCCAGCGTCTGGTCGGTGGTCTTCCCGGCGCAGATGACCTCGAGAAGCTGCATGCGGTGGGCGGGGTTGAAGAAATGCAGCCCGATCATGCGCCCGGGGTCCGCGAGCACGGAGGCCATCTCGGTGATCGGCAGCGCCGAGGTGTTCGTCGCGAAGACGGCCTGCGGCCGGCAGATCCCCTCGAGCTCTTTCCAGAGTTTCTGCTTGACGGCCATGTCCTCGACCACGGCCTCGATGAGCAGATCGGCCTCCTTCAGGCGGGAGAGATCGGTTGTCACCGTGAGCCGTTCCCGGAACATGGCTTCGAGCGCCTCGGGGGTGATCTTCTTGTTCTTGAGGTGGTAGTCGAAGGTCGCGCGCACCCCGGCCAGGCCCCGCTCGAGCGCTTTTTCGTCGATGTCCCAGAGGACGGCCTGCAACCCCTCGTTCACGAGCAGGTGGACGATCCCCGAGCCCATCACCCCGCCGCCCAGCACGCCCACGGTGCGCACGGGGGCGGGGCGGATGCCCTCGATGCGCGGCAGCCGGCCGGCCGCGCGGGTGTGGAGGAAGATGCCGATCAGGTTCCGGGCGACGTCCGAGAAGAGGCAGTCGGCGAAGAGCTCGGCCTCCATCTCGAGGTCGGGCTCGATGTCGAAGTGCAGACCGCGCTCGAAGGCGTCGAGCGCCTTGAAGGGGGCGATGTAGCCCTTGGCCTTGGCGGCGGTCATGAGGCGCGCGAAATCGAGGAGCGCTTTCTTCTCGGCCGCGCTCGGCAGCCGTTCGTACCGGGCGCGGGTCGCCCGCAGGGCAAGGCTCATGCGGCCTTCGAGAAACGCTTTCGCCGCCCGCCGGGCGGCTTCGACCAGCCGATCGGCGGGGGCGATCTCATCGACGAGCCGGCGCTCGAGCGCCTTTTCGGCGCGGATCGGCTTTCCGGTCGTGATCATGTCGAGGGCGTTCGGCAGCCCGATCAACCGCGGCAGGCGCTGGGTCCCCCCCGCCCCGGGGATGAGCCCCAGCTGGACTTCGGGCTGCCCGAGATCGACGCCGGGGGCCGCCACGCGGTAATGACAGGCCATGGCGAGCTCGAGCCCCCCGCCGAGGCAGGTGCCGTTGATGGCGGCGATCACGGGCTTGGGCCCCGTTTCGATCGCGTTCAGCACCTGGTTGTTCCGGCGCAGCAGCTCGAGCAGGGTCTCGCGCGAGCGGATGTCCTTGATCTGGGTGATGTCGGCGCCGGCGATGAAATTCTTGCCGCCCCCGGTCAGCACCACGGCGCGCACGGACCCCTCGCGGAAGGCCGCGCCGAAGGCGTCGGCGAGCTCGCGCACCACGTGTTCGGACAGCTGATTGACCGGCGGGTTGTCGATGCGGAACACCGCGATCCCGTCGGCGACCTCCACCCGGATGGAGCGATAGTCCGTCCTCATCTTCCCTTGCGCCTCCCTTGCGACGTCCCCGGTGATTGCGGCCGATGATCGTGTAATGAATTGCACGATACACGGACACTCTATGCCGGTTGGAGGTCTCTTGTCAACGACCCCGCGATTGACAAGCGCTTTCGGCTGCGGCAGGTTATCGCCGATTCGGGGGCGTCCCGCCGCGGGCGCAGCTTCCCCCGGAGCGCGGTTTTCGCCCGGGAGGTTGAAGGCCGGAAGTCGATGCGGATCGGCGAGCTCGTCGAAAAGACCGGGGTCCCCAAGGAGACCCTCCACTTTTACATCCGGCAGGGGCTTCTGCCCCGGCCCCGGCGGGTGAAGGGCCGCCTGCCGGATTACTCCGAGGCGCACCTCAGGCGCGTGCTCTGGATCCGCGAGCTCCGCGAGGAGTTCTTCCTCCCCATCCCCGAAATCAAGAAGATCCTACGCCAGAACCGCCGCCAGTCCCGCTCCGACCGCGCGGTGTCGGCATTTCACAACCGCTACTTCCGGCCGCTCGACCGGCTGCTCTCGCGCGAAATCGTCGGCCGCCGGGCCTTCTGCGAGGCGACGGGCCTGGGCCGCAAGTGGCTCGACGCGATGGAAGACTGGGGGATCGTCGCCGCGGGCTCCCGCGGCGGTCGTCCCGCCTATTCCGGCGACGACGTGATCATCGCGCGGCTGATCGTGGACATGGACCGCCTCGGCTTCGGCCCCAAGGACGGCTACAACCCCCGCGAGCTGAAACGCGTGGCCGACTTTCTGCGCCGTTTCGTCCGCACCTCGCACCGCGCCTACTATGAAAAGCGCCTCACCGCCCTCCCCACGGACGACCTGGCGGAGAAGGGGGCGCAGTTCGTCGAGATCATGAGCCTCTTCTTCTACCACCTCTACCGCAAGCTGGTACGCGAGGAATTCGCACGGCTCCGCACCCGATCGGCGTCGAGGGTGCAGCCGGAAGACCGGAGGCCAACCCGGCGATGACCGCACCGCCCCCCCGCCGCACCGCATCGTGGCTCGCCCGGTACCGGAGCCTGAAAGTCCCCTTCTGGAAGCGCGTCGGCATGCGGGTCGAGGATGCCTCCCCGGGCGAAGCCGCCGTCCGCGTCCCCTACGATGCGGGGCTGCGGAACGCCAACGGCGTCGTCCACGGCGGGGTCGTCTTCGCCGCCGCCGACTCGGCGATCGCGATCGCGCTGCTCGGCCTGATCGAAAACCGCGCCCCGATCGCCACCATCGAGCTCAAGATCAATTTCCTCCGCCCCGTCGACGGCGAGGATCTCCTCGCCCGCGCCCGGATCATCCACTGCGGGCGGCGCACGGCCGTCGGCGAGGCGACCGTGTTCGACGGCTCCGGCCGGGCCGTCGCGCGGGCCCTTGCGACCTACGCGATCGCCTCGGCCCCCTCCCGGCGGCCCCCCCCCGCCCCTCGCGCAAGCGCGCCTGGAAAAACCCGCCGCTGATCCCCTCCCCGGCGGTTCAGGGCCTTTCGTCTTGCAGAGCGCAGGCGATCCGGCCCAAGAGGGCGATCGCCGCGGCGACCCGTTCATCGACCGCTCCCGCGCAGGAGATCAGGACGAAATTCCGGAAGCGGGGGGAATTCGCGCAGATCGCCCCGGGAACGATGGCGATCTGCCGCGCGCGGGCCCTTCGGTAGAGTTCGAGCCCGTCGATCCCCCGGGGCAATTCGACCCAGAGGAGGGTTCCGCCCTGCGGCGGAGCGAACCGGGTGCCTTCCGGGAAGTGGCGGCGGACCAAATCCGCGGTTTGCGACAGCTGCCGCTCGAACGCGACGCGCAGCCGCAGGAGATGCCGATCGTAGGCCCCCGAGGCGAGAAAGCGGGCCACGATCGCCTGGTCGAGGCTCGAGGTGCAGATCGAGGTCGCGGCCTTGAGCCGTCGGATTCTCTCGAGCCGCTCGCCGCGGGCGGCGACCCAGCCGATCCGCAGGCCCGGGGCGAGCGTCTTCGAAAACGAGGAGCACTGGATCAAAAGCCCCTCGCGGTCCCAGGCCGACAGCGGAAGCGGCCGCCTCCCCGTGAAATGAAGGGGGGCGCTGATGTCGTCCACGACGGCCGGAACCCCCCGCCGGGAAAGGATCTCGAGCAGCCGCCCTTTCTTTTCCACGGGCATGAGCGCGCCGGTCGGGTTCTGGAAGTGGGGCATGAGAAAACAGGCGCGCACCGGGTGCCTTGCCAGGCAGCGCGCGAGATCATCGAGGTCGACGCCCTCGCGCGGGTCCACGACCACTTCGGCCGCCAGCATCCCCCGTTCTTTCAACAGCTGCAGGACGGCGAAGTTCGTGGGCGATTCCACCGCAATCGTATCCCCGGGCTGCGCGACGGCCTGGAGCGCGAGCGCGATCGCCTCCGTGCAGCCGGTGGTGACGACGATCTCTTCGGCGGAGAACTGTCCGGGGAGACCGACGTCGCGCAGGGCGATCTGCCGCCTCAATTCCGGCGACCCCTCGGGGGGGCCGTATCCGAGAAGCGAGCGCCACTCGAAGCGGTTGATCTCGCGCACCATCCGTGCGAACGCCTTCGCCGGGACGTGGCCGGCGTCCATGCCGGTGTTCCCGAGCGGGACGAAGTCGGGGTCGCTCGTCGCGGCGATGACGGAGGAAAGCTCGGGGGCCAACCGGATCCGCTGCGGCGCGGGTTCACTTCGCCGGTGGATGGGGGGATGAGGCGGCGGCCAGGCCGCCGGCCGCACCCGATGGCCGGAGCGCGGGTGGGCCTCGACCAGACCGCACTCCTCGAGCTCTGCAAAGGCGCGGCAGACGGTGCTGATGCTCAGGCCGGTCGCCCGGTGGAGGCGGCGGATCGAGGGCAGACGGTCCCCCGGGCGGAAATCCCCCCGCCGGATGCGTTGCTCGAGATCGGCGGCAAGCCGTCGGTAGCGAAAGCGATCTTTCGAGGGACCCTCCCCGGGGCCGCGGGGGCCGTGATCTGTCATGCCCGTTTTTGCAAAAAACTGTATCTGTATTTCACGGCGCACGGCGGTTAATCAAGCCTCACCCCCGTCGGGGGTTCACCCTCGAAGCAGCGGAGGCCGCCCGTGGAGACCCGAGCCGTCCGAAACCCGAAACGATCCGGAAGCTTCACCGTCAAAGCCGGCCTCGCCCGCATGCTCCAGGGCGGGGTGATCATGGATGTCGTTTCCGCCGAGCAGGCGCAGATCGCCGAGGAGGCCGGGGCCGTCGCCGTGATGGCTCTCGAGCGGGTCCCCGCGGACATCCGGGCCCAGGGCGGGGTCGCTCGGATGGCCGACCCGCAGCCGATCCGGGAAATCATGCAGGCGGTCAGCATCCCGGTCATGGCCAAGTGCCGCATCGGGCACTTCGTGGAAGCGCAGATCCTCGAAGCGGTCGGGGTGGATTTCGTGGACGAAAGCGAAGTGCTCACCCCCGCCGACGAATCCCGCCACGTCGACAAGCATGCCTTCGGCGTGCCCTTCGTGTGCGGCTGCCGCGATCTGGGCGAAGCCCTACGCCGCATCGCCGAGGGGGCGGCGATGGTCCGGACCAAGGGGGAAGCCGGGACCGGCGACATCGTGGAGGCCGTGCGCCACGCGCGGGCGGTGACCGAGGAGATCCGGGCGCTTGCGGCGCTCTCCGATCCCGATCTGGAGGATTACGCGCGGAAGACCCACGTCCCGGTCGAACTCGTGCGGCAGTCCCGCGGGCTGGGGCGCCTGCCGGTGGTCAACTTCGCCGCCGGCGGCATCGCCACGCCGGCGGACGCGGCGCTGATGATGCAGCTCGGCCTGGACGGGGTTTTCGTGGGCTCGGGGATCTTCAAGAGCGCCGATCCCGCCCCTCGCGCCCGGGCGATCGTGCTCGCCGTCGCCCACTTCCAAGACCCGCGGCGTCTGGCGGAGGTGAGCACGGGGCTGGGGGAGGCGATGGCCGGCGTCGCCGCCGGCTCGCTCGCGGCGGCCGAGCGCCTGGCCGCACGGGGGCGCTGAGGGGGGGACGAGCCTTGCGCATCGGTGTGCTGGCCCTCCAGGGCGGGGTGCCCGAACACCTGCGGCACCTCCGGCGCCTCGGCATCGAGGCCCGCGAGGTGCGCGATGCGGCGGACCTCGCGGGGCTGGCGGGGCTCATCGTCCCGGGCGGCGAGAGCACGGCGATCGGGCGCCTGCTCGCGGCCGGGGGCATGGTCGAACCCCTGCGGGCCTTCGCGCGGGAGCATGCCGTCTGGGGAACCTGCGCCGGCATGATCCTCATGGCGCGCCGTGTGACGGGCGGCCGCCCGTCGCTTGCGCTCATGGACGTCATGGTCGCGAGAAACGCCTTCGGCCGTCAGATCGACAGCTTCGAAGAGCCGCTCGCCGTCGGGGAACTCGAGGGAAGCCCCGGGGCCCCTTTCCCCGGCGTTTTCATCCGCGCCCCGCGGATTCTCGGCGCCGGCGCCGCCGTTCGCATCCTCGCCCGGCTCTCCGACGGCACCCCCGTCGCCGCGCGTGAGGGGCGCCTTTTGGCGACGGCGTTCCACCCGGAGCTGACCGACGACCTCCGCTTCCATGCCTATTTCGCCGAAATCGTCGGCCGACGGGGCCCCGGGTGCCGGATGCCGCGCCGCGCGGGGGAATAACGGAAGACGGGGCGGAAAGCGGAGCCGGGACAGGGCAGGACGGCGGATCAGCCGTAGAGCCCCTCGAACACGGTCCAGAACCCGGGGAAGGACTTCCCGACGCAGGCCTCGTCCAGGATGCGCACACCGGGGGTTTTCAACCCCGCCACCGCGAAGCTCATGGCGATGCGGTGGTCGTCGTGACAGTCGATCGCGGCCCCATGCGGCCGGCCCCCGGCGATCCGCAGATCGGCGCCTTCCACGCGGGCGTCGATCCCCATGCGGGAGAGCCCCTCGCAGACCGCGGCCAGCCGGTCGCTCTCCTTGTCCCGCAGGTGCCCCACGTTCCGGATCCGGGTTTCCCCCCGGGCGTGGGCGGCGACGACGGCGAGGGTCGGCACCGCATCGGGGAGATCGCCGAGATCCGCCTCCACGGAACGCAGATCCCCCCCCGTGACGCGGATCCCGGCCTCGGTTTCCTCGACCCGGCAGCCCATGGCCTCGAGCAGCCCGAGCAGCCGCAAGTCGCCCTGGAGCGACCCCCGCCGGATGCCGCACACGGTGACCGCGGCGCCGGTGATCGCCGCTGCGGCCCAGAAATAACCCGCCTGCGAGCCGTCGGCCTCGACCTCGAAGCGGCAGGCCCGGTAGCGGCTTCGCCCCGCGACCCGGAAACGGGTGTGCCCTTCCCGCTCCACCCGGATGCCGAAGCGCCCCATGACCTCGACGGTGATGTCGATGTAAGGCCGCGAAACCGGCCCGCGGGTGACCTCGATCTCGACCCCTTCCTCGCTGTAGGGCGAAACGAGAAGCAGGGCGGAGAGAAACTGGCTGCTCCGCGAGCAATCAAGCGCCACGCGGCCGCCGCGGAGACGGCCGCCCACCACGCGGACCGGCGGGCAGCCGTTTCCGCGCACGCACTGCGCTTCGATCCCGAGGGCTTCGAGCGCGGCCACGAGATCGCCCACGGGCCGCGCCTCGAGCCGCGGGCGGCCGCCGAGCAGGCTCTCGCCGGGGACGAGCGCGGCCACCGCGGCGAGCAGCCGCATGGAGGTGCCGGAGTTTCCGAGATCGATCGGGGCGCCCGACGGGGTGAGGCGTCCCCCGGTCCCCTGAACGGTCCAGGACCCGCCCCCCCCGGAAAACGCAGCCCCCCAGGCGCGGAGCGCCCCGCGCGTGAGATCGGTGTCCTCACTCGCCAGCGCCCCTTCGACCCGCGAGGCGCCCTCGGCCAGGGCTGCGGCGATGAAGGCCCGGTGGGTGTAGCTTTTCGACCCCGGAACGCGCACGGTGGCTTCGCGGGGGGGGGCCAGTGGCCGGATTTCGCGCATGGGAGGGCTCCTTCGTCTCGATTCAGCCGCGCGCCGCAAGCTCGGTTTCGACCGCCATGCGCATGATGTCGAGGGGGGCTTCGATCCCGGTCCAGAGCTCGAACTGCCGCGCCCCCTGATAGACGAACATCGAAAGGCCGTCCACCGTCACGCAACCGGCGGCCTCGGCTTCGACGAGCAGCCGCGTGCGCAGCGGCGTGTAGACGATGTCCATGACGACGAGCCCCGGCCGCAGCCGGTCCCGGGGGAGCGGGGTGTCCCCGGCGTTCGGGCTCATGCCGACCGGGGTGGCGTGGATGAGGATGTCGGCGCCGAAGGGGTCGAATTCCGCGAGCGGCCGGAAGGCGACCTCCAACGCGGCGGCCAGGGCCTCGCCCTTCCCCCGCGTGCGGTTGTAGACGGTGACCGCCGCACCCTCGCGCCGTACGACGAAGGCCGCCGCCCGCGCCGCCCCCCCGGCCCCGATCACGGCGACCCGTTTGCCGGCGATCGCGACCCGCTCTCCGAGCGCCCGCACGATCCCTTCCCCGTCGGTGTTGTAGCCCTTGAGAACCCCGCCCTCGTTCAGAACGGTGTTCACGGCCCCGATGCGGCGCGCCTGGGGGTCGACGTAATCCAGACAGGCCAGGACGGCTTCCTTGTGGGGGATGGTGATGCTCGCCCCCCGGAAGCCGAGCGCGCGGACCCCGGCCATGGCCGGTCGGATGTCCGCGGCCCGGATCGCGGCGTAGATCCCGGGGAAGCCCGTCGCCGCGAAAGCCGCGTTGTGCATGACCGGGCTCAGGCTGTGCACGACGGGGTTCCCGAACACGGCGAAGAGCGAGGGGGTGCCGAAACCGTCGGCCGCGTGGGGGCTGCCGGACTGGACCTCGCGCGCCGCGGCCATCAGGGCGGCGAAGACCTGCACGAGGTAGCGGTCGGCAAGCAGGCTGCCGCGGTTCAGCCCGGCAAGCCGCCGGAAGATCTCCGATTCGCGACGGGTGTCGCGCACGGGGAGCCCGAGCCGGCGTTTCACCTCGCCTACGGCGCGCGCCGTCTCCAGGCGTTCGTTGAACAGCCGCAGGATCTCGGCGTCCAGCCGGTCGATGGCCCCGCGGAGTTCGGCCAGCCGTTTTTCCCAGGCGGCGCGATCCGCAGCCGGATCCCCGGTCGTCTGGGCCCGTTTCACGGTTTCTCCCCCACCCGCCGCCCGTGCGGCGAGCCCTCCCAGGAAAGGAAGAGCTCCTGCAGCTCCTCGAGCGCCGTTTCGACCGCGGCCGCCTTCCCGATCCGCTCGAGAAAAATGAAGCGGATGCGGCCGCCCGACCGCTTCTTGTCCTTGCGCAAGCCCTCGAAGAGCCGCTCGGGGTCGGCGCCGATTCTCCGCGGCAATCCCAGGGCATCGAGCAGCCGCAGAACCCTTTCCGCCTCGTCCGCCGCAAGCATGCCGCGGGCGACCGAAATGCCGGTTGCGACCGCCATGCCGGCGCTCACCGCCTCGCCGTGCGGCACGCCGGCCGCCTTCTCCAGGGCATGACCGAAGGTGTGCCCGAAATTGAGCAGCCGTCGATCCCCGGTCTCGAACTCGTCCCGCGCGACGATCGCCGCCTTGACGGTGATCGAGTCGCCGACCAGCCGCGGGGTCACGCGGGGGTCGAGCGCGGCCGCCGCAGCCGCGTTTTCCTCGAGATAGTCAAACAGCCCGGCGTCGGCGATGAGCGCGTGTTTGACCACTTCGGCCAGCCCGTTTCTGCGCTCGCCGGGCGGAAGCGTCGCAAGCAGCTCGAGATCGCAGAGAACGAACTCCGGCTGGCGGATCGTGCCGACGAGATTCTTGTAGCCGTGCAGGTTGACGCCGTTTTTGCCGCCGATGGCGGCGTCCACCTGGGCGAGAAGCGTCGTCGGCGCAAACCCCACCCGGAGCCCCCGCAGGTAGGTCGCGGCGACGAAGCCGGTCACGTCGCAGACGACCCCGCCGCCGATCCCCACGAGGAAGGTGTCGCGGTCGGCCTCCAGCCGGAGGAGTTCCTCGTAGAGTCGGCCCGCGTTCGCAAGCGTCTTGGCCTCCTCCCCCGCGCCCACGACGACGACCGGCCCCGCCGGGATGCGCTTCCCATGAAGGCGCAGGACCGTTTCGTCGGCGAAGACGATCCTCCGCGCCCCCCCGCTGAGGCTCTCCAGGTCTTCGAGCCGCCCCCCCACGAGGAGGCGGCAGTCCCGGCCGGTACCGTGAAGAACTCGTTCTTTCATCCGTCCCGCTTTCCGCAACGGCAGGCGAAAACCTCAAACGACGGTCTGGTCCCGCCCAGGGACGAACGCCCTTGGATCCGTCGCTTTTTCTCCATCCCCCGGTCGGCTGTCAAGCCTGTTCCCGCTCCTCCAAGAGCCTGCGGGCGCAGCCGGTAAGGCTCGTTTCCACGGCGGAGGCGCCGGCGGCGTAGAGCTCCTCGGCGCTGCAGCATCCCGTCGTCACCCCGATGCCCCGGACGCCCGCCGCCCGGGCCATGGCCATGTCCTCGACGGCGTCGCCCACGAAAGCGGCGCGCTCCGCGGCGGCCGCCATCCGGCCGAGGAGGGATCGGAGGGCCTGCGGCGAGGGCTTGGGCTGCGGGGCCTCTTCGAAGAAGAGGCAGGATTCGAAGAGCCGGGCGAGCTCCGGGGGAAAGCAGGCTTCGAAGAGCTCGCGAAACGTGTTGGAAACCAGGCCCAGGCGGAACCTGCGCGCGAGCGCTTCGAGCACGGGCGCCGTGTCCGGGAAAAGGGGCAGCCCCTCCGCGACGAACTCGCGGTAGATCTGCCGTCTACGGCCGAGGATCTTTTCCCACTGCGCCGTGGAGACGGCATCCCCGAGGAGGGCCCGCCGCTTGGCCGCAGGGGACAGGGAGACCGCCCGCACGATCTCCGGCTTGGCGACGGCGAAACCCGCCTCACGGATCGCCCGGTGGTAGGAGGCGATCACGAGCGGCAGATCGTCCACCAGCGTGCCGTTGTAATCGAAAACGACGACCTCGATCCGCACGGGCGCCCTACCGGTCGGTCAGGGCGGCGACCCCCGGCAGGACCTTGCCCTCGAGGAATTCGAGCGACGCCCCCCCGCCGGTCGACACATGCGTGACCTTCGCCGCAAGCCCGGCGCGCTCGAGCGCGGCCGCCGAATCGCCCCCGCCGACGATGGTCGTCGCCCCCCGGGCCGTCGCCTCGGCCAGCGTGCGCGCGATCGCCACCGTCCCCCGGGCGGCGGCCTCGATTTCGAAGATCCCCATCGGCCCGTTCCAGAGCACGGTCTTCGCCTCTTTCAGGACGCCCCCGAAGCGCTCGAGGCTCCGCGCCCCGATGTCCACCCCGATCCAGCCCGGCGGGATCTCCCCACAGGCGACGTTCTCCAGGGCCCCCAGCGTTCCCGTCTTGAGGTCGAGCCGGTCGGTCACGACCACGTCGGGCGGGAGAAGGAGTTTGTCCCCGGCCTCGTCGAGCAGGCGTCGGGCGAGCTCGACCCGTTCCGTCTCGACGAGCGAGCCCCCCACCTCGAGACCGCGGGCCTTGTAGAAGGTGAAGGCCATCCCGCCCCCGACGAGCAGGCGCTCCACCCGGGGCAGGAGCCGGGAAATGACGTCGATCTTGCCCGAAATCTTCGCCCCGCCGAGAACCGCGACGAAGGGCCGCGCGGGGTTTTCGAGCGCGGCGCCGAGGTAGTCGAGCTCCTTCTTCAGGAGCAGGCCCGCGGCGCACTGTTTGAAAAACCGCGTCACCCCCTCGGTCGAGGCGTGCGCCCGGTGGGCGGCCCCGAAGGCGTCATTGACATAGAGCTCGCCGAGGCGCGAAAGCCTCCGGGCGAACTCCGGGTCATTGGCCTCCTCTTCCGGGTGAAACCGCAGGTTCTCGAGCAGCAGCACCTCGCCGTTCTTGAGCGCCGCCGCCTTCGCCTCGGCCTCCGGGCCCACGCAGTCGGCGGCGAAGGCGACCGGTCGGCCGAGGTGGGAGGCCAGCACCTCGGCGCAGGGCCGGAGGGAAAACTCCGGGGAGGGCTTCCCCTTCGGCCGCCCGAGGTGGGACATGAGGATCAGGCGCGCTCCGCGCTCGAGCAGCCGCTCGAGCGTGGGCAGGGTCGCCCGGATGCGCGTGTCGTCCGCCACCCGACTGTTCTTGATCGGGACGTTGTAATCCACGCGGACGAGCACCCGTCGGCCGCGGACTTCGAGGTCTTCGATCGTCAGCTTTTGCATCGTCTGCCTCCCCTCGGGGACAAGAAGAGAAAGGGCTTCCTGGACGCCCGGCGTTTCCTCCATTTTAGGCCCCGCCGGGCGTCGAATTCAAGAGACGCCTGCCGTTGACTTCGGCTGCCCCGCGTGGTGAAACGCCTCCATGCGCACCGAACACCGGGTATTTTTTCGCGATGCCGCGGATCTCTCCCCCCTCCCGGCGGCGAGCGTAGAGCTCGTTCTCACCTCCCCCCCCTACCCCATGATCGCCATGTGGGACGACAGCTTCCGCCGGGGACGCCGGGCGATCGCCGCCGCGCTCGAGGCCGGGGACGGCTGGGCGGCTTTCCGGCTCATGCACGAAACGCTCGACCGCACCTGGCGCGAGACCCACCGCGTGCTCCGCCCGGGCGGTTTCGCCTGCATCGTGATCGGCGACGCCGTGCGCACCGTGAAGGGCCGCTTCGGCCTCTTTCCCAACCACGTCCGCATTCTCCAGGCCCTGCTCGAGATCGGCTTCACGCCCCTGCCCCCCATTCTCTGGCGCAAGCAGACCAACGCGCCCACGAAATTCATGGGCTCGGGCATGTACCCCGCGGGGGCCTACGTCACACTCGAGCACGAGCACATCCTGATCGTGCGCAAGGGCGGCCCGCGGGAGTTCTCCTCGGCCGAGGAGAAACGGCGCCGCCGCGAAAGCGCCCTCTTCTGGGAAGAGCGCAACCGCTGGTATTCCGATGTCTGGATGGATCTCAAGGGAACGCGTCAGGAGCGCTCCGGCGTTCGAGGCCGGCCGCGAAGCGGGGCCTATCCCTTCGAGCTCGCCTTTCGCCTGGTCTGCATGTACTCGATCCGCGGGGACACCGTGCTCGACCCCTTTCTGGGGACGGGGACGACGCTCCGCGCCGCGGCCGCGGCCGGCCGCCACGGCATCGGCTTCGAGATCGACCCGGCGTTGCGCGGCGAGATTCTTTCGGACCCGGCGCTCTGGCTCGGGGAAGGCCGTCGGCGTGTCGCGGCCCGCTTCGCCGAGCACCTCGCCTTCATCGAGGAGCGCCGCGCCGCAGGCGGGGCCTTCCGGCATGCGCACCGCCGTTACGGCTATCCGGTGATGACGCGGCAGGAGCGCGATCTCGAGCTCTTCCTTCCCGAAGAGGGCCGATGCACGGGAAAGGAGACGTTCGCGGTTTCCTACCGGCCCATGGCGCCGACGGTGCAGGAACCCCCCGCGGAAAAACGGCGCATCTCCCCCGCCACGGCGGCGCGCCAAGAGCGCCTCCGCAAGGCGGAGGCGCGGGAGCGCGGTCGTCAATGGGGCTGAAAGCGGCTGAATTTCGCCCCCTTGAGCGAAATGTCGGCCATCAGGCCTTTCACGTCGAAGACGAAGCCGACGATCGGCTCCTTCATTTTCGTGAAGTCGACGCGCTCCCCCCCGCCGAGGTTGACGAGGGCGACATTGCCGTCGATGCCGACCTCCCACCCTTCGCTCGCCTGGAAACCGCGCAGGGCCTCGTCGGTCATGAACAGGATCACGATGTCCTTCGCCTGGCCGCCGATCTGCAGGCCGATCGACCCCGAGGCGAGTCGGTAATACCCTGCGGTTTTCGACCCCACCCGCAGGGCTCCCTCGCCGTATTCGCCGCCGATGATGAAGCCCGCCTTGATGACGCCCGGCATGACGAGAACACCTTTCGCCTGCCGGGCGAGATCCCGGCCGCCCTTCACCTGCTTGTAAAATCGCTCGAGGCAGCTCTGCACCGCGGTCTGGATCTCGCCTGCACTTTTCGCTTCCGCGGAAGGCGGGGGGAAAAGAAGGAAAAGGGGGAGAAACGCTCCGCAAAGAGCGAATCCAAGAGTGACCGGGCGGGTCCACAGTCTGGCCATGAGCCGTGCTCCTTTCATCTTCACGGGGAATTTCGGCGGAAGCTCACTGGAAGTAATTCAGGTTGGGCAGCGGGCAACGCTCCTGCGCCGCGGCGAAAAAGGATTCGAGCGCGGCACGCGCCGCCCCCATGTCGGCCGCAGCCTGGACCTTGCGGTAGAGTTCGTGGCCGAAGCGGAAGTTGGAGGCGAAGTAGAACACGAAACGGCGCAGGCGGATGAGTGCATCTTTCGGCGGGAAATGACGCTGGAGAAGCCCGTGCAGCCGCAAGGCCGTCTCGCGGTGGAGATCCCCGCCCGCCTCGAGTCTTCGGCCGCTCCACAGGGCGAAGACCCACGGCCGGGCGACGGCGATCCGCCCCAGCGCGACCCCGTCGCAGCCGGTCTCCCGCAGCATGCGCAGGCAGTCTGAGGCCTCCACGACCCCGCCGTTGCCGAAGACCGGGATGCGTACCGCCTGCTTCACGCGGCGGATGTATTCCCAGCGGGGCGGGCGCGCGCGGCGATCCGGGGCGACCCGCGGGTGGAAGGTGAGCGCATCGGCCCCGGCGTCGGCGAAGGCCCGCGCCATCTCGACCGCCCGGTCGCCGTCGTCGCTCCAGCCCACGCGGAACTTGATCGTCAGCGGGACGCGCACCGCCCGACGGACGCGCTCGACGATCCTCCGCGCCTCGGCGGGACGCCGCAGGAGATCCGCGCCGCACCCCCTCCGGCAGATCGTCGCCGCCGAGCAGCTGAAATTGAGGTCCACGCCGAAGAACCCCTCGGCCTCGATCCGCAAGGCGGCCCGCGCCATCGTCTCCGCATCCGACCCCATGATCTGGCAGGCCAGCCGGGGCAGCTCCTCGCGCCGCCAGCGGAAGTGTTTCGAAACCCGGGGGTTTTCGGTGGGGATGGTCGCCGCGCTGCACATCTCCGAAAAGTAGAGCGCGCAACCGCCGAACGCATCGAGGAGTTCGCGAAAGGCCACGTGGCCGAGAAGGCTCATCGAGGCGAAGACGAGCCGTCCCGCGATGGTCCGCCCCCCGATCTTCAGCTCGCGCGCGAGCAATCCGGGGAGTTCATCGGCCGTTTCCATGCCGCTGGATCCTCTTCGTCGGTCATGGTATACGTGGAGGCGTCCCGGTTCAACCATCCCGCCCGGCTCAGGGGGGCGTTCCGTGTCCATCCGACTCCTTGCCCGCGAACTCTACCGCCTGCAACAGGAAGTCGATCGGCTGCGCCGCGAAATCGAGGGGGCCTCCCCGGAAAAAAGACCCGAGCTCGAGGCCCGTCTGCGCGCGGCCGAATCCGACCGCGACCGGCTGCGCGCCGCGCTGGAGGCGAAAAAAGACCGCTCCACGCCCTGAGAGCAAGCAGCGATCCCATGGCCTCCTCCCTGTCGCCTGCGCCGCGGCTCGAACGCGTGGTCGTCGCGGGCTCGACGACGCTGGACATCAACCTCCTCGGCGCGGTTCGCCTCTTCAAGCCGGGCGGGGTTCCCTGCTACGCCGGCCTCACCTATCGCCGCCTGGGTCTCGCCGTCGGCGTGGTCACGCGCCTTGCCGCGGCCGACCGCGGCCTGCTCGCGCCGCTCGCCGCCTCGGGGATCGACTGCTTCGCGAAGGCGGGAGAAGCCACCACGGTCTTCATCAATCTTCCCCGCCCGTCCGGCCGCATCCAGCGGGCGCCTTCGCTCGCCGAGCCGCTCGCCCCGCAGGAGATTGTCGAGGCGGCACGCGGGGCGCAACTGCTGCACCTCGGGCCCTTGCACCCGCGCGACATCGATCCGGCCCTTTACCGTCAGCTCGGGGCGCGAGCGTTTCCCGGGCTCGTCGCGCTCGACCTCCAGGGCCTGGTCCGCCGCGTGGAGGGCGGCCGCGTTTCGGGGCGGGCCTCTTCGCACCTGGCCGAGGCCCTGAGGCCGGCGACGATCGTCAAATCCGACGGGGAGGAGTCCGAAACCGCCTGCAGGCATCTGGGCCTCTCGCCCGAGGGGGTTCTCGAGCGGTTCCGGGTCGCGGAGTGGGTCGTGACGCGGGGGGCGGACGGGGGGATGATCTACCGCGCTTGCGGCGCCCCCGTGCCCTACCCCGGCGCTCCCGTGCAGCGCGTGACCGACCCGACCGGCGCGGGGGATGTCTTTTTCGCAGCCTATCTCACCTTCCGGCTGCGGGACGGCCGGGACCCCCGGGAGGCCGCCTGCCGGGCGGCCGGCCTTGCCGCCCGGCAGGTCGCGAGCGACTTTCTCGAACTGCCGGATGCCAGGCGGCCCTTTTCCTCGCCCCTGCCGGATGCCGCTCCCGCGGATCTCACTTGACCGTCACTACGGGGCAGGGCGCGTTCAGGATGACGAACTGGGCCGTCGAGCCGAGCAGGATCTTGCTCACCTTGGAGCGCCGCTCGATGCCGACGATGATCTCGTCGGTCTGGTGCTCGCGGGCGAAATCGACCAGGTCTTCACCGGGCGTGAGTCCGCGGATCAGCAGATGCGTTTGGCAGTCGACACCCTGCTCGGTGAACACGCTCTTGGCCCACTCGAGGGCGCGCTCGGCCTCGGCGATGGCTTTTTGGTCGCTTTCGAAGCCCTTCTCCATGGAGGTCACCACGTCAACCGACGCGCCGAAAGCGAGCGCGTGCTTCAGGGCCGTCTGCAGGGCCTGCTTGGCGGAATTGCTGCCATCGTAGCCGACCAGGATCTTCATCGTCTTGCTCCTCCGCATCACTTTGGAAAACGGGAAAACACGGGGGGCCTCGCCGGGCTGGCACCGGAGCGCTACTCTACCAGAACCTCAGCCGCTGTCAAATGAGCGGCCGCGCCTTCCCCAGCCGAACACGCCGCCCACGAGCGGTAGCGGAATCGGCTGGACATCGGCGCAAGCCGTGGTGTTTCCACGTGAAACGCAACGCCAGCCGGCCTCCTGCGCCCCCCGGCGACCCGCGGCTTCTTGACAGGCTTCTCCTTTCCAGCCTACCTTGCGACGACGGCGCGATGAGCCGGATGCGGCCACCATCCCGACGCGGAAGATGTCGCCTCCTTCGAGGAGAACCCGGCGAATGGTCTCGTCCCTCCTTCTCCCCGCGAAACCCTCCTTCTGCATCGGGGTGATCTCCGACACCCACGGTGTCCTCCCGCCCGGCCTGGCCGGCCGCTTTTCCGGCGTGGATGCGATTCTGCACGCCGGGGACATCGGGGAAGGCGCACTTCTGGAAAAGCTCGCCGCCATCGCCCCCCTCCTCGCCGTGCGCGGCAACATGGATTTCGGCCCCTGGGCCCGGGATTTGCCCCTGACCGCGTCGCTCGAGGCGGGTGCGGTGCGCATCGTGGTGGTTCATGACCGGCAGGATCTCGCGCGCGCCCCAACCCCCCCTCCCGCGCAGGTCGTGGTGAGCGGGCACACGCACCGGCCGGAGATCGAGGAAGCCGGGGGGGTCCTCTATCTCAACCCGGGCAGCGCGGGGTTCCCCCGTCGCGGCGAGCCGGCGAGCCTGGGTCTGATCCGGATCGCCTCCGGAAAAGCCGAGGCGGAGCTGATCTATCTCCCCGATTGAGGGTGCGGCTGCTCCGGCAGAGGGATGGGGCGGGAGACCACGCACACCGCGCGTTCCGCCCGCATCCCGGGAAGGCGGTAGGGATGTCGCTCGACCCGCCAGAGGCCCCCCCCCGAGGTCTTCTTCAGCTCCCTCTCGAGCCGCGCGATCTCCTCGCCCGCGCCGGGCCCCTTCAAGGCGAGCAGGCGGCCGCCCGCGCCCACAAGGCGGATCGCCTCGGGCACGAAACGATCGAGACGGGTGAAGGCGCGGCAGATCACCACGTCGAAGGATCCCCGGTTTTCCTCCCGAGCGGCGAAAGGCTCGAGCCGCTCCTGCTCGGCCCGGATGCGCGGAAGTGCCAGCGTCCGCAGCAGGTGGCGCAGGAAACTCACCTTTTTGCGCGAGGCCTCGAGCAGGACCGTCTCCAACCCCGCCAGGGCGACGTGCAGCGGCACCCCCGGAAAGCCTGCGCCGCTGCCCACATCGAGCAGGCGGGAACCGGGGGGGACCCAGGGGGCTGCGGCGAGCGAGTCGAGGAAGTGGTCCCGGGCCACGGCCGAGGGTTCGGTGATCGTGGTCAGGTTGGTGACCGCGTTCCAGCGGAGCATCTCCTCGGCATGCCGGGCGAACCGCTCCAGCATGCGCTCGTCCACGGCGAGCCCCCAGAGGGAGGCCCCTTCGCGGATGCTCCGCCGCCAGGCTTCGGAGCCGAGTTCCATCGCTTCAGTTGATGCACACGCGGCGGACTTCGGCGATATCGGTTTCGCCCTGGAAGACCTTCAGGATGCCGTCCTGCTTGAGGGTGCTCATCCCCTGCCGCATCGCCATGTGGAAGATTTCCTCGGTGTTCGCCTGCTTCTTGATCATGAGCTTGATTTCGGGGGTGCCCTCCATCAGCTCGTGGATCCCCATCCGGCCGCGGTATCCGGTCTTGGAGCAGGTCTCGCAGCCGACCGGCCGGTAGAGCTTGAGGGTTTCGTTGTAGTCGATTCCGGTGCGGTCGAACCACTGCTCGCCGTAATCCTGGCGCAGTTCCTCGAACTCGTCCTTCCCGAGAAAATACTCCTTGCGGCAGTTCGTGCAAAGCCTCCGGGTCAGCCGCTGGGCGAGGACGCCGAGGAAGGCGTCCGAAAAATTAAGCGCATTCAATCCCATGTCGAGCAGACGGGTCACGGTTTCCGGGGCGCTGTTCGTGTGGAGCGTGGAGAAGACGAGGTGCCCGGTGAGCGAGGCCTCGATCGCGATCGAGGCCGTCTCCTCGTCGCGCATCTCGCCGATCATGATCACGTCCGGGTCGGCCCGCAGGAAGGCCCGCATGACGCGGGCGAAATCGAGCCCGATCTTGGGTTTGACCTCCACCTGGCGCAGGCCCTGCTGGGTGATCTCGATCGGGTCTTCCGCAGTCCAGATTTTGACCCCCGGCTTGTTGATGTAGCCGAGCAGCGCATGCAGGGTCGTCGTCTTGCCCGACCCGGTCGGGCCGACGGCGAGGATCAGCCCGTAGGGCTTGAGGACGATCTTCTGGATGATCTTCAGGTTGCGCTCGGTCAGCCCCATCTCGTCGATCTTCATCGCCCCCGAGGAGGCGAGAATGCGGAGCACCACGTCCTCGAAGCCCCCCGCCGTGGGCAGCGTCGCCACCCGCATTTCGAAGGCCGGCACCCCTTTGCGCCGGAACTTGATCTTGCCGTCCTGGGGCAGGCGCCGCTCGGCGATATCGAGGTTGGCCATGATCTTGATGCGCGAAACCACGGCGCGCACCATGGCGTTGGGGATCTTCATGTACTCCTGGCAGACCCCGTCCAGCCGGAAACGGATCGATGTCGCCTTGGTGACCACCGAGGGCTCGATGTGGATATCGGAGGCGTTCTTGCGATAGGCGGCGATGATCACCTGGTCGACGAGCTTGACCACCTGGCTGGAGCCCTCGTCGACCTCCTCGCCTTGGACGTCCTCGCGCTCCTCCTCGAAGGAGATGTCGGGGATCTCGATGTCGTCGGCGACCTCCTCCGGCGGCGCGCCGACCTCCCGCTGTTTCCCCGGGTCGAAGAAGAGGTGGATGAAGGCCTGAATGTCCTCGCGGGTCGCCACCGACACGATGATCTTCGAGGTCTTCATCAGGGCCTTGATGTTGTCGGTCTTGTTCAGGTTCCGCGGGTCGTCGACCAGGACCTCGATGCCGTCCTTGCTCCAGCCGATCGGCACCCAGAGTTCGTTCAAGAGAAAGGCCTTCTTCAGGTTCTGCAGGAGCTCGACCGGTGCCGGGATCTTGGGATCGAAAGCGAGGAACCGGCAGCCGTAGTGCAGCGAAAAGGATTTCCCGATCGCTTCCTTGGGGACCTGGAAGTTGTCGATCAGGATCTGCTCCACGCTGCGGCTGGACTTGCGCGCCAGCACGAAGGCTTTCTGCAACTGTTCGGTCGTCACCAGCTTTTCGCGCAGGAGGCCGTCGTACTTGGAGCCGGAGGCGAAGCTCGCGGCCAGCGCGTCGAGTCGCTTGCGGACCTCGGGGTCCTGGGGCAGGCGGTCCGCGGCCGCCCGGTAGAGATCGTGCGCCTGCGCGCGGTGTTCGCGCTTTTCCATTTCGATCCCGGCGAGGAAACGGATGCGGCCTGCGGCGGCGGGGTCGGAAACGGATTGGTCGAGGATCGCCTCGAGCTCGGGGATGAACCGCGGGAGCGGGTGCAGCCGCAGCAGGCAGGCGACGACGCCCGGCACGGCCTTCTCGTGTAGCGAGGGTTCGGCCAGGGCCTTCGTGTACTCGCCGAGCGCCTCCGCGAAAAGGCCCATTTCCTGGAAAGCCGATGCGCTGTCGAGCAACGCCGTTTCGTCATCGGCGGCGGAAATGGCTTCCCGGATCCAGGAGATCTCCTCGGCGGACACCGCGCCGCCGCCCCCCGATTCCTCCCGGGCGATCTCCTGCCGCAAGAGATCGATGCGGCTGCGGATCCGTTCCTGGATGTCGCCCGCCTCGAGGGGAACCAGCGGCAGGACCTTCTCGTAGATCGCCAGGGACTCGTGAAACAGGCCCATGGAGCGGCAGACTTCGGCTTCGTTGATCCGGGTTTCAATGTCCGTTTTCATCATGGCGACACGCCTTTCCCTGAATCGCGGGCTGAAAAGAGCCCGGGTCCCGCCGATCGTGCGGCGGGCTTTCCGCCTCCCGCTCGGCGTTTTGGCGCAAGCGCCCTTTCCACTTCGGCCGAGAGGACGGCGCTGCTCATGCGGATCACCGCCGACGGGGCGAAGAGCCCCGCCAGGACGAGGAGCACGACGCTTGCGGAGCGCAACACGTAGACCCGGCCGCGCTCGAAGAGGATCTCGGCCTCGCGCGTGTTGCCGAGCGCCAGCGCCAGCGCGAACCAGTCCGCCGGGGTTCCGCCGTTCACGGGGACGGCCACCTTCCGGAACAGGAGCTCGCCCCCGGGACGGTAGAGGAGAACCCCCCGCACCCCCTCCACGGCGAGCAGACCCGCAAGCGGATCCGGCATCATCTCCACGCCTCCGTCAGCTGCCCGGCACCCGCAGGAGGATGTCCCGCGGCGTCCCTTTGCGGACCTCGGCCACCCAGGGATCGCCTCCCCCCCGGAGGAGGAAATCGAACTCCCCGCCGCGGTCGAGAAAGGCCGCGATCAACCCGCCGAGCCCCAAACGCTCTCCCGCGCGGGCAAGACGACGGGCGCGCTCGGCCCACTGCGGGTCCCGCCGCAGCGGCCCGATCGCCCCTTCGCCCCCCAGGGCCTCCTCGAGCATGCGTCGGACCGTCTCCAGTTCATCCCGCCCGTCCTGCTCCCCTCGCCCGTTCCGTTCGAGATCCGCCCGCTCGTCGCGATGGCATGCGGCATCGATCATCAGCCCGTGGAGATCGCGCCCGATCGCTCTTTCGCGCACGGGGCAGGCGTTCTCGATCGTGAGCAGGGCCTGGTCCCAGGAAAGGATCTCCCGGGCCGCCCGTTCCCCACGCATCGCCCCCAGCCGGGCATCGAAGAGTTTCCCCCCCTGGAAAAAGAGCACGCCCCGCCGCCGGTCGCCTGCGCCGCTCAGGCGGATGGTGCAGGTCTTCTCTTCCATTTCCACGACCTGCAGAAAGAGCGAGGGCGAAATCCCGCGGATCACCCCCCCCTCGGTTTCCCGCGCAAGGATTTCCCGAATCAGTCCGGCAAGCTCGGAGACGAGAAACGGCTTGGCCAGGACCGCCGACACCCCCTGCTCGCGCAGGCGCTCGGCCGTCTCCGGGGTCGCGTATCCCGTGATCACCACCCCCGGAACGTCTGGAAAGCCGGAAGCCGCTCGCTGCAGGAGCTCCCAGCCGTCCATCCCGGCCATCTTGAGATCCGTGACCAGCACCCCCACCGGTTCACGTCCCAGGATTTCCAGCGCCGCCCCGCCTTCTTCGGCGAAGAGGACCCCGGCCGCATCGCCCCCGAGGCGCTCGGCGAGAAGTCCGCCCAGCTCGCGCAGCATCTCCCGGTCGTCGTCCACGAGCAGGAGGAAGGCCCGCGCCTCCCCGGCGAAGCTCTCGGGTCTCATCGGCCGGGCTCCCTCGCCTCGAGCAGCAGGCGAAGCGAACGGATTTCGGCGAGCAACTGCTCGCGCAGCTCGGCGAGCGCGCGGGCGAGCAGCTCTGCGGTGAGGGGACGCTCACTTTCCCCGCCGCCCCCCGTGCGGGCCGCCGCCTTCGCCGCTGCCACGGGTTGGCGCTGCCTGCCCTGGGCGATCTTCGCGCGCAACTGCTGGTAGGCGTTGATCTCCGGCTGGATACGACGGCGACGCTCGGATTCGGGCTCGGCGGCGAGGGCGACCACCTCCTCGAGCCGGGCGAAGACGGCGTTCAGCACCGGAAAGGTCCAGGGGTGCACCTGGCTGCGGCTCGCCTGAATGTAATAGCCGAGGGCCCCCAGCATGTTCAGCAGCACGCCCGCCACGCGGTCCTTCCGCAGAGCCTCCCGGAGCAGACGCACCTGGTCGATGAAGGAGGCGATCGCCTCGGGGGTGATCTCCCAGTCGATCGAGAGCACGATCTTTTTCAACTCGGCAAGCAACGAACGGTCCGCTTCCGGCGGCGGCGCGGGGGTCCTCTCCGGGCCCTCCTCTTCGGGAAAAAGCTGCTCGAGGCGGCGCTCGAGCTCGCTCTCCAGGGCATTGCCGGGCATCGCTTCGGCCATCGGCGGCCTCCTTCTACATCAGCTCGTCGCGAATCGAGGTGACGGCGAGCGAAATGATCTTCTTCAGCGTCGCCGCCACGTTGACCCCTTTCAGGGCGCTCGCCGGGAAGGCGGGCCTGCCGAAGCCGCGGTTCAGGTCCCGCTCAAGCTGCTCGACGGAGAGCACCGGGATGCCCTGCTCGGCGAGATCGATCTTGTTGTACTGCAGCACCCAGGGGACGCTCACCAGACTTTTGCGGTAGGCGGCGAGATTCTCCTGCAGGTTCTTGAGCGACTGCACGTTGCTTTCGCGGCAGACCGCCATCGAGTCGGCCACGAACACGATCCCGTCCACGCCGCGGAGCACGAGCTTGCGGGTCGCGTTGTATTTCGGCTGGCCCGGGACGGTGTAGAGCTGCACCTTGATCTGGTAGCCGTGGATCAGCCCGATGTCGAAGGGCAGGAAATCGAAGAAGAGGGTGCGGTCGCCATGGGTCTTCACGGTCACCATCTCGGCATGGATCCGATCCTGGAAGCGGCGATGGATGTATTCCAGGTTGGTCGTCTTGCCGCCCCGGCCCGGGCCGTAATAGACGATTTTCACCTGGATGACCTTGTTTTTGAGGTTGATGAACGCCATCTCCGCGACCCTGTGGCCCCCGGTTTTCGGCGCCGAAGCGGATCCTCAACCGCCGGCCCCCGGAACGAGCGGTTCGAGGACCTCTTTCAGCTGCTCGACCGACTCGGCCACCTTCATCCGCAGGAAGCCGAGCGAGATCTCGTTGCCGAAAATCGTGATCAGCAGGAATTCGGAGGAAATCTTGTTGAAGTGGATGTTCTCCTTCTTCCCCTTGTGAAAGAGCAGCGAAAACTCGTTCTCCCCGATGATCTTGGCCATGGCGCTCACCGCCCCGAAGTTCCCCGCCGCGAGGGCCGCCAGGGAATAGATGTCGTGCTGCTTCTCCCCGTTGTCCAGGTTGGTGATGATGTTCCCGGCCATATCGATCAGGAACACGCAGCGCACGCCATTGTCGACCAGGTCGGCCTTGAGGATGTCCTCGATGCGGTCGAGCTGCCTCTGGTCCAGGGTGTAGGACACGGCTCCGGCCCTCCCTCGAAAGAGTTGGCAATCCTTTCAATACGGTATTTTCGGCGAACGGCGGGAAAAGCTTGAGCGGGGGGGCCGAGGGGGACGGGCGGCGGTCAGGAGCCGGAGCCTTAGGCGGCGGAGGGTGGGTCGGGTGCTTTTGCCTCGGGGCGGGCGTCGGCGAAATCCATGCGCACGAGGACCTCGCTTCCGCTGCTGTAGCGCACTTCGCAGTTCGGGTAGCGCCTGCGGAAGACCTGCAGCATGGCCGTGTTTTCCTTGAGCACGGTCGCCGAAAACCCCTTGAAGCCGTTCAGGCGGGCGACGTATTCCAGCCAGCCGAGCAAAAAGGAGCCGATCCCCATGCCCTGGTAATCCTCGCGCACCACGAGCGCGACCTCGGCGCGTTCCTCGTCCTCCTTGGCGTAGGAGCCGATGGCGACGATTTCCTTGTAGCCCCCCTTCTGCGCCAGCCCGATGATCGAGATGTTCTGGCGGTAGTCCTGGCTCGCCCACTGCTTCTGGACGACCTCGTGCGTGAAGTTGCGCATCTTGTAGAAGAAGCGCATGTAGATCGTCTTGTCCTGGAGCGAGTAGAAGAAATTGCGGTAGGCGAACTCGTCGGAGGGCAGAAGCGGCCGGAACTCGATCGTCTTGCCGGTGCGGGTGACGAAGGAGCTCTTGTAGGCCTCGATGAAGATGAGGTCGTCGCTCGAAGGCGGAAGCTGATCGGCGAAGATGTAGTGCCGTTGCCGGGCGATCTCGATCAGCTCCTCGCGGAACTTGGGGTGCGCGATTTGGGCGAGCTCCATGACCCGCTGGTAGATGCTCTTGCCGGCGAGCTCGGCGATCCCGTACTCGGTGACCACGAAGTTGACGTCCCCCCGGGTGGTCGCCACCCCGGCGCCCTCGCTGAGCACCGGGACGATGCGCGAGACCTTGCCCCCGTGGGCCGTCGAGGGAAGCGCGATGATCGAAAAGCCCCCCTTCGACATCGCGCTGCCGCGCAGGAAATCGACCTGGTCGCCGATCCCGCTGAAGAACATGTTGCCGATCGAGTCCGAGCAGACCTGCCCGGTCAGGTCCACCTCGAGCGCGGCGCTGATCGAGATCAGCCGGTCGTTGCGTGCGATCACCAGGGGGTCGTTCACGAACTCGGAGGAGCGGAAATAGAAGGCGGGGTTGTTGTCCACGAAGTCGTAAAGCCGGCGCGAGCCCATGCAGAAGGAGGCGACCGTGCGGTCCGGCAGCAGGGTCTTGCGCTTGTTGGTGATCGTTTTCTTCTCGAGGAGCGGCAGGAAACCGTCGGTCAGCACCTGGGTGTGCAGACCGAGGTCTTTCTTTCCCTCGAGGTGCTTGATGATGTGGTAGGGGAGGTTGCCGAAGCCGACCTGGAGGGTCGAGCCGTCGTCGACGAGCTGGGAGATGTAGTGGCCGATCCGTCGGATCACCTCGTTGTCGGGCAGGCTGGGGAAGGACTCGACGAGCGGCTCCTCGTAGGGCACGAGGACGTCGATCTCGTCGGTGTGTACGAAGCTGTCGCCCCAGGTGCGCGGCATGCGCGGGTTCACCTGGGCGATCACCAGCCGCGCCTGTTCGAGCCCCGCGCGGGTGATGTCGACCGAGATCCCGAGGCTGCAGTAGCCGTATTTGTCCGGGGGGCTCACTTGGACGAGGGCGACATCCAGCCCGATGCGATGGCTTTCGAAGAGGCCGGGGATCTGCGACAGGTAGGCCGGGATGTAATCGATCTTGCCTTCGAAGGCGGCCTTGCGCATCAGGCGGCTGATGAAGAAGTTCTTGATGGAGAAGCGCTTGAGGAACTGCTCGTCCTCGATGAATTTCGCCAGCGTAAAGGAGAGCATCTGGTAGATCAGGATGTCCTGGAGGTTCCAGTCGGCGGCCATGGCCCGGATCAGGTGCTGGGGCTCACCGCAGCCGGTGCCGATGAAGACGCGGCTGCCGCGCTTGATGAGGGAAACCGCCTGTGCGGCGTTGAGGATCTTGGAGGCGTAGGTTCGGGTCCAGTCGTCCATGAGCGGTGTTCCTTTGCCGTCCGGATGCGTCGCGGGTCTCTGGGCGTGGCGGAGGAAGCTCTATAGCAGGAAACCGGTCTTCTGGCGAGAGCCGGTTGACGGGGGAAAGGGCCCGCCGGTAGGATGGCGTATCCCTCAAGGGAGGTCCGATGAAGCCTCGGGGTGACGACGGGTTTCACCGTCCCTTCGCCGGCCTTGCGGAGCGGTTGCGCGAACGCCGGCGGCCGCCGACGCCGCCCGCGCAGCCGGTCCTTCCCCCCCCTGCGGCCGAGCCGGGGGGGGACCTCTCGGAGGAGGAACTCTTCCGTCGGGCCACGACCGGCATCCGGCCGCTCGAGTGGAACCGGCTCCCCCGGGGGGATCCCTCCCCCGGCCGGCGGCGGCCCTTCGAGCCCGCCGCCGAAGACGAGGCGGCTCCCCTGAGACGGTTGGTCGAAAAGGGGCAGGGTTTCGATATCCGCCTCACCTCCGAATTCGTCGCCGGTCCGCCGGAGGGGACGCCGGAGTGGCTGATCGAACGGCTGCATCGGGGCGCCTTCGCCGTGCAGGACCACCTCGACCTTCACGGCTTCGCCCTCGAGCAGGCGCGCATCCGCTTCGACGGTTTCCTGCGCGAGGCCCTCCGCGCGGGCAAGCAAGGCGTTCTGATCATTCACGGCCGCGGGCTCTCCTCCCCCGGGGAGCCCGTTCTCAAGACCGAAATCCTGCGCTGGCTGAACACGGGCCCCTGGCGCCGCTGGGTGCTCGCCTATGCGAGCGCCCGCCTCTGCGACGGCGGCACCGGCGCGACGGCGGTTCTCCTGCGCAGAAAGCCGGAGCGCCGCCGCGCCCCTCGCCGCAAAGGCGATCATCGCTGAAAACTCTTGACTTCAGGGAATTCCTGAATATACTGGCTGTTTACGGTCAACTTTACTGGAGCGCCGCCACCCGTTTCGGACCGCCCGAGGCGGTTTTTTTTTCGCAATCCCCAAAGATACATCCCGGGCAGGAAACATGAAAAAGGATATCCGACTGGTACGCAACATCGGCATCAGCGCCCACATCGACTCGGGCAAGACCACGCTCACCGAGCGCATCCTGTTCTACACCCACCGCATCCACGCCATGCACGACGTGAAGGGCAAGGACGGGGTAGGCGCGTTCATGGACAGCATGGAGCTCGAGCGCGAGCGGGGCATCACCATCGCCTCGGCGGCGACCTTCTGCGAATGGAAAGGCCACGAGATCAACATCATCGACACCCCGGGGCACGTCGACTTCACGATCGAGGTGGAACGCTCGCTGCGCGTTCTGGACGGCGCGATCCTCGTTCTCTGCGGCGTGGGGGGGGTTCAATCCCAGTCGATCACGGTCGACCAGCAGATGCGCCGCTACCGCGTCCCCTGTCTCGCCTTCGTCAACAAGCTCGACCGCTCGGGGGCGAACCCGCAACGGGTGATCGACCAGCTGCGCGAGCGCCTGGGGCACACCCCCGTCCCCTTGCAGATGCCGATCGGCCTGGAGGCCGAATTCCAGGGGGTGATCGACCTGATCCGCATGAAGGCCCTCTATTTCGACGGGGAGAAGGGCCAGACGGTCCGGGTGGAGGAGATCCCCGCGCCGCTGCTGGAAGAGGCCCGCGCCCGGCGCGAGGCGCTCATCGACACCGCCTCCCTCTTCTCCGACGAGTTGACCGAGACCATCCTCGAGGAACGTCCCGTCTCCGAGGAGATGCTGCTTTCCGCCCTGCGTCGCGGCACCCTCGAGCGGCGCATCACCCCGGTCCTTCTCGGCTCGGCCTATAAGAACAAGGGGGTCCAGCCGCTGCTCGACGCCGTCTGCGCTCTCCTCCCCTGCCCGCTGGATGTCGAAAACGAGGCCCTGGACATGGAGCGGGGGGAGGCTCCGGTCCGCCTCTCGAGCGACCCCGACGACCCGCTCGTCGCGCTCGCCTTCAAACTCGAGGACCGCAGCTACGGGCAGCTCACCTATGTGCGCGTCTACCAAGGCACGCTCGCCAAGGGCGACACGATCGTCAACGTGCGTACGGGACGGAAGATCAAGGTCGGCCGCGTCGTGCGCATGCACTCCGACCAGATGGAGGAGATCGAGGCCATCCCGGCCGGCTACATCGGCGCCCTCTTCGGCATCGAGTGCGCCTCGGGCGACACGTTCGTCTCCCCCGGCCTCGGCCTGACGATGACCTCGATGTTCGTCCCCACCCCGGTCATCTCGCTCGCCATCAGTCCCCGGAACCACAAGTCCGAGATCGGCCTTTCCAAGGCCCTGAACCGTTTCACCAAGGAAGACCCCACCTTCCGCACGCACACGAACCCCGAAACCGGCGAGACGATCATCTCGGGCATGGGCGAGCTGCACCTCGAGGTCTACGTCGAGCGCATCCAGCGCGAGTACGGTGCGGAGGTGACGGTGGGCGCGCCGCGTGTCGCCTACCGCGAGACCATCACCCAGCGGGCCGAGTTCGACTACCTGCACAAGAAGCAGACGGGCGGCTCCGGCCAGTACGGGCGGGTGGCCGGCTGGATCGAGCCGCTGGCGGAGGGGGATTTCGCGTTCGAAAACCAGGTCGTGGGCGGGGCGATCCCCACGCAATTCATCCCGGCCTGCGAGAAGGGCTTCCGCGAGTGTCTGGCCAAGGGGCCGAAAATGGAGTTCCCCGTGACCGGGGTCCGGGTCGTGCTGAACGACGGGGCGAGCCACCCGGTGGACTCCTCCGATCTCGCCTTCCAGCAGGCCGCCCGCGGCGCTTTTCTGCAGGCCTATTTCAAGGCCAAGCCCGTCATCCAGGAGCCGATCATGAAGGTCGTGGTCGAAACGCCGACCGGCTTCCAGGGGGCGGTCATGGGCTCGCTCAACCAGCGCCGAGGGATGATCGTCGGCTCCCAGGACGAGGGGAGCTTCTGCGTGATCGAAGCCCATGTCCCCCTCGCCGAGATGTTCGGTTACTCGACGGTCCTGCGCTCCCTCACGCAGGGCCAGGCGCAGTTCACGATGGAGTTCCTGGCCTATCGCCAGGTGCCGCAGGCGATCGCCGAGGAGCTCGAGAAGAAGGCCTCCGCGCAGAAGAAAAACGTCGCCTGAATCCCGGATGCACCACGAGGGGAATTTCGTAAGGCCGGCGGAACCCCTGCCGGCGGGGCGGCCGCGGGCGGGAGCGTCGGCCCGCCTGATCCGCCTCCAGGAAAGGATGTGGTCCATGCTCAAGCGCGAGTTGATCCTGCGCAACCCGGTTCAATCCCTTGCCGGCGAATCGGAGTCCATCCTCCGCGCCGGCCATTTCGGCGCGATCCTCGCCCGGGCGGGGGTGGGCAAAACCGCGCTCATCGTCCAGATCGCGCTGCATGCCATGCTGAGGGGGCGCAACGTCGTGCACGTGAGCCTGAACCAGCCCGTCACCCGCACCAACCTCTGGTACCGCGAGATCTTCGGCAACATCGCCCGGCAGGTGCAGATCGAGCGGGCGGAAGCCCTCTGGGGGGAGATCCTGCCCCACCGCTTCATCATGACCTTCCGCACCGAGGGTTTCAGCGTCCCCAAGCTCGAAGAGCGCCTCACCGACCTGATCGAGCAGAAGATCTTCCTGCCGCGGCTGCTGATCATCGACGGGCTTTCCTTCGACGAGCCGCAGCGGGAAGACCTCGCCGGCCTGAAACACTACGCCCGGCTGAACGAACTCGGCGTCTGGTTCTCGATCCGCACCCACCGCCACGAGGCCCCGGGTCTCGGGGGCCTGCCCCGGCAGATCCTGGACGTGGAGGACCTCTTCGAGGTCGCCCTCAGCCTCGTGCCCGTGGGCGAGGAGATCCACGTGAACGTGCTGAAGGGGATCACCCTCCCGCCCGAACACGCCTACCTCGCCCTCGACCCCGCCACCATGCTGGTCAAAAACCGCATCCCCTGACGGGGGCCCCCATCGCCGGCATCGGCCCCGGCGGGGAATGCGCCCTCGGCCGAGAGGCGTCCGCCCATGAGCCGCCGCAACCTCATCCAGACCGTCCTCGGGGTGCTGATCGCCGGGGGCTGCATCGCGTTCGCCCTGCGCGGGGTCGAACTCGAGCGCATGCGCGCCGCCTGGGCGCTGGTCGACTTGCGCTGGATCGCGGCCTCGACCGGCGCGTTGCTTCTCGCCCACCTGCTGCGCGCCGTCCGCTGGCGGATCCTGCTCGCCCCGGTGGCGCAGACCCGCACGACGGGCCTTTTCTCGGCTCTGCTCATCGGTTACGCGGCGAACAGCATTCTGCCCGCACACCTGGGCGAGTTCCTGCGGGCTTTCGTCGCCTCCCGCAACAGCCCCGGGCTTTCGGCCTCGGCCGCCTTTGCGACGATCGTCGTCGAGCGGATCCTCGATGTCCTCTTTCTCACCGCCCTTCTGGGCGCGATCGTCGTCGTCCACCCCTTTCCCGACTGGCTGGTGACGAGCGGCTGGATCCTGCTGGGAGGCTCGGCGGTGCTGGCGGGGCTGCTCGTCCTCGGCAAGCGCCGCGAAGATCGCGCCGTGGGCCTCCTCGGAGCCGTCCTCCGCCCGTTGCCGGGGCCCTGGCGAGGGAAAGTCGAGGCTCTGGCGAAACGTTTTCTCTCCGGCATCGTCCCCCTCGGGTCCGCGTCCCGCTACGGCGCGGTAGCCGGGCTCTCCCTCGCCATCTGGCTCGGCTACGCGGTCATGAACCACACCTGCCTCGAGGCCTTCGGGCTGGTCGACGAATATCGTTTGCCCTGGACCGTCGGGCCGGTGGTTCTCGTCTTCACCACGATCGCCGTGGTCGTCCCCTCGACCCCCGGCTACGTCGGGACCTACCACGTCCTTTGCCAGCTGGCGCTCGCCTTTTTCGGCATCCCCCCCTCCGAAGCCCTCTCCTTCGCCGTGGTCGCCCATCTCGTGAACATCGTCCCGGTCATCGTGCTGGGTTTCGCCTGCGCCCAGCGCGAAGGGGTCGCTCTCCTCGCCGCCGCGCAAAAAGAGAGGCCCGCCTGAGGCCAGGCGGGCCCCCCCGTGGGTCGGCCGAAGGGTTCAGAAGTCCTTGAACTCCTCGTTATCGAGCGGGATCAGCTGCTCGGCCTTCAGGCCCGAGCTTTTTGCGGCAGCCGTTTTCACCCTTGCGGCGGCGGGTTCCGGCTTGACCGCCGCTTTGCTCGCGCGGGGCGCGGCTGCCCGCGCGGCGTCCGCCGCCGTCGCCCCGGCTTTTTCCGCCCCCTCTCTCCCGCCGATCAACGAGAGCAATCGGCCCACCATCTCCTGCATCTGACCGGCTTGGGAGGAGAGCTCGACGGCGGCCGCGGAGGTCTCTTCGGCGTGGGCGGCGTTCTGCTGCGTCACCTTGTCCATGTCGCTCACGGCCTTGTTGATCTGGTCGATCCCCTGGGACTGCTCCCGCGAGGCGGCGGCGATTTCCGCAAGGAGATCGGCGACCTTGCCCGCGCTCTGCACGACCCGCGCGAAGGACTCGCGGGTCTCGTTCATCAGCCCGGCGCCGCCCTTCACCTTGTTCACCGTGCTCTCGATCAGGGCGGCGGTGTTCCGCGCCGAATCGGCGGCCCGCATGGCGAGGTTGCGCACCTCGTCGGCGACCACCGCGAATCCTGCGCCGGCCTCGCCGGCCCGGGCCGCCTCGACGGCCGCGTTCAGGGCGAGGAGGTTCGTCTGGAAGGCGATCTCGTCGATCGTCTTGACGATCTTCTGCGTCTCCTCGCTCGCCTTCTGGATCTCCTGCATCGAGCCGGAAAGCTTCTCCATGGACCCGTTCGCCTCGCCCACGAGCTGGGCCACCTGCTTCATCAGGCCGTCGGCCTGGGAGGCGTTCTCCGCGTTGTGCTTCGTCATGGAGGCCATCTCCTCGAGGGAAGAGGAGGTCTCCTCGATCGCGGCCGCCTGCTCGGAGGCGCCGTCGGAGAGCATCTTGCTCGTCCCCGAAACCTGGGAGGAAACGCTCGCCACCCGGCCCGTGCTCTCGGCCAGGCCGCCGCTCACGCGCTGGATGGGGCCGGCGATCGAGCGGGCGATGAAAAAAGCCGCCAGCGCCATGAGGCCGATCACCCCGGCGACGACCAGGGCGACGGTCAGGATCATTTCCTCGCGCGCCTGGACGACGACGTCGCGCTCCTTGCCGATGAAGAACATGCCCAGGATCTTCCCCTCGAGGTCACGAATCGGCCAGTAGGTCGTGTTGTATTCGCGATCGAGGATGCGGTTGACGGCCTGGAAGGTCTTTCCCTGCCGGAGCACCGTTTCGATCACCGCAGGATTGTCCATACGCGTACCGACCGCCCGTTTGCCCTCGCGGGCGATGGTCGTGGATACGCGCGTGTCGCCGTGAAACAGCGTGCACTCCACCCCCAGCACCTCTTTCACGCGGTCGACGAAGCGCGTGTCCCCCGAGAGGTCGATTCCCGCCGTCACCGAGCCGACCACGGAATTCCCGCTGCGGATCGGCTGCCCGGCGCGCATGGAGAACTTGACGACCGTTCCTTCCTCGATCCCCGCGGACGCCTCGCCGGATAGGGCCTTCTTCACGTTCACCTGGCCGAGGACCGAGTCCCCCGCTTTGTCGGAATGGCCCCGCGCCAGCACCTTCCCGTCCGGGCCCGCCACCGTGAGCACGTTGACCGCACCCGAGGCAAGAAACGCCTTGGCGATTTTCCGCAGGCTCTCGCCGTCCCCCTGCTTCACGGCCTCGATCACATCCGGCCGGGAGGCGAACTGGAAAGCCGTTTCGCGGCAGCGTTCCCGCTGGACGTCCATCAGCTCCTGGGCGGCATGCGAGAATTTCTGGACATCCTGCTGCGCCTGCCGCTCGAAGCCGCGCAGGAGCATAAACGAGGAGATAAACGCCGCGCTGCTTCCGATCAAGGCCGATATCATGACTGCCGAGATGACGCGTTTCGAAAGGGAGAGCTTCATGAGGTTCCTCCACGGACGGCCGCAGCCGATTTTTTCCCGCCGATGGCCCCCCCCGGCCCGGAAGCGCCGGAGCGGGGCGACTTCTCAGGGTTTTCGATCGGCATCTCGGCCTCGGAACTTGAGCGGAAAATCAACGGGATCGGCCGGCAAATCGATGCCGCAGGGGTTCCCGGCGCTCGGCGATTCCCGCGGGCGGCGGCAGAAGGCTTCAATTTTTCGACCGCCTGGAGTATGCCCTGGCGCGAGGGGTCGTTCTTCAGCGCGGACACCGTTCGGCCGATAAGGGGTAGCGGCCAGGAACCTCGGGAAAACGGGGAAAGGAGGAGGGATGCTCTCGCTGATCATCGTCTGCGCGGCCCTCGCCGCGATCGTTCTGTATGCGGCCGCGCTCTACAACCGCCTGGTGCGCCTGCGCAACACGGGGGATGCGGCCTGGGCCGACATCGACGTGCACCTGAAGAAGCGGCGTGATCTGGTGCCCAACCTGGTCGAGACGGTGAAGGGATACGCCGGCCACGAGCGGGGGCTCCTCGAGAAGCTGACCGCCGCGCGGGCGCTTGCGGCCCAGGCGGCCGGCCCCGCCGAGGCCGGCCGCGCGGAGGGCGAGCTCACCCGCAGCCTGAAGAGCCTCTTCGCCGTCGCCGAATCCTATCCCGAGCTCAAGGCGAACCAGAATTTTCTCGAGCTCCAGAAACAGCTCCAGGGGATCGAGGATGGGATCGAGGCCGCACGGCGCTACTACAACGCCGTTGCCCGCGACCTGAACACCGCGATCGAGCAGTTCCCGGCGAACCTGATCGCCAAGCGTCTGGGATTCGCCCGCCGCGAGTTCTTCGAGCTCGAATCCCCGGCCGAAGAACGAAAACCGGTCGCGGTCCGGTTCTGAAGGCCGGCCGACGATGGGCCGCCCCCCCGAATCCGCTCTCCCGCCCGGCGCCCGCGGGATGGCCGCAAAGGGCTTGACCGGACTCCTGCTCGTCTTCTTTCTTGCGTTCCCGGCTCTTGCGCAAACCGAACGCATCCTCTTCTTCGAAAGCCGGATCACGGTCGAACCCGATGGATCCATGATCGTGGCCGAAACGATCCGCGTGCGCTCGACCGGGGAGAAAATCCGCCGCGGCATCTTTCGCGACTTCCCGACCGATTACCGCGGCCGCGCCGGCCGCCGCTACCGGGTCGACTTCGAGGTGCTCGAGGCCGCCCGCGACGGGGCGGCGGAGGACTGGCACAGCGAGAGGATCCCCCACGGCGTACGCGTCTACCTGGGCCGCAAGGATCGCCTGCTCGCCCCCGGCGAGCACACCTACCGCTTGGTCTACCGCACCGGCCGCCAGCTCGGGTTTTTCGAGCGCCACGACGAGCTCTACTGGAACGTCACCGGAAACGGCTGGGAGTTTCCGATCGAACAGGCCGCCGCCCGGGTGTCTCTGCCGGCGACGGTTCCGGAGATCCTGCTCCTGGAAGCCTACACGGGACCGGCCGGCGCCAAGGGGCAGGACTACCAGGCGTCGGTCACCGCCCGCGGGGAAGCCTCCTTCCGCACCAGCCGTCCCCTCGGCCCCGGCGAGGGCCTGACGATCGTGGTCGGTTGGCCGAAGGGGCACGTGCGCGAGCCTTCGCGCTCGGAGCAGACGCTTCGGCTGCTCCGGGACAACCTCGAGGCCCCCGTCTCCGCGCTCGGGCTGGCCGCGATCCTGCTTTATTACATCTTCGTCTGGCGCGCGGTGGGAAAGGACCCGCAGCGCGGGGTCATCGTGCCGCGCTACACCCCGCCCGCCGATCTCTCCCCGGCGGCCGTGCGTTTCCTTTGGCGCATGCGCTGGGACGAGAAGACCTTCGCCGTCTCCCTCCTCGATCTCGCGGTCAAGGGGTTTCTCGGGATTGAGGAGAAGCCGGAGGGCGGCTTCGTTCTCCTCCGCAAATCCGGCGGGAAAGAGCCGCCGGGTGCGGACGAGGCGATCGTGCTCTCCCGGCTCTTCGGCAAAAAAACCTCCTCGTTGGAGATCGACCGCAAGAACCACGCCGTGATCGCCGCGGCGAGAAGCGCCCTGCAATCCTCGTTGAGGGTCGCCTTCGAGAAAACCCACTTCGTCCTGAACCGCAGCGCCTTTCTCACCGGGGCAACCCTTTCGCTGGCCGCCGTGGCGGGGGCCTTCTTCACCGCGGTCTCGCACCCCGAGGTGATCTTCCTCGGGGTGTGGATCAGCGTCTGGAGTGTCGGCGTCTTCCTTCTCCTGCAGCGGACGGCGGGCCTCTGGAGAGGAGTCTTCGCCCGGCAGCAGATCGGGCGCCGGGTCGGCCATCTCCTCGGCGCGATCCTCATGAGCCTGTTTTCGCTCCCGTTCCTGGCGGGGGAGATTTTCGCCCTGTGGATGATCGCCGCCCACTCGCTTGTGCTCGCGGCCTTTCCCGTCGCCGCCGCCGCCCTGAACCTCCTTTTTTACCACCTGCTCAAGGCCCCGACCCTGCTCGGCCGCCGCATCCTCGACCAGATCGAGGGCTTCCGCACCTTTCTCGTCGCCACCGAGGCCGACCGCCTCGAGCGCCTCGCCCCCGAAGGGCGAACCCCCGCCCTTTTCGAAAAATACCTCCCTTACGCGATCGCGCTGGGAGTGGAACAGCGCTGGGCGGAAAAATTCGCCGACGTCCTTTCCGCCGCCGGCCGGGCGCCGGCAGAGGGGGTCTATCACCCCTCCTGGTACTCGGGCCCCTCCTGGAGCCCCTCCACGGCGGCGGAGTTCGCCGATTCCCTGGGCACCACGCTCAGCGGGGCGATCGCCTCCTCCGGCGTCGCCCCGGGTTCCGGCTCGGGCGGGGGCGGGGGCGGCTCCTCGGGAG
>JBBFLI020000033.1:0-45143 GCA_037481615.2 Desulfobacterales bacterium
CCGCGCTCAAGCAGGACGAGGCGATCTCCTTCGACATCTTGAACGGCGCCGAGTCCTGGAAACAGGTCGCTTGATGGCAACGGTCTCCGTTGGTATCGTCGCCTACAATAACCAAAGCACCATCCGCAAGACTTTATCTTCGCTTCTCGAGCATAGCCCCAAACAACATGTTCTTGAAATCATTGTGATTGATAATTATTCCAAAGACGGGACAAGCGAAATCATTCGCAAACAATTTAAAAAAACACCAAATACAAAGATTATTTTGAACAACAAAAACATTGGTTTCGCCAAAGGACATAATCGTATTTTAAACTATGTCGATAGCGATTACCACGCAATATGCAATCCCGATATTTACTTCCAAAATGAAATTTTTTCACCTCTTGTCGACTTTATGATACGAAATCCGGATATCGGCATTGTATCCCCAAAATTTTGTTACCCGGACGGCAAGTTGCAACATTTGAATAGAAGATATCCAAACGTCCTGGATTTGATTCTTAGAAGAGTACTTCCCGGATCAAAAGAAAAATTATTCAGAAAGAGACTTGAATCCTATGACATGAGAGATGTCGGCTATGAAAGGTCTTACGATGTTCCTTTTTTGTCAGGCGCTTTTATGTTTTGCCGTACCGAATTGCTGAAAAAAATAAAAGGGTTCGACGAGCGATTCTTCTTATACTTTGAAGACGCCGATCTTTCACGAAGAATACAGAATGAAGGCTATCGTACTGTTTACTTTCCCGAAGTTTCCGTAATCCATTCCTGGCAACGAATGGCTCACAGGAGTGTTAAGGGAAGCATCATTTTTGCTCTGAGTGCTCTTCGTTACTTTCGAAAATGGGGCTTCGTCTGGTGCTGAATCATCAAAAAATAGTCATCACCGGCTGTAATGGTTTCATAGGAAAACTCTTGACTGCAAAGTGCTTGGCAATGGGATGTAACGTTGTTGGAGTTGTTCGCAACCCAACGAGAGAGCTTGATGTAAAAGGAATAATGCTGAAGCCGATTGGGGAAATTGGACCGTATACCGATTGGAATGAAACGCTGAAAGCGGCGGAAGCCGTCGTCCACCTCGCGGGAATTTCGGATACATCGGGGAAAAAAATTCAAAAGCGACGACTTCATCAGGTCAATGTTGAAGGAACCGAACACCTGGCACTCTGTGCAGCTCATGCCGGTGTCCGTCGCTTTGTTTTCGTCAGTTCAATCAAAGTTCACGGCGAGTCTTGTGAGGCCCCCGTTAGAGAAACCGATCCGCCAAATCCGTTCTCCGATTATGCTGTAACCAAAGTGATGGCCGAGAAAGCTATTTGGGAGATATCCAATACCACCGGCATGGAAGCGGTCATACTACGCCCAGCACTTGTGTATGGCCCTGGAGTCAAGGGAGGGTTTCGCAAGCTCATGGACTGGGTTGCGAAGGGCATGCCGCTGCCTCTTGGGGCCATCAAGAATCGACGGAGCATCTTATTCATTGACAATCTGATCGAGGGAATCATGGCGGCTCTGACCCATCCTCGGGCGGCGGGAAAAACCTTTTTGGTCGCAGACCCGGAGGCTTTATCCACGCCTGATTTGATTCGGCGGTTGTCTCACTCGCTATCGGTCAAGGAACGACTGTATAATATCCCCGTCTGTTTGCTCCGGCTTCTTTTTGTTATCAGCGGACGAAAGAAAGAATTCATGAGTCTTACAAGATCCCTCTGGGCTGACACCTCGAGAATTCAGGAAGCAATCGGGTGGAGGCCCACTGCTTCGGTAGAAACCGGTATCCGAAAAACAGCATTGTGGTTCCGTGAAAATGCTGGCGGTTCCATCGGGTGAAGGCTCAGGAACATGGCTTCTTCCCATTTCACAGAGGCCCCAAAACGTTTTTGGGATCTGTTCTTTTCAGGCCTGGTGATTTTTCCTGCGGCGCTTCTTGGACTTGTGATCGCGATGATCATCCACATCACTTCCCAGGGACCGGTGCTTTATTGGTCCCGGAGGGTCGGTCGCGACAATACCCTGTTCCTTATGCCCAAGTTCAGGACCATGCGCCCGGACACGCCGGCAGTCGCCACTCATCTTTTGAAAAACCCGGAACGCTGGATCACCCTTGTAGGTAAGCTCCTGCGACGGCTCAGCTTGGACGAGCTGCCCCAGCTATACAGCGTGTTGAAAGGCGACATGAGCCTGGTCGGCCCCAGGCCCGCCTTGTTCAACCAGGACGACCTTATCGCTTTGCGGACCCAGAAAGGCATTCACCGGCTCAGGCCGGGAATCACAGGTTGGGCGCAGGTGAACGGCCGCGATGATCTGCCCATACCGGTCAAGGTCCAATATGACGAGGAATATCTCAAAAAGCGGAGTCTTCGTTTCGATCTGAAAATTCTTCTTTTGACCATAATCGGCTGCCTGAAAGGGAAGGGGGTTGCCCACTGAAGTTCATTGCCAAAAAGATCCTTACGTTGATGGTCATGCCTCTGACCTTGGGTCTGGCTTTCGTTTGGATCGGTCTCCTCAAATTGAGGTCGCCGCGCCCGTCGAAAGCAGGATGGCTTTTCGCTGCCGCAGGCCTGATTCTCTTGACCCTCACCGGATTTTCAGTGTTCGCCAACCGGTTCGCAGGCACTCTGGAAGACCGCTATCAACCGCTTGAATCGTTTCCTCAAGCCGCCTGGGTTGTCGTTTTAGGCGGAGGGCACGTGGATGCTCGAGGGGTTCCGCCGAGCCACAAACTCGGAGGGTCCAGCTTGGCTCGCCTCGTTGAAGGCATCCGTATCTTGCGTGAAATTCCTGAAAGCCGCCTTCTTCTTTCCGGCGGGGCGGTGTTCGAGGAGACCTCTGTTGCCGAAACCATGGCGCAAACCGCGCTTATGCTGGGGGTCCCTCAGGAACGAATCCTGTTGGAATCCAAGGCGCGGGACACGGCTGAACAGGCGGAGGCGATAAAGAAGATCGTTCAGAAAGAACCGCTTGTTCTCGTCACATCGGCTCTTCACATGAGACGCTCGATTCTTCTTTTCGAACAAAGAGGAATGAGACCGATCCCCGCACCTTGCGATTACCTGGGTTTAAAAAGCCCCTGGGTCAGCCCGCTTGATTTCTTTCCACGGGCCGGGGAGATGGCCAAAGTCGAGGCCGTCCTTCACGAGGCCCTGGGCATTCTCTGGTACTCGATTTCTTCGCGTCTTGAAGCGAGGTTTGCGGCAGTAGACGAACCATGATGCGCAAAGCTTTATTCAATCGCAATTTTTTCATCATGCTTGCGCTGGATGTCGTTCTGCTTGCGACATCTTGGCTTCTCGCCTACGGCCTGCGCTTTGAGTTGCAAGTCCCGGTTAAATTTATCGATGAAATGTTGGCCCTGCTTCCGATTGTGGTGAGTGTGCAGATCGCCTGCTTGTACGGCTTCGACGTCTACCGTGGCATGTGGCGTTTTACGAGCGTCGGGGATCTTTTGAACATCCTCAAGGCGCTCGCCCTGAGCACGCTCGTCATCGTTCTCCTTGCCGTCCTGATCTATCGTTTCCGCAACGTTCCCCGATCGGTCGTCTTCATCAACTTTTGTATCGGAGTGCTTGCCGTTTCCGGCGCCCGCCTTGGGATACGGCTCTTTTACCAGAAATTTGTTCCCGCGAAGCCGATCCAATCCCTGTCCAATCCCCAATCCATCTCGGATACTCATCGCCCGGCGACTCCCCCTCGAAGGCTCTTGATCATCGGGGCGGGAAGTTGCGGTGAAAAAATTTTGCGTGAGATCCGGGACAATCGGTTGTTGAATTATGAGATCGTGGGGTTTCTGGACGACAACCCGGGAAAGATCGGGAAGAAAATTCACGGGGTGATCGTCCGCGGGATCATCGCCGATCTCCCTTTTGTGGCCAAAAAAAACGAAGTCGATGAAGTCCTGATTGCCATCCCCTCGGCCGACGCCTCCGAGATGCGCCGCATCGTCGATATCTGCAAACACTCCGGCATCCGCTTCCGCACCGTGCCCGCCTACGGGGAGCTGATCAACGGCCAGGTGAGCATCAGGGCAGCCCGTGAGGTAGCCTACCGTGACCTGATCGGCCGCAAAACGGTCCGGCTCGACGAGAAAATGATCGCCGATCACCTCAAAGGAAAGAAGGTCCTCGTAACCGGCGCGGGAGGCTCGATCGGCTCCGAGCTCTGCCGCCAGATTCTCCGCTTCGGGATCGAGGGCCTCGTGCTCTTCGAACGGGCGGAAAGCTCTCTCTTCGAGATCGACACGGAATTGCGAAGTGAAGCCAAACAGGCCGTGATCCCCGTTCTCGGGGATATCTGCGATCCCCGCCACCTTGAAGAGGTCTTTCACCGCCATTCCCCGCACATCGTTTATCACGCCGCCGCTTACAAGCATGTCCCGATGCTCGAGCGTCATCCCTGGAAGGCGATCGAAAACAACATCCTGGGGACTTGGAACCTCATTCGTGCTTGCAACGCCTGCCGGGTCGAACGATTCGTCCTCGTCTCCACGGACAAGGCGGTGCGGCCGGCAAGCGTGATGGGGGCGTCCAAACGCCTTGCCGAAATGATCGCCCTCAACCAGAATTCCTGCGGCGGCGTCGAGACCCGCTACTTGGCCGTGCGTTTCGGAAACGTGATCGGAAGCGCCGGCAGCGTCGTCCCCTTGTTCCAGAAGCAGATCGAAAAGGGCGGCCCGGTCACGGTGACGCACCCCGAAGCGACCCGCTTTTTCATGACCGTCCGTGAGGCGGCCCAGCTCATCCTGCAAGCGGCGGCGATGGGGGAGGGGGGAGAAATTTTCATCCTGGACATGGGGACCCCCGTGAAAATCGTCGAAATGGCGCGTGATCTGATCCGGCTCTCGGGTTTCGAGCCGGATCGCGACATCCGGATCGAATTCACCGGCCTTCGTCCCGGCGAAAAACTCTACGAAGAGCTGATCACGGCCGACGAGAGGCTCATGCCGACCGCGCACCCCCAAATTTTCCAGCTGAACGGGACGACATGCGATCTCTGCCTGTTGAACGGTCATCTGGCCGATCTCGTGGTCCTGATGCACAAGAAAGACCCCGATGCCATCCGCCTCAAGCTTCAGGAAGTCGTGCCCGACTATCGGTCGGCTTGAAGGCGAGGAAGAAAAAAACAAGCCAGGGGTGACGCCGACATGAAAAGCCGTTCACACGAAAATGCGGCGATCCGACTTCTTCAAAAAGGTGCCATCCTGCCTCTGCCGGAAACGGTCACGATCGAAGGCGATGTCCCGATCGATCGTCTTTCGGGAAAGGGTGTCGTGATCCACCCCGGCTGCCGCCTCCGCGGCGAAAAAACCATGATTCTGGAGGGGGCGAAGCTCGGCGCTGAGGGGCCGGTCACGGTTGAAAACTGCTATATCGGCCCCGGGGTCGAGCTGAGGGGCGGCTATTTCCGTGATGCCGTTTTTCTCGAGGGTGCGGTCTGCGGCTCCGGCTCACACGTGCGGGAGGGCACGATTCTGGAAGAGAGGGCGAGCATCGCCCACACGGTCGGCCTGAAGCAGACCATTCTGTTTCCCTTCGTCACGCTGGGGAGCCTCATCAATTTCTGCGACTGCCTCATGGCCGGGGGGACCGGACCCGAAAATCACAGCGAGGTGGGGAGCTCCTACATCCATTTCAACTTCACCCCCCGGCAGGACAAGGCCACCCCTTCCCTGATCGGCGATGTGCCCCGGGGCGTGATGCTCAATCAGAAGCCGATTTTCCTCGGAGGGCAGGGGGGCATGGTGGGGCCCTTGCGGCTGAACTTCGGGACCACGGTCGCCGCGGGGACCATTCTGCGCAAAGATGAATTGCGTCCGGACCGGATGATCTTCGGTGGAACCGTCCGCGAAGGCAATGTCTCCGCCCGCGGCCTGCGCCTCGGCGGCAGCGCAAGGGTCATCGAAAACAACGTCTTCTATCTCGCCAACCTGGCGGCGCTTCGCCTCTGGTACATCGAGGCGCGTGCCCTTTTCATCAGCGGGCGCTTCCCGGAGGAACTACACGCCGGTCTCTTGCAAACCCTCGAGAGCGGGATCGCCGAGCGGTTGAAGCGTCTGCGGCAGTATCTCGAGATTGCGGACAAACGGGAACCGCTCGGCCGCTGGCCCGAATTCGAGGCCATGTTCCAAAAGATCCTCGAACGAAGGGGCGATCCCGCTTTGCGGGAACGTTTTCTGGAGGCGCTTTCTTCCAGAATTGATGAAGCGGGGAAAGAATACACCAAGGCGATTCAAGCCCTGGCGAGCGAAGAGGCTGCAATCGGGACTTCCTGGCTGCAGGGACTCGTCGATGAAACAGTAGGCGCTCTGCAGCGCATCCTGCTCTGAGTAGAGGAGCCCTCCAGTCGACATGGCAAAGCTGTTCGGCACAGATGGAATCAGAGGAAAAGCAGGCCGCTATCCTATAGTTCCGGATGTCGCACTGAATATCGGACGCGCTGCCGTCGAGTTCTGCGGCGACGGCACCGCCGGGAAGCCGATGGTGCTGATCGGCCGTGACCCGCGCATTTCCGGCGACATGCTGGTCCATGCGCTGGCAGCCGGCATCAGTCAGGCAGGCGGCCAAGCCGCCCTCTTGGGCATTCTCCCCACGCCTGCGATTTCCTGCCTCACCCGAAGGCTGGGTGCTTCCTGCGGCATCGTCGTCTCCGCCTCCCACAACGTGTACGAGGACAACGGGATCAAACTCTTCGGGGCGGACGGCTGCAAGCTTTCCGATGAACTGGAAGAGGCGATCGAGGAGCGAATCCTGAATGGCGGTTTCAAGGAAAACGCGGAGTTCGGCGGCGTCGTGTTCCGCGATGACGCAGACGGCGAATATCTTGCGTTTCTGAGGGAGGCGGTCAATCTCTCGAACGGGTCGTTTCCTCGTCGGCTGGTGGTCGATTGTGCAAACGGTGCGGCATCCACGGTGGCGAAGCGGGTGTTTTCAGGATTTGACCTCGACGCCCTGATCATCAACGACGAACCGGACGGGAAGAACATCAACCGCGGTTGCGGCTCGCAGCACCCGAAGAATCTCGCGCGACGTGTCGTCGAGGAAAAGGCCGATGCCGGATTCGCTCTCGACGGGGATGCGGACCGCTTGATCGCCGTCGACGAGAGCGGGGAGATTCTCTCCGGCGACCGCATCCTCGCCATCCTGGCGCGCCACCTGAAGCGTTCCGGACGCCTCGCCCGGCATCTCGTCGTCAGCACGGTCATGAGCAACGCCGGGCTCACGAAATCCCTGATCGAGGCGGGAATCCGCCATGTGACCACGCGCGTGGGCGACCGCTGGGTGATGGAGGCGATGCGCGAAAACGGCGCGGTTCTGGGGGGGGAGGATTCCGGCCACATCATTTTTGCCGGGCCGCACACGACGGGGGACGGCCTGCTCACCGCTCTCCTGTTGATCGAGGCCATGCGACAAAGCGGGGAGCCGCTATCTCGCTTGAAAAGGGTGATGACCCCCTTTCCCCAGGTTCTGATCAATGTTCCGGTGCGTGAAAAGCCGCCGCTCGACGCCCCGGGGCCCATACGCGACGCCATCGTCGCCGTCGAGCATGAACTCGGAACGGAGGGCAGGGTCTTGGTGCGCTACTCGGGGACCGAATCGCTCTGCAGGGTGATGGTCGAGGGCCCGACGGAGGAACGAACGCGAATTCTCTGCGAAAGGCTCGCTCGGGCCGTCTCCCGCGCCATCGGCTGAGCGACGGAAAGAGTTCCCTGCAAAGAAGCCCCGTCCGTGATGCGGACGGGGCTTCTTTTTTTTTCAACCCTTGCTTTAGTCCCGGTTGGACCCGAAAATGCGCAGCAGCATGAGAAAGAGGTTGATGAAGTCGAGGTAGAGCTTGAGTGCCCCCAGGATGGCCCCTTTGCGTACGGCCCCGGCGTCGATGTCCTCCGGCTGCGTTAGAGCCATGTTCTTGATCGCCTGCGTGTCGTAGGCGGTCAGACCGACAAAGACGAGAACCCCGATGTAACTCACGATGGTGCTGACGGCACTGCTCTGGAAAAACATGTTCACGAGCGAGGCGATGATGATGCCGATGAGGCCCATCATGAAAAAGCCGCCGAGCGATGTTAGATCACGTTTCGTGGTATAACCGTAGATGCTGCAGGCGACGAAGGTGCCGGCGCAGACAAAAAAGGCGTTCGTGATGGTCGATTGCGCATAAGCAAGGAAAATCGACGAAAGAGTGGTCCCGTTCAGAATCGAGTAAAGCAAAAAGAGGGCGGTCGCCGTCGAGGCCTGCATGCGGTAAATACGCGAGCTGATCGTGAACACCAGGGCCAGCTGCCCGATGATCAGCCCGAAGAATACGAACCCGGAGCCGAAAATGAAACGCAGGATCTCCGGCGATCCTGCGACATAAAACGCCGTCAGGCCGGTCAGGCCCAGCCCGATCGCCATCCAGTTATAAACACTGCGGACAAAGGAATTGACCCGCACCTGGACTTGGGTGCGCTGAAGCGTCAAAGCATCCATTCTTTTTCTCCCTCTCTGAGCTCAAATCACTTGAAACTGCCGGAATATAGTTTTTCTTTGTCGCCGGATCAAGGCTCTTTTTTCTTGATTCCGGGCCATGGATTCCGTAGTCTGTGGAGAATTGGAGCTCTGCTTGTCGTCGGAGCGCGAAGATGAAACCGGATCAAATATACAGTGAACTCAAACAGGTGGCTGAAAGGCTGGGCATCACCGTCGAGGAGCACAATTTTCGTGCCACGGGGGTGACCACGAAGGGGGGCTCCTGTATCGTGCGCGGAAGACCCGTGATCCTCATCGACAAGCACCGGCCGCTTCAGCGCAAGATCCGCATTCTGGCTTCATCCCTGGCCGAGTTCCCGCACGAGGAGATCTACACCGTGCCGGCGATCCGGGAGTTGATTCAGAAGTACTCCGATGACGAGCCCGAAAGCAGGGGGTAAGGTGGCAGCCTCGCCATCTTAATAAAGTTGACATAATATAACTTATCGGACGTTTAAATCGTGACTCCGCCCGGCGAAGACCCTTTCTCCCCGGAAATCTCTCCCGAGCCCCCCCCCGAAAACCAGAGAAGATCCATCCTTTCGGTTTCGGAGCTCACCCGAAGAATCCGCCAGATCCTCGAAGAAAAATTCCCCTTTGTCTGGATCACCGGTGAAATCTCTAACTTCCGGCGCCCTTCCTCGGGGCACTGCTACTTCACCCTGAAAGATGACGCGGCCCAGATCGCCGCCGTCCTCTTTCGCCAGCAGGGCCGCCATCTGCGTTTCGAGCTCGAGGACGGGCTGAGCATCATCGGGCTGGGAAGGGTATCGGTCTACGAACCCCGAGGATCCTACCAGATCATCCTCGAATACGTGGAACCGGCCGGTCTCGGCGCGCTGCAGATGGCCTTCGAGCAGCTGAAGAAAAAACTCGCCGCCGAGGGGCTCTTCGACCCTGGGCGCAAGAGACCGATCCCGTTTCTGCCCGCCAAGATCGCGATCATCACCTCTCTCACCGGCGCCGTCATCCATGACATCCTGAACATCACCGCCCGCCGCTACCCGGGGGTTCCCATTCAGATTCTGCCGGTACGGGTTCAGGGAGACGAGGCTGCCCGCGAAATCGCCCAGGCCATCGAGATCGCCAACGCCCGCGGCGAAGCCGAGATCATCCTTCTTGCCCGCGGCGGCGGCTCGCTCGAAGATCTCTGGCCTTTCAACACCGAAACCGTCGCCCGGGCGATCGCGTCTTCCAGGATTCCGGTCGTCTCCGCCGTCGGCCACGAGACCGATTATACCATCGCCGACTTCGTGGCCGACCTGCGCGCCCCGACCCCTTCGGCCGCCGCCGAACTCCTGGTCCCCGACCGCATCGAGCTGCTCCAGAAACTCCAGGTGCTCCAGCTGCGGCTGCGACGGGGCCTGTTGCAGATGCTCGAACGGCACCGGAGAACCATCCTCGATTTTCGCAGACTGCTTGCCTGGCCGCGACGCAGGACCCAGCAGAGCTGGATGCGGCTCGATGAGCTGACACAGAGGCTTCAGCGGGCCGCTCAACAGCCGATCCGCCTCAAACGGCTGAGATTGTTCTCTTTGCAACAGCGCCTTACGCTCCAGCACCCCCAGAGGATCATCAAAGAATATAAGAATAAAGTTAAAGATGTAAGTTCTAATTTGTTGTTATTCAATAAAATTTACATTAACAAGAAATCAGACGGGCTTCGTCTCCTGGTCACGATGCTCCATGCAGCGAACCCCCTTGCCATCCTTCGGCGCGGCTACAGCGTAACCCGCTCCCTGCCGGAGCGGAGGGTAATCTCGGATGCGACACAGGTAGCGCCAAGGGAGCGCGTCGAGGTGGTCTTGTCTTCCGGAAATCTTGTCTGCGAGATCCAGGAAGTGCACCATGGCCAAAAAATCGTTTGAACAGGCCCTGCAGCAGCTCGAGCAGATCGTGCGCGAGCTCGAATCCGGCGATCTGCCGCTCGAGGCCGCACTGCGCAAGTTCGAAGAGGGGATCGAACTCTCGAAGTTCTGCTCGCAGAAACTCGAGGAAACCGAGCGCCGGATCACCGTTCTCCTTCAGAACGAGGCCGGGGAAAGCGTCGAAAAACCGCTATCCCCCGAACCGGGCGCCCCCCGTGCCGGCGATGACGAGATTCCGTTTTAGCGACGAAGGTTCGTTTTCGCCCGAAGAAAACAAGCGGCCGCGCTGCAAAACATGGTCGATCTCGACGCTTACCTCGAGCAAACGACGCGCCTGATCGAGGAGCACCTCGCCTCCCTTCTTCCCCAGGAAGACTCACCGGGGGGGCGCTTGATCGAGGCCATGCGCTATTCGCTCTTCGCCGGCGGCAAGCGCATTCGCCCCGTGCTCTGTCTCGCGGCGGCCGAGGCCGTGGGCGGGACCGCATCCGACGCCCTGCCCGTCGCATGTGCGCTCGAGATGATCCACACCTACTCGCTGATCCACGACGACCTTCCGGCTATGGACGACGATGCCCTGCGCCGCGGCAAGCCCACCTGCCACATCGCCTTCGACGAGGCGACGGCCATCTTGGCCGGCGACGGCCTGCTCACGTTCGCCTTCGAAATCATCGCCTCCCGCTGCCAGGCGCCGCCCGCGCGCACCTTGGCCGTAATCCGTCTGATCGCCCATGCCGCCGGCCCCCGGGGCATGGTCCGGGGACAGATGCTCGACATGGAAACGCAGGGACGCCCGAGCACGATCGCTCAGGTCGAACATCTCCACGGGCTGAAGACCGGCGCCATGTTGGAAGCCGCACTCGCCGCCGGTGCCTTGATCGCCGGGGGCACCGACCCGCAGGTGGCTGCGCTTCGCGCTTTCGGGCGCAAGCTCGGCCTTGCCTTCCAGGTGGTCGACGACATCCTGAACGTCGAAGGGGATCCGGCAATCATGGGCAAGGCTGTGGGAACCGATCGGATTCAGGGGAAAAACTCCTACCCCGCACTCATCGGGCTTGAAAAATCCAAAAAAAAAGCCCAAGATCTGATTCATACGGCCTTGAAGGACTTGTCCTCGTTCGACTCCCGGGCCGATCCCCTGCGCGCCATCGCGCGCTATGTCGTAACGCGGAACAAATGACGCTCCTCGAAGCGATCCAGTCTCCAGCCGACCTCAAAAAACTCCCCCGATCCCGCCTTCCCGAGCTGGCCGCGGAAATCCGCCGCCTCATCGTCGATGTGGTCTCGCGAAACGGCGGGCATCTTGCCTCGAGCCTGGGTGCGGTCGAGCTCGCGATCGCCGTGCATTACGTCTTCGACTGCCCGCGCGACCGGATCATCTGGGATGTCGGCCACCAGGCCTACGCCCACAAGATTCTGACCGGCAGGCGGGAGATCTTCCAACGCCTCAGGCAGCACGGGGGCATCTCCGGCTTTACCCGCCGCAGCGAAAGCCCCTATGATGCCTTTTCCACCGGGCACAGCAGCACCTCGATCTCGGCCGGCTTCGGCATGGCCTGCGCCAAGGCCCTCAAGGGGGAAAAGGATCGCGTGGTGGCGGTGATCGGGGACGGCTCGCTCACCGCTGGAATCGCCTTCGAGGGTCTCAACCAGGCGGGCGGCGACCCCAAGCGCGACCTGATCGTGATTCTCAACGACAACGAGATGTCGATCTCGCGCAATGTGGGTGCACTCTCCTCTTTTCTGAGCCGGACCTTCTCGGCGAAGAAACTCCAGGAACTGCGCCGCGAGCTCGGCTACTTCTTCCGCCGCCTGCCGCGCATCGGCGAGGATGTCTACCAGCTCGCCAAGCGGACGGAGGAATCTTTCAAGTCTTTCGTCACGCCGGGCATGCTCTTCGAGGCCTTCAATTTCGAATACTTCGGTCCGATCAACGGCCACCGGATCGACCACCTGATCGATATCTTGAACAACATCAAATACATCCGTGAACCCGTGCTCTTGCACGTCACCACGGTCAAGGGCAAGGGCTACGAACCCGCCGAGAAGAACCCGGTCTTTTTCCACGGCTGCGGCCGCTTCGACGTCGCCACGGGATCCTGCGTCGACCGCCGGCCGGCGACCCCCACCTACACGCAGGTGTTCGGGGAGACGCTGATCGAGCTCGCCCGGCGGGACCCGCGCGTCGTAGCGGTGACGGCGGCCATGCCCGAGGGGACGGGCCTGACGCCTTTCGCCATGGCCTTTCCGGAGCGCTTCTTCGATGTCGGCATCGCCGAGCAGCATGCCGTCACGTTCGCGGCGGGCCTTGCCGTGGAGGGGCTGCGGCCCGTGGTGGCCATCTACTCCACCTTTCTGCAGCGGGCCTATGATCAGATCCTGCACGACGTCTGCCTGGACCGCCTTCCCGTCGTCTTCGCGATCGATCGCGGGGGGCTCGTCGGGGAAGACGGCCCCACGCATCACGGCGCCTTCGATCTCACCTACCTGCGAAGCCTTCCCCACTTGGTCGTCATGGCCCCGCGGGACGAAAACGAGCTGCGCCGAATGATGCTGACCGCACTCCAGCACGACGGGCCGATCGCCTTCCGCTACCCGCGCGGCAACGCACCCGGGGTGCCGATCGCCTGTGACATCTCTCCCATCCCCATCGGAAAGGCCAAGGTCCTCTCCCAGGGAGACGACCTCGTCGTGCTCGCGATCGGGGCGAGCGTCGCCGAGGCGATCCAGGCCGAGCGCATGCTGGCGGCGGAGGGGATCCGCATCACGCTGGTCGACGCCCGCTTCGTCAAACCCCTCGATACCGGGCTGATCACAGAGCTCGCGCGGAAGATCCCGCGGCTGGTCACCGTGGAGGAAAATGCGCGCCAGGGGGGCTTCGGCAGCGCCGTCCTCGAAGCGCTGCAGGATGCCGGGGTGACCGGTGTCGCGATTGAACGCCTGGGCCTCCCGGACCGTTTCATCGAGCACGGTCCTCAGAATCTCCTGCGGGCGAAATGCGGGGTCGACGCCGCGGCCATCGTCGAAGCCGCCCACCGCCTCGCGACGGGCGGTGCCCTGCCGCACCGGCACACGGTCGCCCGCTGCGCCTGATAGACATTCGCCTTCTTTGCGACCCCCGCTTTCCGCCTTGAAAACCGAGCGCCAAAGGATCGATCTCCTGCTCGTCGAGCGCGGGTTTTTCCCGAGCCGCGAACGGGCCCAAGCCGCCGTCCTGGCCGGTCTCGTGCGGGTCGACGGCGTCCCCGTCGGCAAGCCCGGCCTCAAGCTCGCACCCGACGCCGCCATTGAAGTGGTCTCGTCGGGTTGCCCCTATGTCAGCCGCGGCGGTCTGAAGCTGGAAGCGGCGATCCGGGGTTTCGCCCTCAAGGTCGAAGGCCGGGTCTGCCTGGATGTCGGCGCCTCGACCGGCGGGTTCACCGATTGCCTGCTGCAACACGGGGCGGCGCGCGTCTATGCCGTGGACGTCGGCTACGGACAGCTCGCCTGGCGGCTGCGCTGCGACCCGCGGGTCATCGTGATCGAGCGCACCAACGCGCGGCACCTCGGCCGGGAGAAGATCCCCGAGCCCATCGATCTCGCCACGATCGACGTTTCCTTCATTTCGCTTCGGATCGTCGTCCCGGCCGTCCTGCCGCTTCTTCAACCCCACGGGAGGATCGCCGCCCTGGTCAAGCCCCAGTTCGAAGTCGGCCGCGGCCTGGTCGGGAAGGGCGGAGTCGTACGCGACCCGGCGCTTCACGCCCGCGTCCTCTCCGAGCTGCAAGGGTTCTTCCGCGGCCTGGGCTTGAGCGCCTCCGAACCGCTTTCCTCCCCCATCGCCGGGCCCAAGGGAAACCGTGAGTTTTTCCTTCTTCTTCAGCCTTGAATGACGGCTCAGTCTGCGGTTTTTCGTCTTGATTTTTGCAAGGCGAGCGGATAGAAGCCTTCCTTTGTCGCCCGGCCCCGGGCGCGCAATCCCACCCCGAGAGAGGATGCCCAATGAGCGAAAAGATCGAAGCCCTTCGCAACCTGGCACTGGTGGCCCACGGCGGCGCCGGCAAAACTTCCCTCGCGGAGGCCATGCTGTTTGACGCGGGCGTGATCAACCGCATGGGGCGGATCGAAGAGGGCAACACGGCCCTGGATTTCGAGCCCGAAGAAATCCGCCGGGCCTCGAGCATTTCCACCGGGCTCCACCAGCTGCCCTGGAAAAAGCACACCGTGACGCTCCTCGACACGCCGGGCGACCAGAACTTCTTTTCGGACACCAAGACCTGTCTGCAAGCCGCCGACGGCGCCCTCGTCCTCATCGACGCCGTCGACGGGGTCAAGGTGCAGACCGAAATCGGGTGGGATTTCCTGAACGATTTCGGGCTTCCGCGCGCGATCTTCGTGAACAAGCTCGACCGCGAGCGGGCCGACTTCCAACGCGCCTTCGAAGAGGCGAAAAGCCTCTTTCAACCCAAACCGATCATCCTGCAGCTGCCGATCGGCGCCGAGGCGGGATTCCGCGGCGTCGTCGACCTGATCGGCCGCAAGGCCTACCTCTACGGCGAGGACGGGAAGGGGAAGGCCTCCGAGATCCCGGCGGAAATGGTCGAGATCGTGGACTCCGAGCGCGAGGCCTTGATCGAGAACATCGCCGAGGCCGACGATGCCCTGGTCGAGCGCTACCTCGAGGGGGAGACGCTCTCGGAGGAGGAGCTGCGTGCGGCCCTGCGCAAGGGGACCCTGAACCGCGTTTTCACGCCGGTGCTTTGCGGTTCTGCGACGCGCAACATCGGCGTCGACCTGCTGCTCGACTTCGTGGTCGCCGCCCTGCCCTCCCCTCTCGATCGCGGCCCCAAGAAGGGGACCGACCCCGATACGGGTGCGGAGATCGAGCGCGCCCCCGACCCGCAGGCCCCGTTTTCGGCCCTCGTCTTCAAGACCATGTCCGACCCCTATGCCGGTCGGCTCAACATCTTCCGCGTCTTCTCCGGCACCCTCGGTTCGGAGGGCAGTTTCTACAACAGCCGCAAGCAGAGCCGCGAGCGGTACAACCAGCTCCTCGTGATCCTCGGCAAGGAACAGAAGCCCGTACCGGGAGCCGGGCCGGGGTCGATCGTGGCCGTCGCCAAGCTCAAGGACACGAGCACGGGGGACACGCTCTGCGACGAGGCGAAGAAAATCCTCTTCACCCCCGTCGAGCCGATCCCCTCGCTCATTTCCTACGCGCTTTCTCCCAAGTCCAAGGGCGACGAGGACAAGGTTTTCACCTGCCTGATGAAACTGCTCGAGGAGGACCCCTCGCTGCGCATCGAGCGCCTCTCCGAAACGAAGGAAATCATCCTGCACGGCCAGGGGCAGATCCACATCGAGACCACGGTCGAGCGGCTCAAGCGCAAGTTCAACGTCGAGGTGCAGCTCAACACCCCCAAGGTCCCCTACCGCGAGACGATCAAGAAAAAAGTGCGCGTTCAGGGGCGGCACAAGAAACAGACCGGCGGCCACGGCCAGTTCGGGGACTGCTGGGTGCAGTTCGAGCCCCTGCCGCGGGGCAAGGGCTTCGAATTCGTGGATGCGATCGTCGGCGGGGCGATTCCGCGGCAGTACATCCCCGCCGTGGAAAAGGGGATCATCGAGTCGGCCCAGCGCGGCGTGCTCGCCGGCTTCCCTTGCATCGACTTCAAGGCCACCGTGGACGACGGGTCCTACCACCCGGTGGATTCATCGGAAATGGCTTTCAAGATCGCCGGATCGCTCGCCTTTCGCAAGGCGGCCGAACAGGCCGACCCCGTGCTGCTCGAGCCGATCATGAAGGTCACGGTGATCGCGCCCGACGAATTCATGGGCGACATCATGGGCGATCTGAACAGCCGCCGCGGCCGGGTGCTGGGCATGGAAAACGCGGGCAAGAACCAGATCATCCACGCCTACGTGCCCATGGCCGAGTTCCAGACCTATGCCCCGGACCTGCGCTCGATGACCGGCGGCCGCGGAATCTACCGCATGGAGTTTTCCCACTACGACGAGGTGCCCGCGCACATCGCGCAGAAGGTGATCGAGGCGGCGGCCAAGGCGAAGGAAAAGGAATAGGGCGTCGGAAGACGGATCAGAAAGGCTTTTTCTCGGCCGGCAGGCAGTCACGGTCGGGGGCGAAGCCGGCAAAGAAAGCCTCCCGCAGGCTTGCAAAGGAAACCCGGTTCCTCGGCGCGATGCGACGGGCGTCCGGGCAAGTCGCGAGGTGGAAGCGGCGGCTGCGCAGGTTCCCCGTGTACCGCGCCGAGGGGTTTTCACGCAGATCTTTCCAGATGCCCTTCCCTTCGGCCATCGCGGCGCGCTGTGCCGCGAGGAGGCGGTTCTCGTACTTGAGATTCGGGGTTGTCGGCAGGCAGTAGGCCAGGCCCTCCCGGAGCAGCAGCTCGTTCAGCAGGCGGCCGTCCGGCAGGAACACCCAGGCGAGCGTCCTGCCGTGGCGGTCCTGTTTTTCTACGTCGTATTCTAGGCGGATCCCCCCGCTGGCGACCGCGCCTGCGAGGAATCCACGCGCCTCCAAAGCCCGGGGTTCGGCCATTCGGTTTTCGTGGTCGATTTCCGGGGCATTGACCCCGATCAGACGCACCAAGCGGCCGTCGACCAGCTCGAGGGTATCGCCGTCCGCCACACGGCGGACGGCATCCCAACGTCCCTCCCCCTCCCCCGCCCAGACCGTAAGGAAGCAGGCGGAAAAAAGTGCCAGCGCGAAAGCGGAGGCGGTCGTTCTTCTCATGGCTCCAATCCGCATACACGCACGGCGGCCTCATCCAGCATGGCGGCGAGCCCGCCGCGCTCGGCGGGGGCAAAGCCCAGCGCCTCCCGCCAGACCTCCTCGTCCTCCATGCAAAGGTAAAGGCAGACCCCCGGTGCCCGGCGGCGGATCGCCTGCGCCATCTCGCGGTAGGCCCGGATGCGAAGGGGTTTGAAATAGCGCATCTTCCCATCCAGCCCGACGATGAATTCGCCGCAGGCAAGCGGTGTGCCGGGAAAACGCCTTTCGATGACCGCTTTGAGCGCCGGCATGAACCGCAGGGCGCCCAGGCTGATCCAGACGATGTTCGCCGGGTCGACCGCGGCGAACATTCTTTCGACCGTCTCCAGATAGCCCGGAAGAGAGCGGTCTTCGATCACGATCGGATCGAAGTGAAAGGCGATGGGATACCCGGCGCCGGCGGCACGGGCGGCTGCAGCCAGACGGGCCTCTACGGCGGCCGTCCCACGCTCGTAGCGGGAGACCATTTCGCGGCTGTTGAGCGACCAGGCGAGAATCGTGCGCCGGCGATGCGGCAGGGAAAGCAACCCCTCGACCGCCGTCGTCTTGGACTTGAGTTCGAGAACGCAGCGGTCCTGGCCGGCAAAAAGGCGGACGAGCTCCGTATTGATGGGAAATAAACCTTCCCAGATCAGGCTGTCGGTGAATTCCCCGGTCCCGAAACGCTGAGTCTTTTTATTATTAAATTCACTTTCAATTTGATATGTTAAATTATCTTTATTGATAAAATAGGTTAATATCGGCGGATGAAAGTAAGCCTGCAAGATGCAATAGGCGCAATCCATGCTGCAGTAAGCGCCGACATGGAGGATGCGATAGCCGCAGCAGGTATAATGCGCGGTCCCGGGGCAATCGCGGACGAAAGCCCCCCGGTTGGCGGTGAGATAGAGCATGCGTTTCCCGGCGGCGACCGGATCCGCCGCCGCCGTGACGGCCGTGAAGACCTCGCTTGCGGAACCGACTTTCCGCGGCGTGACCCCGAGGGTCTCGGCGAGGCGCTTGACTTCGGCTTCTGCGGCAAGCGGCGCGTCGACGAAGAGCTGGGAGAGTTTCATGGGCAAGACGGCGGGTCTGCCTCGTAGCCTCGGCTTTTCCCCTCGAAAAGCGTCCTGAAGACGGGGTGCCCGAGGAGGGCATCCAGCTTTTCCCGCAGCGAGCACGCCTCCTCCGGGGTTTCGAACTCGAGCTGCAGCGAAAAGCGCTTCCCCTCGAAATCTCTGGGGGGCTGCAGGCGCAGGCCCGGTGCGCTGGGAAGCTCCCGGAGAAGCGCTCGAAAGCGGTCTTCCGCCGCGCTGAGAAAGGGGTATCGTCTACGGCGAAGCAGCTCGCGCAACGCGCGCGTTTTCTCGTTGGGATCACTCCCCCCGTCGTCCCGGAGCTCCTGAACGGCGGGGGATTCGAGAACCGAGGCGATGGAGATGCCCTCCCGCAGAGCGATTTCGCGCAGGCGGGTGAGAATTTCGCGCTGCACGTTCAACCCCGCCTTCAGGCGGCGGAATAGCAGGGCCAGCGCCTCAGCCTCCCCCGCCGGCATGGCCGCAAGCTCGCAGGCCGTCCAGAAGGAAATCGATTCTTCGAGAATCGCCTCCTGAACCGCCTCGGGTGTGCGGCAAAGCGGGGCGATCCGGTTCAAGAAGTCCTCGCTGCCGCGAAGCCCCGCAGCGCGGGCCTCTGCGATATCGATCTTCCCTCCCGGGGAAAACGCCGCCAGGAGACCGACGGCGCGGGATTGCTCGATCAGGTTGAGCGGTCGGCTCCAGGCGTTTTCGGCGACCGCGAGCCGCGCGCACTCGCGGGGGCTCGGCTCCTTTTCCGGCAACCGCACCGGGAGATTCCGCCAGCCCAGGGTGCGACAGGCGGCAAAGCGCCGGAAGCCGCTGATCAGGATGATCCGCCCTTCCCGGCGGACGACGAGCGGCGGGTGGAGCAAACCGATGCGGGCGATGGAAGCCGCCAGATCCGCGGCGTCGTCTCCGGTGCTGATCCGGAAACGATCGTCCGCCTCGACCGCCTCGAGGGGGACCGAGACGGAGGCGAAAGCCGCCACCCGGGTTTCAGAGCCCATGGCGGTCGCCGCTCAGGCGGACGAGCGCCTCGAGGTATTTCCGCCGCGTGCCCGCGATCACCTCCGGAGGAAGAGGCGGCGGCGGCGGGGTGCGGTTCCATTTCGTCGCCACGAGGTAGTCCCGCAGGTACTGCTTGTCGAAGCTTTCCTGGGGCCCCCCGGGCCGGTAGGTGTCCTTGGGCCAGAAGCGCGAGGAGTCCGGAGTCAGCAACTCGTCGATCAGGATCAGGCGGCCGTCGTGGAAGCCGAACTCGAACTTGGTGTCGGCGATCAGGATGCCCTTCGAGTCCGCGTAGGCCGCCCCTTCGCGGTAGAGCGCGAGGGTGAGCTCCCGCAGGCGTTCGGCCACCTCCCGGCCCACGCGGCGGCAGGCCTCCTCGAAATCGATGTTGATGTCATGGATGCCGACCTCTTCCTTGGTGGCCGGCGTGAAGATGGGCTCGGGCAGCCGGTCGGATTCCCGCAGGCCGGCCGGGAGCCGGATGCCGCAAACCTCCCCCGACTCCCGATACGAACTCCAACCCGAGCCGGAAAGGTAGCCGCGGGCGACGCACTCGATCGGCAGGGGTTCGGCCTTCTTGACGAGGATGCTTCGCCCCTCGAGAATCGAGGCATAAGGCCGGCAGGCCGCGGGGTATTCCCGCACATCGGCGGTCACCACGTGGTTGTCGATCAGGGGCCTCATCCGCTCGAACCAGAAAAGCGAAATCTGGGTGAGGATCTTGCCCTTGTCGGGGATCGGTTCCTCCATCACGACATCGAAGGCGGAGATGCGGTCGGTCGCCACCATGAGCAAATGCTCGCCCAGGTCGTACATGTCGCGCACCTTGCCGCGCTTGAGGAGCTTGAGGGCCGGAAAGTGCGTTTCGCGGATCGCTCGTTCCATCGGTTCGTGGCCTCCTTCCAGGGGGTTCGCTTCAGTGGGCATGGAGGGGTGCGGATTTCATTTCCCCGGCGCGCAGAAAATCTCAGGCGGCGCCGAGCCTCGCCAGGAACCGCTCGAGGATTGCCCGGCTCTCGGCTGAAGGGTCGAGGAACTCGATGCCGACCTCGTAGACGCCCTGCTTCTGGGTGCGCAAATGCACGGCCCGGCCCCGCAGGTCGACGACTTCGTCTTCCAGGCCGATCGAGAGCAGGACGGTATGCGCGGCGGCGATCGGAAAGTAGGTCTCGAGCAGGATGCCCGACAGGGAAAGGTTCAGCGTGCGGCCCATTCCCTGTTTGACGACACGCTCGTTTTCGTCGAGGCAGACCCAGGAAAGCTGCAGCGAGCGGAAACGTGGGTGGCGGCGCTGTTCCGTGTTCTTTTCCGTCATGGTGCAGTCTCTTTCGGTCACCGGCTCACGCCGCAAGCCCTCCGCCCGCGGCGGCATGGCGGATGTGCTGCAGGGTTAGCAGGGTTGTCGCCGAGATGCAAGCCGCCAGATGAATCACCATGTTGCGCAAGGTGGGCGAAAGTGCCCGGAACTCGGCCTCGAGCGAAGAAACGTCGAGCGTTCCCAGCTTGAGGTCGGCCGAGGAGAAGATCGCCGCCTCGAAGGGTTCGTGCCCGAGGGTGAGGAAGGGCAGATTGCCGAACACATCGCCTTTCGCCAGACGGCCGAGAGGCAGATAGCCCTCGGAGCCGCCCCGGGCGATCACCGCCTCCCCTTCCCGGATCGAGAAAAGACGCTCCTCCTTCTGGCCCTGGCGGACGACCATCTTCTTGTCGTGAAGAAGCTCGCGGTAGCCCTCCTCGCCGGCGTAGGCCTGGGCGGCGATGTCGGTCACCTGGCGCAGGCGCCGTTCCAGGCTCTTGATCAGGGTCTTGAAATCGTTCGACACCCTTTCCAGTTCGGAAGCGAGCAACTGGGAATCGAGCATGCCCAGCTGGATGTTGCCGGCGGCGAGGATGCTGGTGCTGCGCAGGTTTTCACCGGTCATCAGCGAGGAGAGGCTGCCGATGAAGGCGCCGTCCCCCACTTTCAGCAGCCGGAAAGGCCCGGCCGGGGTCTGCTTGACGACCTCTGCGGTTCCCTCGAGCACGACCCAGATCCAGTTGCCGTGGGAGCCTTCGCGCACGATCTCGTCGCCGTCATAAAAACTCTCCTCGTCGACGACGAGGGCATAGTCGACGAGGGGCCCCTTGATCACCGCCGGCGGCTCGACGCAACGCTCGAGGGGGGGCTCGCCGCTCTCCGCGCCCGCCGGCGCGGGCGCGGAGGAGGCGCTCAGCCTGGGGATCCGCCCCTCGTCGAGCAGCCTCAAGCCGTCGAGGATGATTTCCATCCGGCCTTTGCGGATGACCCGTTCGGCGCGGACCTCCTCGCGCGTGAATTCGAAGCGCCCCTCCGTCCAACCGAAGAGCGAAAAAAGCGCCTCGAGGCCCCGGAGCGAACCGTTCCGCGCGTCGACGGGGTTTCCCTGGTCGATCCAGATCACCCCCGGTTTCGGGACCCGTTCGTGGTGGATGCGCAACGTCCCCGTAGCCGAGCCCCCGCCGACCAGCTGGAGCAGCTCCCCCAAGTTGAGAAAGCCCAGATTCCCGGAAAGATCCGCCTGACGGCTCATATCCGCAAGAAAGTAAGGCCTGCCCTGGGTCCGCGGTTCAGCCTCCCCGCCGCTGCGATTCAAAACCGAAGTTCCTCCTGGAGCGATCGCAGGACCAGACGCAGGCATTCCTGGAGGGTCTTTCCGACCCCCTTGCCCTGGAGCGCGGCGGCGGGGACCGCCGGCACCTTGAGCTGTCGGTTGAGGTCGTGCTGCATCTGCTCCAGGCTCATGATCGATATCCCCGCCTCGGCGAGGTCGCGCTTGTTGAACTGCATCACCAGGGGGATCTTGAAAATGCTCTGACGGTAATCCTTCAGGTTCTGGTGAAGGTCCTTCAGCGCGAGCAGGTTCTGTTCGCGCCGCACCTCGAGCGAGTCGGCCACGAAAACGACCCCGTCGGCCCCCCGCAACACGAGCTTGCGGGTGGAGGCGTAACGCACCTGGCCCGGGACGGTGTAGAGTTGGACGCGGACGTCACAGCCCTTGATCTTTCCCAGCTCGAGCGGCAGGAAGTCGAAAAACAGGGTCCGGTCCCCCTCGGTGTCGATCGAGATGAGTTCCCCGCGCACGTGTCGGGTGAAAGTCCTGTGGATGGTTTCCAGATTGGTGGTCTTGCCGCAACGCGCCGGCCCATAGTAGACGATCTTGCATTCGATCTGGCGCTTTTTCAGATTGACGACGGCCATGGGAAGATTCTACCACAGTCCCGCCCGGCGCAAAACGTTTGCTTCGGGCCCCGGCAGACAAATTTCTTTGACAAAAGAAAGATTTATGGTATCGGGGTGCCTTACGTTTCATCGGCCGGCCGGGCTGTTTTCTTGAGTCCGGGCCGGAGCTGCATTTGCGAAAAGGAGGTCAGGATGGACAAGAAGGTTACGGTGATCGGAGCGGGAAACGTGGGGGCGACGGCCGCCCAGCGCCTTGCCGAAAAAGAACTCTGTGATGTCGTGCTCGTCGACATCGTCGAAGGGGTGCCCCAGGGCAAGGCGCTCGACCTCACCCAGGCGGCCCCCATCGAAAAACACGACGCGAAGCTCATCGGCACGAACGCCTACGAGGCAACGGCGGGATCCGACATCGTCATCATCACGGCCGGCATCCCGCGCAAACCGGGCATGAGCCGCGACGACCTGCTCTCCACCAATGCGGGGATCGTCAAGAAGGTGACGCGCGAGGTGGCCGCCCGCTCGCCCGAGGCCGTGCTGATCATCGTCAGCAATCCCCTCGACGCCATGTGTCATGTCGCCTACGAGGCGAGCGGGTTTCCCAAGCAGCGCGTGATGGGCATGGCCGGCGTTCTCGACTCGGCGCGGTTCCGGGCCTTCATCGCCATGGAGTTGAATGTGTCGGTGGAAAACACCCACGCCTTCGTCCTGGGCGGTCACGGCGACACGATGGTGCCGCTGCCGCGCTTCTCCACCGTCGCCGGCATTCCGCTCCCCGAGCTCCTGCCGCCGGAGCGGATCGAGGCCCTGGTGCAGCGGACGCGAAACGGCGGCGCCGAGATCGTCAGCCTCTTGAAAACCGGCAGCGCCTACTATGCCCCCGCCTCCGCCGCCGTGGAAATGGCCGAGGCGATTCTCAAAGACAAGAAGAAGATCCTCCCCTGCGCCGCCTACCTCGAGGGCGAATACGGAATCCGGGATCTCTTCATCGGGGTCCCGGTGAAATTGGGCCGCAGCGGCGTCGAGCAGGTGATCGAGATCCGGCTCACCGACGAGGAAAGCGCCGCCCTGAAAAAATCGGCGGCCGCGGTCCAGGAACTGAAAAACGCTCTCGCCAAACTGAACTACTGAGACCCATCATCCCCCCCGGGGACGGCGCCCGGGGGGGAAATCCCCCCCTCCCCATCCAGCCGCTCGAAAACGGCCGCGGCCAGTTTGGGCCCGATGCCGGGAACCGCGGCCACTTCCTCCCGTCCGGCCGCACGCAGGGCCTCGACGCCCTGGAAGCGCCGCAGGAGGCTTCGCTTGCGCGCCGGCCCCAGCCCCGGCACCTCGTCCAGAACGGAGGCGAGCGTTTCGGAGCGTCTCCGGCGGCGGTGAAAGCCGACGGCGCAGCGGTGGGCCTCGTCGCGCACCCGCTGGAGGAAAAGGAGCAGATCCTCCTCCCGCCCGAAGACGACGGGGTTCGCCCGCCCCGGGAGAAACACCTTGTCCCGCGTTTCGCCCCGCAGGGGGTCCTTCTTGGCGATGGCCGCGAGATCGATCCCGCCTTCGAGCCCGAGCTCCCGGATCACGGCCAGCGCCGCATGAAGCTGCCCCTTGCCCCCGTCGATCAGGAGAAGATCGGCGAGCGGGCGGGTCGGGTCCTTCTCGCCGAGCCTGCGGCGCAGGACGTCGGACAGGGCGGCGTAATCGTCGGGAGGTCGGAGCCCGGGGAGCCGGTAGCGCCGGGTCTCCGACGGTTCGGCGGCGCCGTCGACGAAGCAGACCAGTCCCACCACCGGCTGCTTGCCCATCCACGAGGAGTGGTCGATGCACTCGATGCGACGCGGCAGCCGCCGGAGAGCGAGCTTGCGCTGGAGCCGCTCGAGGAGTTCGGCGCGGTTCGAGCGGCGCTCGAGCAGCTCGCCGAGGGCGCTTTCGGCGTTGCGCCGCGCCAGCTCGACCAGACGCGCCCTGTCGCCACGCTTCGGCGCGATGAGCCTGACCCCCCCCTCCCGTTTGGACGCCAGAGACTCGACGATCAGTTCCCCGTCCGCGGGGGCGGCGGAAACGAGGATCTCCGCCGGGACGAAGGTGCGCGGCTCATAGAACTGGCGGATGAAATGCCCGAGCAGCTCTTCCGCGGAGGCGATCGTTTCGGGGACCTCGACGTTGCGGCTCGCGGTGAGGAAACCCTCGCGGATCTCGAGCACCGTCACCACCGCGGCGCCGTCCTCCGAGAGGACGGCGGCGAATACGTCGCGGTCGACGAAATCGGTGCTCACGGCGACCTGTTTCTCGGTCGTGCGCTCCAGGGCGCGCAGCTTGTCGCGCAGACGGGCGGCGAGTTCGAACTCCTCGCGTTCGGCCGCCTCCGCCATCTGCCGCCGAAGGTTTCGGATCAACTCGGGGGCCCTCCCCTTCAGGAAGAGGACCGCCTCCTCGACCTGACGCCGGTAGTCCGCCTCGGGAACCTCGCGGCAACAGGGGGCGAGGCAGCCGTTCATCTGACACTGCAGGCACGGCCGCGAACGCGTGCGGAACTCGCTCAGGCGGCACTTGCGCAGCTTGAAGGTGCGGTTGATCAGCTTCAGCGTCTCCCGCACGGCGCGCGCCGAAGCGAAAGGCCCGAAGTAGGCGGCCCCGTCGCTGCCGATCCGGCGGACGATCGTGAACCGGGGGTAGGGTTCGTTCCAGTCGAGCCGCAGCGACGGGTAGCGCTTGTCGTCCTTGAGGACGACGTTGTACCGCGGCCGGTGGCGCTTGATCAGGTTCGACTCGAGGATGAGGGCTTCCTTCTCGTTTGTCGTGAGGATGACCTCGAAATCCCGGGCCCGGGCCACGAGGGCCGCTATCCGGGGGTCGGCGGGCCCGCCGGAGCGGAAGTAGGCGGCCAGGCGGTCCCGGAGCCGGCGGGCCTTGCCGACATAGAGGATCCGCCCCTCGCCGTCCCGCAGGAGGTAGACCCCCGGTTCGACGGGGGCCTCGGCCGCCTTCCGGGAGAGGATCTCGGGGTCGAACCGTGTCTGGCTTTCGGCGTTCACGTTTCGAGGACGATCCGCTGCTTCAGGCTGCGGATGCGGTCGCGCAGCTCCGCGGCGAGCTCGAATTCCAAGTCGCGCGCGGCGCGCTGCATGCGGCGCTCGAGCTTGCGGATCTCCCGCTCCGCCGCTTCGATCGAGGAGAACTCCACCGCTTCGGGTGTTTCCGCTTGCGCCGGCGCCGGCGTCGGGGGGGCTTCGAAGTCGAAGATTTCGGGCACCGCCTTGCGGATGCTCTCGGGCGTGATGCCGTGAGCGGCGTTGAAGTCCCGCTGGATGCGGCGCCGGCGGTCGGATTCCTCGATCGCCTGACGCATGGAAGGGGTGAGGCTGTCGGCATAGAGGACGACCCGGCCGTTCACGTTGCGGGCCGCCCGCCCTGCGGTCTGGATGAGCGAGCGCGCAGAGCGGAGAAAACCTTCCTTGTCGGCATCGAGGACGGCGACGAGCGAAACCTCCGGGAGATCGAGCCCTTCCCGCAGAAGGTTGATCCCGATCAGGACGTCGAAACGACCCAGCCGCAGGTCGCGGATGATCTCCATCCGCTCGAGCGTGGTGATGTCCGAGTGCAGGTAGCGGACCCGGATGCCGAGCTCCGTATAGTAATCGGCGAGATCCTCGGCCATGCGCTTGGTCAGGGTGGTGACGAGCACCCGTTCGCCCCGCTCGCGCCGCTTGCGGATCTCGTCGAGCAGGTCGTCCACCTGGTGGGTCGCCGGCCGCACCTCCATCGGCGGGTCGACGAGTCCCGTGGGACGGACGATCAGCTCGATCACGTTGCCGGCGGCCTTCGCGAGCTCGTATTCCCCGGGGGTGGCCGAAACATAGATCACCTGGCGGAAACGGGCCTCGCATTCCTCGAACCGCAACGGCCGGTTGTCGAGGGCCGAGGGGAGCCGGAAGCCGTATTCCACGAGCGTTTCCTTGCGTGAGCGGTCGCCGCGGTACATCCCCTGGAGCTGGGGCACGGCGATGTGGCTCTCGTCGATGAAGAGCAGGAAATCCTCCGGGAAATAATCGAGCAGCGTCGGCGGCGGCTCCCCCGGCGCGCGGCCCGTCAGGTGGCGCGAATAGTTCTCGATGCCGTTGCAATAGCCGAGTTCCTGGATCATCTCCATGTCGAAACGCGTGCGCTCCTCGATGCGCCGGGCCTCGAGCAGCCGGCCCTCGGCGCGGAAGGCTTCGACCCGTGCGGCGAGCTCGCGGCGGATCCTCGCGAGCGCGTTCTCCCGCGTGATGCGCCGGGTGACGTAGTGGCTCGCCGGGAAGACCGCCGCGCGCGACAAGCGGCGCAGCACCGTGTTGCGCAGGGCGTCGATCTCGGCGAGCGACTCCACCGTGTCGCCGAAGAAATCGACCCGCAGCGCCCGGTCCTCCTCATAGGCCGGGAAAATCTCGACCCGGTCGCCGCGCACGCGGAAGGTCCCCCGGTGGAAATCCACATCCGTGCGCTCGTAGTGCATGGCCACGAGGTCGCCGAGGAGCCGCTCGCGGGGGTAATCCCGCCCGGCTTCGATCTCCACGCGCAGGGCGAGGTAATCCTCGGGGGCCCCCAGCCCGTAGATGCAGGATACGCTCGCCACGACGAGGACGTCTCTGCGCGAGAGCACCGAGCGGGTGGCCGAGTGACGCAGCTTGTCGATCATGTCGTTGATCGAGGAATCCTTGGCGATGTAGGTGTCCGAGGCCGGAATGTAGGCCTCCGGCTGGTAGTAATCGTAATAGCTCACGAAGTATTCGACCGCGTTTTCCGGGAAGAGGCGGCGGAACTCTCCGTAGAGCTGGGCGGCGAGCGTCTTGTTCGGGGCGATCACGAGGGTCGGCCGGTTCAGCCGGGCGATCACATGGGCCATGGTGAAGGTCTTGCCCGACCCGGTCACCCCGAGCAGCACGGTGTGCGGCGCACCGCTCTGGATCCGCTCCGTCATGGCGGCGATCGCCTTCGGCTGGTCCCCGGCCGGTTCGAAACTCGACTTCAGGACAAAGCCGCTCATGGCCCGCCTTCGGGTTCGGGCGGGGGGGCCAGCGGGGCGAGAAGCGCCGTCGCCAGCGCCCCGATCCCCTCCCCACGCCCCACCGTGCCGCATCCCTCGGTCGTCGTGGCCTTCAGGTTTACCGCTTCAGGCGCCGCGGGGCCCATGGCCCGGGCGAGTTCGGTGAGCATCCGGGCCCGGTAAGGCAGAATTTTCGGCTTTTCGGCGAGAACGACGATGTCCAGGTTGACGATCCGGTAGCCCGCCTCCCGGACGAGATCGCAGGTGCGCGACAGAAGCGTGGTGCTCGAAACCCCGCGGTAGCGCGGGTCGTCGTCGGGGAAATGGGCGCCGATGTCCTCCAGGCCCGCCGCGCCCAGGAGCGCATCGCAGGCGGCGTGAATGACGACGTCGGCGTCGGAGTGCCCCGCAAGCCCCTTCTCAAATGGGATTCTCACTCCCCCCAGAACCAGCTCGCGTCCCGGGACCAGCGGGTGGAAATCAAACCCGATCCCCGTGCGCATGCCGCTCGGCCGGGGAAGCTGCCCTCGTCGCGGATCCATGACCTTCGGCCCTTTCAAACCACGTCGTGGAAAAATCTATTCATGGTTCGCCGGGGATGCAAAAGGAACATCCCCGGCCCCTGATCCGTTTTCCCCCCAGAGCGCGTCCCGCAGTCCGGAGGATCGCCGGAGCGGCCGGTTCACCGCCCGCTGGAAGATCCTTGCGGAGCCGACGAGCGCAAGCCTCCGCCGGGCGCGTGTGAGCGCCGTGTAAAGCAGCTCGCGCGAGAGTACCGGCGAGTCGTGCTCCGGCAAAATGAGGAGAACCTCATCGAACTCCGAGCCCTGGCTCTTGTGCACCGTCATCGCCCAGACCGTCTCGTGGTCGGGCAGGAGAAAAGGGGGAACCTGGCGGATCCCCCCGGCGGGGTCGCGGAAAAACACGGCAAACCCCTCTCCCGGATGCGCCGGGTGCGGCAGGCAGATCCCGAGATCCCCGTTGAACAGCCGCAGCCGGTAATCGTTGCGCAGGATGAGCAGGGGCCGTCCGGCATACCACGCGCCCCGCCGCGTGAGATGGGCTCCGATCCGTCCCGAGCGCTCGAGTCGCCGCTCGATCCAGGGGTTCAAGGACTCGACCCCGGCCGGGCCGCGGCGCAGGGCGCAGAGAACCTTGAACCGCGACAGCTCTTCGAGCAGATCCGCGGGCTCGCCGCGGCCGAAGTCGGCGCCGTAGCCTCGTTGGATCCACTCCCCGAGGGCGCGTTCGCGCTCCGGGGGGTCGCAGCCGACCCAGTGAACGGCGCCTTCTTTTTCGCGCGTGAGCACCTCGAGCGCCTCCGCGGCGCGCCCCTCACGGATCGCCTCGCCCAGCCGGGCGATCGCGCTCCCGCCGGCAAACCTCCGGCTCACCCGCAGCTCGACCATACAATCGGAGAGCACCGTGGCGGAAGCCGAAACCGGAACCGCCTCCTCGAGGATCTCCTCCAAACGGCGGGCGAAGGGGGGCGAGAAACCGGAACGCGACAGGCCGTGGCAGATGTCTCCCAGGACCGATCCCGCCTCCACCGAAGCGAGCTGGTCGCGGTCCCCGACCAGAACCAGCCGCGCGGCAGGCGGCAGGGCATCCAGGAGCTTCGCCATGAGGGCAAGATCGACCATGGACACCTCGTCCACGACCATCCAGTCGACGGCGAGCGGGTTTCCCGCATGGTGACGGAACCGCGGCCCGTCCCCTTCCGGCCGGAGCAGCCGATGCAGGGTGAAGACCTCGGCCGTCCCGGCCGCTTCGGGAGAAGCTTCGGCGGCCGCCCCGCCGCCCCCCTGCTGCAGGGATTCCTTGAGGCGCACGGCCGCCTTCCCCGTGGGCGCGGCGAGCAGAATGCGCGGCGGCGGGCCGCTGTCGAGTTCACGGAGGGCGGCGATCAGGCGGCCGACGGTATGCGTTTTCCCGGTCCCCGGCCCGCCGGTGATCACGGCAAAGCGTCGGAGAAGGCAGACGGCGACAGCGACTTTCTGCCAATCCGTCCCCCCGGCGTTCCGGGGCGGGAAAACCCTCCGCAGAACCGACCGGATCCGCCCCGCGTCGTGCGACGCCGGCGGTTCCTCGGCTCTACGCCGGATTTCGGCGGCTACACGCGTCTCGTATTCCCAGTAGCGGTAGAGATAGAGCCGGCCGCGCTCGTCGAGGATCAGCGGGCGCCTCTCCCCCGGGCGGCCCACCACGCTGCTCGAGCGCAGGGATGCGACCCAAGCGTCGAGCGGCGGGCAGCGGCCGCCGCAGCGCGGGTCGGCGATCGTTTCTCCGGCCCAGAGACCGAGATCGAGGCAGACGTGCCCCTCGCTGCAGGCGCGGCTCGCCAGTGCGGCGGCGAGACGCACCCCCTCCCCGCCCCCCGCCAGCTTCGCCATGAGGTGCCCGAAATGGCGGTCGAACGCCGAGAAGATCTCCGTTTCCTGCGCTTCAGGCCGCAGGCTCAAGCAGCGCCTCCTCCCAACGGCGGATGAGCTGTGGGTCCGGCCGATCACGGAAGACCCCCGCCGCCGGGTCCCGCTCTCCCCGCACCCCCCGCAGGAAGACGTAGGCCACCCCCCCGAAGTGTTCCTCGTAGCGGTAGCCGGGGACTCTCACGGCGAGCAGCCGATGCAGGGCGAGCACGTAGAGATAGGCCTGGAGCAGGTAGAGGTGCCCGGCCATCGCCCTCGCCAGCGCCTCCGGGCGATAGTCGTCGAAATGCCCGCCCAGCAGGTTGGATTTCCAGTCGACGAGGTAGAATCGTCCGCGATGCTCGAAGACGAGATCGATCACCCCGCGGAGAAAACCCCGTACGGGGGAGAAATGCAACCGGCCGATCTGCTGTTCGGCCTGGGCGGCCGGCGGCAGGGCTGCGTCGTGGAAGAGCTCCCGGATCAGGCCGGGCGTCACCCGTTTGAGCGGCAGGGTGAATTCCATTTCGGGGACGCGCCGCGGCGGATCGATCCCGCGCAGACAGACGGGTTGCGGATCGTGGAAGAGCGGCAACCCCGCCAGCTGCGAAAGCAGTTCCTCCACGGGATCGGCCCAGGCGGGGTCGATCCCGTGGAGGGCAAGGGTGGTCAGGGCGTTTTCCCGGAACCCGTCCCCTTGGAAATCGGCGCGTTCGAGAAGCTCGTGGAAAAAAATCCCGCTCTTCGCCCCTGAAGGGAAAGAGGCGAGCGGAACCTGGGGCCTTTCCGCGGCCGAAGGGGTTGCGGAGGCGGCGGCGAAGGATTCGACTTCCCCCAGCGGGTCTTCCTCTTCGAAACGCCCGGCGATGAGCGCGGAATAGCTGGTCACGCCCCAGGTGTCGTCGATCCTCCCTGAAAACGCACGGCGGGAGAGGCTGCAAGGGGGGGGCGCCGGCTTCGTTGCGGGGGGAAGCGCCTCCTCCGCGGGCGGCGGCTCGAGGGCGATCGCCCCTTCCGCGTCGGCGACCAGCCGGGAGAGCCGCTGGATCAGGGCCTCATCATCGAGCTTGCGGTACTCGCGGAGCAGGCTTCCCACCGGGTCCGCACCCGCTTCGCCCTCCGGGTCGGCGGAACGCAGAAGCCAGGCCAGCGCCGAACTCTGCGCGCTCCGCGTCCGACCCCAGGCGAGGTAACAGCGCTCCCGCGCCCGGGTGAGCGCCACGTAGAACAGACGCAGGTTTTCCGCCAGGTCCTCCTTCAACGCCTGGATGCGTCGGGGGCTTTCTTTTTCGCCGCTCACATCGAGCGTGGGGCGGTCGTCCCCGCAGGGGTCGTGAAAGAGGAAATCCTTCCCGTCCACCTGGGAGGCCGTGCCGGCGAAGGGCAGGAAGACCACCGGGTAGGCAAGCCCCTTGCTGCGGTGCTGGGTGATGATCTGCACGGCGCGGTCGTCGCTTTCGAGCCGCAGCTGCTGCTCGGGGGCGGCGCCCTGTGCCGCCGGGTCGAGCCGCCGGGCGAGCCAGGCGAGGGTCTCCTCGATCCCGAGGCGCTCCTCCTCCACCGCCTGGTTGACGAGTTCCACGAGGTGGAGCAGGTTCGTGATGCGCCGCTCCCCGTCCGGCAGGCGCAGCAGGCGCTCCTTGAAGGCCTCCCCGCGGATGACATGCCTCATCATCACGGCAAACCCCCGGGTCCGCCACAGGTTGAGGTACTCGCCGTGGCGTTCCTGGCGGGCCTGCCAGGCGGAGGGTTCCCGCTCCAGGGCGGAGATCGCGGCGGCCCTCAGGCCGAAGAACCGGGCGGCAAGGGCGGTCTTCAGACGTTCGGCGTCGGCCGGCCGGGCGATCGCGCTCAGCAGGAAATGAAGTTCCAGCGCCTCATCGGAGGCAAACACGTCGGCCGTGCCGTAGACCACGGCGGGGATTTGCCTCTCGGCGAGAAGCTGTTTCATGAAGCGCGCCTGGGCGTTGCTTCGCACGAGGACGGCGATGTCGCCCGGTGTGAACCGGGAATCCGGAGAAGCGGTAAGACGCAGGATCTCGGTCCGCACGGCCCGACCGGCGATGTTGCGCGCGGTGAGGGCATCGAGCGGCTTCCCGTCCTCGCGCGCCTGGCGGGAATCGAGATACCAGATCACCAGACCCGGCCCTTCCCCGGCTCCTCCGCAGGCGGCGCGGGCCGGCCGAAAGGCGATCTCCGGCAACACGAAGGGCGCAGGAGCGCGCTGGAACAGGGTATTGACGGCCTTCACGAGGGGTTCTCGCGAACGGTGGTTGTCTTCGAGGGTGAAGGCGTGGGAGACTTTCCGGGCGGCCCGGAGGTAAGAATAGAGGTCCGCCCCGCGGAAGCCGTAAATCGATTGTTTGGGGTCACCGATCAGGAGCAGGAGCTGCGGGGGGAGACCGAAAATGCCTTGCAAGATCCTGTATTGCAGCGCATCGGTATCCTGGAACTCGTCTACGAGCGCAGCCCGGTATCGCTGGCGCGCGAGGGCGGCGAATTCCTTGGCCCCGGGTCCGGCGAGCGCATCCGCCGTCCTGCGCAGCAAGTCGTCAAAGGTCAGGATCCCCCGGCGTGCCTTGCGCTGCGCGGCCTCGCGGTTGACGAAGGAGAGAAAGCGGCTTTTCAGGTAGATGAGTTCCGCCGCCATTTCCGCCTCGAGCTTTGCCCAGGAAGCCGCGGTCTCTTCGCAGGCGTCGAAGAAGACGTGCCGCGGCACCTTTCCGCCCTTTCTTGTCGCCGCCTGCAGAGCCGAGGCGCCCAGTTTCTCGACCGCCTGCGGGGGCGGCCCCCCCGGAGGGGGATCCTCCAAGAAGGTTCCCACGGCGGCCAACAGCCCTTCGATCCGCTCCGCGCGTGAGCCGGGGCCTGCGGTCCCCTCCCTCCCGTAGTGCCGCGCGTGGAGCGGGGCGTGCATCAGGAGGCGCCGGACGGCGGGCTCTGCTCCGGGCCACAGGGCCCGCAGACGCCCTCTGGCGGAACGGAAAGCTTCCAGGCTTTCGGGGCGCAGGGCCGGAGCCGTCCTTTGCGGGTAAAGGACGAACTCCGGAGCTTGGCAAAGCTGCAGGAACGAAAGCCATCCCTCGGGGGTGGAAAAGCTCGGGCGCAGTTTTTCGAGGAATTCGGGAGGCTGGTTGCAGATCGCCTCGCGCCAGAAATCCTGAACGATCTCCTCCAGAAGCGGGGCGGGGTCGGTGGCGATCTCGAAGCGGAAGCCGCTTGCGGTCTCGAAGGCGTGCTCGAAAAGGAGCCGCTGGCAGAAACCGTGGATCGTCAGGATGACGGCGCGGTCGAAGTCGATCAGGGCGCGGCGCATCAGCCAGGCGGTGCGGGAAGGATCGCCGCCGTGCCGATCGAGAAGCCGATCGAGGAGCGGGTCCCCCCCCCGCGGCTCGGCGCCGGCGAGCCGCGCCGCCCAGCCCGCCGCGCGGCGGTAGATGCGATCCCGCAGCTCCGCCGTCGCGGCGCGCGTGAAAGTGACGACGACGATCTCTTCAACGGGGATTTCCGCTTCGACGACGAGCCGAAGGAACAGTTCCTCGACGGCATGGGTTTTGCCGGTGCCGGCGGCGGCCTCGATGAGCGAGACCCCCTGCAGAGGAACCGCGAGCGCATCGAAGCGCTTCATGCCTCCCCCAAGGCCTCCTCGTGCATGCAGGAGAGGATCGGCTCCCACACCTGCAGGCTCAGGTCCCGGAACTCCTCACCCAGCGGATCCTCCCCGGCGTGGCAACGTCTGACCGCCGGGTCGAGAGACTCGCCCTCCCGGTGATCATCGCCCTCCCAGACGCGCCGGGCGAGCGCCAGTGCGGCACGCGGCGAAGCCCCCTCCCGCCTGCGGCGGGAAAACTCGTACGAAGAGTCGGGGAAGAAAGGTAGCGGCCGTCTTCGTCCCTCGAGAAAGATCGCCGCGAGCCGGTCGAGAAGCCCCGCCGGATCCGGGGGGCGCTCGAAGAAGACCAGCCGGTCGGTCCCGAGCAACAGGCTTCTCGTTTCCTCGGGGCGGGAATCGGGGCCGCGGCAGAAGGCCAGATGTTCGATCCAGCATGCGAGCAGATCGGCCGGTTTCACCCGGGCGAAACGCGTGCGCACAACACCCCCCGCCGCCTGACCGGGCAGCTCGGCGCTCAGAAGGATCCCCGCCGCCGTAAAGGTCTTTCGCTCGCGGCGCTCCGGGGGCCGAATGCCGCGGGCGTTGAGTGTGCGGGCCATTAGATCGGCGGTCCGCCAGAGATCGCGGAATTCGACTTCCCCCGCCCGGCCGGGAGGGAGCTTTCCCTCGGCGCGCAGGGCCTCGAGAAGATCGAGCGCCGCGGTCCCGGCCAGGCATGCCTCGAAGATGCGGTTCCCCAACCGGTAGCGATCAAGTCCTTTCAGGGCGAAGGGTTCGTTTTCTTCGATCACGGATCGCGGCAGCTCCATCCTCACCCCCAGCCGCCTCAGAAAAAGGCGCGCCGGGTGGCGGAAAAAGGAGATCAGCTCCTCCAGGGGCAAGGGAGCGGTCTCGTCGGGTTCCGTCAGGACTTCGGGGGGGATCGGTTCGCGGGCGAACCCCTCGTCTTCGGGGCCCTTCAGCCGGGCCTGCAAGGCCGCACAATCTTCCGTCGAATAGCTGAACAGGGCGGGGTTCCCCGTGAAATAGCGCTCGGAAAAGGGGTGCAGCGGATGACGGATCAGGATCGGAGCCGCGGGGTCTTCGAGCTCGAGGCCGTAGCCGCGCGCGAGGGTGTCGAGGAGCTCGCTGACGAGGACCGAAGGCGGCAGCAGGCGGTTGTCCTGAATGTCCTGGCCGACATAGCTCAGGATCAGCCGGCGCCTGGCCGAGAGGATCGCCTCGAGGAACAGGTAACGATCGTCCATCCTGCGGGAGCGGTCGCCCGGTCGGGGAGAGAGCGCCATGCGGTCGAAGGCGAGCCGGCGCGTCTCGCGCGGGAAAGCATCATGGTCGAGGCCGACGAGGCAGACGACCGGGAAGGGGATGCTGCGCATCGGCAACATGGAGCAGAAGGTCACCCCATGCCGCAGAAACCCCCTCCCGGGGGCCTCGCCGGCCAGTCGACGCTCGAGGAAGCGCCGCGGGATCTCGAGCGGAAGCGGGTCGCGGCAGCCGCTCTGTTCCTCCAGTTCCGCAAATTCCGAGACCATCCGCTCGACGCGCCTGCGTTCCTCGCTCTGCGATCCTGCACCCCCGTAGAATTCCCCGAGGAGATCGAGGAGCTCCGTTCCCCACCGGGAAAGGCTGTGCGGCGCTCTCAGCCGCAGGCACCAGGAAGTGCACCGTTCCAGGAAATCGAGAAACCCGCCGAGGCGGAGGGCGTCCTTTCCCTCGACGAGATCGGCCCCCCGCCGCCCTTCGAAGCGTTCGTTTCCCGCAGCGGGCAAGGCGTAGCCGAGGAGCAACCGCTCGACCCCCGCTTTCCAAGTGTTGGCCGCCCGCTCGAGATGTGCCAGCACGGGGTGGGTGGTCTCATCGAGCCCCCAGCGGATCCCTGCACCGCGCAGCCAGGATGCAAGGCTCGGGAGCTCGCCTCCGCTCAGGCCGAAGCGAACGGCGATCTCCTCGTCCTCGAGGATCCGCAAGAGATCCTCGACCGTGAAGCGGCTGTCCTTGAGGTCGAGCAAGCGGAAGAAGCTCTGCAGGAAGGGGCTGCCGTGCGATGGGGTGCGGTCGGCTACGTTCATGGGGATGGGCGGGTCTCCGGCTCCGAAAACCGCCGCCGCAAGGGGGGCATAGCGCTCGATGTCGGGGGCCATGACGACGACATCGGCGGGACCGAGTCCGGGCTCCTTTTCCCAGAGCTCGAGCAGCTGATCGCGCAGCACCTCCATTTCACGCATCGGGCTGTGGCAGGAGTGCACGCGGATCGAATCATCCCCCGGGGGCCGGGAAAAATTCGCCGGGGGACGAAGACCCAGAAGATCGGACTGGATGCGGTGCAGCAGGGTGTCTTCGCCCGGATCCTCGAAGATCTCGCGGGGATCGGCGGCGGCTTCGATGATCCCGTCGAGGAATTGCCGCCCGGGGAGGCCGAGTGAGGCGAGCAGCGGGTGTCCTTCCTCGAGGTGGAGGGCGCCCTCTGCTCCGGGCAGGCCCTGATTTCGTTCCAGACGCAGGATCTCTCGCCGCGAGAGAAGATCCGACCAGTATTCCCGGCAGGGGTTGAGCAGGAAGAAGTAGACGTCGATCCGGGTGGAGATAGCCCTCAGAATCTCCAGGTGAAAGGGCGGCAGGTAGGAAATCCCGAAGACGAAAACCCGCGCCGGAAGCCTTTCGGGGGGAACCGCGCGGCGGCGGACGGCCTGGAAGAGCCGCCGTCGCAGGGCCTCACGATGCCTGCCGCCGGCCTGGGCGACGATCCGCCTCCAGAGGAGCGCCTGCCACCGGTGGGGTTCGTGGGGCGGGGGAGGGGTTTCCTCCCAGGAGACGATCATCTCCGGCCGGAAGACGAGGTACTGGTCGAAGAGATCCGCGCACTGCTCGGCAAGCTCCCATCGCCGGAGGTCGCCGGGATCGCCTTCCAGGTAGCGTCGCAGGGGGAGATAATCGGTATCAACGGGAAGATCGCCGAGCAGCGAAAAGAGGCGGAAAGCCAGGGCTTCCGGCTCGAAGGCCGAGTGTTCCCCGGGCCGGGTCACCCCCGCGGCTTCGCAAAGGTGCTCGAGAAAGCGGTTGGGGAAGGGAAACTTCAGGTTGGCGCAAACCCCGTTCCGGCGTGCAATCCGGTGGGAGAGCCAGCGCTCCATGCCCCGGCTCTGGACGACAACCGTTTCGGGGGCGAGGGGCGGTCCGGCGGGGGTGCGCAGGAGATCGGCCAGTTCGTCGGCCAACCGCTCCATGCGGTTTCCGGTCAGAAGGTGCAATCCGGCCATGGGCGGGGCTGAGGTTTCACTCCCAACGGTTTCCGCCGCGATTTTCGAGGTCGATCACATCCTCCTCCCCTGCCCTGCGGGCGGATGGCATCCCAGGCGGGTGTCGGGCGAGCAGGGCGTTCAGAGCCCAGTTGACGGCGCTGATGAGGATCGATCCGAACACGGCCGGCCAGAAGCCCTGAACGTCGAAGCCGCGGATGACGCTCGAGACCAGGCTGAGCAGGACGGCGTTGATCACGAGGAGGAAAAGGCCGAAGGAAAGAACCGTGATCGGCAGGGTCAGCAGCACCAGGATCGGCCGGAGCACGGCGTTCAGGATCCCGAGCAGAGCGGCGGCGCAGAGGGCGGAGAAAAAACCGCTCACCGCAATGCCGTCCACGGTGTAGGCCGCGATCAGCACGGCGACGGTGAGAACGATCCAGCGAAGCAGAAGATAGGACATTCGCGGTTCCATCCGCGGCCGGGGGGATCCCCTCCCGCCCGGCGCCTTCATGGGTCGGCGGCGCCTCGCCGCCGAACGGGACAACGGCGGGGCCATGCGGCCGCGGGTTCAGACCCTAACCGAGGTCCTGCAGGTTGTCAAGCCGGCGGCAAATTGAAAATCGCTGATTTATCAAATTGTTATAAGACAAAGGCCCTGCTCACGAGAAGCCTCCCCGCCAGGGTGTAAGACGGGGCGGCGGCAGGCACGAGAAAAGAGGCTCCGGGACGGAGCTCATGCCGCTGCAGGGGGCAGGTCTTTTCTTCGATCGTTCCTTCCCCCTCGAGGCAAAGCAGGACCTCCACGCCGCGCCGTTGCGGACTGTGAAAAGGGGCTTCGGCGGTCGTCCGGATGAATGAAAGCCCGAGCAGCCCCTGCGGGCTTTGGTAAAGAGTTTCCCCCCCCGGCCTCTTTTCGGGGGGGATCTCCCGGGCGCTCTCCAACGTGAAGTCGACGGTCCTCAGGAGTTCCTGGGGGTCGACGTGCTTGGCAGTCAAACCGCCGCGGATGACGTTGTCTGAATCGGCCATGAGTTCGATGCCCACACCCGAGATGTATGCGTGCAACAACCCCGGGGGAAGAAAGACCGCCCGGCCCGGTTCGAGACGCAGCACGTTCATCCAGGCCGGGGCGATCACGCCGATGTCCTCCGGGAAAAAACGGGCCAGGTGTGAAACCCATTCCAACTCGGGTTCCCCGAGCCGCCCGCAACGCTCGAGCGACTCCCGGATGACCCGTTCTCTCTTTTCGCGTTTTTCCTCCGCCGCCAGCGAGAGGATCCCGGCCACAAATCGTTTTCGCCCTTCCCCGTCCGGGCGGGAGGCGAGAGCATCGGCCTCGGTTTTGAGGCTTTCGGGGCAGAGCCTGCGGATCATCTCGAGCATCCTTCCCGGCGGGCGAAGGCCGCAGAGAAGAGCGAACGGCTTCAAGGCGTAGAGCAGCTCCGGTTTCGGGTTGGGGTCGCGGTAGTTTCGCCGCGGGGAATCAAGGGGCAACCCTTCGCGGTTTTCCCGTGCAAATCCTTCGGCGGCCCCGGCGGCGTCGGGGTGAACCTGGATCGACAGGGGCCGCTCGGCGGCGATCACTTTGAAGAGAAAGGGGAATCCGTGCGTCCGACCGCGCCGGGCGGGCGATCCCAGAATCGCCTCCGGGTTCTCCCTCACGAGAAGATCGAGCCCCACCCACCCCGTCGGCAATTCCACTTGCGACGGCGCTTTCGGGTGGGCCCCCATCCAGAGTTCGGCCATCGGTTTGCACTCGCGGTTTTCCAGCCCGAGCAGATCCCTGAGGGCCGTGGTCGATCCCCAGTCATAATGCTGGACCGTGTGGCGCAGCCGGAAGATCCGATCAAGACGTTTCATCCTTGCTTCCCAAAGGATCGGCCGCAGGTGAACTTTTTAACGATTTTGCCGATAATGAATTCGTCAGCAGGCGGCCGCCGCCTGCGCGCACAAATCGGCAAGGACACAACCTCTTGAAACCAGATCTTAATCCAGTTCCCCGCGCCGTGCAATCGAGCGGGCTCTCCGATACCGGAAGGATCCGGCCGGTTAACGAGGACCGCCTGCTGGTCGACGACGAACACGGTCTTTACGCCGTGGCCGACGGCATGGGCGGACATCGTGCGGGGGAGGTCGCAAGCGAACTGGCGATCGAATCCCTCCGGCGCTACCTCGCCGGCAACCCGAGCCCGGAAACCGCCGTCCCTTCGGAGACGCTCTCCGCGTCCGCCCGGCGGCTTCTCGCAAGCATCCGCTGGAGCAACCGCCGGGTGCACGAGGCGGCGGCATCCTCCCCGGACCTGCACGGAATGGGATCGACGATCGCGGCGGTCTACGTCGCGGGGGATTCGCTGGTCGCCGCGAATGTCGGCGACAGCCCCATCTTTTTGATCCGCGAAGGCGCGATCGAGCGTCTTTCGGTTTCGCACACCTTGCGGGATGAAGTGGGCGCCGAGGGGGTTCCTGCTTCCCTGGGACACGTGCTGACCCGCGCCCTGGGGCCCGAGCCGTCGGTCGAGCCGGCCATCTGCGAGGTGAGCGCGCTCCACGAAGACGCCGTCGTCATCTGCTCCGACGGCTTGAGCAACAAACTCTCGCCGGAGGAGATCCGGGATATCGTCCTGTCGCATCCGCCGGAGTGGGCCTGCCGCGAGATGATCTCGCGGGCGAACGCCCGCGGCGGGGAGGACAACATCTCCGCCGTCGTGCTGCGTTTCGGCTCGCCCCCGCAGGGCCGGGCCGCCCGACTGCGGCGGTTTCTTTCCCGGAGGATGAGTCGGATCACCGCCCTCCTCCGGCGTTGAAAGCGGGATGGTCGCCATGCCGTTGCTCACCCTCACGTTCAAGGAGAGCATCCTCGGCCGCTACCCTCTCGGCCGGGGGGCTTCGATCACCATCGGCCGCCGCAAGGACAACGACATCGTCATCGACAACCTGGCGGTTTCGGGGCACCATGCGCGGATTGATGCGGTGGGGGAGGGCTTCGTGCTGGTCGACCTGCAAAGCAAGAACGGCACCTTCGTCAACGAGCAACTGGTCGCCTCGCATCGGCTGAAGCAAGGCGACGTGATCAGCATCGGCAAGCACCAGATCCATTTCGTGCTCGAGGAGACCTTCAGCGGGGATTCCGGACCGCATCCGGCCGTCGACCGCACCATGGTCATGGACACCCCCACCTATCGCTCGATGGTCGAGAAGAGCGCCGCCGCCGCACCGCGCCCCAAGCCCGGCCGCGACCTTTTCGGAGCCCGTCTCTCCTACGTGAGCGGCGGCAAGGGCGACATCGCGGTTTCTGGAAGCCTCTTCACCCTGGGGCGAGACCCGGCCTGCGATCTCGTCGTGCGGAGCTGGAGGGTGGGACGGAAGGCGGCGACCTTGAGCCGCAGGCCGGACGGCTGGTACCTGAGCTACATCGGCGGCTGGAGTCGGCCGCGGGTGAACGGCCGAGCGCTCCAGGCACCGCTGCGGCTGGCCGACATGGATGTGATCGCCCTCGGCGGGGTTCAGCTGCAGTTTTTCATCGACGGGCCCGCGGGCGGTGAAGAGACGGCGTAGGGGCGTTGCTTCCTGGAATCCTCTCGCCGGTCATTCCTTCACGCGCTCGACGTATTCGCCGGTGCGCGTGTCGATCTTGATCAGCTGCCCCTCCTCGAGAAAGGGCGGGACCTGCACGACGTAGCCGGTTTCGAGGGTCGCCGGCTTCGAGTCCCCCGAGGCCGTGTCCCCCTTGACCCAGGGATCGGCCTTGACGATGCGCAGGTTCATGAAGGTGGGCAGCGTGATCCCGATCGGTCGGTCGCGATAGAACAGCACCGTGCAGCGGGTGTTCTCGAGGAGGAAATTCCGCGCCTCGCCGACCTGCTCTTCGGTGAGGAATTCCTGCTCGTAGTTCGCCGTGTTCATGAAGCAGTATTTGTCGCCCTCTTTGTAGAGGAACTCCATCTCCTTTTCTTCGAGCTGCGGTTCCCCGAACTTCTCCCCGGAGCGGAAGGTGCGGTCGAACTGCACGCCGGTCAGCATGTTCTTCAGGCGGCACTTGTAGAGCGCCTGTCCTTTTCCCGGCTTGACGAACTCGAACTGCACGACCAGGTAGGGCTCCCCTTCGTATTCGATCTTGAGCCCCTTGCGGAGATCGCTGCTTTCGTACATGACGGTGTTTCCTCATTCGGCGTGATCGACGGCGGAAGCCGCCTCCGATGGTCTCCGAAGCCGGTCCCCGGTCTCATCGGACGCGGGCCTTGTAACACGGTTTTGCAGACCGATCAACCGCCGCGGCGCCGTCCGCCGAGCGGGGGATGTCAAGCCGCAGGGGCCGCGGAAGATCGTGCGGCGATTGACAATTGCGTTTCCCTTGGCGATAGTGTCGCAATCGTCCGCTGCGCACGGACCCGCAAGGCGCAAAGCAGCGCCTGCGCGGGGAAAGGCCGTCCCTCGCACCGCCGCGACACCCTGCGGCGGTTTTTCCCGAGGCGGCTGGTGACACAACGGAAAGCAGCCAGAGGGCCATGATTCTGATCATCGACTTCGGCTCCCAGTACAACCAGCTCATCGCGCGCCGCGTCCGCGAGGAGAAGGTCTTCTGCCGCATCGAGCCTCCCACCCTCCTCCTCGACGACATCCGCGAACTCGCCCCCGAAGGGATCATCCTTTCCGGCGGGCCGGCAAGCATTTACGAGAAAAACAGCCCCCGTTGCGACCCCGGCATTTTCGCGCTCGGCATCCCCGTCCTGGGCATCTGCTACGGTTTGCAGTTCATGGTGGACGCACTCGGCGGCCGGGTCGCCGCCGCGCGCCGGCGCGAGTACGGCTTCGCCGAGCTGCGGCGCATCGACCCCAGGGATCCCCTCTTTCACGGCCTGAAATCCCCGCGCACCTGCTGGATGAGCCACGGGGACTCGATCGAACGGCTGCCCGAGGGGTTCCGCGTCACCGCCGCCACGGCGAACACCGCCGTGGCGGCGGCCTCGGATCGGAGACGACGGCTCTTCGGCGTGCAGTTCCACCCCGAGGTGGCCCACACCCCCCAGGGCGGGCTCATCCTGCGCAATTTTCTCTTTCGCGTCTGCGGCTGCCGCCGCAGCTGGACCATGAAATCCTTCGTCCACCGGGCCGTGGAAGAGATCCGGCAGACGGTGGGTGACGGACGGGTCATATTAGGCCTGAGCGGCGGGGTGGACTCCACGGTCACGGCGGTCCTGCTCCACCGGGCGCTCGGCGACCGGCTGACCTGCATCTTCGTCGACAACGGCCTGCTGCGCGAGGGGGAAGCCGCCCGCCTGAAAGAGCTTTTCGGCCGCCATCTGCGGATCCGCGTCCGTTTCGTGAATGCCGGACGCCGTTTTCTGAAAGCGCTCGCCGGGGTCACCGACCCGGAGCGCAAGCGCAAGATCATCGGGAGGGTCTTCCTCGAGGTCTTCGAGGCCGAGGCGAGACGCATTCGGGGGGTCGCCTTCCTCGCCCAGGGGACCCTCTACCCGGACGTGATCGAATCGATGTCGGCCTACGGCGGCCCCTCTTCCGTGATCAAATCCCACCACAACGTCGGCGGGCTGCCCAAACGCATGCGGCTCAAGCTGATCGAGCCGCTGCGGAATCTCTTCAAGGACGAAGTCCGTCGGCTCGGCCGCGAGCTCGGCCTCCCCGAGGAACTCGTCTGGCGGCAACCCTTCCCCGGACCCGGTCTGGGGATCCGCGTGATCGGCGAGATCACCCCCCGGCGCCTCGGGATCCTGCGTGCCGTGGACCGCATCCTGCTCGAGGAAATCAAGGCCGCGGGCTGGTACCGGCGCTTGTGGCAATCGTTCGCCGTCCTGCTCCCCGTGAAGACGGTCGGGGTGATGGGTGACGCCCGCACCTACGAATCGATCGCCGCGATCCGCGCGGTGACCAGCCGGGACGCCATGACGGCCGACTGGGCGCGGCTTCCGCACTCTTTTCTCGCCCGTGTCTCCAACCGCATCATCAACGAGGTCAGCGGGGTGAACCGCGTCGTCTATGACATCAGCTCCAAGCCGCCCAGCACGATCGAGTGGGAATGAGCCGGGTCCGATGAGCGACAGCGATCGTTTCCGCTTCGACCTGAGTGAAGACGAGGAAGCGGCCGATTTCGCCCTCGAGGAAGAACGCGATCGGCGCATCGCGCGCCTCGAACGGCGCGTGAGCCTGATCACGATCCTTCTGCCGCTGCTGCTGGCGATCGCCTTCTACGCCGCCTGGCAGGACCTGAGCGAGCGCTTCCCGCGTCCCGGTCCGTCCGCGGCGAACCCGATCGAGCGCCTCTACACCGACCTCGAGCAGATGCGGGCCCAGGCCGAAGAGCGGCTCGCCGGCATCGAGCAGTCCCTCGCCGAACAGCGAAACGTGCTGACCCGCGAACTGCCGCTCCTCCAGGAGGCGGTGCGCAAGGCGGTATCCGAGGTCGAAAAAATGGAGGGCGCCAAGGCCGACAAGAAAGAAGTCGCCGAGGCCCTATCGCGGATCGAGGGGCCGCTCGAAACCGTGCGCAAGGAATTGCAGTCGCAAGGGGCGGAGGTCAAGGCTCTCTCGCCTTTCCGCGAGGAGCTCGGCACGGCCCGATCCCTGCGCGATGAGCTCCAGGAGGTCTCCGAGCGCTTGCGGAACCTGGAAAACCGCCTGGCGAAAGACCTGACCGGGATCGCGGGTTTCATCGAACGCTCGAAGACGGACCTGGAAAAGATCAAGACCGAGCTGGCCGAGTTGAAGGGCCGCAAACTCGACCGCGAAACGCTCGAACTCGAAAACCTCAAGACCAAGCGCCTTTATCAACTTGCTCTCGAACAGGAGGTCTCCCGGCTCGAAAAAAGCCTCTCCGCCCTGCAGCGGCGGATCGAGCAGCTCGAGCGGGCCTTCGGCACGCGTTCCCGCGTGAACCCGGGCCTTCCTCCGCTGACGGGCGACATCCAGGAAAAACCCCTCGATTGAAACCCCGGTCGCCTCCGGCCCGGCGGAGCCCCCGGGGGGGCTGCCGACATCGGACATGAACGACGAGAGGATCAAGGACATTCTGCAGCAGGTCGCCGAAGGGAAGACGTCCCCCGAATCGGCCCTGGGGCTCCTGCGCCATCTCGCCTGCGAGGATCTCGGATACGCCCACATCGACCACCACCGCAGCGTGCGCCACGGCTTTCCCGAGGTCATCTTCGGCGAGGGGAAAAGCGCGGAGCAGGTCCTGGGGATCTTCGAGCGGCTCGCCGAGCAGGAACCGGTGATCCTCGTCACCCGCCTCGACCCCCTGAAGGCCCGCCCGTTGCGCGAGCGCTTTCCGCAGGCGGTCTACCACGAAGAAGCCCGCATGCTCGTCTGGGAGAACCCGCCCCTACCCGTGCGGGGACGCGGCACCATCCTGGTCCTCGCCGCCGGGACCTCGGATCTCCCCGTCGCCCTGGAGGCCTTCCACACCGCCCGGGCGATGGGAAACCGCGTCGAGAAAGTGGTCGACGTCGGCGTGGCCGGGATCCACCGCCTCTTCCGTCACCGGGAGGCGCTCGAGCGTGCGTCGGTTCTCGTCGTCGTGGCCGGGATGGAAGGCGCGCTGCCCAGTGTCGTCGGCGGCCTGGTCGGCCGCCCCGTGATTGCGGTCCCGACGAGCGTCGGCTACGGCGCAAGCCTGGGCGGCCTGACGGCCCTCCTCGCCATGCTGAACAGCTGCAGTGCAAACGTGGCCGTCGTCAACATCGACAACGGCTTCGGGGCCGGCTACGTCGCCGCGATGATCAACCGCCCTTGAACGGTCAGGCGGCGTGATCTCTCTTCGCGGAAGAAAGCCGCTCGGGAGAATAAGGAATCCATGGAAACCCGGGAAGCGATACTCGCCTTTTCGCAGAGCGAGAAGGCCAAGGCCGGCCTGCTCATGGTATCCCAGCTGTTGGAGGTCTACCAGGGGCTGCCGGAGCACGAAAAGCATGGGCTGGAGAGGTTTCTCCGTCCACTGATCGGCATGATCGCAAACGAAATCCAGCTTGCCCGCCGGATCGTCCCTTCCGTCTCCTGGACGGGGATCGAAAAAAGCCTTAACACCGCGCTCGTGATGATGAACTCCGGAGTCCCCTTGGAGGCGGGGTGGCACATCGTCCAGGCGATCAGCGGAGCCACGACCATCGGCCAGCGGGCGATGGAGAAGCTGCAGCAAGAGCGCCTGATCTGAGGAAGGTCCCCGGGCCGGGTGGGCTGCGCCGCGAGGTCAGGCGCCCGACTTCCCCGGCGGGGGGCGATGGAGCGGCGCTGCGGCCAGGTTGCGGAAGGCTTCGAGATCGGCCGCAAGCGAGGAGAGGATCCCGTCGAGTTCGGCCGTGTGCAAGGCCCGGGCGCGCAACAGCTCATCGCGCAGGCGGCGGCGGTGGAAATCAAGAGCGATCCGCGCCCCGCGGAGGGCCGCGATCCGCTCGTCCATGGCCTCGAGGTAGAGCGCGGCTTCCCGGGAAAGCTGCAACTCCCACC
>JBBFLI020000034.1:0-42563 GCA_037481615.2 Desulfobacterales bacterium
CGAAAGTAGGTCTTAGTGATCCGGCGGTTCCGCATGGAAGGGCCGTCGCTCAACGGATAAAAGGTACGCCGGGGATAACAGGCTTATCGCCCCCAAGAGTTCACATCGACGGGGCGGTTTGGCACCTCGATGTCGGCTCATCACATCCTGGGGCTGAAGCAGGTCCCAAGGGTTTGGCTGTTCGCCAATTAAAGTGGTACGTGAGCTGGGTTTAAAACGTCGTGAGACAGTTTGGTCCCTATCTTTCGCGGGCGTAGGATATTTGAGGGGAGCTGTCCCTAGTACGAGAGGACCGGGATGGACGAACCTCTGGTGTTCCAGTTGTCGCGCCAGCGGCATTGCTGGGTAGCTAAGTTCGGAAAGGATAACCGCTGAAAGCATCTAAGCGGGAAACCTGCCCCAAGATGAGATATCCCTTCCCGGGGGAAACTCCGGGAACTGAAGGCCCCTCGAAGACGACGAGGTTGATAGGCCAGGGGTGTAAGTGCGGTAACGCATTGAGCTTACTGGTACTAATCGGCCGTGCGGCTTGGCCACAAAACAACTCGCATGACCGCAAACGATCACGCTTGCCGGCTGCCGACGCATGACGGATTGTCCGCACAGTTGAAAACCCGTTTTCGGTGGCTACAGCGAAGAGGAAACACCCGTTCCCATCCCGAACACGGAAGTTAAGCTCTTCAGCGCCGATGGTACTGCACGGAGTCCCGTGTGGGAGAGTAGGTCGCCGCCGAATCTCAATCGAAAAAGCCCGGTGAAAAGCCGGGCTTTTTCATTTTTTCCCCTCCTTACCCGGCTCCGTTCAACCGCCGTCGTTCACCCCGCTGCAATCCCGGCATCCGATTTGCATTAAATCTTTTTCGAAAAGATTTTTACCGACCGCACACGCCGGTCGAAAAGCCCCGGTACGATCGAATTCGCAAAACGATCAGCAGGTTCTGAACCCAAACGATGCTGCGCGGCCTAAAGGCGAAGATCGGGATCAACCTCGGCTTCTTCTTCCTCCTCGGCATGGCGGCGATCGATCTCGTCATCACCTTGACGGCGCAGCAGATCCTGCTGCGCACGGAGGCAGACCGTGCCCGGTCCGTAAGCGCGCTGCTCGCCTCCGCCCTGGAGCGGATCTCCCTCTGGGAGGAGCGCTTGCCCGACCCGGCGGCGCTTGCCCACCTGAGGTTCCTCTTCGACCAGGCCGGAGCCTCCTGCCTGCTCGCCCGGGACGGGGAGGGTCGCGAGGTCTCCTTCGGCGAGGGGCGCTGTCTCGAGCAGGCGCAGGATCTCCACCGCGCCCGCCCCGGCGGGAAGGGCCCCGGACCCCTCGAGCTGCGGAGCGTGGGAACGACCTTCGGTCTCTTCTGGACGCAACCCGAGCACCTCGCCGTCACCGCCGAGGCGCCGCAAACGGGGGGGCGCCAGGAAATCGCCGTGCTCTTCCCGCTCGCCCCCCTCTACCGCAGCCTGCGCTCGCTGCAGCAGGTGGTTCTCTTTTTCATTTTCCTCAACGCCGCCCTGCTCTCGCTGCTCGCCGTTTACCGGGTCTTCAAGATCACCCTCCAGCCCCTGGGGAGGCTTGCGCGTCGCGCGGAGGAGTACAACGAAGACGACGAGCGGGAGCTCTTTTCGGTGCGCAAGGAGGACAACGAGTTGAAGAGGCTCTCGCTCGCCTTGAACGGGCTGCTGCGCCGGCTGTCCTCCGAGAAAGCCAAACTGCGCCAGACGGTCGCCTCGCTCGAGGCCGCAAACGCCGAGCTGCGCCGGGCGCAAAGCGAGATCCTGCGCGCCGAGAAGCTCGCCTCCGTGGGCCGTCTTTCCGCCGGCATCGCCCATGAGATCGGAAACCCGATCGGCATCGTCTCCGGCTACCTCGAATTGCTCAAGGACGACGGGCTCGCCGAGAGCGAGCGCCGGGAGTGCCTTGAGCGGGCCGGGCGCGAAATCGAGCGCATCAGCGCCATCATCCGCCAGCTCCTGGAGATCTCGCGGCCCGCACCGGAAGGGACCCGGGAGGTCTCCGTGCATGCGATCCTCTCCGAACTCGCGCAGGTGATGCGCCTGCAGCCGTTCTGCGCCCACCTGCGGATCGAAACCGAGCCCGGCGCGGCCTGCGACCGGGTCCGGGCCGACGCCGACCAGCTGCGCCAGGTGTTCCTCAATCTGGCGATCAACGCCGCCGACGCGGTGAGCGCCCGCGGGCCGGGGGCGACGGGCTCGCTGTCGATCTCCACGGCGAATCCGCCTCCCGCCGCCGGCGAAGAAGGGGGGCGGTGGCTGGAGGTCGCCTTCCGGGACGACGGCGTGGGGATCGAGGCCGAGCGGATCCCCTGCATCTTCGACCCGTTTTTCACGACCAAGGAGCCCGGCAAGGGGACCGGCCTGGGGCTGGCGGTGAGCTACATGATCGTCGAACGGGCCGGCGGGCGGATGGAGGTCGAAAGCGCCCCGGGCAGGGGGACCTGCATGCGGGTCCGGCTGCCGCTCGCCCGCGGCGGGGACGGGGACGAGAGGGAGTGAGGCGTCCGATGGCAGACCACCCAACCCCCAGGCGGATCCTCGTCGTCGACGACGAGGAAAACATGCGGCACATGCTGGCGACGGTGCTGCGCAAGGCGGATTGCGCCGTGGACTTCGCCGCCAACGGCGCCGAGGCGCTCGAGCGTCTCGGGCAAGAGCAGTACGATTTCGTGCTCTGCGACATCCGCATGCCGGTCATGGGCGGTCTCGAGTTTTTGCAGGCCGCCGGCGACCGGCTCCGGGACTGCACGGTCATCATGATGTCGGCCTACGGCACGATCGACACGGCGATTGCGGCCATGAAGCAGGGGGCCTACGATTACATCGCCAAGCCCTTCAAGCCCGACGAGGTCCTGCTGACCCTGCGCAAGGCCGAGGAGCGGGAAGCGCTGCGGCGCGAGAACCGCGCGCTGCGCGAACGCATCCGCTCCTACGAGAAGGATTTCCAGTTCGGCAGCCTCGTGGCCGCAAGCGAGGCCATGTCCGCCGTCTTCGAGCTTGCCCGCAAGGCGGCGCGCTATGCGACGACCGTGCTCATCCTGGGCGAGAGCGGCACGGGCAAGGAACTCGTCGCCCGCGGCATCCACGACGCGGGGCCGCGGTCCGGCAAGCCCTGGGTCCCGGTGAACTGCGGCGGGATCCCGGAGACGCTGCTCGAGAGCGAGCTCTTCGGCTACCGCAAAGGCGCCTTCACCGGCGCCGACCGCAACAAGAAGGGCCTCTTCCAGGAGGCCGACGGCGGGACGATCTTTCTGGACGAGATCGGCGAGCTTCCGCTCAACCTCCAGGTGAAGCTCCTGCGCGTGCTGCAGGAAAACGAGATCCGCCCCGTGGGGGAGACCCGGGCGGAGCGGGTCGATGTGCGCGTGATCGCGGCCACGGCGCGCAACCTCGAGGAGGCCGTCCGCAGCGGACGCTTCCGCGAAGACCTCTACTACCGGCTCAAGGTGCTCCCGATCACGCTGCCGCCCCTGCGGGAGCGCCGCGAGGACATTCCCCACCTCGCGCGGCACTTCCTCTCCCGCTGCAACGTGAAGCTGAGGAAGGCCGTCTCCGGGATCAGCCCGGCGGCTTTGGGCCTGATGCTCGAGTACGGCTGGCCGGGGAACGTGCGCGAGATGGAAAACGTGATCGAGCGGGCGGTGCTGCTGTGCGAGGAGGAGACGATTCAGCCCGAGCACCTGCCGCCCGAACTGGGGCCGCCGCAGGCCCGCGGGGAGGGCGTGGGGACCGTCTCGGGGCTTTCGCTCAAGCGGGCGCAGCGGGCGATCGAGAAACGGCTGATCCGCCAGGCGCTCGAACAGACGGGAGGCAACCGCACCCAGGCCGCCCGGCTGCTCGAAATCAGCCACCCCTCGCTCTTGAGCAAGATGAAGGCTTACGGCATCACGCTCTGATCGGCCTCGGCAGGCCGGGGGGAAGGGGAATAGGAAGCGGGGGCCGCCGCGGGGGGAGCAGGGGCGGCGGCGTTGATCTTGTTTCGCAACTTCCCGCTGCACTTGAAGGTGATCACGCGGCGGGCGCGCAGCATCAGGTCCTCGCCGGTCGCGGGGTTGCGGCCGCGGCGGGGTTTCTTGCTCTTCACGCAGAATTTGCCGAAGCCCGAAATGAGGATATCCTCCCCCTTCTCGAGGGTGGACTTCATGATCTCGATCAGGGTTTCCACGAGATCGACGGCCTGTTTCTTGGAGAACCCGAGCTCGTGGATCCGCGCGACGATGTCGTCCTTGGTTACCGCCATGTCTCCTCCTCAAACGCTTCCCGCAAGCGGCTGTCGCCGGAGCCGGTCCTTCACTCGCCGGGGGACGGCGGCGGCTCGGCCGGCTGCGGCTTGGGGGGCATCACGGCCTCGACCCGGTGCATGATCTCATCGACCTTGCGCACGATGCGCTCGATTTCCTCTTTGAGTTCGGCCTCGTCGAAATCCTGGGCCACGGTTTCCTCCCGCGGGCGACCCGATTGATATCCATCTCAAGCGGTTGCGGCTGAGGGTAACCGCAAATTCCCGCCCTGTCAACCCATATTGTGAATGTTTCTAGTTGTTTCCGGCGGTACGGGGGCGGCGGGAAGGTCCCCCGGCGCGAACATTGCGCTTTGGGCCGTCCGGCAAAGAACGAGCGCCGCCGAGGGTTTGCTCAAAAATCGTTCAACGCCCCGGCATCGGTCCGCGGGACGATTTTCGCCTCCGTTTCCGATGGCTTTCGTCCCGCGCGCTTTCGGGGCGCCTCGGCGCGCAAGGGCGCGCCTGGGGAAGACAAATAGGGGACGTCCATTTTTATATCACTTATTGCCCGCCCGGCGGCAAAGGGCCGATGGAGACGAAGAGAGGGTTGTGCTATTTCCGGTGCGGATGCCCCGGGATCTCACCCCCCGCGGGGCGATGAAGAAGGAGGAAGCCTTGTTTCCCGGCCGGATCCTGTGCGCGGGCTTCGCGCTGAGTTTGCTGATGGGGACGGTTTTCTTCCCGCCCGACAGCCGCGCCTGGTGGGACGAGACGCATCTCGCCATCGCCAGGGCCGCAGGACACCGCAAGTGGTACCACGCCGCCGGCGCCGACCTCGCGAAGCTCAAGCTCGGGGACGCCGAGGGGCACAACCACTACGTGAACAACGCCTGCGGCGCAGCGATCACCCCGGCCATGGTCTTCGAGCAAGCCAAGCGCTACGACCGGATCGACCCGCAGGGGCACCTCTACGGGGCGATTCTGGGCGCCATGCGGGGCTTTCTCGACTTCCGGGCGCGCAACCTCTACGCCGAGTATCACCTCGCCTACGCCGCCCACTACATCGGCGATCTCTCCCAGCCCCTGCATCACCTGCCCCACGACGACTACAACCGAAAATTCCACGCCCCAACCGACGGCATCCTGAAGGGGGAGGCGCTCCGGGCGTTCAAGCGCATCCCCCTCTACCCCATCGCGATCGGCTCGGAGGAGGATCTCGCGCGCGAGATCGCCCGCATCGCCCAACTCTCGCTCGAGCAGGGTTGTGCGCTGCGCAAGGAGGAGAGGCTCATCGACCCTGAGCAGGCCTGGGAGCAGCTCGGCCACAGCGCATCGCTCTTGCGTGCGGTGCTGCGCTGGCTGGAAGCGGAGAAAAGGAAGGGGGCGGGTGAGACCCGGGAAAAGGATCCCGGTTGAACGCTCCGCCGGGATCCCTCATGTTGTTCTGGAGCCGACGATCGGACTTGAACCGATCACCTGCTCATTGCGAATCAGCCGCGCGGGCGTGCGATCTCAGCATGTTGGCATTGACTTTCCGCATTTCTCACGCAGCCTGAAGGCACTTCATCCCGCATCTCGGCCTTCATCAGCATACCTGAGCCTTGTCATCTCCGCGCGGACCAGGTCGTCGCAGACCTTGGCGTAAACCTGGGTCGTGCGGATGTCCGCGTGGCCGAGAACCTTCCGGGCCACGGAAAGCGGAATGCCCGATTTCAGCATGTAGGTTGCCGCCGAGTGCCTGAGCCCGTGGAGGGTCTTCTTGCCGCCCACGGAAAGCGCAATCCTGCTGAAGCGGTGCGAGACCGTGTTGGGGTGGAATCGTCGGAAGATCCGGCCCCGGTCGCGGCGTTCCCCCATGGCCTCGCGTGCGGCTGGAAGGATCGGCACGATGCGCTCGCGCTTTCCCTTGCCCACGACCCGAAGGCTTTCGCCGTCGAAGTCGCCCCAGTCGGCCGCAAGACACTCGGAAAGTCGGCATCCTGCCCATAAGCGAGAACACCGCGAGCCGGTGAATTTCAGGGCCTGTCTTGCGGGCCTGCTCGATGACGGCGCGGGTCTCATCGGGCGTCAGGAACTTGGGCAGCCTGTTCCCGGAGGGAACCGCCTTGAAACGCGGGATCCGTTTGAGGTGCCCGTTTTCCACGGCCAATTGAGAGCGGCGAGGATATGGCGGCGGTAGGAGTTGACCGATGCGGGGCTTAGGTTCCGCGGCGGCGAGAGGAGCACGGACTTGAAGCGCTTCAGATCGGCTTCGCCGACCGAGCGGACGGGCTTGTCGCCTATCACGTCGGAGAGCATGCGCAGGGCGAGTACGAATACCTCTCAACGGAGGCATGCATCAAGTCCATCCTCTCACATCTGACGAAGATCTGAAGAAAACGCTCAAAGTTCAAGTCCTATTTCTGCTGCCCTGAATTGTTCGGGCGCAAACCGACAGCCAGGCAGTCGTAGGTTACCCATCCCCCCTGATAGGTAACAGTCCCGCGGCGCAGAATCCGCCACCCGCCGTTTTGATAAGAACCGTAGGTGTCTATCTTGCCGACCAGATCGTTTGTGGAATCGAGCCATTCCAAAAGGGCAGGATTCTGCGTCAAAACCGCAGGCTTCTTATCCGGACCGGCGACAAGGGTGACGGGCTCCAAAATCAAATTAGACAAATCCGCAAAGACAGGGGGCTCGGGCGCGGCTTTGGCCTGCAACCGGATCATCCTTGCCCGGGTATCCGGACCGGACGATTCCTTTGTGACGTCGATGAGGTCGAGAAGATAGTTGCGGATGTCATCCAGGTTCTGAACTTCCCGTATTTTATCCAGCCCGGGATAAGTTTCCAGCGCCTTGGCCAGCAAAGAAATTTCCCGCAAGTAATGATTGCGCTGGTTTTTGGGAACCAGATACATGACAATCAACGCTACGGGCTTTTCATCCGGGGCACCGTAATCGATGCCGGTCGGGCTCCAGCCGATCACGCACATGAGGTCTTCATCGAACGGCACGCGCGCATGCGGACACGCCCAGCCCTTCCCCAAGGCGGTATTCGTTGTCTCCTCGCGTTTCATCACGTGCCCGAACACGTCCGTTCCGGCCGGAACTTCCGGAAAAGCCTCGATCACGTGCGCCAGGAACTGAAGCGCGTTGTTTTTGTCGTTATCGGGCAACTCAAATAGTCGTCCCTCCTGGAGGGCGTCCAAAATCGTATCCATGATCAATCACCTCCGTAGCGGTTGAAGAACCAAGTCTTCACCCCATGGGTCAATACCGAGTAGGTTGCAAGAAAAAGCGCGATCCACGCCCAATAGACCGCCGGCAGCGGCACCATCCCCAGGTCGTCGGCAAAGGGCGAGTAGGGGAGCCAGGCTCCGATGGCCATGATGGTGAGGGTGGTCATGGTGAGGTGCGCCGAGGCCCGGCTGCCGAAAAAAGGGATGCGCCGGGTTCGAATGATGTGGACGATGAGCGTCTGGGTGAGCAGCGATTCCACAAACCAGCCGGTCTGAAAGAGTCTTGCCCAACCTTCCTTTTGCTCCGCCGAGACTGCTGGATCGAGGAAAGCGCTGCAATGGAAAAAGAACCACATCAAGGCGAAGGTCGCGTAATCAAAAATGGAGCTGATCGGCCCGATGAAGACCATGAAACGCTTGATGTTGCCGATGTTCCATTTGAGCGGCTTGGCGACCAGTTCTTCATCCACCTTATCGGTGGGGATGCCGGTCTGGGAAAAATCGTATAAAAGATTGTTGGTAAGGATCTGCACCGGCTGCATGGGCAGAAACGGCAGCAAGTAGCTCGCCCCCAAGACGCTGAACATGTTGCCGAAATTGGAACTGGCCCCCATGCGGATATATTTGACAATGTTGGCAAAAACCCGTCGGCCCTCCAGGATGCCCTCTCCCAGAACCAGCAGGCTTTTCTCCAGGAGCACGATATCGGCGGCTTCTTTTGCCACATCCACCGCGGAATCCACCGAGATTCCCACGTCTGCCGCCTTGAGGGCCGGGGCGTCGTTGACGCCGTCGCCCATGAACCCGACCACGTGGCCGTTGCGCCGCAGGTCCTTGACGATCTCCTCCTTTTGGGATGGGGACAGCTTGACGAAAACATTGGCTTCTTGAACCGTCTTGGAAAATTGCTCGGGTGAAAGCCTGGCCAGCTCGGCTCCCGTGACCATCCGGTCAACGCCGAGCCCCACATCCCGACAGACCTTTTCCGTCACCAGGCCGTTGTCGCCGGTGAGCACCTTGACCTTGACGCCGGCTGCGGAAAGCTGCACCAGGGCCTCGTTGGCGGTTGCCTTGGGCGGGTCGAAGAAGGCTATGTACCCCAACAGGATGAGCTGGGATTCGTCTTGAACCGAAAACGTAGTCTTGTCGCTGGGGAACTCGCGGTAAGCGATGCCGAGAACCCGGAAGCCGTCACGGTTGAGCTTTTCGACCTCCTCGAAGAGATCGCCGCGAATCATATCGACCAAGGGGTAGACCTGCTCATCGATCTGATATCGGTTGCAGCAGGAGTAAATCTCCTCGACTGCTCCCTTGCAGATAAGCACATGGTCGCCTTCGTAGGCCACGACCACGGACATGCGCCGTCTCTGAAAATCGAAGGGCAATTCATCGACCAATCGGCATTGCCGGGTGTCGAGATCGGCGTGTTCCAGAACAGCGCGGTCGATCAGATTGCGCAGGCCGGTCTGGAAGTGGCTGTTGAGATAGGCGTAATCGAGCACCTCATCGCTGGGGTGCCCCAGAATGTCGACGTGCTGTTCCAGGACCACCCGATCCTGGGTCAAGGTGCCGGTCTTGTCCGTGCACAAGATATCGATGGCCCCAAAGTTCTGGATGGACGGCAACCGCTTGACGATCACCTTCTTCTTGGCCATGGTCAGCGCGCCCTTGGCCAGGTTGACGGTGACGATCATGGGCAGCATTTCGGGGGTTAGGCCGACCGCGATGGAAATGCCGAATAACAAGGCTTCCAGCCAGTTGCCCTTGGTCATGCCCACGATGAGAAAAACCGCGGCCACCATCACCACCATGAACCGGATCATCAGCCAGGTGAAGGAGCGTACGCCCCGGTCGAAATCGGTCTCTTCACGCTTTTCGGCCAGCCTTTCCGAAATGGCTCCGAATAAGGTGTGGGTGCCGGTGTTGATGACGAGTCCCCGGGCCGTGCCGCTGGTGACCGAGGTGCCGAAAAAACAGGCGTTCGGCAAATCCAGGGCCGAATCGGTGGGGGCGGGTGTCGTGGCCGCCTTTTCCACCGGTATGGATTCCCCCGTCAGAGCCGATTGGCTGACAAAGAAATCCTTGGCGACGATCAGTCGCAGATCGGCCGGAATGATGGAGCCGGCCTGCAAAAGCACGACATCGCCGGGAACGATTTCTGCAATTCGAATCTCGGATTCCACCCCGTCTCTGAGAACAAGGGTACGGGACTGGACGCGCTTGCCTAAGTTTTCCACGGCCTGGCCGGAGCGGCGGTCCAAAATATAGGAAAGCCCCACGCTGAGCAGGACCATCGCGCCGACGATGACGGTGGACTTCAGCTCTCCTATGACCGCCGAAACCGAGGCGATCACCAGAAGCTGGATCACCAACGGACTTCTGAAACGGTGGAACATGTCGGCCCAGAACCCGAGGCGCTTCAGATGGGTGAGTTCGTTGGGACCGAATTTGTCCAGGCGTCGATCCGCTTCCTTGTGGGTCAAGCCCTCAAGAGATGTCTCCAGCGTGTCGACCGCCTCTTGGATGGTGGCGGAGCACAGCTCCACCAAACGGCGTTCATGCTCGTTTGACACACGTGTGGCGGATGAAGCGACGGAATTTCCGGCCGGGGCGTTGTTGAACCCGATCTTTTTCATGGCACAACCCTCCCCGGCATGGGATTGAAATTCTGGAACCGGCGCGGATCAGTCCGGCAGTCTGGTGGAGCGGATGCTGTGCGGTAAAGCGGGGATGGGAACTGGGCAACGACACGGCCGATCAGGCGGGCAAGCGGGAGACCGTGTCCTCCTGAAACTCGAAGGATTTTTGAATCCCCGGCGGCGGGCATCGCGCGCCGCTCGGGGACAAGGAGCGGATTCCTGTTCTTCATGGTTCACCTCCGTTTCGGCCACGACAGGAAGGCGGACGCGGCCGGAGGCGAACCGGTGGGCTATGCTCGGAGGCAGCGCCGATCGTTCACGTCACAAGTCGCGTGGCGCCGGGGTCGCGGTCCAGGGTCTTCAGCTTCTTCTTGCGTCAATTCCTGGATCCTGTTCGGGCAACTATGACTTCCATCCGAGTCGCTCACAAGGAATCCTCCATTCGGGTTCAGTCAAACGGTGCACACCATGCCTGTGCGCCACTATAAACTTCCCCTTCTACGGATATCGCCGGAAAAGTCAAACCTTTTTCATTCCTGTTCCCATTTCCTCCACCAATTCCAGAAGCCCGAACTCGTTTCGGGTTTTTTTACGCCCGCCCGCAGCGCCAGTTCTGGCGCGCCTGCGCGGATTTGCCTCGCGAGCGTCACCCCCTCCGTCGCCGCGTTTTTCGGTCTCCCTGGCCTCTCTGTTCTCGGGAGATTCAACCACGAAGTGCAACACGTCTGAATGATAGCATAAAAACCTGATGCGGGGTTTTCCGGCCTAAGCGCTTTCCGGGGCGGTGGTTCAGGCGATCCATGGTCCTGGCCAGTTCCTCCCGGGTGACGGTGTGCAAGGGCCTGGATTTGGGCAGGTACCGCCGGATGAGGCCGTTGGTATTCTCGTTCGTGCCGCGTCGCCATGAGGCATAAGGGTCGGCGAAATAGGACGTGGATTCGAGTGCCCGGTCGATCCCGCCATGGCGGGCGAACTCCAGGCCATTGCCGAAGGTGAGCGTCTTCACCCGGGCCTTGAAGGCGGAAAGCAAGCGCCAGGCTGCGCGACTCGACGGCCTGCGGGCGCAAGGCAATCGGCCTGCGACCGGGAATAGGGCCGCGCAGGCTTCGGCCCGAGGCATAGCGTTTGCGGCGCTGTTTCCGGCATCGGAGGTGGCGCCACAACGCGCCGCCGGCTCGTTTGTCGGCATGGACGCGCTGATAGATCGCCTCATGGCTGATCGGCAGATGCGCGGCGCGTTGCGGCTATTGGCCCGCGCCTCGTACAGGCGCTGCGCCTGCCGGGGGGGGGCGCCGCGCAATCCGCCGTTGCGGGCAAGCTCGCGGCTGATGGTGGAAGGGTGACGATCGAGCAACCGGGCGATCTCGCGCCGTGTATGGCCGGCTTTGAGGAGGACGTAAATTTGGTATCGTTCGTTCTGGGTCAGATGCGTGTAGTTCTTTGGGCAACTTCGACTTGGCGGTTGATGGAGCAAAATGCTCACGCATCCTGGCCCACCTTCCCGTTAATCAAAATTGCACTTCGAATCTGAATCCGCGCTTTCCGCAAATTCCGTTTTTCGCTGTTGTTTGCCGGGCGGGGAGCGAAGGCGCGTAGCGCCGGAGGTCCTCGACCAGCAGGCGGTAGGGATCGACGCTTCGGGCAAGCGCCGGGTCTTGGGCTGCGAGATCGCCGCCTGGGAGGCCGAGATCGACTGGCGCCGCTTCCTCGAAAGCCTCTTGGCCCGCGGCTTGAAGGGCTTCAAGGTCATCATCGCCGGCGGACACGCGGGGCTCAAAGCCGCCCGCCGTGCCGTAATCCCGATTCCTGCCTGCGCCTCGTCTGCGCATTGCTTGCCGAGCTCGACGGCGAGTGGATGACCGGGGCGAGGCCTATCTCGACTTCAACCGATAACACGGGTAACACGGGCGTCATGACCGCCGCCACGGAAATTTAAAGAAAAGGGGTGAACAATCCTCCGATGGCTGAGACGCCGAGTGGGAGCGGAACGACTTTCTGCAAACTTTACGCAGAAAGTTGCTTTTTGGCCCCGTTTTGCGCTATTTTACGCGCGTGCCGAAGGGCTCAAAAATGGCGATCTCGGCAGGATAACATGCCGAGATCGCTTATGATTCAAATGGAGCCGACGATCGGACTTGAACCGATAACCTGCTGATTACGAATCAGCTGCTCTGCCGATTGAGCTACGTCGGCACGACGGGCTGATTCTTTTTTTACTGTCTCCATGCTGCAAAATCAAGCCCCCGTCAGCGCCGCGGCGATCGTGCGCGAGGTGCTGCAGAACCGCGGGCGGGTCGAGGTGAGCGGCGTTTCCGGAAGCGAGCGGGGCCTTATCCTCGCCCGGCTCTGCGCCGCCCACGACGGCCCGCTGCTGGTGGCCGTCTCCTCGCTCGAGGAGGGGCGGCGCTTGGCCGAGGACTTGCGCTTCTTCGGGGGGCCCGAGGCGCAGCTCTTCCCTCCCTACCCCCAGGTCACCTTCAAGGCGATTTCCGCCCACAACCTCACCGCGGCCGAGCGCATCCGCGTCCTCTATCGCCTGACCGCAGGCGAGGAGCCTCCGGTCGTCATCGCGCCCGTCCAGGCCTTGCTCCAGCGGGTCCTGCCCCGGGCGGAGCTCGTGCGCTACGCCGAGCTCCTCCTCGAAGGCGAGGAGGTCGAGCGCGAGCGCCTGGTGGCCAAACTCCTCGCCGGAGGGTACCTGCGCACCGCGATCGTCGAGGAGCCCGGCGATTTCTCGGCCCGCGGCGGCATCGTGGACGTCTTCTCCCCTCTCTACCCCGATCCCCTGCGGATCGAGTTCTTCGGCGACCGCGTCGAGTCGCTCAGGTTCTTTTCGGCGGCCGACCAGCGGCAACTGCGCGCCGTCGGCGAGGCCGTGCTCCTGCCGGCGCGCGAGGCGATCCTCGAGCCGGCGCGCATGCCCGAGATCCTGAACCGCGTGCGCCTGCAGGCGGCCGATCTCGGCCTGGCCCCCACCCGGGTGCGCGAGATCGCAGGCGGCCTCTCGCGCCTCGAGTCCCTCTCCGGTATCGAGTCCCTCCTGCCGCTGATCTACCCCGAAACGGAGGCCCTCTTCGATTTCCTCCCGCTCAAAACGCGGGTCGTTCTGGTCGCCCCGGCGGAGCTCCGCGTCGCCGCGGTCGAGTTCGAGCGTCGGGCGGAAAGCCTCTGGCAGGCGGCCCGCGAGCGCGGCGAGTTCTGCGTCGAGCCCGCGCGGATCCAGCTGCCTCCCGAGGAGGCGATCCGGCGCCTCGAGGAGGCCGGATGTCTCGTGCTGAAGGAGATCCCGGTCCAGGCGGCGGAGGGGATCCGGGCCCCCGCGCCGGGCCGCGAGCTGCGCGCCGAGATCCAGACCACGGCGGAGCTGACCGCCGCCCTGCGAAGGCGGCGCGAGGACGAGGACCTTTTCGGCCCGCTCGTCTCCTGGATCGGCGAGCGGCGCGCGGCCGGTCTGCGCGTGGTCGTCGCCTGCCGCAGCCGCTCCCAGGCCGAACGGCTCGCGGATCTTCTCTCCCCCTACGGCGTGAGCTTCCGCAGAAGCGCCGCTTTCCCGGCCGACGACGGCGACTTCCGGCCCACGCTCTGCCTCGGTCGGGTCGGCGGCGGCTTCGTCTGGGCGGCGGAAGGGCTTGCGCTTCTGAGCGAGGAGGAGATCTTCGGCGTGCGCGCCGTGCGCCGCGCCCGGCCCCCGGCCCCCCCCCGCGAGCGGCTTCTCGGCCTGCAGGAGCTGAAACAGGGGGACTGGGTCGTGCACTCCGACCACGGAATCGGCCGCTACGAGGGCCTCGTGCGGCTCACCGTGGACGGGGTGGAAAACGAATTTCTCGCCCTTTCCTACCAGGGCGGCGACCGGCTCTACCTCCCCGTGGACCGGATGAACCTGATCCAGAAGTACCTCGGGGTGGAGGGCTGCGAGCCGACGCTCGACAAATTGGGAGGGGCCTCCTGGGAGCGGGTCAAGGCGCGGGTCAAGCGCTCGGCCGAGAAGATCGCCGGCGAGCTCCTGCAGCTCTACGCCCGCCGGCGCGTGGAGCAAGGCTTCGCCTGCCGCGTGACCGACGATTCCCTCAAGGATTTCGAGGCGGGTTTCGCCTACGAGGAGACCCCCGACCAGATCCGGGCGATCGAGGAGGTCTTTGAGGACATGCAGCAGCCCGTGCCCATGGACCGTCTGGTCTGCGGCGACGTGGGCTACGGCAAGACCGAGGTCGCGCTGCGGGCCTCGTTTCTCGCCGTCCTGAACGGCAAGCAGGTGGCTGTCCTGGTTCCGACGACGATCCTGGCCGAGCAGCATTTCGAAACCTTCCGCACCCGCTTCCAGCGTCACCCGGTGCAGGTCGCCTGCCTGAGCCGCTTTCGCTCCGGCCGTGAGCAGGCGGGCATCCTCGAGGGGCTGCGCCGCGGGACGGTCGACATCGTCATCGGGACCCACCGCCTGCTGCAGAAGGACGTCGCGTTCAAGGACCTGGGGCTCCTGATCATCGACGAGGAACAGCGCTTCGGCGTGCGGCACAAGGAGAAGCTCAAACGCCTGCGCTCCACCGTGGATGTGCTCGCCCTGACGGCGACCCCCATCCCGCGGACCCTGCACCTGTCGCTCACCGGCCTGCGGGACATCAGCCTGATCCAGACCCCGCCGGAGTTCCGCAAGGCGATCGTCACCACGGTCTGCGAGTTCGACCCCGAGGTGATCGCCGACGCGATCCGGCGCGAGCTCCGCCGCGGGGGGCAGGTCTATTTCGTGCACAACACGGTGCAGACGATCGAGGCCATGGCCGAGCGCCTGCGGCGGCTCGTCCCCGAGGCTCGGCTGGGGGTGGCCCACGGCCAGATGGCCGAAGAGGACCTGGAAGACGCGATGCTCCGGTTCCTGCGGCGCGAGATCGACGTGCTGGTTTGCACGACGATCATCGAGTCCGGGCTCGACGTCGCCAACGCCAACACCATCATTATCCACCGCGCCGACTGCTTCGGGCTCGCCCAGATCTACCAGCTGCGCGGACGGGTGGGCCGCTCCGAGGCCCAGGCCTACGCCTACCTCCTCATCCCCGCCGAAAGCCTGCTCACCGCCGACGCGCGCAAGCGCCTCAAGGTCCTCATGGAGCACAGCGACCTCGGAAGCGGCTTCCAGATCGCGATGAACGACCTCGAGATCCGCGGCGGGGGGACGATCCTCGGCGCCTCGCAGTCGGGGCACATCGCCGCGGTGGGCTACGACATGTTTCTCAAGCTGATGGAGGAGGCGATCGCCGAGCTGAAAGGCGAACCGCCGGCGCGCGCCCTCGAGCCGGAAATCCATGTGCCTCTGTCGGCCTATCTCGCCGCTTCCTACGTCCCGGACATCGATCAGCGCATGATTCTTTACCGGAGGCTGGCGCGGATGACCGAGCCGCGGGAGGTTGCCGACATGCGCGCCGAGATGAGCGACCGCTTCGGGCCGCCGCCCGAGGAAGCCGCCAATCTCCTCTTCAAGATCCTGCTCCGGATCCTCGCCCGCCGGGCGGGGGTGGAGCGGTTGGATGTCACCGACCAGCGCCTGGTGGTCCAGTTCGCCGAGGGAAGACCCGCCGTTCCCGAGGCGGTGCTCGAGTTCGTGCAGCAGAACCCTCAGTCCTGCGAACTTTTGCCGGGGGGCGGGATCCGGATCCGCCTGGCGCCGGGCTCGACGACCGTGCGCCTGGCGCAGGTGAAAAACATCTTGCAGGCTTTCTCCCGAAATGGTAATCATGAGGAAAATTAAATTCTTATGTGCTTCCCCGCGCCCTGCCGCGGCCCGCGCGCAAACGGATCCGGCCAGCAGGTGGCGCGGGGGGTTGCTCGCTTTCGCTCTGGCCCTGGCGGCCTGCGGGCAGCCGGCCTTCGAAGCCGGCGAGAAGCCGCTTGCCGCCGTCGGGGAAGAAAAGCTCTTCGCCCGCGATTTCCACCGGGCCTTCGAGTTGCGGAAGACCGCCTATCCCGGAAGTCTCGATCCCGGTGCCCCCGAGCTGCGCGAGGCCCGCGAACGGCTCCTCGAGGAACTCGTCGACGAGCTGTTGATCCGGCAGCACGCCCGGCAGAAGGGCATCGCCGTGGGCGAAGAGGAGCTGGAAGCCGTGGTCGCTTCCGTGCGGGCGCAATACCCGGAGGGGGCCTTCGAGCAGGCCCTGGTCGAAGCGGCCGTGCCGCTCGAGGAATGGAAGGCGCGGCTCAGGAGCCGGCTCCTTCTCGAGAAGGTGATGCAGCGCGAATTCCCCGCGGAGGAGCCCTTCGATGCCGCCGAACTGCAGGAGCACTACGAGCGGCATTTCCGGGGAAAAGCCGCGAAGGCCGATTCCGAGGAGGACCTCGTCGGGCTGCGGGAGGTGCTGGTCGACGACCTGCGCCGCAAAAAACGCGAAGAGGCCTTCTCCCGATGGGTCGAGTCGCTGCGGCGCAAGACGCCCGTGCAGGTGGACCCGGCCCGCTGGGAAGCGATTCTCTCCGGGCGCGACGCCGCGGAACGCGCCCGGGGCAACCCCTGACGGCTCCCGAAGGAGACGGGCATGACTCGCCGAGGCTGGTGGTTGTGGATGTGTTGCGGCCTGCTCGCCGCCTGGCGGGGGGGGGATCTTCCTCTCTGCCAGGCCGCGCAGGCCACGCTGGTCGACCGCATCGTCGCCGTGGTGAACGACGACATCATCACGCTCCAGGACCTGGAGGCCGAGATGCGCCCCTTCTTGAAGAACCTCCAGGCCCGCCGCCTGCCGCCCGATGCCGAGCGGCAGGCGATCGCCGGCTTGCGCCGGGAGGTCCTCGACAACCTGATCCACGCCCGGCTCACCCAGCAGGAGATCCAGCGCCAAAAGATCACCGTGACCGAGGCCGAGGTCGACCGGCAGATCCTGCAGATGCGCGAGAACCGCTCGCTTTCCGAAGAGGAGCTGAGGCGGCAGCTCGGCGAAGAAGGACTGACCTGGGAGGAATACCGCCGCCAGGTGAAGCAGCAGATCGAGCGCAGCCGGCTGCTCACGCGCGAGGTGCGCTCGAAGGTGGTGATCACGCGCAAGGAAATCGAGGAATACTACGAGAAGAACAGGGCCCGCTACGGCGGGGGGACCCAGGTCCACCTCTGGAACCTCTACGTCCGGCTCGCCCCGGACGCCGATGCCGCCGCGCGCGAGGCGGCGCGCCGGCTTCTCGAGGAGGCGCGCGCCGAGGCCGCCTCCGGCCGCAGGGCTTTCGAGGAGATCGTCCATCGCGCCGCCGCCGACCGGGGCATCCAGATCCAGGGGGGCGATTTGGGCTTTCTCCGCCTCGAGTCCCTCACCCCCGCCCTGCGGGAGGCGGTGCGCACGATGAAGGCGGGGGAGGTTTCCCCGGTCGTCGCCTCCGAGTTCGGCTACCAGGTCGTCTACGTCCAGGAGATGCGGGAAGAGGGCGGAAGGCCGCTCGCCGAGGTGGAAGCGGAGATCCAGGAGACCCTCTATCGGGAGGTGCTGGACCGGCGTTTCGAAGCCTGGCTCGCGGATCTGCGCAAACGCGCCCACATCCGGATCGTGGCCGAGCCGTGAAGAGGGGAGATGCCGTTCCATGACGCGGAACGCCCGGAATCAGCGACAGAGCGACCCGCCGCAGGCGGAGAAGGCCGTCGCCGCCTGTTTCGGGGCCCCCCTGCGGACTGCGCGCATGGAACGCGGCCTTCGGCTCGAGCAGATTGCGGCCGAAACCCGCATCCGGCCCGAGATCCTGCAGGCGATCGAGGAAGAGGACTTCGAGCGCCTGCCGCCGGAGCCATTCCTGCGAGGCTTCGTGCGTTCCTACGCCCGGGCGGTGGGGGTCGAGGCGGAGGAAATCGTGAAGGGCTACGAGCGCTGCCGGGGCATCCGCCACCGCACCCTGCTTTCCCCGGGGAGCGAGCTCGACAGCCGCCGGGATCGCCGCCGCCGCTTTTTCCTGCTGGCCTTGATCCTCCTCGCGCTCCTCGTGGGCGGAAGCCTCTTCGCCCATCGGGTCACGGTCCGCCAGGGGGGCCGCGGCGCCGAATCGCCCGAGGCGCGTGCCGAGCTGCTCGCATTCCCGCTCCCCGGCCAGGCGCCCGCGCCTTCGATCGCCGCGTCTCCGCCCGAGGCGCCGCGCCACGAGCTCATCGTCTCCGCCCAGGAGGACGGCTGGATCAAGGTCTCCGTCGATCAGGGGACTCCCCGCGAGTACGCCCTGAGGGCCGGCATGCAGCTCACCCTCGAGGCACGCTCGGGATTCAACCTGCTGATCGGGAACGCCGGGGGGGTGCGGCTCAGCCTGGACGGAAAGCCCCTCCCCGCGGCCGGCCGGCGGGGGCAGGTCGTGAACCTGCACCTTCCCTGAAGCGCTTCCGGCGGCGCGTCCCCCCCCGTTTGCGATGACCCCGCGCTTCGAACCGCTGACCGTCCCGGCGATCCTGCTGCGCAAGACGGATTACGGCGAGAGCGACCTGATCCTCACGCTTCTCTCCGCGGAGCGCGGCCGTCTCTCCGTGATCGCCCGGGCCGCGAAGAAGAGCCGCCGCCGTTTCGGCGGCGTTCTCGAGGTCTTCAACGAACTCGAGGCCGTGGTGGAATGCGGCCGCGGTCTGCCGCGGCTGCGGGAGGCGAGCCTGAAAAACGCCTTTGCGCGCATCCGGGAGGACCCCCTGCGGACCGGCTACGCCGGTCTCTGGACGGAACTCGCCCACGACGCGGCCGAAGAGGGCCTCCCACAGGTCGATCTCTACGGGCTCCTCCGCTTCGCCCTGGGGGAGCTCGATCGCGGGGAGCTGCCGGCGGAGCTGCTGCACCTCGCCTACCTGATGCGTCTGCTCGGCCTCACGGGACATGCCCCTTGCCTCGAATGCTGCGTGCGCTGCCGGAGGCCGGCGGAGGCCCTCGCCGAGCGGGATCTGCGCGTCGACGTGGGCCGCGGCGGGGTCTGCTGCCCCCGCTGCGCGGAGGGAGGGGGGGGCGAGCCGGAGATCGCCCTGAGCCGCGGTACCGCCAAACAGCTCCTCTGGATGGGGCGGGCCGACGCCGCGCGTCTTTCCCGCTTGAAGACGAGTCCCCGCGGTCTTCTCGAGGGGCGCGACTTCCTGGAGCGGTTTGTCATCGCCCATTTCGGGCGCATCCCGCGTTCCCTCGAAGTGCTGCGGCAATTGCGCGACGGGAAGGAGCCGCGCCGATGACTTCCAGGCGCCATCGAGACCCCGAGGAACGACCGGTCGACTGGGCCGGGACGCTCGAACGGGAGCCGGTCGTATTTTCCGCCCCCTGCCGGGTCGACATGGGGGGGACCCTCGACATCCGCAGCCTCTTCGTCCCGCTCGCCCCCTTTCGCCCCTGCACGGTGAACCTGGCCCTCGAGCTGCGCACCACGGTGCGGCTCGAGCCCCATGTCCGCGGCCGCCTCCGGGTGAGCTCCCGGGGATTCCCCGGCCTCGATGCCCCGCGGGAACGGATGCCCTTCCGCCACCCGCTGGGGCTGTTTTTCGCCGCGGCGGCGATGTTCGGGGCCGACGGCGTGCACATCCGCATCGATTCGGCCTCCCCCCCGCGAAGCGGGCTCGGCGGGTCCTCCGTTGCGGCGGTGGCCCTGGTGCGGGCGCTCTTCGAGGCCCGGCGCCGTGCGGTCGGGGAAGGGGCCTCCCCGCCGGATCCCGCGCGCGTGGCCCGGATCGCCCAGGCGATCGAGGAGGCCGTGGCGGGCGTCCCCTGCGGCCTCCAGGACCAGCTCGCGGCCGCCTGCGGGGGGGTGAACGCCTGGGAGTGGCGGGCGGCGGATCCCGCCGCACCCTACCGACGCCGCAGGCTTCTTGCGGGTGCGGGGGCGAAGCGGCTCGAGAAAAGCCTGCTCCTCGCCTACCTCGGCGTGCCCCATGACTCGGCCGACGTGAACGGCCGCTGGATCCGGGATTTCCTCGCCGGCCGCCGCCGCGCGGCGTGGCAGGAGATCGCCGCCCTCAGCCGAGACTTCGCCGCGGCCTTAAGCCGGGGGGATCTCCCCCGTGCGGCCGAGGCGATGGCCCGCGAAACCGCCATCCGCCGGCGCATGACGCCCGAGGTGGTGGACGGCCTGGGGGCGCGCCTCCTCGATGCCGCGGGGCGCCGCGCCTGCGGCGCGCGTTTCACGGGCGCCGGCGCCGGCGGGTGCCTCTGGGCGCTCGGGCCGCCGGAGGCGATCGCGGGGCTCGCGGGGGAGTGGGCGGAGCTTCTTTCGCGGCGGCCCGGCGCGGGCCTGCTGCCGACGCGCATCGCCCGGCGGGGGCTGCTCGCCGAGAGGCCCTGAGCAGCAGCGGGGGCGGCCCTTTTTTCGCTTGGCATTTGAAGCAAAATGCCTTATGCACGATGACCTCCGCGGCCGGACGGGCGCGGTAAGGAGCGCGGCATGCACTTTCAGGACGTGATCCTCACCCTGCAGGCCTTCTGGGCGAAAAAAGGCTGCCTCATCCTTCAACCCTACGACGAGGAGGTCGGGGCGGGAACCTTCCACCATGCCACCCTGCTCCGGGCCCTCGGCCCCGAGCCCTGGAACACGGCCTATGTCCAGCCTTCCCGCCGGCCGACCGACGGCCGCTACGGCGAGAACCCCAACCGGCTGCAACACTATTACCAGTTCCAGGTCCTGCTCAAGCCCTCGCCCTGCGATGTCCAGCAGCAGTACCTCCAGAGCCTCGAGGCCCTGGGCATCCGGCCCCTCGAGCACGACATCCGCTTCGTCGAAGACGACTGGGAGTCGCCCACCCTGGGGGCCGCCGGGCTGGGTTGGGAGGTCTGGCTCGACGGGATGGAGATCACCCAGTTCACCTATTTCCAGATGGCCGGCAGTATCGAACTCTCGCCGGTGTCGGTCGAGATCACCTACGGGCTGGAGAGGATCGCCATGTACCTGCAACAGGTCGACAACGTCTTCGACCTGCGCTGGAACGGGAGCCTGACCTACGGCGACGTCGCCCACCGGCAAGAGGTGGAACAGTCGACTTACAACTTCGAGGAGGCCGACGTCGCGCTCCTGCTCGAGCTCTTCTCCCGCTACGAGGCCGAGTCGCGACGCATCGCCGCCCGGGGGCTCGTCCTCCCCGCCTACGAGTTCTGCCTCAAGTGTTCCCACACCTTCAACCTGCTGGACGCCCGCGGGGCGATCAGCGTGACCGAGCGCACCGGCTACATCGCCCGCATCCGCAACCTCGCCCGCGCCTGTGCCGAGGCCTGGCTGGAGCAGCGCAAGGCGCTCGGCTTCCCGTTGCTCGCCCGCGCGGCGGAGGCCCCGGCATGAAGACGCTCTTGATCGAAATCGGGACCGAGGAAATCCCCGCGGGCTACATCGACCCCGCACTCGCCGCCCTGGCCGAGGGATTGAGCAAAAGACTCGCCGAGGCGCGGATCGCCCACGGCGAGATCCGCACCCTGGGCACGCCGCGCCGGCTGGCGGTCCTTGCCCGCGAGGTCGCCCCGCGCCAGGAGCCGCTGCTCCGCGAGCTCCTCGGACCGCCGGCGGCGGTCGCCTACGACGCCCAGGGGCGGCCGACGACGGCCGCGATCAAGTTCGCCGAAAAAGCGGGCGTGCCGCCCGAGGCCTGCCGCGTCGTCGCCACGCCGAAGGGGGAATACCTCGCGGCCCGGTTGAAGGAGCCGGGGCGGGCGACGCCGCGCGTGCTCGAGGAGGTGCTCCCCGGCCTGATCCTCGATCTTCCCTTCCCCAAGCGCATGCGCTGGGCCGATCTCACGATCGCCTTCGCCCGGCCGATCGTCTGGCTGCTCGTCCTCTACGGCGCCTCGGTCGTTTCCCTCGATCTCGGCGGGATCGTGAGCGGTCGGTACACCTTCGGGCACCGCTTTCACCATCCCCGCCGCATCCGGGTCCCCCGGGCCGAAGCCTGGGAGGAGGCGCTGCGCGAGGCTTGTGTTCTTGCCGATGCCGGCGAGCGGCGCCGGCGGATCGCCGAGGACGCCGCCCGGGAAGCGGCGGCCGCCGGCGGCCGCCTCGTCGCCGACGAGGAGCTGCTGGCGGTGAACACCCAGCTCGTCGAGTACCCCGTGGTCGCCCGCGGGAGGTTTCCGGAGGAGTTCCTGGAGCTGCCTCCCGAGGTGCTGATCACCGCCATGCGCGAGCACCAGAAGTACTTCGCCGTGGAGGACGCAACGGGGAAGCTCCTGCCCTGGTTCGTCGCCGTGAACAACACGCGCGCCCTCGACCCCGCGGTCGTGACCCGGGGCCACGAGCGCGTGCTGCGGGCGAGGCTCGAGGATGCACGCTTTTTCTACCGCGCCGATCTCGCCGTGCCGCTCGAGCGCCAGGTGGAGAAGCTGCGCCAGGTCCTCTTCCAGGCGAAACTCGGCTCCCTTCACGACAAGGTGCTCCGCGTGCGCGAGCTCGCCGCGCGGCTGGCGGAGCGGTGCGACCCCGGGGATTCGTTCCGGCGGACCGTGGCGCGGGCGGCCCTCCTGTGCAAGGCGGACCTCGTCAGCCTCATGGTCGGCGAGTTCCCGAAACTCCAGGGGGTGATGGGCCGGATCTACGCCGCGGCCCAGGGCGAGCCCGAAGCGGTCGCCCGGGCGATCGAGGAGCACTACCGGCCGACCGCCGCCGGAGGATCCCTGCCGGAGACGCCCGCGGGCGCGGTGCTCGCCGTCGCCGACAAGATCGACACCCTCTGCGGCTGTTTCCGCGCCGGGCTGATCCCGACGGGTGCGGCCGACCCCTACGCCCTGCGCCGTCAGGGGATCGGGGTGATCCAGATCCTGCGCTGGCGCCGGCTCGACTGGTCGCTGCGTTCCCTGGTCGAGGAGGGCCTGGCCCGCTTCCCCGACCCGCAGGCGGCGCCCCCGGAAACCGCCGCCCAGCTCCTCGGCTTTCTCGAGGGGCGGCTCGCCTCCCAGCTCATCGAAGAGGGCTTCGCCCGGGACACGGTGGCGGCCGTCCTCGGCGCCGGGGCCGACCGCGTGCCCGACGCCTTCGACCGCGCCGCGGCTCTCGACCTGTGGCGGAAGAAGCCCGAGTTCGAAGCGATCGCGCTTTCCTTCAAGCGGGTGGTCAACATCCTGCGCCGTGCCGAGGGCTTCACGCCGGGCGCGGTGCGCGAGGAGCGCTTCGTCGAGCCGGCGGAACCGGCGCTGCTCTCCGCCTACCGCGCCATCGCCGATGCCGTGGCGCAGGACTTCGCGCAGGGGCGTCACGCCGCGGGGCTTGCGCGCCTGCTTGAACTGAAGCCCGCGCTCGACCGGTTTTTCGACGATGTCCTGGTCATGGAGGAGGACCCCGCGCGGCGGGAAAACCGACTGTCGCTGCTCGCGCAGGTGGCGGGGCTCTTCGAGCGCTTCGCCGATTTCTCCAAACTCTCCGCCTGAGGGCGCCCCGCGCCGCCAGGCGCGCCTTGCGGGCCCCCGGGCGCAAGGCCGGCTCAAGGGAAAGGGATGCCATGCCGTACGACCCCGAAAAGGACAAGGTGCTCCGCAAGTGGAAATGCGAGCAGACCGGGCTCGTGGTTTCCATCAACCAGTACGGCGACGGGGGGGCCAAGCTCCAGATCGGGCCCCGGATCCTCACCCGGCGGGACGGGACCGAAGGCGCGCCCGTCAAGGCCGGGCGGCTCTCCATGGAGGATTTTCTCTGGCTCTACGATCTCATGGACGAGATCCGCGACGAGATGACGCGCCTGAACCGCCCCGAGTAACCCCTGCGGCCGATGAACACCGCCTGCCGCGAAGCGATCGTCCGGCCGGCGCGAACCCTGCGTACCCCGGCTCTCGGCCCGCTCGCCGTGATGGCGGCGACCGGGCCGGATCTCGACCTGCTGCGCTCGGAACTCGGCTTCTTGCGGGACCGGGGCCGGCCCCTGCACATCAGCCGCCTTTATGCCGACTCGGCCGCTCTCCCCGGGGTCGCCCTCGTCGGCCCCCTCGTGGGCGCCCCCTACGCCGCCATGCTCGTCGAACGCCTGATCGCCTGGGGCGCGTGCGAGATCCTCTTCTACGGCTGGTGCGGCACCCTCACGCCCGCGGTCGGGATCGGGGGGCTGCTGCTGCCGGCGGCGGCCCTGATCGACGAGGGCACCTCGCGGCTCTACGCCCCCCGGCGGCGGAAATCCGCAGCCGACCCGGCGCTGCAGGGGCGTCTGCAGGCGGCCTGCCGCGCGGAAGGGCTTTCCGCCCTGCGCGGGCCGGTGTGGACGACGGACGCCCCGTTTTGTGAAACCCCGCGCCGGCTGGCCGCCTTCCGGCGGCGCGGCGCCCTCGCCGTGGAGATGGAGTGCTCGGCCCTCTTCACCGTCGGGGCGGTGCTCGGGGCTGCGGCGGCGGCCCTGCTCGTCGTTTCCGACGACCTCTCCGGGCCCGCCTGGCGGCCGGGGTTCCGTGACCCGCGCTTCGCCGCAGGCCGCAGGCGCGGGGCGAAGGTCGTCGCCCGCTTCTGCCGGGGGTCTCCCGGCGGAAACGCATCGTCCCCCGCGGAGGAGGTCTGAGGAGCCGCCGCAGACCCGAGGAGTTTTCCGCCCATGGCCCGATCCCGGACACCCGAAGACCCCGCCGCTTCCCTGCCGGTCGAGGCGCTGAGCGAGGCGCAGGCCCGCCGCGAACTCGCCCGGCTCGCCCGCCTCATCGCCCGGCACGACCGGCTCTACCACGCCGAGGACCGCCCCGAGATCAGCGACGCCGAATACGACGCCCTGCGCCGCCGCCACGAGGCGATCGAAAAGCGGTTCCCCGCACTCGCCCGGGCCGACAGCCCCGCGCGCGCCGTGGGGGCGCCGCCGGCCCCGGGGTTCCGCAAGGTGCGCCACGCCGTCCCGATGCTCTCGCTCGAGAACGCGATGACGTTCGAGGAAGTGCGCGAGTGGCTGGAGGGCGTGCGGCAGTTCCTGCGGGAACTGAAGGACCCGCAGACGCCGATCGATCTCGCCTGCGAGCCCAAGATCGACGGGGTCTCCTGTTCCCTGCGCTACGAGGAGGGGCGTCTCGTTCAGGCCGCGACCCGCGGCGACGGCCAGGAGGGCGAGGAGGTCACGGCGAACGCGGCCACGATCGCCGACATCCCCCGGAGGCTCGCGGGGAGGGGGTGGCCGCAGGTCCTCGAGGTGCGCGGCGAAGTGTACATGACCGACGAGGATTTTCTCCGGTTCAACGAGCAGCAGGAGCGGTCCGGGGGAAAGATCTTCGCCAACCCGCGAAACGCTGCGGCCGGAAGCCTGCGCCAGCTCGACCCGACGGTCACCGCCGGCCGGCCGCTCCACTTCGCGGCCCACGGCTGGGGCGAGATCTCCGCACCGCTCGCCGAAACCCAGTCGGAAGCGATGGAACGCCTGCGCGGCTTCGGCTTCCGGCCCTGCGAGCCCGCGGCCCGGGTGCGCGTGACGGGGGCGGCGGCGGAGGGGCTGCGCGCCTACTACGAGCGCATGGAGGCCGAGCGCAGCCGGCTCGGCTTCACGATCGACGGCATCGTCCTCAAGATCGATCGCCTCGAGTGGCAGGCCCGGCTGGGGCTGGTCAGCCGCTCGCCGCGCTGGGCGGTCGCCTGGAAATTCCCGCCGGAGCGCGGCATCACGGTCGTCGAGGAGATCCGCTGCCAGGTCGGCCGGACGGGGAAGATCACCCCCGTGGCGCTCTTGCGGCCGATCGGGATCGGGGGCGTGCTCGTCCGGCGCGCGACCCTGCACAACGCCGACGAGATCGCGCGCAAGGACATCCGCGTCGGCGACGCCGTCGTCGTGCAGCGGGCCGGCGACGTGATCCCCCAGGTGGTCGCGGCCCTGCCCGAGCGGCGCTCCGCCGCGAGCCGCCCCTTTTCCTTCCCGGAGCGCTGCCCCGCCTGCGGCAGCCGTCTCATGCGGCAGGCCGGCGAGGCGGACACCTACTGCCCGGCGGGGCTGTTCTGCCCCGCACAGGCGGTCGAGCGCCTGCGGCACTTCGCCTCCCGCGGGGCCTTCGACATCGAGGGGCTCGGGGAGAAGAACATCGAGCTCTTCTACGCGAAGGGGCTGATCCGCACCCCGCCCGACATCTTCACCCTCGAGGAGCGGGACGGCACGCAGCTCCCGCCCCTTCGCACCTGGGAGGGCTGGGGCGAGAAGTCGGCGCAGAACCTCTTCGCCGCCATCCGTCGTGCGCGCAGGATCCCCCTCGAGCGGTTCATCTACGCGCTCGGGATCCGCCAGGTCGGCGAGGCGACCGCGCGGCTGCTCGCCCGGCGCTACCGCCGCTACGAGCGCTTCCGGGAGTCGCTCGCGGCGGCGCTCGTGCCGGAGAGCGAGGAGCGCGCGGAACTGCTGGCGCTGGACGGCATCGGGCCGTCGCTCGCCGCCGACCTGCTCGAATTCTTCGCCGCGGAGCACAACCGCGAGGTCCTGGACGCCCTCACCCGACCGCGGCCGGGGGGAGGGGAGCCGCTGGTGACGGTTCTTCCCGCCTCGGAGGCTTCGGCCCCGGCTTCCCCGCTGGCGGGCAAGACGGTCGTCTTCACGGGGACCCTGCAATCGATGAGCCGCAGCGAGGCCAAGGCCCGCGCCGAAGCGCTGGGGGCGAACGTCGCGGGTTCGGTTTCGCGCAAGACCGATTTCGTGGTCGCCGGCCCCGGGGCGGGGGCCAAGGAAAGGAAAGCGCGCGAACTCGGCGTGCGGGTCCTCTCCGAGGAGGAATGGCTCGAACTCTGCGGTCGGCGCTGAGGGGGAAGGCGCCCCCCGCGCCCCACGCCGGCGGATCAGGAGGCAGGCGGTGGAGGAACGCGTTCGTGCCCACGTGTTCGTGAGCGGACGGGTCCAGGGGGTGGCCTTCCGCCTGGAAACCCGGCGTGCGGCCGGCCGCATCGGAGTCTGCGGCTGGGTGCGGAACCTTCCGGACGGCCGGGTGGAAGCGGTGATCGAGGGCGAGCGCCGGCGGGTCGAGGAGATGATCGCCTGGTGCCGGCGGGGACCGGCGCTCGCGCGGGTGGAGTCGCTTGCGCTTTCCTGGGAGCCCCCGACGGGCGAATTCACCGAATTCGCGATCGTCCGCTGAAGGGCCTACCCCGGGGTCGGCCGGGGCCTCAAACCGGGCGGGGGGTGCCGGAGCCCGCCCCGCCCGGTGGAACGGCATCGCCGCGCGGGGCCGAAAATCAGAGCGCGTCCTTCAGGGCCTTGCCGGCCTTGAAGCGCACCACGGTCGCCGCCTTGATCTTGATCGGCTCGCCGGTCTGCGGGTTGCGGCCCTTGCGCGCCTTGCGCTTGGACTTGCTGAAGGTCCCGAAGCCGACGAGCGTCACCTTGCCGTCGGGTTTTTTGAGGGCGCGGGTCACGTTGTCCATGAACGACTGCAGCGCCGCCGCCGCCGCGGTTTTGGAAATCCCGGCGTCCTTCGCCACTTTTTCGATCAGCTCGGCTTTGGTCATAGGGCTCTCTCCTTGATCCAGGTTGTGCGCAAACGCTTCAGGGGCCGCGAACACGATGCCCGTCGATACCCGACGGCGAGGGGGCTGTCAACACAAATCTCGCCGCGAAGCTGCTTCCGCCGCACCTGCGGCCGGGGTCATCGGCTCTCGTCGCGCGCGAGCAGCGCCTCCACGAAGGCCTCGGCGTCGAAGTCCTGCAGGTCCTCGACCCCCTCGCCGATGCCGAGGTAACGCAGGGGGACCCCGACCTCGCGCGCGACCGCGACCGCAATCCCCCCCTTGGCGGTGCCGTCGAGCTTGGTGAGGACGATGCCCGTCAGGCCGAGCGCCTCGTGGAAGAGCCGCGCCTGGGAAAGGGCGTTCTGGCCGGTCGTCGCGTCGAGCACGAGCAGCACCTCGTGGGGGGCGCCGGGGAGCCGCTTGGCGATCGATCGGCGGATCTTGCGGATCTCCTCCATGAGGTTCGTCTTCGTGTGCAACCGGCCCGCCGTGTCCACGATGACGACGTCGATGCCGCGGGCGATGGCGGAGGAGACGGCATCGTAGGCCACGGCCGCAGGGTCGCTCCCCTCCGGGCGGCTGAGGAGAGCGGCCCCCGCGCGCTCGGCCCACACAGCGAGCTGCTCGCCCGCCGCGGCGCGGAAAGTGTCGGCGGCGGCCAGAAGCACCCGGCGCCCGGCGCGCACATACCGTGCGGCGAGCTTGCCGATCGTCGTCGTCTTGCCCGTCCCGTTGACCCCGACCACGAGGATGACCCGAGGCGCACCCTCCGGCTCCGGCGGAGGGGGGGCGCCCGGGGGGCGAAGCGCGGCCAGGAGTTCCTCGCGCAGCAGGCGCTCGATGTCGGCCGGCTCGGGGGCGTGCGCGGCTTCGAGCCGCTCGATCAGCGCCGCGGCCGTCTTCACCCCGAGGTCCGAGGTGATCAGGAGTTCCTCGATCTCCTCGAGGAGCGCGGCGTCGACCGCGCGGCGGCCGGAGAGGATTCTCCCCAGGCCCGCGCTCAGGCTGCGGCGGGTCTTGGAGAGCCGCTCGCGCAGGCGCGCGAACAGGCCGGCGCGCGCTTCCCGCTCGCCGCCGGAAGGGTCGGAGGATCGCGAAAACCAGCTCACGGGGGGTCGCCTCCTCTGCCGGGGGCCGCGGCGGCGGGGCTCAGGCGGCCTGCGACTCGGGCCGCCGGAGGCTCACGGAGACCACGGAAGAGACCCCCTTCTGTTCCATCGTGATCCCGAAGAGCATGTCGGCGAATTCCATCGAGCGCTTGTTGTGGGTGATCATGAGAATCTGCGAAGTTTCGCCGATGTGCCCGAGCAGTTCGTTGAAGCGGTAGACGTTCGACTCGTCGAGCGGGGCGTCGATCTCGTCGAGCAGGCAGAAGGCGGTCGGCCGGATGAGAAAGATCGCAAAGAGGAAGGCGATCGCCGCAAGCGCCTTTTCGCCGCCGGAGAGCAGGCTCATGCGCGTGAGCTTCTTGCCGGGGGGATGGATCATGTACTCGACGCCGGTCTCCAGGGGGTCGTCGGGGCGGGTGAGGACGAGCTCGGCCGAGCCCCCGTTGAAGAGCCGCGGGAAGACCTCCCGCAGTTTCTCGTTGATGGCGGCGAAGGTGGCGAGGAAGCGCTCCTGCGAGACGGTGTTGATCTTGCGGATGACGCGCTGCAGGTCCTCGATCGCCTTTTCGAGATCCTGTTTCTGGGTGTTCAGGAACTCGTGCCGCGCGGCGAGCTCCTGGAATTCGCGGATCGCCCCGAGGTTCACCTCCCCGATGCGCGAAAGCTGCGCCTGCAGCCGGGCGAGCTCCGCCTCCAGTTCCTCCGGGCTCGGGGCGGGTTCGGGGGCGGGCTCGAGCGCGGCGCAAAGCTCGGCGAACGGGGTCCGGTAGCGGTCTTCGATCTGGGCCGCGAGGTGCTCGCAGCGCAGGCGGCGCTCGGCCTGCTCGAGCTCGAGCAGGCGCAGCCGCTCGAGCGTCTTTTCGCGCCGGTCCTTCAGGCCGGCGATCGCCTGGTCGCTCTCCCGCAGGCGCGCGTCGATCGCGGCGTATTCCTCTTCCTCCCGGGAGAGCTCCGCCTCGAGCGCCGCCAGGGCGGCATGGCGCGCCTGCAGCGTCTCCTCGATCGCGGCGATTTCGCCCCGCAGGCTCTCGATGCGCCCCATCCGTCGCTCGATGTCGGCGGTGAGTTCGGCGAGACGCCGCCTGCCGTCGGCCTGAAACTCGCGGAGCCGTCGGATTCCGGTCACGTGGTTCTCGAGGCGGGCCTGGAGGGCCGAGCGCTCCATCTTCGTCTGCACCAGGCCCTGGGCGAACCGCTCGCGCCGCGCGCCGAGTTCGGCGATCTCGCGCGCCCCGGCCGCCGCCGCCTCGCCGGCGGCGGCGATCGCGGCGGCGAGCTCCGCGAGGGCCCGGTCGGCGCGCTGGATCTCGTCGTCCAGGTCGCCCGCCTCGCCGGAGAGCTGCTCCTGCTCGAGGCGGGCCACCTCCAGCCGGCGCTCGAGGTTCCTCTTGTCCTCGGAGGCCTTGTACTGCGCCTTCTCGGCGTCGATCTCCTCTTCCCGCGCCGCCTGTTTCGCCTCGATGCGCCGCTGGAGATCGACGTCGAGGCGGCGCACCTCGGCCTCGAGCTCCTGGAGTTTCCGACGGTGGGCCGCGATCGACTCGTCGAGCGCGCGGATCTCCCGCTCGAGCTCGCGGATCTCCTGCTTTTTTGCGAGAATCCCGCCGGCGGCCTCGCGGCTGCCGCCGATCAGGAAGCCGCGCGGGGAGAGCAGGTCCCCCTGGGGGGTGACGAAGGTCCGGACGCGGCCGTTTTCATTGAAACGCGCGACCGCCTCCTCGATCGACGCGACCAGGACCACGTTGCCGAGCAGCGCCCGCGCGACCGCCTCGAAGCCCGGCTTGACCCGCACCCGCTGCAGGAGCAGCCCCTCGGGTTCGGTCTCGCCGGCGGGGGGCGAGGTCTCGTGCAGCGCCGCCACGGGGACGAAGCCGCAGCGGCCGGCGTTGCCGCGCCGCAGGTGCTCGATCGCCTCGAGCGCCTGCTCCTGGCCGGCGACGAGGACGTACTGGAGGGATTCGCCGAGTGCGGCCTCGACGGCCAGGGTCAGGGACTCCTCGGGCTCGAAGAGGTCGGCGACCAGGCCGACCACGCCGCCCGTGGAGGCGGCCTGCGCCCGTTTCATCACCGCCCGCACGCCTTCGCGGTACCACTCGAAGGATTCCTCCATTTTCTTGAGCGCGGCGTGTTTCGAGCGCAGGCCGTTGCGCTCGAATTCCAGTCCCTGGACCTGCTTGACCCGCGCGCCCAGCTCGCGGGACTTTTCCTCCAGCCGGGTGCGGAGCTCGGCCGCCGCGGCGCTGTGGTCGGCGATCGCGCGGCGGGCCGCTTCGAGCCGGGCGGTCGCCCGGCGCTCGCGCTCGCCGGCCTGGGCGAGTTCGCTGCGGACCTTCGCCTCCTCCTCCTCGGCGCGCAGCTGGCGACGCTTGAGACTCTCGCGGTTCTGGGAGGCGCTCTGGTGGAGGTTGCGCAACCGGGCTTCGCGATTCACGAGCTCGAGATGCTCGCGGCGGAGTTCCTCGACCCGCCGGCTCCTTTCCTCGAACTCGCGCGCGAGAGCCTCCTCGCGGCCCCGCTCTTCCTCGAGTCGGGCGCGGAGCACCTCGAGCTCGCGGCGCAGGTTCTCCCCGAGGCCCTCCTCGCGCTCGATCTCCCCTTCGAGACGGCGGTCCTTTTCGGCCAGCTCCGCGCGGGCGGCCTCGAGCTCGCGGATCTCCCGGCCGAGGCGCTCGAGCTCCTCGCGGCGGTGGCGGCGGTCGGCCTCCAGGCGGTCGGCGTCGCGCTGCAGCTCGAAGCGCTTCTCTTTGCGCTCGCCGATCGCCTGGTTTTTCCGCAGCCGCTCGAACTGGATCTCCTCCACGGCGGCATCCAGGCGACGGAGCTCCGCGGCCTGCGCGAGGTCCGCATCGCGGAGCTCCGCGAGCAGGCGCTCGGCCTCCGCCATGCGGGCCTTCAACTCTTCGCGGCGCAGGGAGGCGAGCCGCACGTCCAGGCTGCGGATGCGGGCCTGCGTGCGGTTGTAAAGCTCGGCCTTGCGCGCCTGGCGTTTCAGGCTGCCCATCTGGCGCTCGAGTTCGAGCAGGATGTCGGCCACGCGCAGGAGATTCTGGCGCGTCGCCTCGATCTTGCGCAGGGCCTCGGCCTTGTGCTGCTTGTAGCGCGTGATTCCCGCCGCCTCCTCGATGAAGGTGCGGCGCTCTTCGGGGCCGGCCTCGGTGAAGGCGCCGATGTTGCCTTGCTGGATCACGGAATAGGATCGGGTTCCGACCCCGCTGCCGAGAAAGAGGTGGTGGATGTCCTTCAGGCGGCAGGGGCGCCGGTTGATGAAGTAGGCGCTCTCGCCCGATCGGTAGAGCCTCCGGGTGACCTCGATTTCGGTGAAGTCCTTCAACTCCTCGGGCACGCTGCCGTTGTCGTTGATCAGGGTCAGGGTCACCTCGGCCATGCCGAGCGGGGGTCTCCCGTTCGAGCCGGCGAAAATCACGTCCTCCATGGCCTTGCCGCGGAGCTGTTTGACGCTCTGCTCCCCCATCACCCAGCGGATCGCGTCCACGAGGTTGCTCTTGCCGCAGCCGTTCGGGCCGACGATGGCCGTGATCCCGGGCGGAAACTCGATCGACACCCGGTCGTAGAAGGATTTGAACCCGCAGATTTCGAGTTTTTTCAGTTTCATGCAGGATGTCTCCCCTTTGGCGGAGATCCGGTCGCCGAGCCGACCGGCATGCGCCAAGATGGAGCCATTCTACCAGGGAGGGCTCATCGTGTAAAGCAAAAAACACAACCGGAGGTGGGCGGAGGGTGCGGAAATACAAGATATGGGGCCCCAGACGGGGCGTTTGGCAAGTCTTTCCCCGAGGTTAGAGCACGGAAGGAGCTTGACTTCCCTGAAGCCCTCCCGTTATTCTCGACGCGTTTCCCCTTCGCGAGAAATCCCCTGCCAGGAAGGACGCGGTAATGAACGAGAAATCCTCCGCCCAACGGGAAGCGCTCCTCGAACACCCCCGGGTCAAGGCCGCCCTCGATGACAAGAGCCGGGAACTGCTCGAGCGGCTGGCGTTCCGGCCGCCCGTGTGCCGGGTCTTTCTCTCGCCCTTCACGATCTTGGAGCCGACCGACCGCTTCCGGTTCACCCTCGACCGCGAAGCGCAGGCCAAGTTGCCGAAGATCATCGGCAACAAGGTTCAGATCCTCCGCGGCGTCGAACGGCTCGAGCCCCGGGCCGAGGCGCGTTGGCGCGCGCCGCGGCGCGTAGGCATCGTCTTCTCCGGCGGCCCGGCCCCCGGCGGCCACAACGTGATCGCCGGGCTTTTCGACGCCATGCAGCGGGCCAACCCCGAAAACCGCCTCTTCGGCTTTCTCGTCGGCCCGGACGGGGTGGTGGAAAACGAGGCGGTCGAGATCACCGCCGAGATGGTCGACCGCTACCGCAACCTGGGCGGCTTCACCATGATCAAGACCGGCCGCGCGAAGATCGACACGCGCCAGAAAGTCGAGCTCTCGCGCAAGACCTGCCGCGATCTCGGGCTGAATGCGCTCGTGATCGTCGGCGGCGACGACTCGAACACCAACGCCGCCTTTCTCGCCCAGGAGCTCTACGACGACGGCATCCAAGTGATCGGCGTCCCCAAGACGATCGACGGCGACATCCAGGTGCGCGACGACGACGGCAACGTCCTCTGCGCGGTCTCCTTCGGCTTCCACACCGCCGCGCGCGCCTTCGCCGGGGCGATCGCCGGGCTCTGCAACGACGCCAGCTCCGACATCAAGTACTACCATGTCTGCAAGGTGATGGGCCGAGTCGCCAGCCACCTCGCCCTCGAGGTGGCCCTCCAGGCGCACCCCAACCTCACGATCATCGGCGAGGATCTGGTCGACTTCGTCGACGAGGAGCGGCTGGAGAGGGCGCGCGCCGAGAACGCGACCGACTACACCGCCTACGGCATGACGCTGCGGCACCTCTCGCGGCTGATCTGCGAGGCGATCGTCCAGCGCGCGGCGGTGGGCAAGAACTACGGCGTCATCGTGATCCCCGAGGGGGTGCTCGAGTTCATCAACGAGGTCGAGGTGTTCATCATGAAGCTGAACACCATCATCGCCGATTACAACCGCACCCACGACCGGGAGTTTCACCTGGCCTTCCCGCTCCTCGAGGACAAGCTCGAGTACCTGCACCGCCTCGCCCAGCGCTCCCGCGAGGATTCCACCTTCCGCCTCTGGAACACGCGCGACGAGGACCTCTTCAACGACCTGCCGGAGTTTTTCCAGGAGGGCCTGCTCACCGAGCGCGACAGCCACGGCAATTTCCAGTTCTCCCAGATCCAGACCGAAAAGGTCCTGATGGGCCTCGTCCAGGATTACCTGAACATCCTCAAGGAGAAGGGCCGCTACAAGCTCGGCATCCGGCGGGACTACTTCCGCAAGACGCTCTCCAAGGCCGGCCTCGACCCCGACCAGTACGGACCGGCGATCTTCGAGAACTACCCTGCCGGCGATTACCTGCTCACCCGGCCCGCGATCATCTCCACGAAGACCCTGCGCGCCGAACTCGAACGCAGCGGCCTGCTCGAGCCCGGCGGGACGATCCCGCCGGCGGTCGAAAAGATCTACAAGAAGACCGTCCCCAACTTCAAAACCCAGGAGCATTTCTACGGCTACGACGGCCGCGGCCACGACCCCACGCGCTTCGACTGCACCTACACCTACAACCTCGGCCTCACCGTCTTCAGCCTGATCGCCCACGGGGCGACGGGCCAGATGGCCGCGATCCGCAACCTCGAGCACGAATTCGAGCGCTGGGAGCCGATCGGGATCCCGATCGCCCCCCTCATGCACCTCGAGGAGCGCAAGGGCCGCCTCGAGCTCGTGCTGGAGAAAGCGCTGGTGGACGTCGATTCCCCGGCGATGCGGATCTTCAAGGCCGGGCAGAAACTCTGGCTCGCGGCGGATTCCGAGGAGGAACATTACCGACGGCCGGGCCCCATCCACCTGGGGAGCGAATCCGACGAGGACCGGCCGCTCACGCTCACGCTGAACGCCCTCGGCTGAAGCCGCCGGGGGCGCCGCCCGGACGGGACGGGGCGGGCGAGGGCGGTCAGTTCAGCTCCCGCTCCAGCCGGTGGCGATCCTGCTCGGTGAGGAAGCCGGCGTCGACCAGCACTTCCCCGATGCCCGCCTCGCGCAATTCGCGGACCCGCAGCACGGATTCGGGCTTTTTCTGGTGCAGGCTGTAGAAGGTGTGCTTGAGGTTCGGCCGGGTCTTCTTGAGCAGGTAGACGCCCTGGATGACGGAAGCCTCCCTGCCGGCGAAGACGATGTGGTGGGTCAGGAAAAACCATGCCGCCGCGCAGGCGAGCGCAATCCAGAAATACTGCTTGAGCCGCGAGCGCATGGGACGGGGTTCCTTTCGCTTCTTCCCTGTGGTAGATAGGAACCAGTGTACCAGACCGGGTCGCCGGGGTCAATTTTCCGGGGCCCGGGGGTGAGGGGATGCAGGCTTCCGCGCGCCGATGGATCCGCCGCCGCGATCGCGCCGACTCCATGGTCCTGACGGCGATTTTCCTCGCCGCCGCCTACTGGGGCCTGGAGGCGCTCCTCAACCTCTTCTCGCCTTCCGAGATCAGCTTCTACCGCGAGCTCTTCGGCCCCCGGGTGGGGGAGATGGGCATGCGGATCATCGCCGTCTGCCTCTTTCTCCTGTTCGGCTCCCACGTGCAGTACACGATCAACGAGCGCCGGCGCGCCGAGCAGGCGCTGCGGGCGAGCGAGGAGAAGTATCGCACCATCCTCGAGACGATCGAGGAAGGCTATTACGAGGTCGACCTCCTGGGCCGCTTGCGCTTCGCCAACGACTCTCTCGGCCGCATGCTCGGCCGGCCGCGCGCGCTGCTCGTCGGGCTACCGCTCGAGGAGGCCCTCGGCGAGGAGGCCGCCCGGGCGTTGTCCGAGGCGATCGAGCGCTGCCGGCGGCAGAACCGCCCGGTGAAGGCCGTGGAGTGCCGGCTGCAGGCGGGCGGCGAAGAGCTCTGGGTCGAAGCGTCGGTTGCGCCGCTGCGCGGGGAAAGCGGGGAACTCGCCGGCTTCCGGGGTCTCTTCCGCGACCGCACCGAAAACAAGCGGCTGGAAACGGACCTCCTCGATTCCTACCGCAAGCTGCAGCAGGCGCGGGCGGCGACCATCCTGGGGCTCGCCAAGCTGGCGGAGTACCGCGACGAGGGGACCGGGACCCACCTCGAGCGCATCCGCGAATATGCGCGGCTGCTCGCCGGGGAGCTCGCCCGGCTGCCGCGCTACCGCGGCTACATCGACGCCCGTTACATCGAAGACCTCTACCAGTCGGCCATCCTGCACGACATCGGCAAGGTGGGGATCCCGGATGCGATCCTGCTCAAGCCCGGGGAACTGACCGGCGAGGAGTTCGAGGTGATCCGGCGCCACACGGTCTTCGGCGGCGAGGCGATCGCGGCGATCCAGCAGCAGATCGAGGGCCGCTCCTTTCTCAACATCGGCCGCGAGATCGCCTATCACCACCACGAGCACTGGGACGGCTCGGGTTACCCGCACGGGCTGAAGGGGGAGGGGATCCCGCTGTCGGCCCGGATCGTCGCCCTGGCCGACGTCTATGACGCCCTCACGAGCCGGCGCTTTTACAAGGACGCCTTCCCCCACGAAAAGGCGCGGCGGATCATCGTCTCCCTGCGGGGCAAGCATTTCGACCCCGACGTGGTCGACGCGTTCCTGCGGCTCGAGGAGCGCTTCGACCGTATCCGCCGGGAGCGGCTCGAGGAAGAGCGGCAATCCGCTTCCCCGGCTTCCTCCCTCCACGTCCCCCGCCAGGCCTCGGCCGGCTGAGGGCGGCGCTCCCGTCCGCCTCGCCGTCAAGCGGGCGCAGGGCGCACCCGCAGGCGGTGCAGACCCTCAGGCGAAAGCCCCCGCCACCAGGGATCCCCCCCGGCCGGCCGGCCGTCGATCCGCACCGTGTCCCCCGGCGGGACCCCCCGCGGAAAATTTCGCTCGACAAAGGCGCTGAGCGTCGCCGCCGGGATGGAGACCCCCCGCGCGAGCAGGTCCGGGCCCCGCTCGGAGGCGACGAGATTGAAGAGCAGCAGCGTCGCGGCGGTGAGCCCCGCGGCGCCTTTCCCCCGCGGCGCCTCCTCCCAGGTGATCGTGCGCCGCATCGCGGCGAGAGCGCTGCCGCGGCGCAGGACGGCCCCGGCGAGGCCGGGCAGGGCGGCCGAGAGCGCGATCCGGTCCCCCGGGCGGACTTCCGCCCGGGAGAGGTCGTCCACGGGGCGGCCGTTCAGAAAGACGGTCTGCACCCGGCGGGCGAGATAGTCGGGGTCGATACCGGCGGCCTGGAGGAGGAATTCGGGAAGGCCCGCCCCCCCCGGCCCCTCGATGCGGACGCCCTCGCCGAAAAGGGGGAAGAACCGGGAAAGCCGGGTGGTGGTCCAGTCGATGTCCACGGGAGAGCCTTTCTTGCCCGGGGCGAGGCGGGCGGCGGCGGGGGAGGGGACCCCGCCGCCGCCGGTGGCGCGGAGGTCAGGCGGTCTACCAGTTGAAGACCCGGTCCAGGTCCTCGTCCTTCACCTGGAAGACGACGTCGTGGGGCGGGAGCTTTTCCTTGCGGAAGAAGTCCGGCAGCCGGTCCATCGCCTGGGTGAACCCCGCCTTGCGGTTGAACTCGCGCTCGAGCGAGAGCACCCGCTTGCCGAGTGCGGTCACGTCGTCCGCGGTGAGCTTCAGGCCGTGGAAGGTGTTGATCAGGTCGACCAGGGCCTGGAAGGTCTCCGGCTGGTCCATGATGGCGAAGGCGATGAAGAGGCACATGCCCGTCGAGTCGATCGCCGCGGTGGCGATCTGCAGGTTGCGGGAGAGATCGACCTGGCCCTCGGGCCGAAGCGGGTTCACGTTGCCGCCGACGCCGAGGATGTTCGTGGCGACGGCGTAGCCCGCGGTGTGATCGGCGCCCATGGTGCTCGTCGCGTAGGTGACCCCGATCCCCTGGACCCCGCGCGGGTCGTAGGCCGGCATGGCCTGGCCCTTCACGACCGGCACGCGCTCCACGCCGTAGATCCGCCCCGTGACCGCGGCCCCGTTTCCGAGAATGCGCCCGAGCGGGGTGCCGGCGCCGATTTCCTTGACCAGCCGGATGGCCGCCGGGGCGTCGCCGAAGGCGGCGACTCCGGCCTCCATGGCGACGGCGACGGTGGCGCCGGTCTCGATCGTGTCCAGGCCGAAGTCGTCGCAGAGGCGGTCGAGGGTGGCGATGGCGTCGAGGTCGTCGATCCCGCAGTTGCCGCCGAAGGCCCAGACGGTCTCGTACTCGGGCTGCTTGGTGAGGTAGGCCCCGTCCTTGTCGTAGTAGGTGCCCGAGCAGCGGATCACGCAGCCGCGGTGGCAGCCGTGGGTCGCCGAGCCTTCGCCGCCGCGGGCGTTCTCGAGCTCGGCCTGGGTTTCGCCGCTGATCTTGTTGCAGTTCGCAAAGCGGCCCCACATGAAGTTCTTCGTCGGGTAGGCGCCCGCCTCGTTGATCACGTTGGTGAGCACGTTGGTCCCGTAGGCGGGCAGCCCCTGGCCGGTCACCGCGTGCTTGCGCAGCCCCTCGACGAATTTCTTGTTCGCCTCCTTGAAGGCCTCGGCATCCTTCGGCCGCCGCACGCCGCAGCCCGCGTCGTCGACGACGATCACCTTCACCCCCTTGGCGCCCATCACCGCGCCGACCCCGCCGCGGCCCGCGTGCCGCGTCGGCCGGAACTCCATGTCCGTGCAGGCGATCGAGGCGGCCGCCATCTTCATCTCCCCGGCCGGGCCGATCGAGATCAGGCTCACCTTGTCGCCGTATTCCGCCTTCATTTTCTCGGCGAGCGCGTAGTTGCCGAGCCCTTTCAGGCTGTTGTCAGGCCGGATCTCCACCTTGTCCTTGCCGAGGTAGATGCGGTAGAGGGTGTCGTCTTTCGGCTTGCCCTCGAGCACGACGGCCGCGTAGCCGAGGCGGCCGAGCATCTGCGCGGGCATGCCGCCGGCGTTCGCCTCCTTGATCCCGCCGGTGAGCGGGCTCTTGCAGCCGATCGAGATCCGGCCGGACATGGCGGCCGCCGAGCCGCTGAGCAGCCCCGGGGCGATCACGAGCTTGTTGTCCTCGCTCAGGGGGTGGCAGGAGGGCGGAACCTCGTGGGCGATGATGGCCGAGGTGAGCCCCCGGCCGCCCAGACCGGCATAGGCCGCGGGCAAGGGTTCCGTTTTCGCCTTGGGGCCGCCCTCGGCCCCCATCTGGATCCGCAGAATCTTGTCCATGGCTTCCTCCTTGGTACAGTTGAGGGTTTCCGCCGCTGTGAAGCCGACAACCGGGGCGCCCGCCCGCCGCGTGCGGGGAAAAAGGCCGTTTCCCGCCCTCCGGGATGTATCCGCGCGGCCGGCCCAAGTCAAGAAACCGGGGCCCCGGGCGGCCGCCGGGGGGGCTCGACGGCTCAGCCGTTTTTCGCCGCGAAGTCTTTCATGAACGAAACGAGCGCCTCGACCGCCTCCAGGGATACGGCGTTGTAAAGCGAGGCGCGGCAGCCTCCGACCGAGCGATGCCCCTTCAGCCCGGCCAACCCGGCGCGGGCGGCCTCCTCGAGGAAGCGCTGTTCGCGTTGCGCATCGGGGAGGCGGAAGGTGACATTCATCTGCGAGCGGCTGGCCTTCTCGGCCGTCCCCCGGTAGAAGCCCCCCGAGGCGTCGATCGCCGCGTAGAGCCGCTCGGCCTTGCTCCGGTTGATCGCGGCCATCGCCTCGAGCCCCCCGACCGTCTCCTCGAGCCAGCAAAGCACCCGCTCCACGACGTAGATCGCAAAGCAGGGGGGCGTGTTGTAGAGGGAGTTCTTCGTCGTGTAGGTCGTGTAGCGCAGCATCGTGGGCAGCGTTTCCGGCACGCGCCCGAGCAGGTCCTCGCGCACGATCACCACGGCGACCCCGGCCGGCCCGAGATTTTTCTGGGCCCCGGCGTAGATCAGGCCGAAGCGTGCGGCGGGGATCGGACGGCTCAGGATGTCCGAGGACATGTCGGCGACGAGCGGCACGGCGCCCGTTTCCGGAAAACGCGACCACTGGGTGCCGCGGATGGTGTTGTTCGAGGTGAGGTGGAGGTAAGCCGCCTGCGGGTCGAGGTCGAGTTTGGCCGGGATGTAGGTGAACTCGCGGTCCTCGGAGGAGGCGGCGACACGGATCGTCTTGCCGAGCAGGCGGGCCTCGCGGATCGCGTTCGTCGCCCAGGTGCCGGTGTTCACGTAATCGGCCGAGGCGCCCTCGGGCAGAAGATTCAGCGGGACCATGGCGAACTGCAGGCTCGCCCCCCCCTGGACGAAGATCACGTGGTGGCGGGCGTCGAGGCCGAGAAGCCGGCGGATGCGCTCGATCGCCCCGTTCAGCACGGCCTCGAACTCTTTCGAGCGGTGGCTGATCTCCACGATCGACATGCCGGTGCCCCGGAAGTCGAGGAAGGATTCCCGGACCTCCTCGAGGACGGCGAGCGGCAGCGCGGCCGGCCCGGGGTTGAAGTTGTGGACACGGTGGACGCTCATCGGCGAACCTCCCTCTTCGCGGAATTGGCGGGCCCCATTTGAGCAGCCTTCCGCCGCGAAGTCAAACGCCCTCCGTTTGACAGCGGCCGCCGCCGCCGCCTATAAGCCGGGGGGCAGCAGAGACCCCCCGGCCCTGATCTTGCAGGGGATGAGGAGAACCCAGCCGATGCTCGCCATCCACAACTATCCCTCCCCGGCCGCGGCCGCCGCCCTCGAGCGCATCGTCGGGCGAAGCCTTCTCTTCTCGCGCCGCGAAACCGACCGCGTCGGGCGCATCCTCGAGGATGTCCGCCGCCGCGGGGACGCCGCCCTCCTCGACTACACCCGGCGCTACGACGCCCCGGGGTTTTCCCCCGCGCAGCTCGTGCCCGGGGCCGAAGAGGAGGCCGCCGCGCGGCGCGTGGGCAAGGCCTTCCGCGCGGCGCTCTCCCGCGCCGCGGCGAACATCGAGGCCTTTCACCGCCGCCAGCTCCGGCCCGGTTTCGCGCTCGCCGAACGCCCCGGGACGCTGCTCGGTCAGCTCGTGCGGCCCGTCGAACGCGCCGGCGTCTACGTTCCGGGGGGCCCCGGGGGGACGACCCCGCTCGTCTCCTCGGTCCTCATGGGCGCGCTTCCCGCCAAGACGGCCGGGGTCCCGGAGATCGTCATGGTGAGCCCGCCGCGGAAGGACGGCCGGATCGACCCGCGGCTGCTGGCGGCCGCGCGCGCGGCCGGGGTGACGCAGGTGTTCAAGGTGGGCGGGCCCTGGGCGATCGGGGCGCTCGCCTTCGGGACGGAGACGATCCCCCGCGTGGACGTGATCGTCGGGCCGGGCAACCTCTACGTCACGCTCGCCAAGCGGCTCGTCGCCGGAACCGTGGGGATCGACCTCGTCGCCGGCCCGAGCGAACTCGTCGTGGTGGCCGACGCCGCGGCCGATCCGGCTTTCATCGCCGCCGATCTCCTCGCCCAGGCCGAACACGACGCCCTGGCGTCGGTCGTGCTGCTGACCGACCGGCGGGAACTGGCCGTCGCCGTCTCCGCCGCGATGGAGGGCCAACTCCCCCGTCTCGGCCGCGCGGCGATCGCGCGGCGGGCGGTGCGGGATTACGGCGCCGCGCTCGTCACCGCCGATCTCGAGGCGGCCTTCGGAGTCGCCAACCGCCTGGCCCCCGAGCACCTCGAGCTCCACCTCGAGGACCCCTGGGCGTGGCTGCCGCGGGTGCGGCATGCGGGGGCCGTCTTCCTGGGACGCTGGGCGCCCGAGGCGGCGGGCGATTACCTCGCCGGGCCCAACCACGTGCTGCCGACGGTCGGCACGGCCCGTTTCGCCTCGGCGCTCTCGGTCGACCACTTTCTGAAGAAAACGAGCCTCGTCTATTACGCCGAGGAGGCGCTGCGGCGCGAAGCCGCGGACATCGTCCGCCTGGCCGAGGCCGAAGGCCTGGAGGCGCACGCGCGATCGGTCCGCCTGCGCTTTCCGGGCGGTGTGGGGCTCAGGCCGGTTTCCGCCAGAGGTAGACCCGCAGGGGGGGCAGATTCAAGGGCTCGAGACGCACGCGCGGCGGTCCGAGCAGCTCGGGGGCGAGGCGGGCGACGCGGCTCATGAGCTGGTAGCTCACGAACCGGCCGCCGGGGGCGAGACAGTCCCAGACTTCCCGCAGGATGCGGCGTCCCGTCTCCGGGGGGATCGTCGAAAAGGGGATGCCCGAGACCACGATCTCGGGCGACGCGAGGCAGGCCGCCTCGAGCGCGCGGCGGATGTCGGCCGCGCTGCCCCAGAAGATCTGGAGCCGCGGGTCGTCGAGCTTGGCGAGCGGGCGGGCGAAGTCGCGGTTGATCTCGATGGCGAGCAGCCGGCCCTCCGGCGGCAGGGCGCGCAGGAGGGCCCGCGTCGTTCCGCCCGTCCCCGGGCCCAGTTCGACGACCGAGCGGGCCTGCCGGACGCCGGCCGACTCCACGATGCGCCGCTCGAGGAACCGGGAACTGGGCACGGCCGAGCCGACCAGGGCCGGCCGCTTGAGAAAACCCACGAAAAAGGAGAGCCGACCGTTTCCCCGCGGCGCCCCCCGCAGTCGCACGATGCCGCTTTTCGGACTATCCATCGGCGCCTTTCGCCCCTGAGGCCCCCGCGCGCAGCCACGCGAGCAGCAGCCGCACGCCGAAGCCGGTCCCGCCCGGTCCGCAGCAAGCGCTTTCCTGTTTCTGGAACGCCGGCCCGGCGATGTCCAGGTGCGCCCAGGGGGTCTTGTCCAGGAAGGCCTGGAGGAAGAGCGCGGCCGAGATCGCCCCCCCCGAGCGCGTGGAGGGGAGGTTGCGGATGTCGGCCAGGTGCGATTTGAGGTACTCGCGGTAGTCTTCCGGGAGCGGCATCGGCCAGCAGCGCTCCCCGGTCAGCCGCCCCGCCTCGACGAGCGCACGGGAGAGCGGCTCCTGCGGCGAGAACACCCCGGCGATGCGCTCGCCGAGCGCCACGACGCAGGCCCCGGTCAGGGTCGCCACGTCGATCATCACGGCGGGGGAGAAACGCGCCTCCGCCCAGGCGAGCGCGTCGGCGAGGATGAGCC
>JBBFLI020000035.1:0-41784 GCA_037481615.2 Desulfobacterales bacterium
AGGCGCTGATGAAATCCTCGAACCCCGGGAGGGCGGGGACGAGGGGGATGCGGATCGGGTCGGCCACGGGGTGCGGGGGGGCGTTCACGGTCGGGGGTGCTCCAAGGGTGGGGCCGCGGCCGCCCGGGTCTCCTCCGCGGCGAGGGCGTCGATCACCCGGAGAAGGGCCCGGGTCTTTTCGACCTCGTGGACGCGGACGATGTGGGCGCCGTTCAGCGCCGCCGCGGCGACGGCGCCCAGGGTGCCCGCCTCCACGGCGGGGCTGCGAGGGGCGGGTTCATCCCCGCCCGGCGGAGTCAGCAGCCGGCGGATGAAGGCCTTGCGCGAAGGCCCGACGAGCAGCGGGAACCCCAGGTCGGCGAACGCGGAGAGCCCGGCGATCAGAGCGAGGTTCTGCGCCGCGCTCTTGCCGAAGCCGATCCCGGGGTCGAGGAGGAGCCGCTCGCGCGGGATGCCTCCCGTGACCGCCGCCTCGGCGGCCGCGGCGAGAAAGCCGCGGATTTCCCCCAGCAGATCCGTGTAGCGGGTGTCGAGCTGCATGGTCCGCGGTTCGCCGCGCATGTGCATGAGCACGACGGGCACGCCGTGTTCGGCCGCGACCGCCGCCATCTCCGGGTCGAAGCGCAGCGCCGAGACGTCGTTGATCATGGAGGCCCCGGCGGCGAGCGCGGCACGGGCGACGGCCGCCTTCGTGGTGTCGATCGAAACGGGGACGGGCAGGTGCGGGGCCAGGGCGGCGATCACCGGGACCACGCGCCGGATTTCCTCCTCGGCGGGCACGGGGGCGGAAAAAGGGCGCGTCGATTCGCCGCCGACGTCGAGAATGTCCGCACCCTGGGCGACGAGCCGTTCGCCCTGCCGGCGGGCGGCCTCGGGGTCGACGAAGAGCCCCCCGTCCGAAAAGGAGTCCGGGGTGACGTTCAGCACCGCCATGATCGCCGTACGGCGGCCGAGTTCGAGCCGGAACCGCCCCCAGCGGAGTGTGTAGGACCGGCGGGCCGTCATCAGCTCGAGGCGGGTTGCGGGGCGGGGTCGGGGGGAAGGCCCGCGGGCCGGGATTCCCCGGCGGGGGACCCCGCCTCCTCCTCGATCTTCTTCGAGGGCAGCTCGATCCCGGGGCGCAGCTCGTAGATCAGGGCGTCGAGTTCGTGGCCGAGGATCGTCTCCTTCTCGAGCAAGAGCGCCGCGAGGCGATGGAGGATGTCGATGTTCTCCTCGAGCACCCGGCGTGCGCGCTCGTAGGCCTGCTTCACCACGCGGCTGATTTCCTCGTCGATCCGCTGCGCGGTCGCATCCGAGAAGTCCCGGTGCTGCAGGATCTCCCGGCCGAGGAAGACGTGGTCCTCACCCTTGGCGTAATTCAGGGGACCCAGCACATCGCTCATCCCCCAGCTGCGCACCATCTTCTCGGCGAGCGCGGTCGCCTGTTTGATGTCGTTGGCCGCCCCGGTGCTGATGCGGTTGAAGACGAGCTCCTCGGCGACCCGGCCGCCGTAGGCGACCGAGAGCTCGCTTTCGAGCTGATCGCGGAACTTGAAATCGCGTTCCTCCGGCAGGAACCAGGTCACGCCCGCCGCGCGCCCGCGGGGGATGATCGTGATCTTGTTCACGGCGTCGGTCTCGGGGAGAAAGCGCGCGACCAGCGCGTGCCCGCCCTCGTGGTAGGCGGTGACCTTGCGGTCTTCCTCGCGGATGACCTTGGATTTCCTCTCGAGGCCCATGTAGACCTTGTCCTTGGCGTCCTCGAAGTCGCGCATCTCGACCCGGTCGCGACCGCGCTTGGCGGCGAGCAGCGCCGCCTCGTTCACCAGGTTTTCGAGGTCGGCTCCGGAGAAGCCCGGGGTGCCCTTGGCGAGCGTGTGGACGTTCACGTCGGAGGCGATGGGGGTACGGCGCATGTGGACGGCGAGGATCTTTTCGCGTCCGCGGATGTCCGGGAGCGAGACCACGACCTGACGGTCGAAGCGCCCGGGACGCAGGAGCGCCGGGTCGAGGACGTCCGGGCGGTTGGTGGCCGAGATCAGGATCACGCCCTCGTTCGACTCGAAGCCGTCCATCTCCACGAGGAGCTGGTTCAGGGTCTGCTCGCGCTCGTCGTGCCCGCCGCCCAGGCCCGCGCCGCGGTGCCGGCCGACGGCGTCGATCTCGTCGATGAAGATGATGCAGGGGGCGTTCTTCTTGCCCTGGACGAAGAGATCCCGCACACGCGAGGCCCCCACGCCGACGAACATTTCCACGAAATCGGAGCCGCTGATGCTGAAGAAGGGCACCCCGGCCTCGCCCGCGATCGCGCGCGCGAGCAGCGTCTTGCCGGTTCCGGGCGGGCCCATCAGGAGAACCCCCTTGGGGATGCGTCCGCCCAGACGGGTGAATTTCTTCGGGTCGCGCAGGAAGTCGACGATCTCCTGCAGTTCCTCCTTCGCCTCGTCGATTCCGGCCACGTCGGCGAAGGTGACCTTTTCGGAGGTGTCCGACATGAGCCGGGCGCGGCTCTTGCCGAAGGAGAGGGCCTTGCCGCCGCCGGCCTGCATCTGGCGCATGAAAAAGACCCAGACCCCGATGAGCACCAGCATCGGGAACCAGGAGACGAGCAGCGACATGTACCAGGGGGTGTCGGATTCGGGCTTGGCGCTGATGACGACCCGCTTCTGGCGCAAGAGACCGATCAGGTCCGGATCCTGGGGGGCGTAGACGCGGTAGCGGGAGCGGTTCACGTCGACGACGGAGAGCTCTCTTCCCTGGATCACGACCTCCGCCACGCGGTCTTCCTGCACCATGGAGAGGAACTGCGAGTAGTTGAGCGAGGCTTCCCCGATGTGCTGTTGACTGAAAAGGTTGTAGAGCATCACCATCATCAGGGTGATGACCAGCCACAAGGCGAGGTTTTTGTAGAAGGGGTTCAAGGCTCTCTTCCTCCGGGTGAACCGCAAAGCGAACGCATTCCCCGCCGCCGGGGGCGGGGCGGGCGGGTCCGAAAAAGATGGTGCTCCTTCCGGTCGAAGGTTTCCTTCACGCGGCTGCCGGGGCACGTCGCCGCCGTCGGCGATGACGCCCGCAACCGTCGAGTATCCCGCAGGAGCCTTCGGGATTCAAGAAAAAATCCTTCTCGCAGGTGGTGGCGGAGAGTCGCGGTCAAGCGGACCCGGAGCCATCATAGAAGAATGTAGTCACGGTTTGCGGCCCTGCCAACCGGATCTCGGCGCGCACGGCCGACCGGCTTTCCTCCGTCACCCGCGCCGCCTCGTCGATGCGCAGTCCCGCCACCCAGAGGATCCGGCCTGCGGAAACGAGGATCGGGCAGCGGGCGCGCTCTTCCCGCGGGACCCCGGCGTCGCAGAAAAATTTCTTGAGCTTGCGCGACCCCGGGGCGCCAAGCGGCCGGAAGCGGTCGCCCGGCCGGCGGTTGCGCACGGTCACCGGGAAGCGCACGACCGCGGCGTCGAGAAAAGCGACCCGCGGGTCGTCCCGGGGCGCGTTGCGCGCGGCATCGGCCGAAACCGGCTGCAGCTCGAAGCAGACCCCCGCCTCGGGGACGTGGACGGCGCCGAAGCCCTCGAGGCGGTATGCGAATTCCCCTGCCGGGGAAGCGGCCGCGCCCGTTTCTCGGCCGTCGCCTCCCCCCCGCAAGAGAAGCCCCACGGGTGAGCGCAGGGCGCGGACGCCGTGCGGCAGGCGAACGGGCCCGCCGGGGCCGTTCCGCTCGAGGAGCGCGAGCACGGCCTCCACGTGAACGAAGGCGAGTCGCCGGAGAGTCCCGGTGAGCCTCAGGAACGCCCGGCGCACGACCCGGCGTCGGGCGGCCGGCGGAAGCTTTTCCATACCGGCGGCATCGAGAACGATGCAGTCGGCGGCGCGCGAGAGGCAAAGCCTCTCCTCCAGCGGGTCGACGAGGGACTCGAGCCAGGCGTCCTCGTCGGCGCAGATCACGGCCGCGCGGCGGAGGGCGTCGGCCGCCCCGCGGCGGTATTCCCGCTCGAGCAGGGGAAGAAGCCGGTGGCGGATGCGGTTGCGGGCGATCGCAGGGTCGGCGTTCGTCGGGTCGCTGCGGAAAGGGATCCCCCGGATGGCGAGGTACTCGAGGACCTCCGCCCGCCGCGCGGCGAGAAGCGGGCGGATCAGGCCCTCGGGGCGTACCGGCCGCATTCCGGAGAGCCCGAGGGGGCCTGCGCCGCGCAGGAGATTGAGGAGCAGGCTTTCGGCGAGATCGTCCCCGTGGTGCCCCAGGGCCACGCGGGTGTAACCGAAGTGCCGGGCGGTTTCTGCGAAAAACCGCCGGCGCGCGTGGCGGCCGGCCGCTTCCAGGGAAAGGCCGAGCGCACGGCCGAGCGCACGCACGTCGACCCGCTGGAGGTGGAAGGCGGCGCCGAGCGCCGCCGCCGCCCGTTCCACAAAGCCGGCCTCTTCACCCGATTCCGGCCGCAGAAGGTGGTCGAGATGCGCAATCCCGAGGGAGAGCCCGAGCGGCCCTTTTCGGGCGGCGAGAAGGTAGAGCAGCGCCATCGAGTCCGGGCCGCCGGAAACGCCGACGAGCACCCGGTCTCCCGCGGTGAGCAGCCGCTCCCTCGCGAGCGACCGGTCGAAAAGACGGTCGAGGCGCGTCGAGGGCTGGAGCAGGGGGGCGGGAAACATGCCAGACTCCGGAATCTTTACGGCAGCCGGCCGGCCAAGTCAAATTTTCCTTGCAAAATCGGGCGATCCCGCTATGCTCTGAATCATCCGCGCCCCAAACGGCGTGCGTCCGGCCCGCGGAAAGGCCGACCCGCTGCGGGGCGTTGGGGCGTGTGGTCCGGGGCTCTCCACCCGGGCCCCGCGCAACAGGCGGTCACGAACCTCGTCAGGTCCGGAAGGAAGCAGCGATCAGTGATGCGGCCTGTGTCGCGGGACGCTCCGGGCCGGCGGAAAACCGGGCCACCCGCCCCAACGCCCCGCAGCGAACGAAATTCTCCCCCTTTCCCATAATTCCCGATTTCATTTGCAAATCATTCCGATCCTCGCCTTGACAGGGGGGGGTTGCGCCTTATCTTTCCCGCGAATCGGAAAGCTGTACACGTCGGTTTCCCAGAGGTTGCATGAATCCCAATCAGCACGAAGGGCTGAAGACGAAAGCCGTGGAAGGGGAGGAGCCCGCCGGCGCGGAGCGCCGCACCGAGAGAGAGACGCAGGAGGCGTTTTCGGGCCCCGATGCCGCTGCGGAAGCCCGCGCGGAAGGGGGCGCGGAGGCGGCGGGCCCGGCAGGCCTGGACCCCGAGGAACTCGCGCGGCGTCTCGAGACGACCGAGAAGGAGGCGCGCGAGAACTACGATCGGCTGCTGCGGGTTTCGGCCGAGTTCGAGAACTTCAAGAAGCGCCAGGCGCGGGAGATGGAGGATCTGCGAAAGTTCGCGAACCGCTCCCTCCTGCGCGAGATGCTCTCGGTCGTCGACCACATGGAAATGGCCCTGCAGGCGGCGGCCGACCGCAGCGTGGATGACCCGCTCAAGCAAGGGCTTGCGCTCACGCTGCGGGAACTGCAGCGGGTTCTCGAAAAGTTCGAAGTCAAGCCGATCGAGGCGGAAGGTCGGCCCTTCAACCCCGAATTCCACGAGGCGATCCTGCAGGAAGAGACCGCGGCGGTCCCCCCGAACACGGTGCTGCGAGTGATGCAGCGCGGCTATCTGCTCAATGACCGGCTGCTCCGACCTGCTCTCGTCGTCGTGTCCAGCCCGGCAGCGGAGCCGAGCCGCGAGGGAGACGGCGGGGAAAAGAGCGACCCGGGAAGGCAGCGGGACTGCCCGCCGGCTTGAGGGTTCGCCCGAACGATTTTTTGGATTGTCATCCAGTGATTTGAAGGAGGAAATTCGTTATGCCGAAGGTCATCGGGATCGATCTGGGCACGACAAACTCGTGCGTGGCGGTGATGGAGGGCAACGAGCCCAAGGTCATCACCAACCCCGAGGGCGGCCGCACGACGCCATCGGTCGTCGCCATCACCGACAAGGGGGAGCGTCTGGTCGGCCAGATCGCCAAGCGCCAGGCGATCACCAACCCGGAGAACACCGTGTTCGGTGTGAAGCGGCTGATCGGGCGCAAATTTTCGTCCAAAGAGGTGCAGTACGACCGCAAGGTGCTGCCCTACAAGATCGAAGAGGCGCCGAACGGCGATGCGCGCATCGTCATCCGGGGCAAGACCTACAGCCCGGCCGAGATCTCCTCGTTCATCCTCTCCTACATCAAGAAATACGCCGAGGATTACCTCGGGGAGAAGGTGACCGACGCCGTGATCACCGTCCCGGCCTACTTCGACGACAGCCAGCGCCAGGCGACGAAGGACGCCGGGAAGATCGCCGGCCTGAACGTGCTGCGCATCATCAACGAGCCGACGGCGGCCGCGCTCGCCTACGGGATGGACAAGAAGAAGGAAGAGAAGATCGCCGTCTTCGACCTGGGGGGCGGCACCTTCGACATCTCCATCCTCGAGATCGGCGAGGGCGTCTTCGAGGTCAAGGCCACCAACGGCGACACCCATCTCGGGGGCGACGACTTCGACATGCGGCTCATCAACTACGTCGCCGACGAGTTCCGCAAGGAGCAGGGGATCGACCTGCGAAACGACAAGATGGCCCTGCAGCGGCTGAAGGAAGCCGCCGAGAAGGCGAAGATCGAGCTTTCGACCGCCCTCGAAACCGAGATCAACCTGCCCTTCATCACGGCGGACGCAAGCGGCCCCAAGCACCTGAACCTCAAGATCACGCGCGCCAAGCTCGAGTCGCTCGTGAGCGATCTGCTCGACAAGCTAGAGGAGCCTTGTCGCATCTGCATGAAGGACGCGGGCCTGAGCCCGCGCGACATCCACGAGGTGATCCTCGTGGGCGGCATGACCCGCATGCCGGCCGTCGTGGAGCGCGTCCGCCGCATCTTCGGCAAGGAGCCCCACAAGGGGGTCAACCCCGACGAGGTCGTCGCGCTCGGCGCGGCCATTCAGGGGGCGGTGCTCAAGGGCGACGTGAAGGACGTGCTCCTGCTCGACGTCACCCCACTGTCGCTCGGGATCGAGACCCTGGGCGGCGTCATGACCAAGCTGATCGAGAAGAACACGACCATCCCGACGCGCAAGAGCCAGATCTTCTCGACCGCGACCGACAACCAGCCGGCGGTCTCGATCCACGTGCTCCAGGGCGAGCGGGAGATGGCCGCCGACAACAAGACGCTCGGCCGCTTCGAGCTGGTCGGCATTCCGCCGGCGCCGCGCGGGGTGCCGCAGATCGAGGTCACCTTCGACATCGACGCCAACGGCATCGTCAACGTCTCGGCCAAGGACAAGGCGACCGGCAAGGAGCAGTCGATCCAGATCACGGCCTCCTCGGGGCTCACCAAGGAGGAGATCGACAAGTTGATCAAGGACGCCGAGCTCCACGCCGAGGAGGACCGCCGCAAGCGGGAGCTCGTCGAGGCCCGCAACCACGCCGACGCCCTGATCTACTCCACCGAGCGCTCGATCAAGGATCTGGGCGACAAGGTGGACGCGGCGACGCGGAGCCGGGTGGAAGAGGCGATCCAGCGCCTGCGCAAGGCGATGGAGGGCGACAACAAGGAGGAAATCCGGCGCCTGAGCGAGGAGCTGACCAACGCCTCGCACAAGCTCGCCGAGGCCATGTACCAGCAGGCCTCCCAGGCCGAGAACGCCAAGCAGTCCGCGGCCTCCGGCGGCGCGCGTGCGACCAAGCCCGAGGAGGACGTCGTCGACGCCGATTTCGAAGAGGTGAAGGAGGACAAGAAATAATTCCGCCCCCGGCGGCCGAAAAGGACCGGCCCGCGCCCGGCCGAGAGGCCGGCGCGGGCTTCTTTTTCCCCGTCGCCCCGCCGCCCGCGGCCGGAGCCCGTTTACAACCCGGGGCGCGGAAATTATGTTCGGCGGAAAGCCTCAGGCCCGTCGCTTGAAGAAACCGCGAGGAGGAAGGCATGGACGTGAAGAAAATCCTCTGGCCGACCGATTTTTCGAGCACCTCCCAGAAGGCCCTGCCGCATGTCAAATCCCTCACCCAGCAGTACGGGGCCGAAATCCACGTCCTCTACGTCATCGAGGACATCGCCCACCACGAGGGCTGGTACGGCGCTTTCGAGGAAAAGCGGGTGAAGGAGCTGATGGAGCACGCCCAGAAGACGGCGACCCAGAGGCTCTCCCAGATCTGCGAAAAGTACCTCGAGGGCTGCCCGCTCTACATCAAGCATGTCGCCGTAGGCGACCCGGCGCAGGAGATCCTCAAGAAAATCGACCGCGAGAAGGTGGATCTCGTCGTGATGACGAGCCACGGCGAGAAGGGGAACTTCCGCTTCGGCAGCGTGACGGAGAAGGTGCTCAAGCACTCGCCCGTCCCCGTCACCGTGATCCCCGTGGACGCCCCCCGGTGACGGGCGGCCTCGGCTCCGCTCAGCCGCCCGAGGTCTGGGGAAAGGCCGCGTTCGCGTAAAGGTATTCCATTTTCTCCTTGTGACGCAGTTCCTCGGTCGCCATGCGCGCGAGCATCTCCCGGGCCGGGCCCTCCCCGTGTTCCGCGGCGAGCGCACGGTAGAACCGGTGCGAGCGGAGTTCGCGGTGTGCGGCGATGAGGAAGACCTCGGGGCGGCTCATGTCCTCGCGCACCGCGGGTTCCTCTTGGTGTTCGGCGATGCGGTAGTAGACGGGCTCGGCAAGACGCAGCTCGCCCGACCCGAAGCCCCCCTGCCGGTATTGCTCGAGAAACTCCTTGTGTTTCTTTTCCTCCCCGGCGATCCAGTCGATCGTCTCGCGGGAGGCGTCGTCCGCCACCCGGCCGCGGAGTTCGCGGTAGAAGGCGTAGGCCTCCTCCTCGCGCCGGATGGCGGTGTCGATCAGGGCCATGAGCTTCGCATCCATTGCTCCTCCTCGAGGGTGGGCCTCCCGCTTTGCGCCTTAAGGCCGGCGGCGGGACATCCAGAAAACGAAGGCGCCCAGGTAAACGGTCGCCGCGGCGAAGGCCGCCGCCGTGCCCCCGCCGATGCCCCACCTCGGGTAGGCCCAGGAGACGCACAGCGCGTAGACGGCGATCGCCCCCATGCCGCGGGGGAAGTGCTTGATGATCGTGTGGACGTGGGCCTTATCATAGGTGAGATGCACGATCAACAAAAGGGGGTAGAGGGCGATCGGGAAGGCCGAGAAGAGGCCGGCCCACGCCGGGCCGACGATGTGGGCCGCGGCGGTGACGGCGACGATGATGAGCGCGGCGAGGAGTGCGCGCAGGGCGAAGACGGCCGGCGTGAAACGCACGCTGCGGGCGATGCGCGCATCGGGGATGCGACGGAAGAGCAGGCTGAAGACCGCCATCGCCCCGAAGGCGGCCGCGAGCGCCGAGGCCCGGCCGAAGGGGATCTGCCGCAGGGCCGCGGCGGCGGCGAAGTAACCGGCGGTGGCGGCCAGCGTCGATGCGGCGATGCAGCCGCGCTGGACGCGGCGGGAGACGAGGTAGTAGACCCCGACGAAAGCCTGGGTCGCGCACAGGCCGGCGATCGAGAAGACCGCACTCTGCGCGGCGAATCCGGGGGAGATCTCGAGTCCGATGAAGAAGAGGCTGAGCGCCACCCCCAGGGGGTAGCCGGAGAGCACGCCCGCCATACGCGGCCCGGCCCGCTCGGCGACGAGCGACAGGGCGAGCACGATGCCCACGGTGGTCAGGATCTTGATCAGGACCACGGAGCGGACCTTCGAAGCCTTCGGGGGAGTTTTGCCGTGCGGTGCGCAAGACCCGCCGGGGAAGGCCGCATCAGGCGAGCTCCCTTTTCAGCCCTTCCACCGCCGCGTGCGCGGTGGCGATGGACAGCGCGGCACCGCAACGCTCCCGGACCCAGTCTTGGCCGGCCAGGAGGCTTCCCGCGGCGAAGAGCCGGGGGTGGAAGGGTTCCCCTCCGGGACCGAGAGGGCGGAAGGCGTGATCGGTCTCGATGCCGGCGCGGTTGAGCGGGTGGCCGCCCGGCTGGAAGAAATCCTTTCCGTGCCATCCGTCGCGCTCACGCGGGAAGACGACGGGCAGCCCGAAGAGCGCCTCCCCCAGGCGCCCCCGATCCGCGCGCAGGCCGCCGCCGAGGAAACGGCCGGTCGCGAGGATCGCCCCGCGCGCCTCGATCGGCGGGGAGAAATCCCGGTTTTCGGTTTCCAGCCGGAAGCCGCCGCCGCGCACCTCGGCACGGACGACCCGCTGCTCCGGGATGCGACGCACTCCTGCCGCGTCGAGGGCGCGCTCGAAGGCTTCCTGGAGCCTAAGCCCCGTCGCCCCCGGCGGAAGCGTCGGGATCTCGAAGAGGGGGATGCCCAGGCGCGCCTCGAGGTCGCGATGGACTTCGTCCGTCCGCGAGATGCCGAGCACGGCGGGGAGCCCTATGGCCTCGACCCCCTCGCGGCAGGGTTCGAGGGCCCGGGCCAGGGCCGCGCGCGCATCCGCCGTCTCGAGCGCGCGCGCCATCCTCTCCGGAAAGAGCTCGCTGCCCGGAGCGGCCGCGGGGAAGGAAAGGGTCGCCGCCTTCAGCCCTCGCCAGAGTTCCCCGGCGCAGGCCGCGATGCCGCGGGCGCTGAACCCCCGCAGGCCGTGAAAGGAGACGATCCGCGCCGCGACTCCCGCCTCGCGGGCGGCGACGCCCGCCGCCATCGTCAGCGGCACGCGGAAGGTGGGCCGGAAGGTGCCGAGCGCGGTCAGGACCCAGCGGTTCCGCGCCGCCGCCTCCAGGTAGGCGAGGCCGTTTTCCGCGAGCGTGCCGGTGACGGCCGCGAGCGACTCGCGGATGCGGTCGGGGGCGATCCGCGCGAGCGGGTGCGCGGGTTGGTCGGCGGCGAGCTGCGCGAGCGCCCCCCAGGGGTCATCCCAGAGGCGCTGCGACTCGAGCGGGTGCACGGCCAGCAGATCGATCATGCCGCTTGCGAAGAGGATGCCGCCGGTGCGGCCGATCAGGATCGTGGAGAGGCCGGCGCGCGCGGCGAACCAGGCGGCGCTCATCCCGGCCAGGCCGCTTCCGATCACGGCGACGTCGCAAGGGGCCTCGCGTGCAGGCGTCATGGTGCCTTCTCGAGATCCAGGCTGAAGAGGCCGCAATGCAGCGCTTCCTGGAGTTCCTCCTGGGCGAGCGCCGTCCCCCAGAGGATCGGGCGCATGCCGCGCCAGCGGGCCCCGAGAAAGGTGCGCAGGTCGGCGATCCCCGCCCGGCCGCGGAGGACGCCGCGGTCGTAGAGATGGGCGTTCACGCGGATGCCGCAGAACGCCCCCTGGCAGGTCCCCTTGCCCACCCGGCTGCGGCGCCCGATCCCGTAGAGCGAGGGGCGCCCGCCCTGACGGCGGATCGCCTCGCAGACCTCGTCCACGGCCGAGGCGTGGATCATCTCGCATTCGCAGAGGAGCCGTTCCCCCGCGGCGCGGCAGGCCTCGAGCCAGCAGCGCGGGCCGGCGCCCGCCTCCACCCAACGGTTGGCCGCCTGCGGCGCGAGGGGGGTTTCCGCCGTCCGGCCGGGGGTGTGGACGCCGAGCTTGCGGCAGGCGAGGTCGGCCGCCTTTTCGGCCATGCGGCGGTAGGTGGTGAGCTTGCCGCCGGTGATCGTGATGAAGTTGTCGAGGCCTTCCGCCTCGTGATCGAAGAGCGCAAACCCGCGGCGGAGCAAGCGGTCGCCGGCGCCTTCGCCCCCGCCGACGAGGGGCCGCACCCCGGCGTAGGCGCGGATGAAGCGCGTGGCGGCCAGCGCGGGGACCATGTCGCAGGCGGCTTCCAGGATGTCGTCGATCTCGGCGACACTCGGGGTGATCTCTTCGAGCGAGTCGAGCCGCACGGAACTCGTGCCGAGAATCGAGACCGTCCCGCCGGGGACGAGGATGTCGGCATCCGAGGCCGGCCGCAGGCGGTTGAGGACCCGGTGGGCGAGCCGGCGGTCGGTGATGAGGAGGCTGCCTTTCGACCAGGTCATCGAAAGCGGCACCCCCGCCAGGGCTGCGACCTCCTTCGCCCACGCGCCCGCGGCGTTGACGACGACCTGGGCGGCGATCCGCCGCCGCTCGCCTGTCGTCGGGTCGAGGAGTCGGGCGGCGCTGATCCGCTTCCCCTCGACCTCGAAGCCCTCCACGCGGCAGGAAAGCAGGACCCGGCAGCCGCGCTCCATCGCTTCGCCGAGGTTGTCCAGGGCGAGCCGGAAAGGGTCGATCGCCGCATCGTCCACCGCATAGGCGGCGATCAGCCGTTCGGAGAGCAGCGGCTCGAGCGATCGCGCCTCGGCCGGCGCGAGCTCGCGGCAGTCGATGCCCGCGCGGCGGCAGAAGTGGGGGAAGTCGGCCGCATAGCGCTCGTCGTCCCCGGCCACGGCCACGAAGAGACCGCCCGTTTCCTCGATGCAGTGGGGGGCGATGCGCCGCAGGATCTGGTTTTCCTCGCGGCATTCCACGGCCGACTCGGGGTCGTTTCTCACGTAGCGCGCCCCGCTGTGGAGCAGCCCGTGGTTGGCGCCCGAGGCCCCGGCGTTGATGTCGCGGGCCTCGACGAGCGTGCATTCGATGCCGCGCAGGCTCAGGTCCCGGGCCAGGCCGACGCCGGTCACCCCCCCGCCGATGATCAGAACTCGGGTTTCCAAGACCCTCCTTGCCCTCCGCCCGCGGATCCGCCCCCCCGGGCGGAGACGTCCTTCTACCACAAAACCGGCCCCCGCGGAACGGCGAACGCCGCCTTTACATTCGCAACCGGCCGCTTTATCGTTTCCGCGCCGAGGCCGAGCGAAGAAAGAGACCATGGGCACCGCTTCGAACCTGATCGTCCCCTGCCCCTCCTGCGGGGCGAAGAACCGCATCCCTGCGGAGCGTATGGGCTCGCCCGAGGCGCGCTGCGGCCGCTGCCGCCAGGCGCTCTTTTCCGCACACCCCGGGGAGGGGAAGGAGGGGGGGGCGGCCTATGCCCTGCGGTGCGCCGGGTGCGGGACGAAAAACCGCATTCCCCCCTCGAAGATCGATTCCGCCCCCCGCTGCGGACGCTGCGGCGCGCCGCTTCCGGCGGGGGAGTTGCGCATCGCTCGGCCCGTGGCCGTGAGCGACGCCGATTTCGAGGAACGGGTTCTGAAGGCGCCGCTTCCCGTGCTGCTCTTCGCCTGGGCGCCCTGGTGCCCGAGCTGCCAGGCCGCCGCGCCGGGCATCGACCGCCTGGCTGCCCGGATGCAGGGCCGGCTGCGCGTGGCCCAGGTGAACGTGGAGGCGAACCCCGAGACCGCCTCCCGCCTCGGGATCCTGAGCGTCCCGTTCCTTTTCGTCTTCGACCGCGGGGAGCTGCGGGAGAGCATCCCGGGCGCCCCCCCCGCGGAAGAGCTCGCCTTGCGCCTTTCGGCCTACCTGGGATGAAGGACGCGATGCCGCCTCCCCCCACGCCGCCCCGCCCGGCGGCCGATGCGGCCCGGGAGCTCCTCGCGGAGATCCTCGCCCGCGGCCTCGAGGTCCCCGCCGAAGAGGCGGCGTTCATCGCGGGCACCTGGGGGGAGGAGGCTGCGGAACGGCTCGCCGCCGGCGCCGGCATCGAAGAGGCGGAGGCGGAAAGCCTGATCGCGCTTCTCTTCAGCCCGCCCGAGGAAGCGGTCGAGCGGGTGGAGGCCCTGCTCGGCGAGGCGGGGTGGAGCCGCCGGGAGATCGAGGAGACGGCGCAGGCCCTGTGCCGTCGGGTGCGGCAGGTCACCTTCCGCTTGCCGGGCGGGACGGAGCTTCGCCTTCCGTCGACCCCCGGGCGTCTCGAGGGCTTCATCGAACGGCTCGGGGTGGGGCGCGATCTTCCGGGGCCCCTCCTCGAAGCGCTCGAAAGGCTGGGCGAAAGGTCGCTGCGGCTGCGCCTGCGCGCGAGGGTCCGCCGGGCGCGGATCTCCTGGACGGAGGAGAGCCGATCCTTCCTGCTCCGCCTTCTCGAGCGGTTGGACCTGGAGCGGCCGCAGGACGAGGAGGCCTTCTCGTTTGCGCTGGAACTCCTGGGCGAGCCCCTTCCCACCGGGGGGGTCGAGGCCCTGCTGGCGACGCGGAAGGGGCTTCTGCTCCGCGCCCGGGAGCGCGGCCGCCGACAGCGGGAGCTTCTGGCCGCAACCCCTGTCGAAACCCTTCTGGCCCGCGGCGAGCGCCTGATCGCCGTGGACGAGGAGCGACTCGGCCGGGAGATGGCCTGGATCGACCGCTTGAGCCGGGCCGCCTTCGGCCGGGTCTTCCACGAGGACGCGGCGATCGCCCAGACGGCGGCGGCGGAGGGCGCGGCGGACCTGGAGGAGATCTTCCGGCGGTTTCTCTGAAGGGACTCCCCCGGGTTTGACAAGGCGGAAGCGGCCTTCTACCCTGGAGAGCCTTCGCGCCCGGCAGAAAAACGCCCGGGGCGGAGTTCCGGGTGACGAGAGGGGAATGCGACATGATCGACCGGTGCCGATCGCTTCTCTTTTTGTGCTGTGGGGTGGGCCTCGTTCTTCTCGCTGGGGGGGGCTTTGCCCTGGCCGCCGGGCTGCCGCCCGTCGAAGCGGTGCTCAAGGAACTCGAGCGGCGTTACACCGGCTCGCAGTTTGCGGCCGAGTTCCTCCAGGAGTCCACGATCCGCTCCATGGAGATCACCGACTTCGCCGCCGGCCGCCTGTATGTGCGCTATCCCGGCATGATGCGCTGGGAGTACGAGAAACCCGAGCGCCAGGTGATCATCACCGACGGCAAGACGCTCTGGATCCATCGGCCCCAGGACAACCTCGTCATGACCGGAAGCGCCCCGGCCTTTTTCCGCGACGGCAAGGGAGCGAGCTTTCTCTCGGACATCTCGCTGGTGCGCGCGAAATTCCACATCACGATGGCCCAGGCGGAAGGGGAATACCTCTACGAGTTGAAGCTCACGCCGCGGGAGCGGGGGACCCTCAACCTCTCCGAGGTCAAGCTCTACGTCACCCCGCGTGCGCACCACATCGTGCGCATCGTGACCCTGAACGAACTGGGCGACGACACGCGCATCGACATCCTCCAGCCGCAGTTCAACGTGAACCTGGATCCTTCGCTGTTCCGCTTCGAGATCCCCCCGGGCGCGGACGTGCAGAAAATCGAGGAGTAAAAAGAACCGCCCCGGGCGCGGCGGGGCGCAGGCCGGGGCGGCGGAAAGGGGGGGCGCGAAGACCGGCGGGGAAAAGCCGCGGTCAGGCGCGGCTCACGAGCTCCTCGGGGATGTCCGCGTTCGTGTAGACCTTCTGGACGTCATCGCAGTCCTCGAGCATCTCCATCAGACGCACCATCTGCTCGGCGTCCTTGCCCGTGAGCTCGGTGGTGTTCTGCGGGAGCATCGTGATCTCGGCCGAGACGTAAGGCACCTTGAGCTCGTCGATCGCGGCCTTGACGGCCTCGAAATCCTCGGGCGCGGTGATGACCTCGTAGACGCTCCCCTCCTCGCGCACGTCCTCGGCGCCGGCCTCGAGCGCCTTTTCCATGAGCGCCTCCTCGCTCACCGCCGAGCGTTCGATCGCGAGATACCCCTTCTTCTTGAACATCCAGGCGACGCAACCCGCGGCCCCGAGGTTTCCGCCGTTCTTCGCGAAGATGTGGCGGATCTCGGCGACGGAGCGGTTCTTGTTGTCGGAGAGCGATTCGACCAGCACCGCGGCCCCGCCCGGGCCGTAGCCCTCGTAGATGCTCTCCTCGTAGTTGACCCCCTCGAGCTCGCCCGTGCCCTTCTTGATGCCGCGCTCGATGTTCTCCTTGGGCATGTTCTCGGCCTTGGCCGCCAGGATGGCGGCCCGCAGCCGCGGGTTGGAGGCGGGGTCGCCCCCGCCCAGGCGCGCGGCGACCGTGATCTCCTTGATCAGCTTGGTGAAGATTTTTCCGCGCCGGGCGTCGTTGGCGCTCTTCTTGTGTTTGATGCTTGCCCATTTGTTGTGGCCGGACATGGATCCTCCTCGCGTTTCCCCTTGCCGATGAGGTAGATTTCGCGGCTCGCCTTGCGGCTGCTTTGCGGTTTGTAGATGCGGAAAGCGGAAAAGGAGGCGCGCACGGCCTGGGTGAAGGCCGCAAACCCGTCTCCCTGGAAAATCTTGCACACGAAACAGCCGCCGGGGCGCAGGACGGCGCGGGCGATCGCAAGCGCGGCCTCGCAGAGCCGCTCGGAGCGCGCGGCGTCGACCCCGGGGCTTCCGGTCGTGGACGGGGCCATGTCGCTCAGGACCGCGTCGAAGCGGCGCCCGAAGAAGGCGGCCGGGTCGGCCGCGGCGACCGCGAGCACGTCGGCCACGAGCGCTCTCGCCTGGGGGGGAAGCGTCACCGTGACCGGGTTCAGGTCCACGCCCACCACCATTCCCCTCTCCCCGACCGCCTTTGCGGCGAAGAGCAGCCACGACCCCGGAGCGCAGCCGAGGTCGAGGACGCTTTCGCCCGGGTGCAGGAGGGAGAATCGTTTCTGGATCTCCTCCAGCTTGTAGACCGAGCGCGCCGGGTAGCGCTCGCGTCGAGCGCGCCGCGCGTAATGGTCCTCCCAGCGGTTCGCCGCCGCCGTGAACTGCCGAGGCATGACTGTCGGATCGATTCCTTCCGGTCGCAGGAAACCGTCTAAAATTGTTATTGATACCTTGGTGGAGCGGGAAAAGTCAATTCAGAAGAGCGCCTCGACGGCCTCGGCGACCGAGCGCACGCCCAGGATCTCGATCCCTTCGGGGGCCGGGAGCCGCTCGAGGTTGCCCCGCGGCAGCAGGCAGCGCGTGAAGCCCATCTTGCGGGCCTCGAGGATGCGCACCTCGGCCTGGCCGACCGCCCGCACCTCGCCGGTGAGCCCCACCTCGCCCACGACCACGGTGGCTGCGGGGACCGGCTTGTCGAGGAAGCTCGAGGCGATCGCCGCGGCGACGGCGAGGTCGACGGCGGGCTCGGACACCTTGACCCCGCCGGCCACGTTCATGAAGAGATCCAGCCCCATGAGGGGCATGCCGGCCTTTTTCTCGAGCACCGCGGCGAGCAGCGCGACGCGGTTGGCGTCCAGCCCCAGGATCGTGCGCCGCGGCGTGCCGTAGCTCGCCCCGGCGGTGAGCGCCTGGAGTTCGACGAGGATGGGGCGGGTGCCCTCAAGGCTCGCCGCGACGACCGAGCCGGGGGCCGCCGCGGGCCGCTCGGAGAGAAAGACGGCCGAGGGGTTGGGCACCTCCTCGAGCCCCGCGTCCTTCATCTCGAAGACGCCGATCTCGTTGGTCGAGCCGAAGCGGTTCTTCACCGCGCGCAGGACACGGAAGATGTGGTTGCGGTCGCCCTCGAAATAGAGGACGGTGTCCACCATGTGCTCGAGCAGCCGCGGCCCGGCGATCGCCCCCTCCTTGGTCACGTGGCCGACGAGGAAGATGGGGACTCCCGTGCGCTTGGCCGCGAGCATGAGCCGCACGGTCGCCTCGCGCACCTGGCTGACACTGCCCGGGGCGGAGCCGAGCTCGGGGGAATAAAGCGTCTGGATGGAATCGACGACCACGGCCGCGGGGCGCACGGTCTCGATCATGGCGAGGATGGCCTCGACCTCCACCTCGGAGGCGACGAGCAGGTTCGAGGAGCCGCAGGCGAGCCTGCGGCTGCGCAGCCGGATCTGGCGGGTCGACTCCTCGCCGGAGACGTAGAGGACGCGCAGGTTCTGCCGCGCAAGGCCGTCGACCGCCTGCAGCATGAGCGTCGATTTGCCGATCCCGGGATCGCCGCCGATCAGAACGAGAGTCCCGGCCACCAGCCCCCCGCCCAGCACGCGGTCGAACTCGGCGATTCCGGTCCGCAGGCGGGTTTCGGTCTCGATCTCGATCGCGTCGATCGGGACCGGCTGGCTCGGGGCACGGCCGCCGGCGTGCGAAAGAGTCCCCCCCGCCGCGGGCGGGCGTTCCTCCACGAAGGCGTCCCAGGCGCCGCAGTCGGGGCACTTGCCCATCCAGCGGGGCGCGCGGTATCCGCAGCTCTGGCAGGTAAAGAGGGTCTTGGCGGCTTTCTTCACCATGCGGGCGCTCTGTGGTAGGGTAGGCTGAAAACAGGCTACCATGCCGCGAAGGGCGGGGCAACGCTCTCTGGTGCGCACGCGGCGTTGGATCCGCGGAACCACCGGCCGGCGGATTCTCTTCTAAGGATCGGGCATGTATCGAAAGCGGTTTTTCTTCTTCGCGGCCCTTGTCGGCCTGTGGCTGGGGCCGGCCGCGGGGCAGGAGGGCGCTTCGGGCGCCTTCGAGGCACTCAAAAAAAGGCTCGTCGCCGACGGCTTCGCCCCCGAGGCCGTCGAGCGGCTCTACGCCCGCCCCGAGGTCTTCGTCGAGGCCGACGGGGTCGCGCGTTTTTTCGTGCACAGCGAGGCGAAGCTCGACTACGACCAGTTCACCACCCCGGAGTCGATCGCCCGGGCGAAGGCCTACCTATCCGCCCACGCCGGCCTGCTCGGACGCGTCGAGGCGGCCTTCGGGGTGGAGCGCGAGGTGATCACGGCGATCCTGCTCGTGGAAAGCCGCCTCGGCACGGTGACGGGCGGCCGATCGGCGTTGAACATCCTCTCCACGCTCGGCGCGCTGACCGATCCCGCCTTCCAGGAGGACTTCTACCGCATTCTGCCCGCCGAGCGCCGGATCAGCCGCGAGCGCTACCTCGAGCGCGTGCAGAAGCGGGCCGAGTGGGGCTACCGCGAGTTGAAGGCGCTCCTGCGCTACGCCGAGCGGGAAGGGCTCGACCCCGCCGCCATCCCCGCCTCGTACGCCGGGGCCGTGGGCTTCGCCCAGTTCATGCCGACCAACATCCTCGCCTACGGCGAAGACGGCGACGGTGACGGCCGGGTCGATCTCTTCGCCCACGCCGACGCCGTGGCGAGCATCGCCAATTACCTCCGGCGCCACGGCTGGCGGCCGGGCATCGACCGCGAGAGCCGGGAAAAGGCGATCCACGCCTACAACCCGAGCGTCTACTACGTGAACGCGATCCTTGCGGTCGCCGAACGGTTGAGGAACTGAGCCGTGGAGGAGCTGAAAGCGATTCTCGTCTTCCTCGCCCTCTGCGTCCCCTTCGTCATCGGGACGATCTGGGCGGTCGTTGACGTCGCCCAGAAGGATTTCGGCTCCCCCGGCGCAAAGGCCGCCTGGTGGGTTATCGCCTCGATTCCGTTCGTGGGCTTCCTCGCCTACCTGTTGGTCGGGTTCCGTCGCGGACGGAAGGCCGGCTGAGGCGCTTTCGGAAAGCGATTGACAAGAGAAGCCGAGTTGGTCTAAAAAAACAGCTCTTTCCGGTCCCATCGTCTAGCGGCCTAGGACACCGGCCTCTCACGTCGGTAACACGGGTTCGATTCCCGTTGGGACCACCACGGATCTCCCGGGGCTTGGAGGAAATTCCAGGCCCCGTTTTTTTTTTTTTCGAAACCCAAGCTCCGGGTCTTGCGTCCGATAACGGGGCATCGAGGCCGATCTCCTTTATTCGAAGGCGAATGCCCTGATTCCGGCGGCAGGCATTCCGGATCGTCAGAGGGAGAAAACGAGAAGAAAGTACGGGACGGACTGAACGAGGGGATGGGGTCCCCCCTGACAACCGCTCTCGACCGGGCTGATCCCTCCTGCGGCAAGGAAATCCCTTGCGGGGGGGATGCCGGCCCGGGCTCACCGGCCCCGCCGTGGGTTGGGGTTTCGATTTCCTGGACCGGCCGGGCGCTCCTGTTCGGGTCGAGGAGGACTCCCCCATGAGCGCAAACTTTGCCCTGCCTCCTCCCCGGATTTCGCTCGGCCTCCTTCATGATTGCCAACCATCTCCCGCCCTCCATGGCCCCCGCGACAGTCGGGGCCGGTGTCTGTCGCCCCCCTCCTTGCCCCCTTTTCGCGCTCTTGCCGCAGACCGGCGGGGGGCCTGCCGGCAACGTTGGAGAACGGAGACGGGAGCGGGCGAGGCGATGAGTGAACCGCTCGAGGAATTTCCCGATCTGAATGCAGGAGGACGATCACGGAAGCCCGAGCGACAACGGCCTCCAGAGCCGTCCCCGCCGCGGCCGGTCTCGACAAGCACCGCGCGACCCGTTTCGTGGTCATGGTCGGGGTCGTCAGCCTGTTCGCCGACATGACCCACGAAGGCAATCGGAGCATCTTCGGTCCCTTCCTCGCCGAGCTCGGGGCGAGCGCAACGATGGTCGGCGTCACGGCGGGCTTTGGGGGAGCTGATCGGTTACAGCCTGCGACTCGTCTCCGGGAGGCTCGCCGACCGCAGCGGGCGCTACCGGCCGATCGCGACCGCCGGGTACATCGTCAACCTGCTGCCGGTCCCTTCTGCCTTCGCTTGCGGGCAACCGGCCGCTTGCGGTCGCCTTCATCTTCATGGAGCGGGCGGGGGGGGAGCTTCGCACGCCGCCGCGGGACGCCATGCTCTCCCTCGCCGGATCGCAGATCGGCAGGGGGTGTTCCTTCGGCATGAACGGGGCTTTGGACCAGGCCGGGGCTACCCGGGGGCCGCTCTTCGTGGCGCTGCTCATGTCCTACCCGGGGAGTTTGCGCCTGAGCTTCGCCTGGCTGACCGTCCCCGAGCTGCTCTGCTGGGCGTCCGTGGCGGTTGCGCGGCACCTGTTTCCCCACCCCCGCGATCTGCACCTTCCCGCCCCCGGCCCGACACCCACGGGTCCGATCGGCCCTTCTGGGAAAACGCGTTCTGGGGATATGCCCCGGCGCTTAACTGATCGCCAGTGCGATGGGGTCGAAGGTCTACCCGAGTCCCGTAAAGGAAATCTTTCATGGGTCTCAATTCCCCCTCGAGGTGACGCCGGAAGCGGCACGAGGGATGGTTTTGCACGGCCGAACGGAGCAGGCGCGAGCGAAATTCGTGCAAGCCGAAGCCGCCATTCTCGAGACAAAAGAGGAGAGGTGCCGAGAGTTGAATGAGCTGATGATGAACGTGCTTTTCTTTTTGACGGGACATGACGGCTGACCGGCGCACTTTCCGCGAAAGACTTCGCCCTGCTCGACTCGGCGCTCCCCGCGAAGGGGACGTTCGTCCGACGACAAACGCCATTCCCCTTGCGAAAAAAGGCTTCGCCCTCTTTACGGGGACCCCTGCGACCGCCGGGCAAGGAACCACCCCTGCCATCATCGCTTCGGCCTTCACGCGTTCACGTCCCCTAAAGTCCCTGAAACGAATGGAGCACCCATGAATACGCCATGCGCTGAAAACTATATCTGATTGAATTATATGAAAATACTTTCGTCTCCTTTGACGCGAAGGCCGATTTCTGGTAAGCTGTTTTTCGAAATGCCTGTCTCGGGGAAGATCCGGCGACAGCCGCTTAGGGGTCGGCCTGGCATTCCCGGCGAAATCCACCCGACGAAAAAAGCTCTGCGGAAACATGCGGAAACGGGTCTTTGCGGTTTCGGCGTTCATTGCGTTACTTTTGATTACGGGTGGCCCGCTGGCGACGGCGGCTGACGAGGCTCAAACCACGGAAAAGCCCCGGGTCGTCAAACCGGAAACGGAGGTGAAGAAAAAGCTGCAGGCGACCGAAAAGAAGCCTGCGGCGACAAGCAAGCGCGAGCAGGCCTCCGCAGTGGGTTTCGGGCCGAACGGCGGGGCCCAGGGCCCCAGTGAGGAACCCTGGCAGGAGCAGCGCCCCAACCCCGTAGATTCCAAGGGGGTGACCGAAGCGGCGGGCGCGAAGAACGCCGCGCAGGCCATTGACCCCCTGCGCGACCCCGTGCGCGGGCCCAACAAATCCCCCGCCGGCAATTAGCACCCGACCGGCAAGACGCCCGAGAACCGCCTTCCCTCTCCATCAAGGGAGGCGGTTTTTTTTCGCCGCCGCTGCCTGTGCCGGCAGCCTGTGCGGGGCAGACGGCGATACAGCGGCCCCCCAAGAGCTTTTCGCGTCTTCCGTGGCGACCTGAAGTCATCCCCGAAAATCACGATATGTTGATGCAAGACCCCCCTCGGTCGGGGTTCAATCGGGGCACTGACCGCAGCGCAATGGCATCTGTTGCGGCGGTATTAAGACGGGTTCCCAGAAAATCTTCTTGCCCGATCGGATCGGCAACAGAGCGATCACCAATCTCGAGCTCCTAAGAATCGGATCGCCATAAACCCTTTGAATGCTCCCGCATGTTCCGCTTTCCCGGCGGGGGGAGGAAGGGCTCTCCAAAATTTTTGCAGCCGCGACGGGGCGGCTTTCCGTTGCCAGCCGTCGCCTTTCTCGGGGGTCGGTCTTCCAAGGCGGAAACGAGCGGGGTTCCAGTACGGCGGGGACGAACCCGACCGGATGGCATCCTGCTTCGCATCCGCTCTCCCTTCGTTCCCGGATCGTCTTGCCTCGGCTCGACGCAGGCGATCCGCCGGGTCCAGATCCCAGCCGCGGGACGATTCCGGCGGCGCTCTTCCAATTTCGCAGAAACTGGGATATCTCTCACCAGCATTCAGCGCACGTTCGAGACCGCCACCCGGTGGCGGCGGCGGCGGCGAAACGGCACTCCGGCGGTCTTCCAGCCGCCGGGTCGCCTGTTTTTTCTCGGCAAGCTTCAGCGATCGGTTGGTGGGGAGGAGATCATGACCGGAAAGCGATCCTTCGACGCCGTCATCGCCGGCGGCGGGATCATGGGGAGTTCCACCGCCTACTATCTCGTCAAGACGGCCCCGGGCCTGAAGGTGGTCGTGGTGGAGCGGGACCCGACCTACGCGCGGGCCTCGACAACCCTTTCCATGAGCAACGTGCGCATCCAGTTCAGCCTCAAGGAGAACATCCAGATCTCGCAGTTCGCCTTTGAGGTGCTGGAGCGCTTCGAAGACGAGATGGCGGTGGGGGACCGCCGGCCGCGGATCTTTTTCCGCCGCGAGGGAAACCTTTTTCTCCACGCCGAGGGGCAGCTCGAGGCCGCGCGGCGCGCCTTCGCGCTCCAGCGCAGCCTGGGCTGCCGGGTGGAGTGGTGGACCCCGGAAGAGGTGCGCGCGCGCTATCCGCTCTACGAGACCGGCGGCTTCGTTGCCGCCACCTTCGGGCCCGACGACGGCCACTTCGACGCCTACGCCGTCCTGATGGCCTACCGGGCCAAGGCGAAGTCCCTCGGGGTGGAGTTCCTGACCGATGAGGCCGTGCGGATCCTCGCCGCCTCCGGCCGGGTGGAGGGGGTCGAGCTCGCCTCCGGAGCGGCCCTGCACACGGACTGCGTGGTCAACTGCGGCGGAGCCTGGGCCGCCGATCTGGCCGCCACCGCGGGGGTCAAGCTCCCCGTGATTCCCGTCAAACGCCAGGTCTTCGCCCTCGACACCGCCGTGAAACCCGAGGGGCCGCTGCCGCTCACGGTGCTTCCCTCCGGGCTTTATTTCCGCACCGAGACGGGGGGGCTGATCCTTCTCGGCAAATCCATGGTCGAGGACCCCGTCGGCTTCGACTTCCGCTGGGACGAGAAGCGCTTCACCGAGATTCTCTGGCCCGAGCTGGTCGAGTTCGTGCCCGCCTGGGACCGGCTGAAAATCGTCCGCGGCTGGGCGGGCCTCTACGACGTGAACACGCTCGACGGTAACGCCATCCTGGGCGAGTGGCCCGAGCTGAAGGGGTTGTATCTGGCGACGGGCTTCTCCGGCCATGGGCTGCAGCAGGGGCCGGCCGTGGGGCGCTATCTCGCCGAGCGCATCACGGGTGCTCCGCTTTCGCTCGACCTCTCCATCTTCGGGCCGGAGCGGATTCTCGAGAACCGGCCGCTCTCCGAGGGCGGGATCGTGTAAAGAAATCCTTGCCTTCAGCTCAGACCTCTTTGCGGCCGATGGCCGAAGCGACCGGCCCTTCCAGCGCCTCCCGAGAGGTGGTACCTGATCCGTTTATTCTTCGGCGCTTTGCATCACACAATGCAGCAGCACGTTGCAGCCGGCCTCGCAGTCTTCCCAGGTGGTTCTCTCGACCTCGACGTGGCTACGGCCTGCAATGCTTGGGACGAAGATCATGGCCGTCGGGCAGATGCGGTTCATGTAGCTTGCGTCATGTCCGGCTCCGCTCACCATCGGCATTCCAGAATATCCCAGTTCGGCAGCCACTTCGAGAACCCGTCGGACCAGCCGATCTTCAAATTCCGAATGACTGACTCTCCAGGTTTCCTCCAGGCGGAGTAGGCAGCCGTGTCGCTCCGCGACGGAGGCGAAATCCATGCAGAGCAGATCCCAGGCACGCGCGGCAAGCCGGTCATCCCAGGAGCGGATGTCGACGGTGAAATGCACGCGGTCCGGAATAATGTTTCGCGAATTGGGATGGTTTTCGATCCGCCCGACGGTCGCGACCAGATTTCCGCCCATCCGGGAAGGGAGCCGATTCACGTGGAGGATCATTTCCGAGGCCGCGACCAGCGCGTCGCGGCGCCCTTCCATAGGGGTGGGGCCTACCTGATTGGCCTCCCCTTCGATATACACGTCATACCAATGGAGGCATAGGATCCCCTGGGGTGCTCCGATCTGTTTTCGCTCCCGCTCCAACACCGGACCTTGCTCGATGTGATACTCATAGTAGCAATGGACGGGAAAAGCGCGGCAGGGAACGCGGCCGAGGTAGCCGATACGGGAGAGTTCATCGGCAAAGCGATTGCCCCTTGCATCCACCTGCCGATACACCCAATCTAGTTCCAGGGCGCCCACCCACACCCCTGACCCGACCATGGCAGGCGCGAAACGTGACCCCTCCTCATTGGTCCAGTTTACAATGCACAACGGTCGCCGGGTCTCAATCCCATGCTCGCACAAAGTGCGTAAGACCTCCAGCGCCCCCAAAACACCCAGTGCGCCGTCGAATCGTCCCCCTTTTGGCTGAGAGTCGAGATGGGATCCGAACAGGACCGGCGCGAGGGAGTCGTCTTTCCCGTTCCGTCTCCCAAAGATGTTACCCATGGCGTCTACGGTGACCTCACACGGAAGATCCTCCAGCCACCGTACAAAGAGGTCTCGGGCTCTTTTGTCCTCATCGGACAAAGCGAGGCGATGGACACCGCCTCCCGGCGTTGCGCCGATGGCGGCCATCTCCTCCAAAGCGGATCGCAGGCGACCGCCGTCGATGCGGACTCGAGATCGTTCCACGTGCCCTCCAAAAAAAGGGTTTTCCATCCACGATCCGGCCAACCCGGATCAGTATCCAAGATAGGCTTTCCGAACGTGGGGGTTGGAATTTAGGTCTTGGCTGAGGCCTTCGAGCCGAATACGGCCGTTTTCGAGAATGTAGGCGCGGCTTGCCGCTTGAAGCGCCCAGCGGGCGTTCTGTTCCACAAGGAGAATGCTGATGTTTTGGGTTTGGTAGATTTTTTGGATTACCTCGAAAATGACTTTGCGGACCATAGGCGCAAGGCCCAAGCTGGGTTCATCCATCATAAGCAAACGGGGTTTGGACAGCAGTGCGCGGGCAATCGCGACCATTTGGGCCTCGCCTCCCGACAGGGTACCCGCCAGCTGCTTTTGCCGTTCCCAGAGGCGCGGAAAAAGGTTGTAGATGAAATCCATGTCGGTGGAGATTTCTTTGGCGTCGCTGCGCAAGAATGCTCCCATCCGCAGATTTTCCTGCACGGTCAGCTCCGGGAAGATGGCTCGTCCCTCGGGAACCTGGACGATCCCCAGGTGAACGATTTGGTGGGGCGGCATCCGGTGCAACGGTTCGCCGTTCCAAAGAATGCGGCCTTGGGCAGGACGTAGGACGCCGGAGATCGTTTTCAACAGCGTAGATTTTCCTGCGCCATTGGAACCGAGCAGGGCTACGAATTCCCCTTGTTGAATCGCGATCGAAATGCCGTCCAAAGCGATCGCCTTGCCGTAACATACCTTGAGTTGCTCAATTGCCAGCACAGGCCTCTTCTCCCAAATACGCCTGGATGACGGCGGGGTTTCTGTAAACGTCCTGCGGGGATCCTTCCGCGATTTTTTTCCCGTAGTCGAGAACAATCAGCCGCCGAGAAATCTCCATGATCACCTTCATGACATGTTCGATGATCAGGATGGCGATGCCTTTTTGGGAAATTTCTCGAATGAGACGAATCTGGCCGATGAGCTCCGCCGGATTCAAGCCGGAGCTTGGTTCATCCAGAAGCAAGAGTTTTGGTCGGGTCGCCAGCGCCCGCGCGATCTCCAGGCGCTTGGAGAGTGCGTAGGGAAGGTTTTCGGCCGATTCATTGCAATAAGTCTGCAATCCGACGAACTCGAGAAGCTCTTCTGCCTTTTTCACGGAACGGCGATCATCGCGAAGCCCGCTCCGGTGCAGCAGCGCCTGGCCCATCAGCTTCCAGGGCCCGTTCGATTTTCGGTCAATCAGGCCGACCAGGACATTTTCCAGAACGGTAAGGCGGGGAAAGATACGCACGATCTGGAACGTGCGTGCAATTCCCAGGGCATTGACCTGATGGGCTTTGCATCCAGAAATTTTCTGGCCCTCAAAATAGATCTGGCCGCGCGTGGGGGAGTAGACTCCGGAGATGAGGTTGACTAGAGTGGTTTTGCCTGCGCCGTTGGGACCGATGAGCCCAACAATGTCTTCGCTTTGGATGCTGAACGAAACTTCACTGATCGCAGTCAGCCCGCCGAAATTTTTGGTCAGGTCCACGGCACGCAGCAGCTCAGCCATAGTTTATTCCTTGTTGTGGCCTCGTGGCAGAAGATTCAGGACGACCGAGCGCAGAACTCCATAAAGACCCTGCCGCATGAAGAGGACGGTTAAAATCAGAATCAAGCCGTAGGCAACCAGTCGAATGTCCAGCTTTATGGAGTCCTCAAGGAATCGCAGCCATTCGGAAACAAAGGTGAGGGTCACTGCGCCGAGGATCGGTCCTAAGATGGTCCCCAGCCCGCCGAAGAGGGCCATGGTCAGAACGTCAAACGTGAGGTGCAGAGACATGGTTTCGGGGCTGACCAACCGTGCGAAATGTGCGTAGAGGGCACCGGCGAAACCGGCAAAAAAGGCGCTGATGGTGAATGTCGCCAGTTTGAAAGAGGAGGTGTGGATCCCGATGCTCTGGGCCCCGACCTCGTCGTCGCGCAGCGATTGGAGGCTGTAGCCGAAAGCAGAGCGGGTCAATCGGCACATAAACACGAGGGTGAAGGCGACCGAGACCAGGACGACGTAGTAATATTCGGGCTCGGCATAGAATCGAATGGTAACCCCGCCGATCCGGATCGGATCGAGCATGGGAATACCGCTCAGGCCAAGCGATCCACGAGTCAATTCGACCCAGTTTGTGGCTACCAGGCGGAGGATTTCAGAGAAACCGATCGTGGTGATGGCGAGGTATGGGCCGGCGAGCCGCAGCGAAGGAATGCCGAGAAGAAATCCGAAGAGCGCCGCGGCGGTCCCTCCCACGAACAGGCCGATCCATGGCGAAACGCCTAGCTTCATTGCCAGAAGCGCACTGGTGTAGGATCCAATTCCAAAAAATGCAGCATGCCCAAGATTGAGCTGTCCGGTGAATCCGGCAAGGAGGTTCCAGCTGAGCGATAAAATGACGTAAATACCGGACATCACCAGCACATGCAGGAAGTAACGCTCCTGGATGATGAGCGGCAGAAGGAGAAAAAAAACTCCGACAGTGGCGGTTAGGGCTCTCCTGCGCCAGGCAGCGTTCATGAGCCCTCCTTACGCCCAAACAGGCCGGACGGCCGGATCAGCAGGACTAGAATAATGATGATGAAGCCAATGGCGTTTTTGTACTGCATGGAAATGTAGGTTCCGCCCAGCGACTCGGCGATTCCCAAGATGAACCCGCCGAAGATGGCTCCGCGGATGCTGCCCATCCCTCCCAAGATCGTAACCGCAAATGCCTTGAGGGTCGGCATCCCCCCCATCAGGGGAAAGACGGCGAAGAGGGTCCCGTAAAAGACTCCGCCGACCCCGGCGAGAGCGGCTCCCATGGAAAAGGTCAAGCGGTAGATAAAATTGATGTCGATTCCCATCAGTTGGGCGGCAAGCCGATTCTGGCTGGTTGCTCGGATGGCGACGCCTATCTTGCTGCGAATGAGAAAAATCTGTAGACCGGCGATCGCGGCTGCGGAAAAAAGAAGGCACAAAAGACGCAGAACCCCCGTCGAGAAAAAACCTAACCTGATCGTAGCCCCCGCAAAGGGATCTTGGATCATTCGCGGCGTGGCCCCGAAGAGCAGCTGCGCCAGATTTTCAAGCAAGATGAAAAGTCCGATGGAGCAAACGATGATGTCGATATCGGTCCAGCGGTTCAGCAGGGGGCGGAAAACCAGCTTTTCGGTAAGGACTCCGAGAAGGCCGACCAAGGCTGCGGCGGCTATCAGCGACCCGATCCATCCCAACCAGCCCGGCAGCCAGCCAAGGATAAAAACCGCTGTGTAGGCCCCAACCATGGAATAGTCGCCGTGAGCGAAGTTGCTGATTCGCATGACACCGAAAATCATGGTCAGGCCGATCGCGATGAGGCTGTAAATGCTGCCGATGATCAGCCCGTTCATGACCTGCTGCAGCAACAGACTCTCCATCCTTGGTTCGGCCTCCTCCGAAAAGGTTCAGCCCGGCTATCCGGGAGGCCTCAACGTCTGCCTCCCGGAGTCAGTGTCGCGTTGCCGGCGGATCTCCTTTGGAGCGGCAGCGGCAGAGCGTTCGCCTGGCTCACTTGCAGCGGCGTTTTTCCCACGGGATCGGCGGCTGGTAATCGGCGGCCGCACGCTCAGGGGGATAGATGACTTGAGTGTCCGGCTTGCATTGCTCATCCAATTGGACTTGAACGGGGGATGGAAAAACGGTGACGACCTGGCCGGTGTTGTCGAATTTGATCCGGCCTTGCGAAAGTTTGATGTCCGTGCTTGCGAGGGCATCGCGGATCCGGATGCGGTCCTTCGCCAGGTCTCCGCTCAGTTTTCCTGCCCGTTTGATGGCATCGAGAATCACCCAGAGATTGTCGTAGCCTTGGCTGGAGAAGAGGCCCGGCCGGCTGTCCGGGTATTTGTTCTGGAAAGCTTTGACGAAAGCGGCCGTCCGCGGGTCCTTCATCGCCTTGGTCGGTTCAAGCGATGATCCCATGGCAAATTCGCTTATGGGCCCGGTCATTTTAAAAAACGCCTCCGTGAACTGGCCTCCCACCCCGATCCACTGGGTCACGAAATTCATTTCCTTCGCCTGTTTCTGGATCAGCGCGGCCTCGGTGGTGGAAGCGATATTGAAAACCACATCGGGATTCAGCCCCTTCAGCTTGGTAACCGGCGCCGTGAAATCAGTGTCTCCGATCTCGAAATACAACCGATCGAGAACCTTGGCGCCGATTTTTTCACAGTGAGCTTCCCAGATTTTTTGCCCGTCCCGGCCGTAGTCCGAATTTTCCATGAAAAATGCGACGGTCTTGGGCCTCTTCACCTCGGCGAGCCACCGGTTGATGCCTTCCAGGAACATTGGGCTGCTCGGGCTTGTGCGAAAGACGAACTCATACCCGCGGTTTGTAATCGTCGGACTGATGGCGATGGCCACAACCATGGGAATCTTTTCGAAATGGCAGAACTCGCTGGTCGCGATATTGACACTCGAAGCATAGCCTCCCCCGACGACATGGACCTTGTCGCTGGTCACCAACTTTTTCACCGCCGCCAGGCCCTTGTCCGGCTTGGCCTCCGTGTCGGCATACAGCAGCTCGATCTTGAGCCCTGGAATTCCACCCTGAGCGAGGAATTCCTCGAGCGCGAGCTCCATACCTTTTTTCATCTCTCCCGCGTTGAAAGCCAACGATCCGGAAAACGGCCCCAGGATCCCGATTTTAACCGTCTGCGCAGCGTGGGCCGAAACGGCCAACAACGGGACCAGCAAAAGAGAAACCGCGCCAATTGCCATCAATCCATTTCTTTTCATTCGCTCCTCCTGTTTGAGGCGGTCCGGATCTCCGGGTTTCGTGCACCGCCGGCCAGCTTGCGAGGTTATGCTTTAAGAGCATAAGCCGCACCAACGGCATAGGAAAAGCGCATAAACCTTGGCCGTGTGCAGAACGCTTCCGATCTGGACCCGTTCATTTGCACCGTGGATGTTCTCGGCAACGGGGCCGAAACAGGTGGCAATCCCACGACCGTAAGCATGAAACACCCGGGCATCGGTGGTGGCAGTGCTCACATACGGCAGGGCATCCCGACCGCTCAATTCCTTGTGGCAATCGTTAAGCAGGACCAAGGGGAGGGTGTCGCGTTTTTGGATGAACCCCTCGGAGCGGAAGCCGTAGAATTCCACGCGAGGAGGGTTTTTCGACAGCCGGCGGTCGTTCGCTGCCGCGCCGGCTACACAAGCAAGGACTCTCCGACGAATTTCCTCGTACGTGGTACCGGGCAGGAAACCTATGCGGCAATGGAATTCGGCCTCGGCGGGCACCGTCGAAGGCCAATCGCCGCCCCGGATGATGCCGATGTTGAGATGGGCCGGACGATTTTTGGGATCGAATGGCGGTCGGGCGTCTTCATTGATTTCATTTTCCAGCCGGTGAAGGGCCTGCATGATGGGAAAACACGCTTCGATGGCATTGACCCCTTCGCCGGCCTCCAAAACATGACAAGGGACACCCGAGACGCGCACTTTGAACCAGGCGACACCGAGCTGGGCGATCAGAAGAGAGGGACCGAATGGTTCAGGAATAAGCACAGCGTCGGCGTCATAGCCCGCGGCCAAGCAGGCCAGGGTTCCGTTGCCACTGCATTCTTCCTCGACGACTCCCTCCAGGATGACGGCCGCCTTGAGGCCCATCCCGGCTTCCTCAATGGCTTTCACTGCATAGGTCATCGAGGCAATCCCGGCTTTCATGTCTCCCGAGCCCCTGCCGTAGAGCCAACCATCCCGGACAAAGGGAACAAAAGGGTCTGATTCCCACAGGCCCAGAGGCTCAGGGCTTACAACGTCCAGATGGCCGTTGAGCAGTGCGCTTCGGCCACCCGGAGCGTCCGCCGGGCGGGTTGCCACGACATTAAATTTCCCTTCCTGATTCCAGGGGACAGGGGCAAAGCCTTCATGGTTCGCCAGTGCCGCAGGATCGATATGGACCCGGTGGGTATGGAATCCCAGGCGCTGCATCTCGCTTTCAAAGGTGAGAAGGGCTCCCTCTTCGTTTCCTATCGTACTAGCTTGACTCACCAGGCGAGCAGCGAAGTCGGTGATTTCGGGTTTTAGATCCTCAACGCAGGCGAGGATCTTTCTCTCGGCCGCATTCATCGCCGGATGTTGACCTGGTAGCTGGCGGCAAGACGTGCCATGTCGTCTCTGAATAAGGCAACGCATGAAACGTTGGTCAAAATGAGGGAAAAGCGACTGCCCGAACCTCTTCCTAAAGCCTTTTCCTGAAAATAACAAGCCTGCTTTGCCGCCCTGCAGGGGAACGAGCGTGGTGCAAGGGATATCCGCCGGCTGGTAAGCTTGCCCGGCGGAATGTCGATTTGCGCGGAAGGTAATCACATGATTTTAGGGGTGCTTGGAATGAGGAGAAGGAGATGTTCTGCAAGCGGAAGCAGCCCACCTGATTTCCGGCTTCCCGCCCGTCGGTGGGAACGTCAAGAGCATTTTTGGATCGATGGTCTTACCGATCGGTGAGGGGCTGTAAGGTTTTGACAAGCCGGCGCGGATCGTAGTGCTTCTGTTCAATTCGCCTAAGGAGAGATTGATACCTGCTTTCATCCATCACCGGGGTTCGGCTCAGGATCCAGAGATGGTTGCGGCTTGGGTGCCCCACGACGGCGAAGGTGTAGTCCGGGTCGAGGTCGATCACCCAGTAGTCGGCGGCGAAGGGCCAGAAAAAGCGGACCTTGAGCTTGCCCGGCTCCGCCGGGTCGGGCACCCAGGCGATCCCCCGAACCGAATCGAACTTCCCTTCCGGACCCCGGCGGCAGCGGTTTTCGACGTCGATGCGCCCATCCTCGCGCAACGTGTAGGTCGCCTGGGAGGCCGTGCAACCCCTCTGGAACCAGGTCGGGAACGCGGCGATCTCGTACCAGGTTCCGGTGTAGCGCGCGAGATCGAGCCTCCCCACAGTCTCGAGCGGCGGCAGCGCCGGCCCCGGCGGCGAAGCACAGGCCGCCACGAGCCCGCCGAGCAGAACGAGAAAGGGGGCGTTCATTTTTCTATTTTGGGATGAGGCCACATCAGGGCCGAAGTAGGGTACGTCGCTTCATACGAGCATGACCGGGCCCCGTCGTTTCCCCCGGGGCGGCGGCCGCAGACGATGCGCCGGGCCCGCGCCATTTTCCTATGGGTTTGCGTTTCGATCCCCATCGATCTTTCCTTTCATTGTGCACGATGGCCCCCGCGGACTCGAGATGCCGGGAAAATCCAGACGCGTGAAGAAACCGACGGAATATCATTCAGCGAAGGCTTCCGGTCAACAGGCGATGCATTTCAGCGAACGACGTACGGAAACATCCATAAAAAAAGTGGACATCCCGTTAATGGGTGTGCCGGTTCAGGAAGCGGATGATGCGGTTTCGGGTTTCATAGTAAGCGGGATGGTCGATCACCGTCTCGCGTGTCCGCGGCCGGGGGATGTGGATTTCGATCTCCTCGCGGATTTCGGCCCCGGGCCCCGGACTCATGAGCAGGATACGGTCCGACAGCAGGATGGCCTCGTCCACGTCGTGGGTGACCATGAAGACCGTGATCCCGGTTTCCTGCCACATGCGCACCAGTTCGTTCTGGATCACCCCCCGCGTGAGGGCGTCGATCTGGGCGAAGGGCTCATCCAGGAGAAGGATCCTCGGGTTCACGGCAAAGGCCCGGGCGAGCCCGACGCGCTGCTTCATCCCCCCCGAGAGCGCGGAGGGCTTCTTGTCGTCCGCGCCCTTGAGTCCCACCATCTCGATGAATTGCTGCACCCGCCCGCGGACCTGTTCGCGGCTCCAGTGGGGGTAGGCGGCCCGCACCGCCAGCTTGATGTTGTTGGCGACGCTCATCCAGGGCATGAGCGCGAAGTTCTGGAACACGACCATGCGGTCGATTCCCGGCCCGTCGATCTCCTTTCGATCGAGGAAGACGAAGCCGCCGTCGGCCTTTTCGATCCCGGCGATGATGTTGAGCAGGGTCGATTTCCCGCAACCCGAATGCCCCAGGACGGAGAGAAATTCCTTCTCCCGGACGTGAAGTGAGAGGTTTTCGAACACGCAGTGGCGGACCCCGTTGCCGGATGCCGGAAAATATTTCGAAACCTTCTCGACTTCGAGCAGTTTGCCGCGACCCATGAATCCGACTCCTATTCGGAATAGGCCATCGATTTCGCCGCCTGGTTGAACAGCAGATCGAGAATCACGCCCACGCAGCCGATGACGAGGATGGCGAAGATGACATTGGCGATCGAAAGGTTGTTCCACTCGTTCCAGATGAAATACCCCAGCCCCAAGGAGCCGAGCAGCGCCTCGGCGGGAACGATGGCCACCCAGGAGCTGCCGATCGAAATCCTCAGGCCCGCGACGATCGTGGGCGCTGCGGCGGGAAGGATCACTTTGAGGAGCTTGGTCGGCCAGTTCATCTGCAGGATGTTGGCGACGTTCAGGTAGTCCCGCCGGATGTTGGCGACGCCGAAGGCCGTGTTGGCCAGCGTAGGCCAGATGCTCGCCATGAAGACCACCAGCAGCGCCGTGATGCCGCTGTCCTGGACGGAATAGAGCAGAAGCGGCATCCAGGCGATCGGCGAGATGGCTTTGAGAATCTGGATGAAGGGGTTGAGCCCCTTGTAGAGGACCGGGTTGTGACCCAGGACCACCCCCAGGAGGACCGCGACCAGGGTGCCGGCGGAGAAGCCGATCGTGAGCCGAACCAGGCTGTACAGGGTCAGCAGCCCGATCCCCTTGTCGTTCGGCCCGCGATCGTAGAAGGGGTCGGAGAGAAACTCCCAGGAGGACCGCGCCACGGCGAGCGGGCCGGGTAGAGACGAGCCTTTTGCCCCCAGCGTGGCGAGCTGCCAGATGGAAAGGAAGCCGATCAGGAAGACCCCGAAGACGACCAGCCAGGAACTGGACTTGGGTGCGGTCATCGTTCATTCCTCGTCGGTGGCGATTCGAAAAAGCGCAGCAAATATCCTCAACCGCCGCATTGGAAACTTCCGCTGCGGACAGGCCGGCGATTCTGCCGGACCGACTCATCCCCGACGGATGGCGAAGCTCTTCAAGTAGCCCTCCGGATCTGCCGGGTCGAACTCGCGGCCCATGATCGTGTGCCGGGCATAGGTCGTCTGCGGGGCGCGATGCCCCAGCTCCTCCATGACCTTCTTGCACTCCGAGGCCAGAAACACCCGCTCGGCGATGGTTTTGTAGTCGACCTCTTTGCCGAGGTAGCCCCAGCGCTTCATCTGGGTCAGGATCCAGACCGCCATGGAGTGCCAGGGGAAGGGGTCAAAATCGATCCGCCGCGGCACATGCAGGGTGTTGCCACGCCCGTCCGGGAACCGGCCGGTCAAGACCTGTTCGACCACCTCGGCGGGTTGGTTCAGGTAGTTCCGGGGAGCGATCGCCTGGGCGATCTCCGTGCGGTTCTCCGGTTTCTGCGCGAAGAGGATCGACTCCACGATGGCCCGGAAGACCGCTTTGAAGGTGTTGGGCATTTCGGTGGCAAAGGCCTTCGAGGTGGCGAAGGCGCAGCAGGGGTGGCCTTCCCACAATTCGGAGGTGAGCTTGTAGATGAACCCCACGTCCTCGTAGACGGCGCGCTGGTTGAAGGGGTCCGGCGCCAGATAGCCGTCCACGTTTTGGGCGCGTAGGTTGGCCACCATTTCGGGGGGCGGCACCACGCGGATCTTCACCTCCTTGTCGGGATCCACCCCGCCTTCGGCCAGGTAATAGCGCAGAAGGAAATTGTGCATGGAGTAGTCGAAGGGCACGCAAAACGTGAAGCCCTTCATGTCCTGGGGGCCTTTCACCCCCTGGTGCTTCTTGTGCAGCGTGATGGCCTGGCCGTTGATGTTCTCCACCGCGGGCATGACAAAGGGCGTCTCGGGGGCGCCCACACCGAGGGTCAGGGCGAGCGGCATCGGGGTGAGCATGTGCGCGCAGTCCACCTGCCGGGATACGGCCCAGTCGCGGATCATGGCCCATCCCGAAGCCTTTTCCACGCGGGTCCCCTCGAGGCCGTGCTTCGCGTAAAAGCCCATGGGCTCGGCCATGATGAGGGGAGTGGCGCAGGTAATCGGGATGAAGCCGATTTTCAGGGCTTTCTTTTCCGGGGGCCCCGCGGCTTCCTTCGCCCAGGCCTTGGCGGCGTCGAGGGGGAAGATGCTGGCGATGAGGCCCATGGCGGCCGAAGTGCCCAGGGCTTTCATGAAGTTTCGTCGCGTCATTTCGTTGAAACCGAAAATCGATCGGACCACCGCTTTTTCGATCACGCGGTCGATGAGGCTCTCCTCGGTGTCCGGGGCCCGCGGGCCCGCTTCCGGGTGTTCTGTAGCCGTCTCCAGAGGAGCCGCGTTCAAAACCGAATCGTCCGATGCCTCGCTGCCCCAGCCGTCGTCTTTGCTGCACATGAAAAATTCTCCTCTCGAAGCCCTCCTACCACTTGCGGTAGGGCAAAAATTTCCCGTCCAGGGTCAACACCACTCGGTCTCCCTTCGGATCGGGTTTCTTGCGAAGGTCCATCTCGAAATCGATGGCGCTCATGATACCGTCTCCGAACTTCTCATGGATGATCTCCTTGAGGGTCGTGCCGTAGACCTGAAGGATTTCATAGAAGCGGTAAATCAGGGGGTCGACGGGCACGGTTTGATAAAGGGAACCCTTCATCGGGCACTGCTGCAGCGCCGAGGCGACCTCGGCGTCCAGACCCAGGGTCTTCACCGCCCTCGCGGCTTCCTCGCTTCCCATGCTCGCCTGGCCCAAGAGCGCCGCCGTGACCCAGATCTCGTGGCGCCCGACCGCCTTGGCGATCTGCTCCCAGCTGAGCCCTTTTTCCTTCTTCGCTTTCAGGACCGCCGCCGTGGCTTCTTTCCGTTCCATCGTGGCTCGTGCTCCTTTCCTCCTCGAGTGGCTTTCACGGGTTCATGAAGCGATTCGCGGGGGAGCCATACGCAAATCGGGTGCCAACAGGATGCCGGGAGGCGGAAAGGTGCTGAGAACCATGCGAAGTCGATGGGGTGCACATGGAGGGGAAGCCTCAAAGGGGAAAAACCGCATCGTCAAAATATTACATATTTGAATCAATTATCATCAATAATAGCATTATTGTAATATAAGGCGGGGCGTTCATCTTGCTTGCTCCGGGCGTTTGGCGGATCGACTTTCGGTTCAATGATCCAGGGAGATCGAAAACGCGGGGCAACCCGGAAGTGTTGTGCGACGAGATCAGCGGGGCGCCGGCTCATTCTTTAGAGAGAGGGTCTTCCATGGTGACAGAGCAGGAAGCCCGATGTATGCATCCGGCGTTTCCCGCTTCGGGGGTGGGACGGCGAGCGCTTCCCCGTTCACCTTTCGGGGAAACCTTTGCAAGGATGTTTCAGCCGGTGTTCGAGGCAACATGGAGAAAACGGATGGAAAAGAAAAAGAATAGAACAACGGAGGTCCACGGTCGGATGCGGCAGTGGGGGGTGGTGCTCTGGGGGGTCGCGGACCTCGCGGGGATCGAAACCCCGCGCGATGATTGTGGGGCGGGGTTTCCGCGGGCCGTCTCTTTTGCGCTGCCGGTCGATCCGCAGATCATGGCCGGTGTGGCGAGCGGCCCGACCCCGGCCTATGCCGAGGAGTACACCCGGCTCAACCGCCGGATCAACGGGATCTCCCGCGAGCTTGCCGCGGCGATCCGGGAGGGGGGCCGCCGCGCGCTGGCTCTCGCCGCCTCGGAACGCACCGACGACGTGCACCTCCGCGGGGACTTCCCGCACAAGACGGCCGCCACGCGGGCGGGGCTGGGGTGGATCGGGCGCCACGGCCAGCTCATCACCCGCCCCTTCGGCCCCTGGGTGCGCCTGGGGACGGTGTTCACCGACCTCGGACTTCAGCCGGGAAAGCCGTTCACGAGAAGTTTCTGCGGCGGATGCCGCGCCTGTGTCGCCGCCTGCCCGGCCGGGGCGCTCCTGGGGGCGGCTTGGAAGCCCGGCGTGCCCCGGGAAGAAATCCTCGATGCCGCGGCCTGCGACCGCTTCAAGCGGGAGCGCTACGCGCACTTGAACCGGGGCCGCAACTGCGGCATCTGCGCCGCCGTCTGCCCGTACGGCCGACGGCTGCTCCGCAAGGGCCGGGGCCGGGCGCAGCCCGGCCCCGGCGTCAGCCCGGGCGAGGACCTCTGATGCGGGGGGATTGCCTCATTCCGCCCCGCCGAGGGCGGCATAGAGCCGGATGCGGCTGGCGAGTTCCACCTGCCGCAGGGCGACCAGGCCCTGCTCCGCGGCGAAGAGGGTGCGCTCAGCGTCGAGGACGCCGAGAAAGCTGTCGATCCCCTGCTCGTAGCGCTGCCGGGCGAGGCGGTAGGTTTCGGCCGCGGCCGCCAGGAGGGCCCGCTGGGCGTCAAGCTGCTCGAAGATCGTCCGGCGCACGGCGAGGGTGTCGGCCACTTCGCGGAACGCGGTCTGGATCGCCTTTTCGTACTGGGCGAGAACGATTTCCCGCTCCGTCTGACTCACCCGCAGGGCGGCCCACAGGCGGGAGTCGAAGATGGGAAGCGCCGCCTGCGGCCGGAAGAGCCAGGTCCCCGTTCCCGAGGCGAAAAGCCGCGAAAGCTCGTCGCTTGCCGTACCCACGAGGGTCGTGAGCGAAATCCGTGGGAAAAGGGCCGCGCGCGCGGCCCCGATCGAGGCGTAGGCCCCCTTCAGCCGGTGCTCCGCCGCGGCCACGTCGGGTCGGCGAAGCAGGACCTCGGAGGGGATCCCGGGGGCGACCTCCCGCGGGGGTGCGAGATCCGCAAGGCGCCCGGGGACCCACTCCGGCGGCACCGGAGCCCCGGCGAGGAGATCCAGGGCGTTCTTGCCCTGGGCGACGAGTTGGGTGAGCCGCGCCGCCTCGACGCGCGCCGTTTCGACCGGGAGTTCCGCGCGTTTGCGGTCGATCGCGGAGGAGAGGCCCACCTCCCATCTGCGGTTCACCAGTCCATAGACGGCCTGCTGGGTGGCGAGCGTCGCCTCGGCGAGCGCGAGACGCTCGCGGTCGGCCACGAGGGCGAGGAACACCTGGGCCGTCTCGGCGACGAGCGCAAGCTCGACGCCGCGCCGGACCTCGGCGGCCGCCAGAAACTCCTCGAGCGCCTGCTCCGAGAGGCTGCGGATGCGGCCGAAGAGATCGATCTCCCAGGCCGTCACCCCGAGGTCGGCGGAATACTGGGTGATCGTCCGTGGCTGGCCGTATTGGAGGAGGTCCTCGGAGCGGCGCAGCCGGTTCGCTTCGGCATGGGCGCCGAGTGCCGGGTAGATCTCGCCGCGCTGGATGCCGTAGATCCCCCGCGTCCGCTCGACGTTCAGCGCCGCGAGCCTGAGGTCGCGGTTGTTTTCGAGCGCCATTTCGATCACGCGCTGCAGGCGCGGGTCCGGGAGCACTTCCCGCCAGGAGAGATCCCGCGCCTCCGGGACCTCGACGGCCGGCGGCGAGGGGGCTTGCGCCGCCTCGGGCCAGGCCGCAGGCACCGGGGCCGCCGGCCTGCGGTACTCGGGGGCGAACGAGCAGCCGGAAAGAAGCGCAAGCAAGGCGGCGGCCAGTCGGAAGGGTTTCATCCTACTCATAGACCTTTCCCTCAACGGCAACGGGCGCGGGCGAAGCCTGCGTGCGCCGGCCGCGGCGGCCGAGAGCCCGTTGGATCATGACGTAGAAGAGGGGTGCAAAGAAAACGACGAGCACCGTCGAGGTGACCATCCCGCCCAGGACGGCGATCCCGATCGCCCCCTGCGCCCCCGAGCCGGCACCGGTCGCGAGCGCAAGCGGCAGCACCCCGAAGCCGAAGGCAAGTGAGGTCATCACGATCGGCCGGAGCCTGAGCTTCGCCCCCTCGAGCGTCGCCTCGATCAAGCCGGCTCCGGCCTCGACCCGCGCCTTGGCGAACTGGACGATCAGGATCGCGTTCTTCGAGGTGAGCCCGAGGGTGGTCAGCATCCCGATCTGGAAGTAGACGTCGCTCGGCAGGCCCTTGGCGCTCGAGGCGATCACCCCCCCGATCACCCCGAGGGGGAAGGTGAGCAGGATCGCGATCGGAACGGGCCAGCTCTCGTAGAGCGCGGCCAGGCAGAGAAAGATCACGAAGATCGAAAAGGCGTAGAGCAGCGGGGCCTGCTCGCGGGCCATGCGTTCCTGGTAGGAGATCCCCGTCCAGTCGTAGCCCACGTTCTGCGGCAGCCGCGAGACGATCTCCTCCATCGCCGCCATCGCCTCGCCCGTGCTGTGGCCCGGCGCAGGCTCCCCCCAGAGGTTGATCGCCGGGAATCCGTTGTAGCGCTGGAGCTGGGGGGAGCCCTGGACCCAGCGGCCGGTCGCGAAGGAGGAGAAGGGAACCATCTTCCCCTCGCGGTTTCTCACGTAAATCTTCTCCAGGTCCGTAGGAAGCATGCGGTGGGGCGCATCGGCCTGGACGAAGACCTTCTTCACCCGGCCGGCTTGAATGAAATCGTTCACGTAGGCCCCCCCGAAGGCGGCCGAAAGGGTGTTGTGGACGGCGCTGATCGGCAAGCCGAGCGCCCCCGCCTTGTCCCAGTCCACGTCGATGCGGTACTCGGCTGCATCCTCCATCCCGTTCGGCCGCACGCCGCGCAGCCGCGGGTCGCGGGCGGCCATGCCGAGGATCTGGTTGCGCGCGGCCATGAGCTGCGCGTGGCCGAGGCCGTTTCGGTCCTGGAGCTGGAAATCGAAGCCGGTCGCGTTGCCGAGTTCGATCACCGCGGGCGGCGGGAAGGCGAAGACCATGGCGTTCGGGATCTGCCTGAAGGCCGCCATGGCCCGAGCAGCCACGGCCTTGACGCGCAGATCCGGTCGCCGCCTCAGATCCCAGTCGCGCAGCTTCGTGAACCCGAGCCCCACGTTTTGCCCCTGGCCGGAGAAGCCCACCCCGGCCACCCCGAGGAAGGACTCGACGGCCTCCGCTTCCCGATCCCGGAAGTGGTTGAGCACGCGGTCGAGAACGGCCTGGGTCTGCTCGAGGGTCGCCCCCGGCGGGAGCACCGCCTGGATCATGAGAATCCCTTGGTCCTCCTCGGGGAGGTACGCCGTGGGCATGCGCAGGAAGAGCACCCCCAGGGCGGCGACGATCAACAGGTAGGCGAAGACATAACGCAGCCTGCGGGCGAGGACGTGGCCGACGGCGCGCACGTAGAGGTCGCGCAGGCGGAAGAAGCTGCGGTCGAACCACAGGAAGAACGGGCGCAGGAACCAGACCGCGCCGGCCGCCGACCCGTGGCCGCCGGTGGAGGCCTTGAGGATCTGGGCGCACAGGACCGGGGTCAGGATCAGGGCCACGACGACCGAGAGAAGCATGGCCGCGGCCACCGTGAGCGAGAACTGCCGGTAGATCACGCCGGTCGAGCCGCCGAAGAAGGCCATGGGGAGAAAGACGGCCGCGAGCACGACCCCGATCCCGATCAGGGCCGGGGTGATCTGGTCCATGGAGCGCGCGGCCGCCTCCTTGGGCGGGAGTCCCTCCTCGCGCATGATGCGCTCGACGTTCTCCACGACGACGATCGCGTCGTCGACGAGCAGCCCGATCGCGAGCACCATGGCGAACATGGTGAGCATGTTGATCGAGAAGCCGAAGAGCGCGAGCACGGCGAAGGTGCCGAGCAGGACGACCGGCACGGCGATCGTGGGGATGAAGGTCGCACGGAAGGTCCCCAAAAAGAGCCACATGATGAGGAAGACCAGGATCACGGCCTCGATCAGGGTCTTCACCACCTCCCGGATCGCCACCTGGGTGAAGGGGGTCGTGTCGTAGGGGTAGATCACCTTCACCCCCGGGGGGAAGTAGCGGCTCATCTCGGCCAGCTTCGACTTCACGTTGTCGGCCGTTTCGAGAGCGTTCGCCCCCGCGGCCTGGCGGATCGCGAGCGCCGCCGTGGGGCGGCCGTTGTAGAGGGCGACGACGTCGTAGCGCTCGGTTCCGAGCTCGGTGCGTCCGAGGTCGCGGATGCGCACCACCGAGCCGTCGGGGCGGATGCGCACGGGGATGGCGGCGAACTCCTCCGGCGTCTGCAGCAGGTGCTGGACGACGATCGCCGCGTTCATCTGCTGTCCCGGGGTGGCGGGCATGCCCCCGAACTGACCGGCCGAGACTTCGACGTTGTAGGCGCGGAGCGCGAGGATCACCTCCTCGAGCGTGAGGTGGAAGCTCGTCAGCCGATCGGGGTCGATCCAGACGCGCATCGCGTACTGGGTCCCGAAGTTTTCCACCTCGCCCACGCCGGGGACGCGGGAGAGGATCTTCTCGAGGTTCGACTGGGCGAAGTCGCGGAGATCGTCCCCGCTCAGGCGGCCGTCCTCGGAGACCAGGCCCACGATCATGAGGTAGTTGCGGGTCGACTTGCTCACCTTGACGCCCTGGCGCTGGACGACCTCGGGGAGGCTTGCGAGGGCGAGCTGGAGCTTGTTCTGGACCTTGGCCCACGCGATGTCGGGGTCGGTCCCCGGGGCGAAGGTGAGCTCGATGCGCGAGGCGCCCGAGGAGGAACTCGTCCCCGAGAGGTAGAGCATGTTGTCGAGCCCCGTCATCTTCTGCTCGATGATCTGGGTCACGGTGTTTTCGACCGTTTCGGCCGAGGCCCCGGGGAAGAAGGCGTCGATCGCGATCGAGGGCGGGGCGATCGGCGGGTACTGGGCGACGGGCAGCTTGTAAATGGCCAGCGCCCCGGCGGCCATCATGCCGATCGCGATCACCCAGGCGAAGACCGGGCGGTCGAGGAAAAAGCGCGAAAGCATGGCGGCCTCCCCTTACTTCGCCGCCGGCGCTGCGGGCGGTTTCGACGGAGGCGCC
>JBBFLI020000036.1:0-40075 GCA_037481615.2 Desulfobacterales bacterium
ATCCGCAGCCCCCACTGCTGGCGGATGACCTGCTGAACGGCCAACCGCGTCCACAGGGCAAAGGGAAGCTTAAGTTGATCCGGCGTTTTGTCACGAATCATCTGGCGCAACTGCTTTTCCTGTTCAGCATTCAGGCGTCGGCCGCTTCCCGGTTTACGACCGCGCTTTTGGATGACCACCGCCTTGGGGCCGCTGGTTTCGTAAGCCCGGCACCACCGGCAAATCCGCGTGTGGTGAGCCCCAATGATTTCGGCGATTTGCTGGTGAGTAAACCCCCGTTTGCGAAGCCGAATGGCTTGGTGGCGCAGTTGCTGTTGCGCTTCCGGTGTCAGTTTGCGTGCATCGCTTTTTTCCATGCACAAAGATAGAACACAAGTTAACCAATATTGCCATATTTAATTGCCGCGTTAATAAAATAGGTCGGTGTCTTTCATGGCAGGAAAAACTACAACAGCCGACCCGAAAAGTTAAACAGCTACCCATTCAAGACAGCGAAGAACCATAATTTAGAATCCGCCACTTGGGCAACGACGTGAATCCACCGCACCGGCCGTGCCATGCCTACTGGGCGTCCCCATTACTTTCCGTTTGGATAACAATTTTGTTCCCCGGAACCCGGGCCCTCTAAAATAGGAGTTTCAAAACAATGAAAATCATTTTGGCTGATCCTCCAGCATTAGAAAGAGCATATGACGCAAGTTATCCAAACCTTGGGCTTTTATACATCGCAAGTTATACGAAGAGAGCGGTGGAAAACCGGTCTGAAATTGAATACCTGGGTCCAAGATATGATTTGAAAAGCCACGTTGCATACGTAAAACAGAAAAAGCCGGAAATATACGGAATAAGTTTCACTTCCAAAACAGCCAGTCTGGCATATGAGACTATCCACGCAGTTAGGCAGAATTGTCCAGATGTTTTGATTGTAAGCGGAGGCCCGCACGTAACGGCAATGCCAAACGAAGTTATGGAATCGTCTGAGACGGATATTGCCGTTATTGGTGAAGGAGAGATCACATTTTCCGAAATAGTCAAATCTTACTCTGGTAAAAACAAAAACAATTATTCATCGATCAATGGAATTTTATTTCGCGCAAACGACCAAATCCAACGTACAAAGCCGAGAGCTTTTGTAACGGACCTTGATGATCTTCCCATGCCGGCATGGGATCTAATTGATTTTTCAGACTACAAGGGCATGCATTTAAAGAAACAGCCAATCGAAAGTTCGCTACTAATTAGCAGAGGATGCCCTTTTGACTGTGCGTTTTGTTCAAATCCGGTGTGGAAAAGCGCAAAGCCTTGGTTGCGGCACCGTTCAGTTGAAGCCATTTGTGAAGAAATTAAATATTTGTACAATCGAGGGGTGCGTGAAATTTACATGAGTTCAGATGAGCTGAATTTTAACGAGAGCTGGGCACAAGAGCTCTGCCGCGCGATTTTTAACCTTAATTATCGGGATCTCTATTTTCAATGCAATATGCGAGTTGATAAAGTTTCAGAGGAGCTTACAGATCTTTTAAATAAAATAAATTGCTGGCTTGTACATATTGGCGTAGAAAGTGCTAACGACAGGGTTTTAAAAGGGATTGGTAAGCATATTACTGTCGAACAGGTTGAAAGAGCCGCAAGACTTTTCAGGAAATCGAACGTAAATGTTTTTGCTTTTACAATGCTTTATAATGTTTGGGAAGAGGATGGAAAACTTTGCTGGGAGACAAATGAAGAAGTAGACAACACTATTCGTTTTATGAAAAAGCTTTTCAATCAAAAACTTATTCAATACATGTCTTGGCAGTTTTGCACGCCAATGCCAGGATCCAGACTTTATCGAATTGCAGAAAGACACGGCCTTTTTAGGGGTGATCCAAGGGTCGTTTGGGAGCACTTTGATGAACATACGGTCGCGATGAAAATCCCTGGCGTCAGCGAAAAGCAAATGAAATGGAAGATTAAAAAAGGTATTCTTTTAAAGGATTGGTTTATGGTCCGGTCCGGCAATATAAGTTTGAAGCACTTATGGAGAGTCAAAGAAAATTTGAGGGCTCTCATTAAATAGGCCCATTCCGAAACAATGCCGCATATGAAAATTTTGATTATAGATGAATGGATACCTTTGCCATTAGATTCGGGAAAAAAAATAAGAACTTACAATCTCTTATCTCCCTTAGCAAAGAAGCATCAAATATCATATCTCTGCTATGCAGATCAGAGGAAGGAAAAACTGAAAATCGATGAAATGGAAAAAATTGGGTTTAAGGTTTATTCCGTGCCGCCTTCTCACAAATTCGACTCGTTTACTAAATTGGCTGCCGGCATTTTTACTGGTTTTTTTACAAAGCAACCTCTGGTTGTTAGGAAGCACTATTCATCGCGTTTTCAGAAAAAGTTGATACAACTTATTGCTGAAAACAATTTTGATCTAATTCATTGTGAATGGACTCACTATGGGCAATTTATAAATAAAAGTATACGTCTGCCCAAATTTCTTTCTTCTCATAACGTTGAGTACATACCCTGGCTTAGATTTTTTCAATATGAAAAGAACATAATAAAAAAATGCGGTCTTTATATAGAATGGAAAAAAATGAAGTTTTTTGAAAAAAAGACTCTCTCAAAATTTGACCATATTTCTGTCGTTTCAGACAATGACTTGCGGTTAATTAAAAACTGGTTTGGAAACAAATCGATACAAGTCATTCCTAATGGGATCAATTGCTTTTACTACAGCAAAATTGACCCTGCCCCCACCGAGAAGACCATCCTATTTTCGGCTTCAATGGATGCATTCGTCAATCAGGATGCGGCACGGTATTTTTCCGGCAAAATCCTTCCAAAGGTAAAGCAGAAAATACCAAATATACGTTTTATCATTTTGGGTCGACATCCTCCTGAGAACATTAAAAAACTCTCTTCAGAAAATATCGTCGTGACAGGAACCGTCGACGATGTCAGGCCATTTCTAAAAGATTCTCTGGTATCTGTCGTCCCTCTGCGAATCGCAGGAGGGTCACGTTTAAAAATATTGGAGGCTTTTGCAGCCGGCATTCCGGTAGTATCAACAACAATAGGTGCTGAAGGTCTCGATGTTAAAAATAATATCCACCTTCTTGTAGCAGATAATGCTGATAATTTTGCAGAGGCGGTTATCGAGCTTATTTGCAATTACGAGACAAGATCGAAATTAATTAAAAACGCTAGGCAATTAGTTGAAGAAAAATACGACTGGGGAAAAATCTACCCGGCAATAGAAAAAGCATGGGAAACGACCATTTCAAAATTTAATAGAAGAAAGGTCTGCAATTCACATTAGCGATTTCTAAATTAAGCTTTAGGATGTAATTGGTTAAAAGCTGTCAAACTGAGCCTCTGGTTATTCACATGCGGGCCTGCAACTTCTTCGGCGGGCCGGAGCGGCAGATCCTCGGGCACATCGGACACAGCCGCAATTTCAGGCATTGCGTTTTGACATTCATCGAAAAAGGTCGGCCCGACGAACTGGCAGCGGAATGCCGCAGGCAAGGCATAGCGGTTGAAGCCCTTGAAAGCCGGAGCGCCTACGAGCTGTCTGCGGTGGCCCGGCTGCGCGGAGTTTTCAAGCGGCTCAAGCCCGCGGTCCTGTGTTCCCACGGCTACCGCCCTACCCTGTTGTCGATTGCCGCCAGGGCCGGCCTCGGCCTGCCCTTGATCGTTTTTTCTCGGGGGCACACCGGTGAAAATCAGAGGGTGAGCCTGTTTGAAACCCTCGAAATGAAGGCCGTACGGTTTGCGGATGCCGTGGTGGCGGTGTCTGACGGGTGCGCGAAGCACCTCAAGCGCTGCGGGGTGAAAGCAGGGTTTCCCCATGTCGTCCGGAACGCAATAAACGCAGAGCGAATGACGCCGCATTTCGCATCGGCCGAGGAAAAACGAAAAGAACTAGGGCTTGGCAGAGATGATTTTCTCATTGCCACCGCCGGCCGGCTCAGCCCTGAGAAGGCGCAGGTCGACCTGATCAGCGCGTTTGCCGCGATCCAACCGAAGCACCCCATGGCGCACCTGCTGCTTGCCGGGGAAGGCCCTTCACGTGCGGAGCTTGAATCACGGGTGGAGCAGAGCAGTGTGAAAAACGTTCACTTTCTCGGTTTCCGGCGGGACATGGACGCCGTCATGTGCGCCATCGATCTCTTCGTTCTGCCGTCGCGCACCGAGGGTTTGCCGAATGTCGCGTTGGAGGCCTTCGCGGCTAAAAAGCCGGTGGTGGCCACCGCCGTCGGCGGGGTCCCCGAAGTGGTCGAGGACGGCGTCAGCGGCCATTTGGTGCCGCCCGGGCGGCCGGACCTGCTGGCGGATGCCATCCTCCGGATGCTGAGCGACCCCGAGCGGATGCGGGCCATGGGGCAGGCGGGCTACGAGCGGGTGAAGAGGGATTTCACCTTCGAGGCGCAGACGGAAAAATTGGAAGCGATATACCGGCAGGTCATTCAAAAGAGCCTGACGGGAAAAAAGAAGAGAAGCTGAGAGGGTGGGCGCGCGGATAGGAAGCCAAGCGGAGGATTTCTTTATCACAGCGATGGTCAGGGCGGGACGCTGTCGAACCGAGGATCTGACCCGTTAAGCCTTCCCCGCCGCAAATCCAGCCGGTATCCGGGGGACATCCGCCTTGCTCCCATATATCACCGTCGTTCTTCCTGTCCGGAACGAAGAGCGCTTCGTAGCAAAGACCCTTCACGAACTGCTCTCCCAGGATTATCCCCGGGACCGCTTCGAGATCATCGTCGCCGACGGCGGATCGACCGACCGGACCCGGGAAATCGTCGCCCAAGCGGCGAAGAAAAACCCGCAGATCCGGATCCTCGACAACCCGAAACGGCTCTCGAGCGCCGGTCGCAACCTGGGCTTCAAAAACGGCAGGGGAGACATCTTCCTGGTGGTGGACGGGCACTGCCACATCGGGCACGATCGACTGTTCAAAAACATCGTGGCTTGCTTCGAGAAAAGCGGTGCGCAGTGCCTCGGCCGGCCCCAGCCGCTCGACCCGCCGGGGCTCACCGACTTCCAGAAGGCGGTCGCGCTGGCCCGGGCATCCCGGATCGGCCACGGCGCCGACTCGCTGATCTACTCGGATCACGAAGGCTTCGTCAGCCCGGTCAGCCACGGGGCGGTTTACAAGCGCGAGGTGTTCGAAAAGGTCGGCTGGGTGGACGAGTCGTTTGATGCCTGCGAGGACGTGGAATTCAACCGCCGCGTCGAGAAGGCCGGCTTCAAAACTTACATGAGCCCCTCGATCGCAATCCGGTACTACCCCCGCGAGAGCCTTTCCGCCCTGTGGCGGCAGATGCTGCGCTACGGCCGGGGAAGGAGCCGACTCCTGAAGAAGCACCCGGAAATGCTTTCGATGACGGGGCTCGCCCCGGCCCTGCTGGTCGCAGGGCTTTTCCTGCTGCCGGCGCTTGGGTTGGCGCACCCTGTTTTCCTCAGGGTCTTTGCGACGGCCTATGGCCTTTACGCCCTCGTCGTGCTCGGGTCTTCGGTGAAAATCGCCTGTGAGTCGGGCCTGAGATACCTGCGCGATCTGCCGTTGATCTACCTGGCGATCCATCTTGGTTTGGGGGTGGGGTTTTGGGTGGAAGCGGCTATGAGGCGGGGAAGATAGAAGGCTTGAAGCCGCGAGGCTGGGAAGCTGGGAGGCTTGAGGCTGGGAGGCTGGGGAAAACAGGGGGGCTGGAGGCTTGAAGGGATGGAAGAGGGTCGCCGGAGGAATCTGGGGGCCTGGAAAAAGGCAGACGAATCGGCTTTTCACGTGTACCCGGCCGCCGCCTATCTTTTCTTCCCCTTGCGCCACCAACTCAAACTCGCCGGCTTCCTGCTTGCCGCCGTTCTGGCCTACGCGGCACTCATCGAGCCGAACTGGATCCGAGTCACCGAAATCGAAATCTCCCAGGAGCCCTTCGCCTCTTTCTTCAAGAGGCACAAAACCATCTTCATCTCCGACATCCACGTTTCCAGGCTCGGGTTCCGCGAGCAGAAGCTGCTCCGGTTGATCGAGCAGATCGGCCCCGACATCATCCTCATCGGCGGGGACTGCACCCCGTGGGATGGCGACTACGAACGGACCTTTGAATTTCTGGCCGGGCTCAAAGCCAAGGAAGGCATCTGGGGGGTTTTGGGCGACTCGGACTACCAGAACGCCCGCAAATCCTGCCGCTTCTGCCATGCGTTCAACCCGGGAGAAAAGCCGCTGCCGGTGAGGTTTCTGCAGAACCAGGCCGTGAGGCCGGCGGGGGGAGGGGTTGCCGTCGCAGGGCTGGACATGTTTCCCGTGGATTCAGACGCGAGGCGCTCGATCAGGCAAGAGCTGATCGCCGGGCCGACCGTGCTCCTCTCCCCGAGACAGCCCCGGCTCGAAGACCTGCCGGACCAGCCCTTGTTGGTGTTGAGCGGCGACACCCACGGCGGCCAGGCGGGGATGCCCGATTGGCTGTGGAAAGCGGTCTTCGCCCGGACCAAGGGCGATGTCCGCTACGGGGTCAAGAGGCAAGCGCAGAAGACCCTCGTGGTAAGCTCCGGAATCGGGGTGAACACCCTGCCGTTTCGTTTCCTGGCGCGGCCGGAGATAGTTCTGTTCAAGTCACCCACTCAACCGAATCAACTTTCTCACAAATCGACCCGGTCACCTGGTTTATTTCTATGAAGCCTCCTATCCTCCTGGCTTCCCGGCCTCCGGCCCAAAACGGCCGCGCGAAATGGATCGCCGCGATAATCGCGTGCTTGTTTACGATTACACTGTCCGCGTGCACCCCTCAGCCCATCAAGGCCGTTTTGTTCGACTTCGAAACCGACTCGGACCTTGACCGGTTCGCCTGGAAATGCCGCAGCCGGTTCGAGATATCCCCGGACTTCAGCCACTCGGGTCGAAGCTCCTTGAGGTTCGAGTTCCACCCGGCCGAGCGGGTCGGCTTCTCCACCGGGGATGTGCCGCACGACTGGTCGGCATTCAAAAGCTTCGATTTCTGGGTTTACAACCCTTCGGGAAAAACCGTCTCCCTCCACCTTCAGGTCAACCGGCGGGAACCGGACGGCAAGTTCAACCACCTGATCGCCGAAGAATTCGAGGTCGCCCCCGGGCCGAACAAGATCTCGATCCCCTTGGGGTTCGCGCGGGATTCCAAAAACACCCAGCCCCGACTTGATAAAGTGGATGGTTTCTTCATTTTCATGCAAGACATCCCTTCCGTAACGGTATTGTATTTTGACTCTTTCAGGCTGCTTGGAACTGCCGGTTGAATGAGGGCGTTTTTTAAAAAAACGGTTTTCGTTCTTTCGCTAATTGTAATCAGCCCGCTGATACTGATCGACAAAATCGAAAAGCGGCTTTCCAAGAGCGAGCAGGCATTTGTCTTTATGGCTCAATTGCTGGGCCTTGTCCCCGGTTTGCCGGGGTCCTGTCTGCGGTCCGCCTATTATGCCGCCACGCTGGAGTCCGCCTCGCACGAGTTTCACATCGGATTCGGATCGGTCTTCTGCCACAGGTCGGCCACCATCGGAAGGCACAGTTCCATCGGCATGAACTGCATTTTTGGTTGCGTGCGGATCGGTGAAGAGGTCATGTTCGCCAACCGGGTCAGCATCCCCAGCGGAAAGCGCCAGCATTTGAGTGAGACGGGGGAGATCGTTCACACGACCCGTCGGACGACCATTCACGTTGGGAGCAGGAGCTGGATCGGCGAGGGCGCAATCATCATGGCGGATGTAGGCGAAAACTGCGTCGTAGGGGCCGGGAGCGTTGTGACCAAGACGTTGCCTGCCGGGACGACGGCGGCGGGCAACCCGGCAAAGGTGCTGCGAAGCGCGGTGGAAGATGGGACCTTCGGCTAAGATTCCCATCCTATTCCTGTGCGATGAGATCCGGCAGGCGACGGCCGGTTCCGAACAGCACTTATCGTTCCTGTTGAGGAACCTCCCGAGTGATCGGTTTGAGGTTCATTTCGCCCTGTTGAGGAACGACAAAGGGCTGCCCCCCGACTTTTCGCCGATTCAGCCAACGCCCCTGAACCTGCATTCTTTTAGAAGCCCTGTAGAAACCCTTCGCGGAGTGCTTGTCTTACGGCGGTTGGTTCGGCAACGCTCGGTCAAGATCTTGCACGCATTTTTCAGAGATAGTGAGTTTCTTTCCGCCGTGGCAAGACTGAATTCGATTGGTTGCCGGCGGGTCGTGGCTCGACGCAGCGTGGGATACGACGACAGCCTCTCTTCCCGCTTGCGAAACCGACTGGCAGCGATGTTTGAAACAAATTACGTAGTCAACAGCGAGGCCATCAAACACCACTTGGTCTCATCAGAACACATCGCCCCGGAACGCATCACGGTCATCTACAACCCGATCAACCAGGCGCGGCTGGATGAGGGCATTGCGGCACTCCTTGAACGAGAGCGATGGGGCCTGGCCGACGGCGACCTGGTGGTGGGGATTGTCGCCAACATACGTCCGGTCAAAGACTACGAAACGTTTTTTAAGGCGGCCATTTTGGTGGCGGAGAGAGTCCCAAACGCGAAGTTTGTGGTCGTTGGGTCAAGAGAAAACGATTATTGGGAGAGGTTGCGGTCAATAGCGGAAAGCCCCGGATTAAAGAACCGGCTGGTGATGACAGGCCCGGTCGCCAACCCTTACCCGGTCATAAGGCTTTTTGACGTCGGGGTGCTCTCCAGCACATCGGAAGGCTTTTCCAATTCGCTGGTCGAATACGCGTCAGCCGGAATTCCGGCGGTTGCCACGGATGTCGGCGGAAATCGGGAAATTGTAGAGGACGGCAAAACCGGATACCTCGTCCCCTCACGATCACCGGAAATCTTGGCATCAAAGATTGTCGACCTGCTGCTCAACGCAGATAAGCGAAAAGAGTTTGGACTAAAAGCGCGTGAAGCCGCGTATTCCAAATTTGATCAGGGCCGCATTATCCAACAGTACGAGGAGTATTACAAAGAGAAGGTCATCAGATAGGAGAGTAGAACGCTATGAGGCTTTGGGGCTTTTAAAATTTTGCCGGTTGTCTTCCTTGCCGGCACTGCCGTTTCTTTTTCTTCAAGCCTTCCAGCTTCCTGGCTTCCCAGCCATATCGCTTTGCCGATCAGCGCATTTTAGGCAATTTAGGCACTTGAACAATGGGTCTTTACCCCCCCATATGCCGCAACATCATAGCCCCGCTCTGGGCCGCAAGAGAGAAAAGCCCCTATCTGCGTGTCGCTCGCGAATTAAAACGCACCGAGTTCAAGCCGGCAGATGAAGTCAGGGAAATCCAGCTGCAAAAACTCCGGCGGATCATCCAGCACGCATGGGCAAATACAAAATATTACCGTGAGACATGGCATGCGTCCGGTTTCAACCCGGAGGACCTCAAATCCATCGAAGACCTGGCCAGCCTGCCGATTCTCACCAAAGATGACATCCGCGCGAACAAAGAGCGGATGGTTGCCGAAAACATTCCCAAAGAAAAGCTGCTTCCGAAAAAAACCTCCGGTTCCACCGGAGTCTCTCTCGAGTTTTTCGTCGATGACGAAAGCCTGCAGTGGAAGAGGGGATGCACCCTGTACTTCGATGAATGGTCCGGCTGGCGGCTCGGGGACAAGATCGCGGCCATCTGGGGAAACCCGACCCACCGGACGAACTGGCGGGCCGTTCTCCGCAACGTACTGCTTGAGCGCTACGACTTTCTCGATACGCTCAAGATGGGTGAAAAGGAGATGCTTGCTTTCTACCAAAGGCAGCTGCGGCGCAAACCGAAACTGCTTTTCGGCCATGCCCACTCGATATACCTGTTCTCCAACTTCCTTAAAAAAAGGGGGTTAAAGCCCTTCCGGCCGAAAGGGATCATAAGCACCTGCATGGTGCTCCATGATTTCGAGAGAAGGGTCATCGAGGAGACCTTCGGCTGCAAGGTCTTCAACCGCTATGGGTGCGAAGAGGTCAGTTTGATCGCCTGCGAATGTGAAGCCCACGAGGGGCTGCACCTGAACCTCAACACTCTGGTCGTCGAGTTCATCAAGGACGGCCGGCCGGCAAAACCCGGGAAGCCCGGGGCCATCGTGGTTACGGATTTGACGAACTACGGCATGCCCTTCATCCGCTACAAGGTGGGGGACGTGGGGATTCCGTCGGGCAGGAACTGTTCCTGCGGCAGGAACCTCCCGCTCATGGAGAGTCTGGAGGGACGGGTGGCCGATTACGTGATCACGCCGGAAGGGAACCTCATTTCGGGTATTTCGTTGACCGAGAACTTCGCGGTGAAGCTGCCGGAGATCAAGCAGCTCCAGATAATTCAGGAGAAAAGCGACTTCTTAATTTTCAAAGTGGTCAAGGGGGAGGGCTTTGCGGCAGACTCAGAGCAAAAGATCCGTGCGCTCGCACTCGAGCGCTTCGGGCCGAAAATGCATTATGCCTGCGAGTACGTCGATGCCATCCCCCAGGAGGCCAACGGGAAATACAGGTTCTGCATATCCAAGGTGAAGAATCCGTTTACGTAGAACAAGGCCCCAAGGGCCACAAGCGATAAGCCGGAGGCTGGAGGCTTGAGGCTAATGAGCGGGGATGATTGCTTAAAGCCTCGAGCCTGAGAAACTTCTTTTTTCGAAACTACTGGAATGACCGATAGATCAAAAACCTTGCCGAACCTGATCAAAAAAACGAACCCCATGCTCTGGGGGACGCTGGGGTATCTGTTTCTGTTCATCTTCCGGCCGTTCGAATACTGGACCTGGCTGGGGGAGTACCGGATCGAGCGCGTTTACATGATTTGCCTTTTGACCGCGCTGCTTTTTTGGCGCGGCAAGCGCTACGTCCACCACCCGATCACGAGCGTCTTCATCGTCTTTTTTCTCGTCATCTGCTTCTCGAATTTCATCGCCTATCACCCCCCGGCCGCAATCAGGCAAACCGAAGAATATTTCAAACTGATGGTCCTATTTTTCGTGATCATCCTGACGGTTAGGGACGAAAACGACTTTCGCGTGTTCATCATCGGCTTCATCGCCATCATGGGAATTTACATCGGCAAGTCGCTCTGGGAATTTTTGGTGCACGGCAGACACGTCTACCGCATGGGGATCCGCAGGCTCGTCGGCATCGACCAGACCTATTCCGACCCCAACACCTTTGCCGCAAGCGTTGTCTATTCGTTGCCCTTCGCCTGGGCGCTATGGAAAACGGATATTTCGAAATGGTTGAGGAGGGGACTGCTCGGCTACGGGCTCATGTCCCTTACGGCAATCGTTTTCACCGGCTCAAGGTCCGGCATGGTTACACTGGTTCTTTTCCTGACCCTTGCATGGGCCGCCGGCAGGGCGAGGCTTTCGCACAAGATTCTCGGTATAGTGGGAGTGGCCATTTTCTTGGCTGTCGGGTGGCAGATCGTGCCCGATGAGTACAAGCTGCGCTACCTGACGATGGTGGACGATTCGATAAACGAGAGCGCAACAGAATCGGCCGAGGGCCGGATAGAAGGCCTCAAGAACGGCCTGCGCCTGTTTGAATTGAGTCCCCTGTTCGGCTGGGGGGCCGGCAATTTCCCCTATGCCGTCGAAAGAATCGGCGTGTACAACCGGATGCAGTCGCACAACCTCTACGGGCAACTGGCGGCGGATTTGGGGCTGCTTGGCATCGGGGCTTTCTGCGCCGTGTGCTGGGTGCTGTATAGGACAAGCAGGAAAATCCAGGGGGTAGCCGAAAAGCTCGGCAAAGCAGCAGACGGCGGCGGGGCACTCATCCCCGCCGCCGCCGGCGCCTGCATGACGACAGTGCTGCTGCTTTTGTTCCAGGGCAATTTCGGCCACAACCTCTACCGCTACACCTGGCTGGTCATCGGCGCCGTCCTCGTTTTGAGCGAAAGGTTGATCGTGAAACAGCTTGCCGAGGAAAGCAGGTTGCGGTTCAATGCCTACCGCTTGATTTTTTTCACCAGATTTCGCAAGCCGGTCTTCGTGGGGGATGCAGCGGCCAGGGTGGGTGATTGGGTGCGCGAGATCTGCGCGTCGAGGGCGGCGGCGGTCTTCCGGCTCGGCATATCGGGCGATCGCCTCGGCATGGTGGTCTTCGTTCCCAAGCGCATGTCTATCGATGAGCTGGCCAGGCTGATCCGCGCTGAAACGACAAAAAAAATGTTTTCAGAATTCAAGAACCTGAAAGACGAACTTTTCGGGAAAGACCTATGGGAGAAAGTTTCCGCCGAGCCTCTCCCCAACGAAGTTGTCGGGAAACTCATCGTGCAGGGCCTGTCCCGAAAAAGGCCGCCCCTATCGGGCGAAAATAACGTGGCCCATCGCGTGATCGATCTGCCTCCCAGCCTCCCGGCCGCCCCGCCTTCGCGCCTGCGATAGCCCCCATGTCCAAACGCCTGATCCTGAACTCCGCCTCCGCAGCGGTCCTTTATGCGGTGAACATCGTCATCGCCTTCATCATGAGCCCGGTCGTCGTCCGGGCGCTGGGGAACCGCGACTACGGCATCTGGGAGATGCTGCTCAGTTTTTGCGGCTACATGGGGATATTGGAGCTCGGTTTGGGGCCGGCCGTCATCCGGTACGTGGCCCGCGAGATGGCGCTTCAAAACCAAGATAGCTTGAACAGGGTTTTCAATTCCGCCTTCTGGTGTTTGCTCCTGGTAGGCCTTTTGTCGTTAATTGGGATGTGCCTTGTTGCTCTGATACCGGAAACTCTCCTGAACCTGCAGCCCGGAGAGATTGAAAGCCTTTCGATGCTCTGCGTGATGGCCGGGTTCAATCTCCTCGTCCAATTCATCGGGACCCTCTTCGTGGCTTTCCTCATGGGACGCCAGGAGCATTTCCTGGTCAATATGTTCCGGGCTTTTGTTTATTCGGCGCAGGCGGTTCTCGTTTTTCTGGCCCTGACGCGCTGGGAGGGATCCAAACTGATCTGGGTTGCCGGCATCACCCTTGCCGGCAACATCTTTCAGTATGGTGTGCTGTGCGGGCTGGTTTTCCGGCGGGAAGGGAGCCTGTCTCTCAGCCGAAGCGGTTTTTCTTACTCGACAATGAAAGAGCTTTACCTCTTTGGGCTGAAAAGCGCGCTCCTGATGGTGTCGGACAGGATTCAGAGGCAAAGCCTGCCGGTCATCATCGGGCATACGATCGGCGCCTCTTCCGTGGTTTTTTTTGCCCTACCCAAGAGGCTTGTGGATTATGCCAGGGATTTTGTCGTATCTCTCGGGTTTCCCTTGATGCCCTATTTCAGCGGCGTGGATGCATTGCGCCAGGAAGGCGAGCGCATGAAAGAGTGGGTGCCCGTTTCGCGTGCGGTCTCCTTTCTGACCCTGCCGGCGGCGGCGACCGTCATGGCCTTGGGGGAGCCGTTTCTGAACATCTGGCTGGGCGCTGAGTACGGTGAGAATGGCCGCTGGGTGGTCATGGCTCTCGGGGCATCCTTTCTCCTCACCGGGATGTTTTCGAATTCGACCAGGGTGCTCATTGCCGCTGACAAGCACGGTCGGCCAGCAAAAAAAGCCCTTTGCATATCGATAGCCGCCGTGAGTTCTGCCATACCCATCACCCGATGGTATGGAGTTACCGGGTCTGCAGTGGTATTGCTGGCGGCGGATTTGACGGCTTGCTGGGTGTTCTGGGCCGCTGCCTCCAAACATATCAGGATCACATTGCCCGAGCACATCGATGCCACCGTCAGGCCGCTTTTGATACCCTTTCTGCTGTTGGCGGGCTGGCTTGCCGCCGCGCGAATTCTATTTGTATTTTCCGCATACTGGGGCCTGGCAACGACTGCGATTATCGGTTTTTCCCTTTACCTGATCGCAGCATGGAAATTCAGCTTGAAAAAGGTTGAAAAAGATTCATTTAAAATTCACTTGAGAAATTTTTTCCGAAAAAATGTTCCGCCGGTGAGGTTTTCGACCGCCGAAACTAAAAAGTGATCGCCGTTGCCTGCTGTATTTTCAGCAGCAGCCGTAATCTTTAGTAAAAAGCCTGGTTCGGCGCCTCGGCGGGGTGGACTGCGTACCGCTCTGCGACCGGCGCTTTAAAAATTAGACATCGAGGCTGGCTCATTTTTCAATGGACGTCGATGTCGTAATCCCGGTCTTCAACGGGGCAGAATTCGTAGCCGAGGCGATCGATTCGGTCTTGGCCCAGACCGTTTCGCCCCATAAAATACTGGTCGTGGATGACTGCTCCACGGACGGGACCCCGGCTGTCCTGCAGCGTTTCGGCGACCGGATCAAAGTGATTCGGCACGATAAAAACCGCGGGCTTCCGGCTTCGAGAAACACCGGCATCAGAGAGACGGAGTCAGAACTCATAGCCTTCCTTGATGCGGACGACGCGTGGCTGCCGTTGAAACTCGAAAAACAATTGGCCGAGTTCAGGGAAAACCCCGAGGTCGGCTTGTGCTACACGGATATCATCGAATGCGATTTCAAATTGTCGCCCAGAAACGACGGCAGAAAGTTCAGGCGGCGAAAGGCGGAGCATGTTTTCGAAGAGCTCTACCTGAGCGCGTTTCCGATCCCCCCCAGCACCGTCATGGTCCGCCGTGAAGTTTTCGATGTTTGCGGCATGTTCGACGAGACCATGCTGAAAGCGCAGGATTACGAGTGCTGGCTCCGCATAGCCATGAAATACGCGATCTCATGTATCGATCAACCGCTGTGCTTTCGCCGCGACAACCCTGCTTCCATTACCAACATGGCGGGTATGGAAAAACACATGTATTACAGCTTTCGGGCATTCGAGCTTTGTGAAAAAGCCGCCAAGGAAAACAAGATCAGGCTGCCGATGACGGTAACGGAAAGGAAAAGGCTTTTTCTTTATCGCTCCTGCTGCGAGGCGATCAAATGGGGCCAAGCCAAAAATGCAGCATTTTTCCTTCAAAAGATAGAAGATATGGGGGGACTTGGTATCGGGCGAAAGTTATCCCTCTTAACGCTCAAATGGTTGCAAGGCATGAAAGCAAAAGCACGATCGGCTTTTTTGAGCAGAAACAAGTCACGATAAGCTTTCTTGGGGCGCTCCGGCAGGCATGAAGCCCGATTCGCCGGTGAACATCATGGGGGACAACCAAAAGAAAGGCATGCCGGGAAAAAAGAATATTCTTGTCGTTGCAAGATGGCCACTGGGCGGTATCCGGACCTACATGAAGTATGTTTATCAATCCATTTCAAAAGAAAAATACCGTATTACCATAGTAGCCCCTGAAGTGGCCGAAAGCGAAGCCTTTGAAAAAGATGTCAAGAGGTTGAGGCTGAGGCTGATCAAAGCGAACACGCTGGGGGGCTCGGCCGGCCTTGCGATCGACGTATTCAAGCTTCTCGCAAAAGAAAAATACTCCCTGATCCAGTCCCACGGGTTCATATCCGCCCTTTGTGCCTTTTTACCCGGCATGCTGTTCGGAGTGCCGCATGTGCTGACGGTCCACGGCATGATCGAAGAAAGGCTCCTTGGGAGAGGCCCACAAAAAACAATTCGCGTGTTCTTGCTGAAATCTATGATAAAGAAGGTTATATTGTACGCCGTCAGCAACGACATCCTGCAGCATGTCATGCAGCGGTTGAATTTGGGGAAAAAAGAAAAATTGGCGGTGATTCACAACGGGGTTGACCTGAACTGCTTTGAAAACGAAAACACGGTAAGCAGGGAGCGTGCAAGAGACCTCCTGGGGCTTCCCCAAGGCAAGACGGTCATCGGGTTTGTCGGGCGTTTCATGCCCCAGAAAGGGTTCAACTACCTCATCGATGCTGTAGATCTCTTGAGATCTGAAAGAAAAATCCGTCAATTTGTCGTTGCAGCGGTAGGTTCAGGGGATTACCTCAAACACTACCGCAGCGAGGTACACAAAAAGCAACTCGACGAATATTTCTTGTTTGTTCCATTTCAAAGTGACATGCTGCCCGTATACAAGGCAATCGATGTGCTGGTGATGCCTTCCTTGTGGGAGGCCTTCCCGCTTCAGCCAATGGAAGCCATGGTCAACGGGACGCCGATCATCGTTACCGACTGCATCGGCCTGAGGGAATGCGTGCGAGGGACCCCGGCCGTCGTGATCCCGAAAGCGGACCCGGGAGCCATCGCAAATGCAATTTCAAATATGAAACTCGATCAAGCCAGGATTGAATTCAGCAACTTTATCCCACACGCCCAAAAACGGTTTGACGTACGGGTAACTGCTCGAAAAGTCGAAAATTTATTTGATGCCTACTCCATTTCGAATTGAAGTTAAAATTTGGAACTATTTTTGCATTGCAACTCACCCAAAATGATATCTCTGCGAGGAGCCATGGCGAAAGCAACCTTGATGGCCATTTTTTCTTTTTGGCTGGCGACGCTGTCTTTTTTGGCAAGCGCCTGGGGCGAGCGGCAGCCGGGGCCGATCCTGGTGTCGGCATCGACGGTCATCCAGAAAGACATGGAGTTCGACGGGACGGCCTTCGTCATCAAGGGAAGCAACATCACCCTGGATCTCGGCGGCCGCACGATCACCTTCAACAATGGGAATGCCGCCGAAGCCCCAAACCGGGAATTCGAAAGCTGGTCAGGCGGCTCTCCGGCCGGCTGGTCGATTGTCGCCGGGTCGGCGGAGGCGGTGGCCGCCACCTATTTCGGGAACTACGATCTGAGCCTCAGCGGGAACGGTGCCATCCGGTCGAGCCCGATTGCTTTGAAGGCGGGCAAAACTTACCTGGCGTTCGCCTTCGTCCGGGGGCCGGAGAGCGGCACGGCCAGGTTGAGGGTCCTGCGGGCTGTCGATCTCGCGGTTCTCGCGGAGAGAACATGGGGCGGCTCGGTTCTGAGCAGAGGCTTCGCAAGCAGCGGGGACCCGACGGCGGATCTGAAATACAAACCGGCTACCGATGTGAATGTTGTCCTCGAACTGTCCTGCAGCGGCAACTCCGCTTTTCGCGTGGGCATGGTGGACATCAAGCCGGCCTTCGACTACGGAATTACCACGGGCACTTACCACAACACGACCTACCACCCGGATTTGCCGTCAACCTGGTTTTCGGGGGCCGCCAACAACGTCACCATCAAAAACGGGAAGCTGGTTCAGGGAGATGGCCGCGGCGTGCGTTGCGCCGGCATCTTCTACACCGGGTCCGGCTGGACCATGCAAAATGTCGTAATCGAGATGAATGGTATCAACACCGACGGGATTTCGGGCAGCTACCCCGGCCCGAGCGTGATCGACTCCTGCGTCGTCAAGAGCACCTCGCCCAGCGTGTTCAACCGCATGCACGCATCGTTCGGGATTGTAATAGAAAAGCCGGGAACCGGGGCCCAGGTCATAACCAACAACGTCGTCGACGGTGTGCCCGAGGCCGGCATCGGCCTCATGGGGTGCATCAACCCTAACGACACCGTTTCTTACCGTGTAACAGGAAACACGATCCGCCAGAGGGAGCTCGTGACCGAAGGCTATGCGATCGGTGCATCCGGCATAAAGGATTTCGAGATCTCCAACAACCGCATCGAGCCTTACCAAGGAAGAGGCATTTTGCTGGATGCCTCGAGCGGCTGCTCGAGCGGCGGCAAGGGCAGCTTGAACGGCTCGATCCACGACAACGAAATCCTGAACTTGAACGAGTTTCGGAACCCGGAATACGACTACAACGCCCTCGAGTGCACGGGCATCAGGATCAGGAACTGGGGCGCGGCAAACCAATCTCACAAAAACCTGAAGATTTTCAACAACACCATCTCCGGTTTCACCGACGGGCAGCGGGTTCACAGGGTCTACGGCATCAACCTGACGGTGAGCGCTCCGGAGGACTCGGTCGAGATCTACAACAACGATATTTCAGTCACGGCGACAGGGCAAGGAAGATCGGCTTCGGCTGTCGCCGTGCAGTCGTCGGATCTCACGAAAGGCAACTCGGTCCGCATTTACAACAACACGCTCGCCAGCAACGCGGCCATCCTGCAGTTCGGAGGAAACGACGGCGAGTCGGCCAAAGGGCTTCTGTTCGAGGGGAATACGTTCAGGCGGCTGACCAGCCCGGCGCCGATCGGAAAGCCCTTCCTTTACGGCTACTGGGTAGGGGAGGAAAAATTCAATATTCTGGCGAATTCCATTCCGGAGACGGCAGATGTCGACCCCGCGGATGTGGGAAACATCCAGTTCGACGGCAGCGGAGCCAAAAGCCTGAACCTGGGGCGGCATCGTCTGGAGGTGCAGGTGAGGGGGGCAAACGGAGTGCCGTTTCCCGAAGCCGCGGTCACCTTGAAAGACAATAGCGGAAACATCCTGCACCAGGACACGACCGGAGCCGATGGAAAAGTGGTGATGTATACCCCTAAAGTGTTTTATTCGGGTGCGGGAACGGCTATTCAAAGAAAGGATTATCCTGATGGCGCTGCCTTCGAGATTACAGCCGGCGTTCCCGGGGGGGGCGCGCCCAAGTTGGTCAGTATCGCTGTTTCAAGCGCGCAGCTCGTCACTATCGACTTCGAAGAAGTTGTTCCTCCGCCTTCGCCTCTTGCCCCCAGTGCCCCGAAGAATCTCAGGATAGGGAACTGAACCCATACACTCTTGGCGAAATGACTTTTGCCGTTTTTGTATGGCTGGGTAGGGCGCTGGGAAGGATGCTCATAGGATAAAAAAGAGGGGGAAGATTCTCGTCCGGTTGCCCGGGAGAAGGGTCGCACCGCGGCAATTTCAGCAGGAGGAGAGAAGAGAACGCCGGGGGATGTTCACCCGGCGTTTTTTTTAAGGGGGGCTAAGAAGAAGGCGGCCCGGTAATGGAAAAAGGGCTGCCGGAAGGCAGCCCTTTTCCCCGTTGTGAGCGGTTTAAAAAAACTACTTTTTCATTTTCCGCCGAACATACCCACCTGCTGCCACGAGCCCAGTGCCAAAGAGCAACATCGAAACAGGCTCGGGCACGGGGTCTTTGACCAGTAGTGACTGCTTAAGGTATCCTAAAGAATCCACCAGATTCAATGCATAGACTCCAAGATAACCCGTTTTGGAATTAGCTTTAATGGCTTCATCCCAAATCGAACCAAGAAGATTTTTTTGATCAGTAGTTAAATTGCTATTTTCTCCTTCAAAATACCAAATCGCCTGCTGGTAGGCATCATTATATGCCTGCTGATCTTTTCTAGAATCATTTAACCATTGGTCGTAAAGATATGCTGCCCCATAAGAAAGTTCTGGGCTTCCTGGAGGGACATTAGACCCGCCCCCGACAACAGTACGAGAGATGCTATCTACTATATATGTTCCGCCCAAGTTTAAGTATTCATCAGTTTCGATGCAAAATGTCCCAAAACTAAAATCTTTTCCAACGATAGTAACCTTGAAGGGGCCTCCATTCGTGCCTCTCGGCCAAGCAGGATTTTCATTTACTACAACTTTGTCACCCACCATAATGGGTATATAGTCTGCGAAGCTATTGCCGGCAACCAAAAGAAACCCCAAAAACAACGTTAAGACCAGCTTCTTTTTCATGCGTGACTCCCCCTCATTGAAAGACTCGTTCGATGATTGCTGTTGAAAGCCTCGGCCTCAAGTCAATTCCCTTCACCACCTCCTTCCCGACGACCAGGGTGGCCCTTTTGAAACCCAAAACCCGGCCGAACACTGCTCAGGCCCCTTGGGCCGCACTTGGCGTGCCCTTTGCTCAAATATGGCTATAGCAATTATCGAGCCAGCTTGAGGAGATTTTGAAAGTTTAAATAAAGTAATAAAAACAATATGATGGGATTGTGTCGGCTGTTTCCGGGGTTGACTTTTTATACGAAAATATCCAAACCCGGGTATCGCGGCTCATGATTCTGTGTAAATGATTACCCAGGGCGCCTGACGAGGGTTGATGACGCAGCCGCAGAGTCGTCCGAACGGGCAGCCGCAAACAGGCCGAGGCATTTCGCCCTGTGCCGGAGGTCTCTTTCAGCGGGGGCCCGGGGGACAGGGGGGAAACGGTGCCGGGGATCGTCGGCTTTGGGAGCCGGGCAACCTCTTCTCGCAGGCGGAGGGGGGGAGCGGTTTGGTGGGAATGGGGCGTGGGAAAACAAACGGGGTTGCCGCTCCGGCAACCCCGTTGCATAATGATGCGCATTGGTCGGGGCGATTGGATTTGAACCAACGACCCCTTGAACCCCATTCAAGTGCGCTACCAGACTGCGCCACGCCCCGACGGCATTTTTTGTAACACCGGGGCGAAGCGCTGTCAAGGCGCAAGGAGGGCGGCGTGAGCGCCACCCCGCGGGGAAAAGCAAGGGCTTCCCGCCTCCGGACCGTCCGTCCGCCGCGGCTCGCGCGGGGCTCCCGGATCGGGATCGCCGCCCCGGCCTCGGCCTTCGACCGCGAGGAACTGCGCCGCGGCTGCCGCGTGCTCGAGGCGATGGGCTTCCGCGTCGAGCTGCCCGGGGGGTTGTTTTCCGTCCACGGCGCTTTCGCCGGCGAGGACGCCCACCGCGCGCGGCTGCTCGAGCAACTCTTCCGCGACCCGGAGATCGACGCCGTCCTCTGCGCCCGCGGGGGGTGGGGGTCGCTCCGCATCCTGCCCCTCATCGACTACGGGACGATCGCCCGGCACCCCAAGGCCCTGATCGGCTTCAGCGACACAACCGCGCTCCTTTCGGCCGTCGCCGCGCGCACCGGGCTCGTCGTCTTCCACGGCCCGATGGCCGCCGGGCTCGCGGAGGCAGGCGGGCGGACGCGCGCGGGGTTCAGGCGCGCGCTCTGCTCGGGCGAGCCGCTTTCCTTCCGCTTCCGGCGGCGGGATGTCCTGCGGCCCGGGCGCGCGGCGGGTCGGCTTGCCGGCGGGAACCTGACCACGCTTTGCCACCTGGTCGGCACCCCTTTCGCCCCGTCGTTCGAGAAGGCCATCCTCTTTCTCGAGGACCGGGGCGAAGCCCCCTACCGCATCGACCGCATGCTGACCCAGATGCGCCTCGCCGGGCTGCTCTCCGGCGTGCGCGGGGTCGTGCTGGGCTCCTTCCGCGACTGCGGCCCGGCCGAGGAGATCGGCCGGATCGTCCTCGAGGCCCTGGGCGGCCGCAGCCTGCCGGTTGCGGCCGGCCTCGCGGCCGGCCACGGGGAGCCGAACCTGACGCTGCCCCTGGGGGCGGCGGCCACCCTCGACACCGGGACGCTGCGGCTCGTGGTCGAGCCGGGCACGGACGCAACCCGGGCCGGCCGAAGCTGAGGGATCGCCCCGTGCCGTTCAAGAAGCCTTCGTCCCCGAGCGCTTTCGCCGCCGTCGACCGGCTCATGCGGCAGGCGGCCGCCCAGGGCGTCTTCGCCGGCGCCGTGCTCCTCGTTGCACGCGAAGGCCGCGTTCTTTTCCGGCGCGCCTACGGGGTGAGCGACTGCGAAAGCGGCCGGCCCGTCACGGCCGGGACGGTCTTCGACCTCGCCTCGCTCACCAAGCCGCTTGCCACGACCCTCTGCCTGATGCGGCTCGCCGAGGAAAAAAAGGTTGCGATCGCCGGGCCGCTTGCGGACCACCTCCCCGCCTTCGGCCGAGGCGACAAGGCCGAAGTCACGATCGCCCACCTGTTGCGGCACACCGCGGGGCTGCCCGACCACCGGCCGTTTTTCCGCGAGCTTTCTCTCCTGCCGGCGGCGGAGCGCGCCCGGGCCCTGGAAGAGAGGATCCGCCGCGAGCCGCTTCTCTCCCCCCCGGGGTCGCGCACGCTCTATAGCGACCTGGGCTTCCTGCTTCTGGGCCGGCTGGTCGAGAGGGTGACGGGGAAAAGGCTGGATCAGGCCGCGGCCGATCTCGTCTACCGGCCGCTCGGGCTCGAGCGGGAGATCTTCTTCCTCCCGGCCGGGGCGCCCCCGCCGCGGCGGCGCTTCGCCGCAACCGAGCGCTGCCCGTTCCGCGGCCGGCTGCTTTGCGCCGAGGTGCACGACGAGAACGCCTGGGCCCTGGGCGGGGTGGCGGGCCATGCCGGGCTCTTCGGGACGGCCCGGGGCGTCTTCCACCTCGTCGAGGAGGTGCGCCGCGCGCGCGAGGGCCGGGGAAGACTCTTCTCGCAGGCCGCGGCGCTCGCCTTCAGCCGCAGGAAACCCCCCGGCGGGCGGGCGCTCGGCTTCGATGTCCCGGGGCCGGCAGAGCCAAGCTGCGGGCGCCTCTTTTCGGCCGACAGCATCGGCCACCTGGGCTTCACCGGCACCTCCTTCTGGCTCGACCCGAGGCGCGGCCTGATCGTCGTGCTCCTGACCAACCGGGTGCACCCCTCGCGCGACAACGTCCTCATCCGCGCCTTCCGCCCCCGGGTCCACGACGCCGTCGCCCGCGCCCTCGGCTGAGCGGCCTCCCCCGGTAGCGCGGGGCGAACAGGCGCGCACCGGCGGCCGGGCATCGCTTTCCTTGTCCTTTCGGCTTCGTGCGCTTTGCCCTTGTCAGCGGCAAGCCGCCTCTGCTAAATAGGTCCGATTCCAGCGAAGTCCCGGGCTTCGCCCCCGGGCAAGGAACGGTCATGGCTTTGTTCAACGGTTTGTTGGGTTATTTTTCGAACGATCTGGCGATCGACCTCGGCACGGCGAACACGCTCGTCTACGTACGCGGCAAGGGGATCGTTCTGAGCGAGCCCTCGGTGGTCGCCGTGAGCACGAGCCCCCGCAACCGCAACCGCGTGCTCGCCGTGGGGCTCGAGGCGAAGAAGATGCTCGGCAAGACCCCCGGCAGCATCGTCGCCATCCGGCCGATGCGGGACGGGGTGATCGCCGACTTCGAGGTGACCGAGGCGATGCTGCGCCACTTCATCCACAAGGTGCACAACCGGCGCACCTTCGTCCGCCCGCGCATCATCGTCGCCGTCCCCTCGGGGATCACCCAGGTGGAAAAGCGCGCCGTGCGCGAGTCGGCCGAGTCGGCGGGCGCGCGCGAGGTCTTCCTGATCGAGGAGCCGATGGCCGCGGCCATCGGCGCGGGGCTGCCGATCACCGAGCCCACCTGCAACATGATCGTCGACATCGGCGGCGGCACGACCGAGGTGGCCGTGATCTCCCTCAAGGGCATCGTCTACAGCCGCTCCGTGCGCGTCGCCGGGGACAAGATGGACGCGGCGATCATCCAGCACATCAAGCGCAAGTACAACCTGCTGATCGGCGAGCGCACCGCCGAGGCGATCAAGACCACGATCGGCAACGCCTACCCCGACCCCGAGAACCTCGAGACGATCGAGGTCAAGGGCCGCGATCTCGCCAGCGGCATCCCCAAGATCCTCTCGATCGACTCCGAGGAGGTCCGCGAGGCGATCGCCGAGCAGATCGACGCCATCGTCGAGACGGTGAAGATCGCCCTCGAGCAGACCCCGCCCGAGCTCTCCGCCGACATCGTCGACCGCGGCATCGTCATCACCGGCGGCGGCGCCCTGCTCAAGAACCTGGACAAGCTGCTGCGGACCGAGACCAGTCTCCCCATCACCGTGGCCGAGCGGCCGCTCGAAACCGTCGCCCTCGGCTCGGGCAAGGCGCTCGACAGCCTGAACCTGCTCAAGGACATCCTCATCCACTGAGCGCCCGGAGCGCTTTTCGATGTTCTCCAGGCGGATGATCCTCGCGTTCGGCGGCATCGTGTTCCTGGCGGTCAACCTGCTGCTGATCGCGGCCGCGACACGGCGCTCGGTCTCCACTTCGCCGCTCGGGGTCTTTCTCGAGATCGCCGCCCCCTTCCAGGCGCTGGCCACCCGGGCCATCGGCACGCTCCGCGAGCTCCGTGAGGATTACCTGGGGGCGGTCGCCGCGGTGCGGGAAAACCGCGAGCTCAGGCGGCGCCTGGAGGAGCTCGAGCAGATCGAGGCCGGGCGGCGGGAGATCGAGATCGAAAACCGCCGGCTGAAGGAGCTGCTCGGATTCAAGGCGACACTCCCCGGCGAGGCCGTCGCCGCGCGGATCATCGCCGCCGACCCGGCCGCCTGGTTCAAGACGGTGATCCTCGACAAGGGCGAGGAGGACGGGGTCCGCAAGGGCCTGCCCGCGGTCACCGCCCGGGGCGCCGTGGGGCAGATCCTCGATGCGAGCCCGCGCCGCTCGCGGCTGCTGCTGTTGATCGACTACAACAGCGCCGCCGATGCGCTCGTCCAGCGCAGCCGGGCGCGCGGGGTGCTCAAGGGGACCTCCGGCGCCGAGTGCCTGCTCGACTACCTGCAGCACGCCGACGACGTGCAGGTGGGCGATGCGGTGATCACCTCCGGCTTCGACGGGGTCTACCCGAAGGGGCTGCTTCTCGGCACCGTGAGCGCGGTCGACTTCCAGGGGACAGACGTCTTCAAGGAGGTGCGCGTCCGGCCGGCGGTCGACTTCGACAAGCTCGAAGAGGTGCTCGTGATCGTGGAACCGCGGCCCAAGGCCGCCTTGCCCTCCCCCGCGCGGCGATGAAGACGACGGCGATTGCGGCCTGCGGGCTGCTTCTCGTTCTGCTCCAGACGGTGGTCGTCCCCGCCCTCGGGCGGGCGGGCGGCTTCTACGACCTGCTGCTTCCCTGGGTGATCCACCTCGGCCTGTTCCGCCCGCTGCGGCAGGGGCTGCCGGGGGTCCTGTTCGTCGGCCTGCTGCTCGATCACCTCTCGGGCGCCCCCTTCGGCGTCTTTCTCACCGTCTACCTCTGGAGCTTCCTCGGGGTCCGGCTGCTGCGGCGGGTTTTGCGCGCCGAAACCCCCGGGGTGGCCGCGGTGCTCCTGCCCGGGGCGGTCCTCTTCGAAAACCTCTTCTTTCTTCTCGTCATGGAGCTCGCCGGCGAGGCCCGGCCGCTCGCGCGGGATTTCCTGCGGGAGGCCGGGGCGCAGCTCGGCTGGGCGCTGCTCACGGGGCTCCCGCTCGCCGCGCTGATGGTCGGCCTGGAGAGGGGCTTTTCCGGCCGCCGCCGCAGAGGCCCCGCCGCGGAGGGGGTTCCATGAAACGCTTCCTCGACGCATCCGAGCCCGAGGCGTTCCGGCGGCGCCTCTTTTTCCTCATGACCGCTGCGGCGGCGGTCTTCGTGCTGCTCGCCATGCGGCTGCTCTACCTGCAGCTCGTCCTGGGGGAGGAATACCTGCGGCTTTCGCTCAACAACAGCATCCGCCTGCAGCCGGTCGACGCCCCCCGGGGGCTCGTTCTCGACCGCAACGGCGTGGTGCTCGCCGAGAACCGGCCCTCCTTCGACGTGAGCTTCACCGCCCGCGACGCGGGGGACCCCGAGCGCGTGGCCCTCGAGCTCGCCCGGCGCCTCGCGATCCCCGAGGAGGAGCTGCTCGCGAAAGTCCGGCCGCTGCGCGGCCTGGCGGCCTTCCGGCCCGCGCTCCTCCGGCAGGACATCGGCCGCGACGCGCTGGCGGTGATCGAGGCGCGCAAGGTGGACATGCCCGGAGTCTCGGTCCAGGTGCGCCTGCGGCGGCAGTACCCGCAAGGGCCGCTCGCCGCCCACGTCGTGGGGCACCTGGGCGAGATCACCGCCGAGGAGTTGAAGAGCGGGGCCTGGCCGCTTGCCCGCGGGGGGGATTTCATCGGCAAGACGGGGATCGAGCGCGCCTGCGAACCCTTTCTCCGCGGCGAGCCGGGGGGGAGGCAGGTCGAGGTGAACGCGAGCGGCCAGGTGGTGCGCGTGCTGCAGACGGTCTCCCCGCGGCCGGGGAAAAACGTGTTCCTCACGCTCGACGCCCGGCTGCAGCGCCGCGCCGAAGAGCTGCTCGAGCAGGTGGCGGGGGCGGCGGTGGCGGTGGAGCCGGCGACGGGGGCGATCCTGGCGCTCGCGAGCTCGCCCGGCTTCGACCCGAACGCCTTCGTCGGCGGCGTCCGCCCCGAGCAGTGGGAGGACTGGATGCAGCACCCCCACCGGCCGCTCGAGAACAAGGCCCTCCAGGGCGAATACCCGCCGGGGTCGACCTTCAAGATCGTGACCGCGCTCGCCGCGCTCGAGGAGAAGGCGATCGACGAGACGACGACCTTCGACTGCGAGGGGGTCCTGAACTTCGCCGGGCGGGATTTCCGCTGCTGGAAGAAGGAAGGCCACGGCCGCGTGGACGTGCGCCGGGCGATCGCCGAGTCCTGCGACGTCTTCTTCTACCGCGCCGGGCTGCGGCTGGGGGTCGACCGCCTGGCCTGGTACGCGAAGGCGATGGGGCTCGGGGCCCGGACGGGGATCGAGCTCGAAAACGAGGCCCGGGGGCTCATCCCCTCGGCCGCCTGGAAAAAAAAGCGCTACGGCGCGCCCTGGCAGGAGGGGGAGACCCTGTCGGTGGCGATCGGGCAGGGCTACGTGCTCGCCACCCCGCTGCAGATGGCCCTGCTCACCGCCGCCGTGGCCGACGGCGGCGTGCGCCGCCGCCCGCAGCTCGTCTCCCGCGTGGAGACCGCGGAGGGGGAGGTCGTCTGGGGGGCCGAGCCCGTGGAGATGGGCCGGCTCCCGGTCGGGCCGCGCACGCTCGCGGTCGTGCGGCAGGGCCTCTGGGCCGCGGTGAACGGCGAGCGCGGCACCGCCCGCCGCGCGGCGCTCCCCGACATCGAGGTCGCCGGCAAGACCGGGACTTCCCAGGTCGTCGGCCGCCGCGAGGGGATGGAGGAGGTGCTGCCGCTTCACCTGCGGCCGCACGCCTGGTTCGTCTGCTTTGCGCCCTTTTCCAGCCCGCGGATCGCGGTCGCCGTGGTCGTGGAAAACGGCGAGCACGGCTCGAGCGCCGCCGGGCCGATCGCGCGGGAGCTGGTGAAAACCTTCCTGCGGCGGGATCCGGGAGGGGGGAAGACCGCGGGGGGGACGCCCCTGCAGGCCGCCTTCCAACCGCCGCCGCGCCCTTAGGCGGAAGACTCGAAACCTCCCGGGGGGGCCCATGCTCGACCGCCGCCTGATCCACCATTTCGACTGGGAAGTTCTGCCGCTGGTCCTCGCGCTCGGCGGGATCGGGCTGGCGTCGGTCTACAGCGCCGTGACCGCCGACCCCCCGCCCGCCCCCTTCCGCGGCCTCTTTTTCAAGCAGGTCCTCTGGTTCGGGCTGGGGATGCTCGTGATGACGGCCGCCGTCGTCTTCCCGTACCGGCACCTCGACCGGCTGGCCTACCCCCTCTACCTCGGCTGCCTGCTGCTTCTGGTCGCCGTGATCCTCTTCGGGAAGTTCGCCGGGGGATCGCGCCGCTGGCTCGTCCTCGGGCCGCTTCACCTGCAGCCCTCGGAGCTCTTCAAGGTGGTCGTGGTCATCGTGCTCGCCCGCTACTACTCGCGGCTGCCCGCCGGGCAGCCGCTCGGCTTCCGGGACCTCGTGCGGCCGGTCCTCCTCACGGGGGTCCCCTGCGCGCTGATTGCGTTCCAGCCCGACCTGGGGACCGCCTGCCTGATCGCCCTCGTGGCCGCGACCCTCACCCTGTTCGCCGGCGTGGCCTGGCGCACGCTGCTCGCCGGCACGGCGATCCTGGCGGCGCTGCTGCCCCTCGGCTGGTCGTTTCTCAAGGAATACCAGAAGCAGCGGATCCTCACCTTTCTCAACCCGGACCAGGACCCGCTCGGCGCGGGCTACCATGTCATCCAGTCCAAGATCGCCATCGGCTCGGGCATGCTGACGGGCAAGGGGTACCTGCAGGGCACGCAGAACGCGCTCTCGTTTCTCCCCGAGGAACACACGGATTTCATCTTCTCGGTCCTGGCCGAGGAGTGGGGGGCGCTCGGGTCGCTGGCGGTGCTCGCCCTGTTTCTGCTGCTCATCCTCTGGGGGGGCTCGATCGCCTACCGCTCGCGGGACCCCTTCGGCGTCTTTCTCGCCGTGGGGCTCACCGCGCTGATCGGCTGGCAGGTCGTGATCAACGTCGGGATGACGATGGGGTTGCTGCCCGTGGTCGGCGTTCCGCTGCCGCTCGTCAGCTATGGGGGCTCCTCGACGGTGGCGGTGGCGATCTGCCTGGGGCTGCTCTTCAACGTGGGCATGCGCCGGGTATACTACGAGTAAAAAGACTTTGACAAGGCTGGGAGCGGGTGCTATAGACGCCGCATTTCTTTGATTCCCCGCGATTCATCAGCTCTACCCAAAACCAGGCCGTCATCAGCGCCTCGGAAACGGAGGTCGATCCTATGGGCCTACGCGTCGTGCGCCGGATTGCCTTGCGCGCGGGGACGTTCGCCGGCTTCCCGCTCCTCACCCTGCTGTCCGCCCCGGTCGCGGTTGCGGCCGAGGGGGGAGGCGTGACCGTCATCCCCGACTGGTCCTTCCTCCTGCAGATGGCCAACTTCGTCTTCCTCATCATCGTCCTCAACTTGCTCCTCTACCGGCCGATCCGCCGCATCCTGCGCGAACGCCGCGAGACCTTCGAGGGGCTCGAGGCCGCCGCACGCCGCGCGGCGGCCAGCCGCGAGGAGCAGGAGGCGGCCTGGGCGCGAACCCTGAAGGACGCCCGGGCGAAGGGCCTGAAGATCAAGGAGGAAATGGTCCGGGAGGCCGAGCTCGAGGAAAAACGGCTGACCGGCGAGATCCACGCCCGCGCCCAGGCCGAGCTCGAGGAGGTCCGCGAACGCATCCGCCGCGAAGCCGCGGAAGCCCGGGCCGCGCTCGAGCGCCAGGTGGAAGAATACGCCGACCACATCGTGCGCAAGTTGCTGGGGAGGCCGGTCGCATGAGCAAACGATCGATCCATCGTCCGATCCTGACCGCGGGGCTGGTCGCATGCGGAGTCGCGGCGGCGGCCGTCGCCTGGGCCGCGGGCGAGGCGGCCCACGGCGGCTTCACCGCGACCGACGGGTTCCGGGTCATGAACTTCGTCGTCCTGGCGGGGGTGCTCTTCTTTCTTCTGCGCAAGCCCATCCCCCGGGCCTTGAACGCCCGCATCCGCGGGATCGAAAACGAGCTGCGGGACCTCGAGGCGAAGAAGAAGGAGGCCGAGGAGCGGCTCGCGGAAACCACCCGCCGCCTCCGCGACATGGAGAAGGAGGCCGAGCGCATCGTGGCCGAATACCGCCGCCAGGGCGAGGAGGCCCGGGCGCGCCTGCTGCGGGAGGCCGAGGCGGCCGCCGAAAAGCTCCGCCAGCAGGCCCGCCGCTCGATCGAGCACGAGTTCGCCCAGGCCCGCGCCCGGCTGCAGGACGAGATCCTCGAAAAGGCCCTCGCGCGCGCCGAGGAGCGCCTCGGCCGCGAGATGACCCCGCGGGACCAGGCGGCGCTCGTCGAAGACTATCTGCAGAAGGTGGTGGCCCTATGAAACAGCTCTCGATCGCGCGGCGCTACGCCCGGGCGCTCCTCCTGATCGGTCAGCAGGACGGGCAGATCGAGCGCTACCGGGAGGAACTCTCCTCCGTCGCCGCCCTCGTGGCGGGAAACCCCGCCCTCGAGCAGGCGATCGTCAACCCGCTCTACGAGAGCGCGGCGCGCCGCCGCGTGCTCGAGGCCGTGATCGCGCGCCTGGGGCTCTCGCGGGCGATGTCGTCGTTTCTGCTCCTGCTGTTCGAAAAGCGCCGCTTCCGCTTCCTGGCGTCGATCGGCGACTTCTACGCCCGCCTCGCCGACGAGGTGAAGGGGGTGGCGCGGGCGACCCTGGTCAGCGCCTTCGAGCTGCCCGCCGAGGCCCTCGAGCGCATCCGCGAGGCGCTCTCGCGGCGCACGGGCAAGGAGATCCGGCTCGAGGTGCGGCGCGACCCGGCGCTGCTCGGCGGGGTGGTGACGCAGATCGGCGACCTCGTGCTGGACGGCAGCCTCCGAACGCAATTGAACCGCATGCGTGAATCTTTCAAAAAGGGCGAGGGTGTCTAAATGGAACTGAGAGCTGAGGAAATAAGCCAGATCATCAAGGAGCAGATCACCGACTACGAAAAGAAGGTGGAGCTGAGCGAAACCGGCGTCGTCCTCTCCGTCGGCGACGGCATCGCCCGGGTCTACGGCCTCGAGAAGGTCATGGCCCTCGAACTCGTGGAGTTCCCGGGCGGCATCCTGGGGATGGTCCTCAACCTCGAGCAGGACAACGTCGGTGTCGCCATCATGGGCGAGGACATCCACATCAAGGAAGGCGACATCGTCAAACGCACCGGACGCATCGCCCAGGTCCCGGTGGGCGAGGCCGTCGTGGGCCGGGTCGTCACGGCGATGGGCGAGCCGCTCGACGGCAAGGGGCCCATCCAGGCGACCGAGTACCGGCGCGTGGAAATGGTCGCCCCGGGGGTCATCGCCCGCAAGAGCGTGCACGAGCCCTGCTACACGGGGCTCAAGGCGATCGACGCCATGACGCCGGTCGGCCGCGGTCAGCGCGAGCTGATCATCGGCGACCGGCAGATCGGGAAAACCGCGATCGCGATCGACGCGATCCTCGCCCAGAAGGACAGCGGCATCTTCTGCATCTACGTCGCCTGCGGCCAGAAGAAGTCCTCGGTCGCCCAGGTGGCGGCCGTGCTCGAGAAACACGGCGCGATGGAGTACACGACGATCGTCGCCGCCTGCGCGAGCGACCCGGCGACGCTGCAGTTCATCGCCCCCTACGCCGGCTGCGCCATGGGGGAGTACTTCCGCGACAAGGGCCGGCACGCGCTCATCATCTACGACGACCTCTCCAAACAGGCGGCCGCCTACCGCCAGGTGTCGCTGCTCCTGCGCCGGCCGCCGGGCCGCGAGGCCTACCCCGGCGACATCTTCTACAACCACTCGCGGCTCCTCGAGCGGGCGGCCAAGCTGAGCGACGAGCTCGGGGCGGGCTCGCTCACCGCGCTGCCGATCATCGAGACCCAGGCGGGCGACGTTTCCGCCTACATCCCGACCAACGTGATCTCGATCACCGACGGGCAGATCTACCTCGAGCCCAGCCTCTTCTTCGCCGGCGTGCGCCCGGCGATCAACGTGGGGCTCTCGGTTTCGCGCGTGGGCGGTGCGGCCCAGGTGAAGGCGATGAAACAGGTCGCGGGCACGCTGCGGCTCGATCTCGCCCAGTACCGCGAACTCGAAGCCTTCGCCGCCTTCGGCAGCGATCTCGACAAAGCGACCCAGCGACAACTCACGCGGGGGGCGCGGCTGGTCGAGCTTCTGAAACAGCCCCAGTACCAGCCGCTGCCGATGGAGAAGCAGGTCACGATTCTCTACGCGGGGACCCGCGGCTGGCTCGACAAGTACCCGGTGAACGTCGTCACCCGCTACGAAAGCGAGCTCTACAAGTTCATCGAGGACCGCTTCCCCCAGGTGTTCACCCAGCTGCGCGAGAAGAAGGCGATCGACGCCGAGCTCGAAAAGCTGATGGACGAAGCCCTCAAGACCTTCGACGAGGAGTTCAAGGAAACCGTCAAGTGAGAGCGGGCCGGGCCGCATCCCCGGCCAGGCCGTGAATCCCCCGGGGCGCCCGCCGCGGCCCGGGCGAAGGTGAGGGCAAACGCCGATGGCAACGCTGAAGGACGTCAAGAACAAGATCAAGGCCGTTCGCAAGACGCGACAGATCACCAAGGCGATGAACATGGTGGCGGCCTCGAAGCTGCGCGGCGCCCAGGAGCGCATGGAGTCCTTCCGCCCCTATGCGCGCAAGTTCGCCGAGGTGCTCGGGCACCTGGCGGCCCGTGCGGGCGAAGGGGCCCACCCCCTGCTCACGCCCCGCGAGGAGACCCGCGCCGCCCATGTCGTCCTGTGCACCTCGGACCGGGGCCTCTGCGGCGGTTTCAACACCAACCTGATCGAGAAGGCCGAGTCCTTCTTCAAGGAAAAGAAGGCGGCCGGGATCCCCTGCTCGTTCACCGCCTTCGGCCGCAAGGGCCGCAACTGGTGCCGCAAGGTGGGGGCGGAGATCGTGAGCGAGTACCTGGGGATCATGGGCACGATGGTCAAATTCGGCGAGGCCCAGGATGCGGCCCGCAACCTCGTGCAGGGCTACCTCGAGGAACGCTACGACGAGGTCTGGATCGTCTACGCCGAGTTCCTCACGGTCGCCCGTCAGGTCCCCGTGCTGCGGCCGCTGTTGCCGGTGCCGCCGATCGAGAAGGTCGCCCCCGAGCCGGGGGGCTACGAGGGCTGGCTCCCCGAGCATCTCTGCGAACCCTCGGCCGCGGCCCTCCTGGGCGAGATGCTGCCGCGGAACGTCTCCGTGCAGCTCTACCGGGCGCTGCTCGAGACCTCGGCCTCCGAGCACGCCGCGCGGATGCTCGCCATGGACAACGCCACCAAGGCCTGCAACGACATGATCCACAACCTGACGCTCGCCTACAACAAGGCGCGCCAGGCCGCGATCACGGCGGAATTGATGGACATCGTCGGCGGGGCCGAGGCGCTCAAGGGATAACGCCGGACCGACGGTTCACCGCGTTCGAGACAGGAGGAGATTCAATGGCAGAGAACATCGGAAAAGTGGTCCAGGTCATGGGACCGGTCGTCGACGTGGAGTTCCCGCAGGGGAAGCTGCCGACGATCTACACCGCCCTGACCATCAGCAACCCGGCGATCAGCGACGAGCCGGACAACCTGGTCGTGGAGGTCGCCCAGCACCTCGGGGACAACATCGTGCGCACCATCGCCATGGACGTCACCGACGGCCTGGTGCGCGGCATGCCCGTCAAGGACACCGGGGCGCCGATCCTGATGCCCGTGGGCAAGGCGGCCCTGGGGCGCGTGCTGAACGTGGTCGGCCGGCCCGTGGACGGCCTGGGCCCCGTCAGCCGCGAGCTTCTGCGGCCGATCCACCGACCGGCGCCCAAGTTCACCGAGCAGGACACCTCCGTGCGCGTGCTCGAAACCGGCGTCAAGGTCATCGATCTCCTCGTCCCGTTCCCGCGCGGCGGCAAGATGGGCATGTTCGGGGGCGCCGGCGTGGGCAAGACCGTCATCATGATGGAGATGGTGCACAACATCGCCATGCAGCACGGCGGCATCTCCGTCTTCGCCGGCGTGGGCGAGCGCACCCGCGAGGGCAACGACCTCTACCACGAGATGAAGGCTTCGGGGGTTCTGCCCAAGGCCTCCCTCGTCTACGGGCAGATGACCGAGCCCCCCGGGGCGCGGGCGCGGGTGGCGCTCTCGGCCTTGACCGAGGCCGAGTACTTCCGCGACGAGGAAGGCCAGGATGTGCTGATCTTCATCGACAACATCTTCCGTTTCACCCAGGCGGGCTCCGAGGTCTCGGCCCTGCTCGGCCGCATGCCCTCCGCCGTCGGCTACCAGCCGACGCTCGCCGTCGACCTGGGCGAGCTGCAGGAGCGCATCACCTCGACCAACAAGGGCTCGATCACCGCCGTGCAGTGCGTCTACGTGCCGGCCGACGACCTGACCGACCCGGCCCCGGCCACGACCTTCGCCCACCTCGACGGGACCGTCGTCCTCTCGCGGCAGATCGCGGAGCTGGGCATCTACCCGGCGGTCGACCCGCTCGATTCCACCTCGCGCATCCTCGACGCCGCCTACATCGGGGAGGAGCACTACCGCACGGCGCGCACCGTCCAGCAGATCCTGCAGAAATACAAGGAGCTCCAGGACATCATCGCCATCCTGGGCATGGAAGAACTCTCCGACGAGGACAAGATCACGGTCTCCCGCGCGCGCAAGATCCAGCGCTTCCTCTCCCAGCCCTTCCACGTGGCCGAGACCTTCACCGGCAAGCCCGGCAAGTACGTGAAGCTCGAGGACACGATCCGCGGGTTCAAGGAGATCTGCGAGGGCAAGCACGACGACATCCCCGAGCAGGCCTTCTACATGAAGGGCGGCATCGAGGAAGTGCTCGCGGCGGCCAAGGAGATGGCGGCGGCCGAATAACGCCGGGGGGGACAGCATGGCCGGAACGATCAAGCTGGAAATCGTCACCCCCGAGCGGGTGGTCGTGAGCGAGCAGGCGCAGATCGTCATGGCGCCGGGGACGCTCGGCGAATTCGGTGTCCTGATCGGGCACACGCCGTTTCTCACTTCGCTCCAGATCGGGGCCGTGCGCTACGTGGACCCCCAGGGGGGGGAGCATTTCACCTTCGTGAGCGGCGGCTTCGCCGAGGTGCTCCCGGACCGGGTGACGATCCTCGCCGAGTCCGCCGAGCGGCGCCGCGACATCGACGTCGAGCGCGCCCGCGCGGCGCTCGAGCGCGCGCAGAAGCGCCTGGCCGAGATGCGAAGCCGCGAGGCGGTCGATTTCGCCCGCGCCCAGGCGGCGCTGCAGCGGGCGCTCACGAGGCTCAAGATCGCCGAGAAGAGCCGGCTGCAGTGAGGCCTTCCCCCCGGCCGACGCCGGGGGAGGCGGAAGCGGCCGAAACCTTTCGCGGAGGGCGGCCCCCCGGGGCGCAGCCCTCCGTTTTGTTTGCGGAAACTTTTCCGGGAAACGGGCGAGAGCGATGCACGGGGCCGTCGGCGCGGTCATCCTCGCGGCGGGACGCGGCAAGCGGATGAAATCCCCGCTTGCCAAGGTGCTGCATGCCGTTGGCGGGAAACCGATGGTGCAGTACGTCGTCGAGGCCGCGCGCGCCGTCTGCGGCGATGCCGTGGTCGTGGTCGTGGGCCACCAGGCCGAAGAGGTCCGCCGGGTCGTCTCGCGCATCGCCCCCGTGCGTTTCGCGCTGCAGGAGGAGCAGCTGGGGACGGGCCATGCGGTCCTCTGCGCCCTGCCCGAGGTGCCGCCCTCCTGCGAGTCGCTCCTCGTCCTCTGCGGCGATGTGCCGCTGATCGCCCCCGGAACCCTCGCCTCCCTCCTCGAGGACCATCACCGCGCGAGGCGCGATGCAACGGTGCTCGCCGTCGACCTCGAACAACCCCGGGGCTACGGTCGGCTGATTTTCGACGGCGAAAGAAGGCTCCGCGCCATCATCGAGGAGGCCGACGCCGATTCCGCCCAACGCGCCGTGCGCACGGTGAACAGCGGCATCTACTGCCTGAGGCGCTCCTTCCTCGAGGCGGCGCTGCCGCGCCTCTCCCGCGACAACGCCCAGGGCGAGTATTACCTCACCGACGTCGTGCGCCTTGGGGTCGAGAGCCTTTGCCGCGTGGGGGTCTTCCGCGGGGGCGACCCCGACGAGGTGCTCGGGGTCAACTCGCCCGAGGATCTCGCGCGTGTCGAGCGCCTGCTCGCCGCCCGCGGGCCCGGGGGCCTCCATCCCGCTTGACGCTCCGCGCCGTTTCGGGCTAAAGTACGCCCCATGAGCCCGATGCCCGACGGCGACGAAGCGGCTGCTTTTCTTGAACATCTCGACCGGATCGAGGAAAAGGTCACCCGGCTTCTCGAGCAGGCGGCCGCGCTGCAATCGGAGAACCTCGAGCTCAAACGGCGCATCGGCCACCTGGAGGAGGAACTGAACCGGAAACGGGCGGCGGAGACGCGCTGGGCCGAAGAGCGGGCCCAGATCCGCGCCCGGATCGATCACGTGTTGGCCAGACTGGAGGGTGTCCACCGCTCCTGAACCCCGGGACGCGGGAGGCATTCAGGGGACGTGCCGGTGTGGAAGATCGGATCACGGTAGATCTGTTCGGAAGGCCCTACACCTTCAAAACCGACACCGGAATCCAGCAGGCGAATCGGGCGGCGGAGCTCCTGGTCCGCGAAGTGGGCGAAGTCCAGCATCGCCACGGCGGAACGGGCCTGGGCCCGCCCCGGTTGACGATCATGATTCTCGCAGCTTTGAATATGGCGCATCGACTCATCCAACGGGAAGACGAATCCCGGGCCTTCCTCGAAGAAGCCGGGCGGCGCTGCGCTCGACTGCAGCGCCGGCTCGACGAGGGTTTGAACCGGCTGCGAGACCTGCGTCGGCCCGGTTGATCCCCGGGCCCGCCCCGCCATCCTGAATCCCCGGGCTCCCGCCTTCCGCACGGCGGCGGCGTTTCCGCCCCCCTTCCGGCCTTCCATCACGGCGCCCGCTTTCCCCGCCCCGCGGGGGCGGCCGCGGGCGCCGCATTACCCGAAAACCGGCCGAACCTTCGGCCGTTCGAGGAGAAACCCGTCATGGAAACGATCATCATCGGAGCGATCTGCGCCGCGGCCGGCTTCGCCGTCGCCCTCGGGCTGCGCGGGCGGATGGGGTCGCGCAAGACCGGGCAGGCCGAAAAAGAAGCCGCGCGGCTGCTCGAGGAGTCCCGGGCCAAGGCCGAGGAGCTGCTGCGCAAAGCCGAGGTCGAAACCAAGGAATCGCTTTTCCGGATGAAAAGCGATTTCGAAGAGGAGATGCGCGAAGCGCGGGCCGAGCTCAAACAGCGCGAGCTCCGGCTCGTCCAGAAGGAGGAGGCGCTCGAGCGCAAGGCCGAGCAGGTCGATCAGCGGGACCAGGAGGCGGCCCGGCGCGAACGGCAGCTGCAGGCCCTGGAGGCGGGGCTGGAGGAAAAGCGCACCGAGGTGCAGCGGCTGATCGAGGCCCAGAAACAGGAACTCGAGAAGATCTCGGGGCTGACGGCCGAGCAGGCGAAAGAGCTGCTGCTCCGGGCCATGGAAAACGAGGCGCGCTTCGAGGCGGCGAAGATGATCAAGCGGATCGAGAGCGAGGCGCGCGAGGAGGCCGACAAGAAGGCGAAGAAGATCATCGCCACGGCCATCCAGCGCTACGCCGGCGACTTCGTCGCCGAACGGACGGTCTCGGTCGTGCCGCTGCCGAACGACGAGATGAAGGGCCGCATCATCGGCCGCGAGGGCCGGAACATCCGCGCGCTCGAGGCCGCCACGGGCATCGACCTCATCATCGACGACACGCCGGAGGCGGTCATCCTCTCCGGGTTCAACCCCGTGCGGCGGGAGGTCGCGCGGCTGTCGCTCGAGCGGCTGATCTCCGACGGCCGGATCCACCCCGCGCGCATCGAGGACGTGGTCAAGAAGGTCGGCCAGGAGGTCGAACAGACGATCAAGGAGGCCGGCGAGCAGGCGGCCTTCGACCTCGGCATCCACGGCATGCACCCCGAGCTGATCAAGTGCATCGGGCGGCTCAAGTTCCGCACGAGCTTCACGCAGAACGTGCTCCAGCACTCGGTCGAGGTCGGGTTTCTCGCCGGCATCATGGCGGCCGAGCTCGGGCTGAACACGAAGCTCGCCCGGCGCATGGGCCTGCTCCACGACATCGGCAAGGCCGTCGACCACGAGGTCGAGGGCCCGCACGCGCTGATCGGCTCGAAGCTCGCCAAGAAATACGGCGAGAGCCCGAAGGTCGTGCACGCGATCGCCGCCCACCACGAGGACGTGCCGCCGGCGACGGTCTATGCCCTCCTCGTGCAGGCGGCCGACGGGCTCTCCGGGGCGCGGCCGGGGGCGAGGAAGGAACTGCTCGAGAACTACATCAAGCGGATCGAGGATCTCGAGAAGATCGCCCAGGAGTTCCGGGGGGTCGCCAACACCTATGCCATCCAGGCCGGACGCGAGCTGCGGGTGATCGTGGAAAGCGAGAAGGTCTCCGACGAAGAGGCGGTGCTGCTCTCGAAGGACATCGCCCGCAAGATCGAGGAGACGATGAATTTCCCGGGACAGATCAAGGTGACCGTGATCCGCGAGACGCGCGCCGTGGAGCTGGCGAACCGGTGAGGGCCGGTTCGCGCGACGGGCGCGGGGGGAGGTGAACACCATGGCCCAGGCCGACCTGCTCGAGACCCTCAGACGACGGGGCTTCATCGAGCAGACGACGCACGAGGAGGAGCTGGCGCGGTTCTTCGCCGAGGGGCAGGCGACCGGCTACATCGGCTTCGACCCCACCGCCGACAGCCTGCACGTGGGGCATCTCGTCCCGATCCTGGCGCTCGCCCACATGCAGCGGGCCGGCCATCGGCCGATCGCCCTCGTGGGCGGGGGGACGGGGCTGGTGGGGGACCCGAGCGGCAAGACCGAGATGCGCAAGCTGCTCACCCTCGAGGATGTCGAACGCAACGCGGCCGGTCTCCGGCGTCAGCTGTCGCGCTTTCTCGACTTCGAAGAGGACCGGGCGCTCCTCCTGAACAACGCCGCCTGGCTGCTCGAGCTGCGGGTGATCCCGTTTCTGCGCGACATCGGGAGGCATTTTTCGGTCAACCGCATGATCAAGGCCGAAGGCTACCGGCTGCGACTCGAAACCGAGGAAGGGCTCTCCTTCATCGAGTTCAACTACATGGTGCTCCAGGCCTTCGACTTTCTCGAGCTCTGCCGGCGCTACGACTGCCGCCTGCAGATGGGCGGCCGCGACCAGTGGGGCAACATCGTGGCCGGGGTCGAGCTGATCCGGCGGGTGGAGCAAAAGGCGGCCTTCGGGATCACCTTTCCCCTGATCACGACGAGCAGCGGCGAGAAAATGGGCAAGACCGCCCGCGGCGCCGTGTGGCTCGACCCGGCGCGGACCTCGCCCTACGATTATTTCCAGTTCTGGGTGAACACCGACGATCGCGACGTGGGCCGTTTCCTGGCGCTCTTCACCTTTCTGCCGCTCGAGGAGATCCGCGAGGTGGAGGCGCTGGCGGCCGAAGGGTTGAACGCCGCGAAGGCGGTCCTCGCCTTCGAGGCGACGGCGCTGGCCCACGGCCGCGAGGAGGCGGCGGCCGCGCTCGGCGCCGCCCGGCGGCTCTTCGGCGCCCGGCGCATCCCGGCGGACCTGCTGCCCTCGAGCACCGTGCCGCGGGAGGAGGAGGCGGCGCGGGCCGAGGCGACGCCGACGCGGTCGATCCCGCGGGCGCGCTTCCGGTCCGGGATCCCGGCCTTCCGCTTGATCCACGAGGCCGGGCTTGCGGCGTCGGGGGCGGCCGCGCGGCGGCTGATCGAGCAGGGGGGGGCCTATCTCAACGGGCGCCGGATCGAGGCCCACGACCGCCTGGTGACCGAGGCCGATCTCGACGCCGCAGGCGGGCTTCTGCTGCGCAGCGGGAAGAAACGCTTCTGCCGGGTTCAGGCCGAGCCGCCGGCATGAACCGCAGCGCCGGGGCATCCCGTAACGGCGCGGGGCGACGGGTACGCCGGGCGCGCCCCGGGGAACGGCTCCCCCCAGGTCGGCGGCCGCCGGCCGTGCGGGGGAGGGGTCAAAAAAAAGTGTTGACAGGCGGTCTGCCTTTCTCTATAAACCGCAAATTGTCCGCGGCGGCCGCTGCATGCCGCATCGGGTCGGCGGCCGCGAAAAAATACTTGACAAGCGGGATGAGTTGGTTATATTGAAGGGGCCGAATTGCGGCTCTATGCGTTGGAGCCCCAGAGACTCTCTGGTGGGCTTTTGATCTTTGAAAACTAAATAGTGGCGTCCGGCCGAATCAACTCCGTCGTTCTCACGGGGCCGCATGCGGTCCTGTGATCCAGTTCAACTGGAGAGTTTGATCCTGGCTCAGAATGAACGCTGGCGGCGTGCCTAACACATGCAAGTCGCACGAGAACGTCTCAGCTTGCTGGGACTAGTACAGTGGCGCACGGGTGAGTAACGCGTGGGTAATCTACCTCCGAATTGGGGATAACACTGCGAAAGCGGTGCTAATACCGAATAATATCCGGTTGGCCTCGGTCTTCCGGATCAAAGGTGGCCTCTACATGTAAGCTACCGTTTGGAGATGAGCCCGCGTACCATTAGCTTGTTGGTAGGGTAACGGCCTACCAAGGCGACGATGGTTAGCTGGTCTGAGAGGATGATCAGCCACACTGGAACTGACACACGGTCCAGACTCCTACGGGAGGCAGCAGTGAGGAATTTTGCGCAATGGGGGCAACCCTGACGCAGCAACGCCGCGTGAGTGATGAAGGCCTTCGGGTCGTAAAGCTCTGTCAAGTGGGAAGAAATTGCCGGTGGCGAATACCCATCGGCATTGACGGTACCACTGAAGGAAGCACCGGCTAACTCCGTGCCAGCAGCCGCGGTAATACGGGGGGTGCAAGCGTTATTCGGAATCACTGGGCGTAAAGGGCGCGTAGGCGGTCGTTTAAGTCAGGTGTGAAAGCCCTCGGCTTAACCGGGGAAGTGCATCTGATACTAAGCGACTTGAGTATGGGAGAGGGAAGCGGAATTCCTGGTGTAGCGGTGAAATGCGTAGATATCAGGAGGAACACCGGTGGTGAAGGCAGCTTCCTGGACCGGTTCTGACACTCATGCGCGAAAGCGTGGGGAGCAAACAGGATTAGATACCCTGGTAGTCCACGCCCTAAACGATGTCGACTAGTCGTTGGTGGAGAAATCCATTAGTGACGCAGCTAACGCGTGAAGTCGACCGCCTGGGGAGTACGGCCGCAAGGTTAAAACTCAAAGGAATTGACGGGGGCCCGCACAAGCGGTGGATGATGTGGATTAATTCGATGCAACGCGAAAAACCTTACCTACCCTTGACATGGCAGGAATCCTCCAGA